>JBMOPO010000021.1:0-9469 GCA_049325095.1 Pseudomonadota bacterium | reverse complement strand
AGCCCCGCGCCGAACCCGGCCACCGCCCGGCGCAGCGGCGGCAGCAGGTCCAGGGCGATCAGGCCGAGCTGGCGGCCGACCACCAGGGGCAGCTCCCGGCGGGCGAAGAGCGCCGGCAGCGCCTCGCTGAACGACAGGGTGCGGCACTGGTCGCGCTCGCGCTCACGGGCGTAGGCCGAGAGCGGGCGCAGGTCGCCGGGATCGCCGCCGGCGGCGGCGTGCTCGCGCAGGCACTGCGCCAGCGCGGCCAGATCCCGCACCGTCAGATTGAAGCCCTGGCCGGCCACCGGGTGCAGGCAGTGCGCGGCGTTGCCGGCGAGGACCAGCCGCGAGCGCACCTGTTCGCAGGCCAGCACGCGGTGCAGCGGCACCAGTGCCGGGGCGCCCATGGCGCGCACCGCAGCCGCCCCCGGCGGCAGTGCGGCAGCCAACTCGGCGCGGCGCGACTCCGGCGCGGCCTGCGCCAGTGCGGTCGCGCGCGCGGGCGGCAGCACCCAGACCAGGGCCATGCGGTCGCACCCATCCCGCGTGGGCAGCGGCAACAGCGCCAGGGGACCGCTGGGCGTGAAATGCTCAAACGCCACGCCCCGGTGGGGCGCGGCGAGCTCCAGGGTGGCGAGCAGCGCCGTGGCGGCATGGTCGCGGATCCGGGTCTCGATGCCCAGCGCGGCGCGCAGCGGCGAGTCGGCGCCATCGGCAACCACCAGCAGGCGGGCGCACAGCACGCCGCCTTCGAGCGGGACCTCGAAATGCCCCGCGCCCGGCCGCGGCACACCCGCGACCCGCGCCAATCGCCGCACATTGCCCGACGCCGCCACGGCCTGCGCCAGGCAGGCTCCCAGGGCGCCGTTGGCGATCACGTGGCCGAACGCGGCGGCTTCCGCCACCGGGCCCAAACCGGCCTGCGCCGGGGCGCCGCGCTCGCTGACCCGGATATCGCGGATCGGCGCCGCCTGCGCCGCCAGCGCCGGCCACAGACCCAGCGCGGAAAAGACCTCCCGGCTGCTCGCCGCCAGCGCGGTGACCCGGGGATCGGCCCCGCCGCCGGCGCCGGAGGCGCCCAGCAGGGCGATGCGCCAGTGCGGCACGGCCCGCGCCAGCACCAGGGCGGCGGTGAGCGCGGTGTGGCCGGTGCCGGCGATGGCGATGTCCAGGGTGGCGTCCACTTCAGTTCGCCATCAGGTGCTCGATGTCGGCGATGGTCTTGGGCACCCCGGCGGTGAGCACCTCGATGCCCTTGCGGGTGAGGGCGACGTCGTCCTCGATGCGGATGCCGATGCCGCGCCACCGCTTGGCCACCTTGCGGTTGTCCGGCGCCACGTAGATCCCGGGCTCGACGGTCAGCACCATGCCCGGCTCCAGCTCGCGCCACTCGCCATCGACCTTGTAATCGCCGACGTCGTGCACGTCCATGCCCAGCCAGTGGCCGGCGCGATGCATGTAGAACTCGGTGTAGGCATTGTTGGCGATCAATTCCTCGACGTCGCCCTTCAGCAGCCCCAGCGCCACCAGCCCCTCGGTGATCACCCGCACGCTGGCCCGGTGGGGCTCGTCCCAGCGATTGCCGGCGCGCACCGCGTCGATGGCGGCGAGCTGGGCGGCCAGGACCACCTCGTAGAGCGCCCGCTGGGGCCCGGAAAAGCGGCCGCCGACCGGGAAGGTGCGGGTGATGTCGGCGGCGTAGTGCTGGTATTCGCAGCCGGCGTCGACCAGCACCAGGTCGCCGTCCTGGAGCGGCGCACTGTTCTCGACATAGTGCAGGACGCAGGCATTGGCGCCGCCGCCGACGATGGAGCCGTAGGCGGGATGGCGCGCGCCCTCGCTGGCGAAGGCGTGCTCGATCTCGGCCTGGAGCTGGTATTCGTACATGCCGGGACGTGCAATCTGCATCGCCCGGCAATGGGCGCGCGCGCTGATCGCGCCCGCCTTGCGCATCAGGCTCAGCTCCTTGGCGCTTTTGAACAGCCGCATCTCGTGGAGCAGGTGGTCGAGGTCGACGAATTCGTCGGGCGGCACCGCCCCGGCCCGGGCGCGGGCGCGGATGGCCTCGATCCAGTCGAGCAGGCGGCCGTCGAAGCTGCGGTTGCGGCCCAGGGCGTAGTAGACCCGATCGCGCCCCTCGATGAGCCCGGGCAGGATGTCGTCGATATCGGCGATGGGGAAGGCGTCGTCGGCGCCGTATTGCGCTCTGGCGCCATCGGGGCCGGCGCGGTGGCCGTCCCAGATCTCGCGGCTGCGGTCGCGCTCGCGGCAGAACAGGATGAACTCGCCCTGGGGCCGCCTGGGCAGCAGCACCATGACCGCCTCGGGCTCCGGAAAGCCGCTCAGATAGTGGAAGTCGCTGTCCTGGCGGTAGGGAAAAAAGGTATCGCGGCTGCGCACGCGCTCCGGCGCGGCGGTGAGGATGGCGATGCTGTTGGGACTCATCATCCCCATCAGTTCGCGGCGACGGCGGGCGAATTCCCTGGGCTCGATCATGCGCTCCCCCGGTGAGGTACCAATCAGTGCAGTCCGCGCGCCGCGCCCTGCTCGCGCAGTTCGGCATCGATCAGCAGCGCGGCGGTGCGGACGTATTCGACCAGTTCGGCGTAATCCCGCTCGTCCTCCTCCCCACCATCCAACTGCGCGTCGGCGCAACCGATGGCGGCCAGATCATCGAGCGCCGCGCGGGTTTCGGCGCCCAGGCGCCGGGCGTCCCCGCCCTGCCCCAGGCCGGCGAGGAATCCCTGGCACCAGGCGGCCAGCGCGCGCACCCGGTCCGCCAGCGGCTGGTCGTCGTCGGGCAACAGCGGTTGGAAGCCGCAGTCGATGCGGGTCAGTTCGGCGGCGGTGTCGGCCGCGATCGCGGTGAGCGCGCGGCGCAAGCCGTCCTCCACCACCTCGACGGCCAGTTCGGTCTCGAGCAGGGCCAGCACCTGCTCCGGGCTGCGGCCGCCACCCGCGCCGGCGCCGGCCAACAGGCCGTGCCACTCCGCCGGATCCAGCGGAATGCCGAGTGCCGCGAAAGCGGCGGCGAGCTTGTCGAAGGGCGTCACCGGATCGGAAATCGGCGGAATCTGGCGTCGCATCCTAGCATGGGGCCGCCGTCGATTGACCAATCCGACGGCGGGCAATTATAGTTTTCCACCGCTAGCCATGAGCGCACCGGCCATGACAGGGCCCTCGATCGCGGACCTCGAACACAAGCTCGATCTGCTGGTCGCCGCCGGCGCGCGCCTCAAGGCAGAAAACGAAATGCTGCGCGAACGCGAGGCCAGTCTGGCCCGCGAGCGCAGCCAGCTGCTGGAGAAGAACGAGCGCGCGCGCACCAAGATCGAGAACATGATCGCCCGCCTCAAAGCCCTGGCGCCGGAGTCCTGATGCCATGGCCGAAATCAGCGGCAGCACGGTCAGCATCCGGATCCTCGACAAGGAATATCAGGTCCAGTGCCCCCCGGACCAGCAGGATGCCCTGCTCGCCGCGGCCCGCGACCTGGATCAGCGGATGCGCGAGATCCGCCGCTCCGGCAACGTCATCGGGCTCGAACGGATCGCGGTGATGGCGGCGCTCAACCTGGCCTACGAGCTGGCCCAGGCGCGCCGGGACAGCGTTGTGGGCGCGGCGATCGGCGCCGATCTGGAGCGCCTCGACCACAAGCTGAGCCAGGCCATCCTGGACCTCGAATAAGCGCCCGGCGGCCCTGTCAACCGCAGTCGAACCGGCACTATAATGGCCCCACCCTGGGGTGTGCGCCAGTCGGACATGTCCTTAGCCGATATCAGCACCCGGGGGCTCTCCTCCCGGGCCGTTGTGCATGTCCGCACTGCGGAAAGCCTGAAGCCCAGCGGAGAACCCCACCTTGAACTTTCGGTTCAAGGCCACCTCGACAGCGGCACTCCGGGGGCCCGAATTCACCCGGCGCGGTCCCACCCGCGCCGCGCAGTGCCGGTGACCGGCAGCCAGCGAGCCGTGACGTGCAGGATCGCAGCCCCCCGCCAGCCCAGCCTCCGCCAGCCCGGCAGTTGCGCCGGATGCTGCGCGCCCGCCGCCGCGGGCTGGCGCCGGCGCTGCAGGCGGCGGCCAGCGCGGCGCTGTGCGACCGGATCGCCCGCCTGCCGGCCTTCCGCCGCGCCCGGCGCATCGGTTTCTATCTGGCCCGCGGCGGCGAGATCGACCCGGCGCCGCTGCGCATCCTCGCCCACCGGCTGGGCAAGCGCTGCTTTCTGCCGGTGCTGCATCCCCTGGGGCGCCAGCGGCTCCACTTCGTGGCCTGGCGCGAAGGGGAACCCCTGGCGGCCAACCGCTTCGGCATTCCCGAACCGCGCCTGCGCCGCCCGGTGCCGGCCTGGAGCCTGGACCTGATTCTGGTGCCCCTGGTGGCCTTCGACGACCGCGGCAACCGCCTCGGCCAGGGCGGCGGCTTCTATGACCGCACCCTGGCATCGCTGCGCCACCGCCGCCACCCGCGGCGGATCGGGCTGGCCCATGCCTTCCAGCAGGTGCCCCGACTCGATCCCGCGCCCTGGGACGTTCCCCTGCACGGGATCGCCACCGAGCGCGCATTCATCGCCGCACGCCACCGCCATGCGTAAGACCAAGATCATCTGCACCATCGGCCCTGCGACCGAAACGCCGGAAATGCTGGCCAGGCTGCATGCCGCCGGCATGAACGTGGCGCGCCTCAACATGTCCCACGGCGATCACCCATCTCACGCCCGGGTCCTCGCCGGGCTGCGCGAGATCAACCGCGGGGCCGCCAATCCGGTGGCGGTGCTGGTCGATACCCAGGGGCCGGAAATTCGCACCGGCAACCTCGCCCAGGATCTCAACCTCAAGACCGGCGACATCATCCAGGTGGTGGCGCGCGGCGACGGCGATGTCGAGACCAGCTCCATCCACATCAACTATGCCGATCTGGTCGATTCGGTGAAGGTCGGCGACCGGATCACGGTCGACAACGGCCTGATCAACCTCGAGGTATTGGCCAAGCAGCGGCCGGCCATGACCTGCCGGGTGATCGACGGCGGCGTGCTCAAGAGCAAGCGCCACGTCAACCTGCCGGGGATCCGGGTCAATCTGCCGGCGATCACCGACAAGGACCGCAAGGACATCGCCTTCGCGGCAGAACAGGGCGCCGATTTCATCGCGCTGTCCTTCGTGCGCCACCCCAGCGACGTCGAGGCGCTGCGCGCCCTGCTGCGCGAACTGGGCGCCGCACCCACCCGCATCATCGCCAAGATCGAGGACCAGGAGGGGCTCACCAATGTCGAGGCCATCATCGCCGCGGCCGACGGCATCATGGTGGCACGCGGCGATCTGGGCGTGGAAATTCCGATCGAGATGCTGCCCCGGGTGCAGCGGCGCATCGTCCGCCAGTGCGCCATTCACGGCAAGCGGGTCATCGTCGCCACCCACATGCTGGAATCCATGATCGAAAATCCGCTGCCCACCCGAGCGGAGGTCACCGATGTCGCCAATGCGGTCTACGAGGAGGCCGACGCCATCATGCTGTCCGGCGAGACCACCGTCGGCAAACACCCGGTGCGCTGCGTCGAGATGCTCGACCGCATCGCCCGCTCGATCGAGAACAGCCGCGGCCTGCGCTTCACCGACGAACTGATCCTGGGCAACGACCAGCAGCAGGTGGCGGCCGCGGCGGTGCATCTGGCCGAATCCATCGGCGCCCGTGCCATCATCGTGCCCACCCGCAGCGGCCGGATGGCCGACTATGTGACCAACTGCCATCCCCAGACCCCGGTGATCTGCGCCTTCGCCTTCGACGAGACCACCCGCCGGCAACTGGTGCTCAACCGCAACGTGCTGAGCTACTGCCTGTCCCGCCACGGCACCCCGGCGGAGATCCTCGCCGAGGCCGGCGCCGTGCTGGCCGCGCGCGGCGAGTTCGCGCCCACCGACAAGCTGGTGGTGCTGCAGGACATCCTCGCCGGCTCCGGGGTCGGCGCCATCCAGATCCGCACCCTGGGGGATCTCGCCGCGGCCGGGTCCCGCCCGGCGGCGAATCCCTGAGGGACCTCAGGCCAGAAAGAAGCGGTACGCGGGGTTGTCGGTCGCCTCGCAGTAGCGGTAGTGGAGGGCGTCGAGGAAAGCGGGGATCTCCCCGCGCGCCGGCACCGGCACCTGCAGGCCGACCAGCACCCGGCCGTAGGCCGCGCCGTGGTTGCGGTAGTGGAACATGGAGATGTTCCAGCGGCCGCCGAGCCGGTCGAGAAAGTTGGCCAGGGCGCCCGGGCGCTCGGGGAATTCGAACAGATAGACCACTTCGTCGTCGATGCCCGGCGCCCGACCGCCCACCATGTGGCGGATGTGCAGCTTGGCCATCTCGTTGTCGGTCATGTCGGTCACCGGGTAGCCGCGTTCGCGCAGTTCGGCGAGCAGCTGGGCGCGATCCGCGTCGGAGGCCACCGCCACGCCGACGAAGATGTGCGCCTCCGCGGCATCGGCGTAGCGGTAGTTGAACTCGGTGACATTGCGGCGGCTGAGCGCGTGGCAGAAGCGCCGGAAACTGCCGCGCTGCTCGGGGATGGTGATCGCCAGGACCGCCTCGCGGCGCTCGCCGATCTCGGTGCGCTCGGCGATGTAGCGCAGGCGGTCGAAGTTGATGTTGGCCCCGCTGTCGATGGCGAGCAGCGTGCGGTCGCGCCAGCCACTGGCGGCCACGTGCTTTTTCAGCCCGGCCACGGCCAGCGCCCCGGCCGGCTCGGCGATGGAGCGGGTGTCATCGTAGATGTCCTTGATCGCCGCGCAGATTTCATCGACGGTGACGGTGATCACCCCGTCGATGGTATTCCTGAGCAGCCGGAAAGGCTCCCTGCCCACCTGGGCCACCGCGGTGCCGTCGGCGAACAGCCCCACTTCCTTCAGCCGCACCCGGCGCCCGGCGGCCATGGCGGCGGCCAGGCAGGCGGAGTCCTCCGCCTCCACCGCGTAGACGGCGATCTCCGGCCGCACGTACTTGACATAGGTGGCGATGCCCGCGCACAGGCCGCCCCCGCCCACCGGGACGAACAGGGCGTCGAGCCGCCCCGGGTGCTGGCGCAGGATCTCCACCCCCACGGTGCCCTGGCCGGCGATCACATCGGGATCGTCGAACGGGTGGACATAGACCATGCCGCGCTCGGCGACCAGCCGCTGGGCCTGTTCGGAGGCCTCGTCGTAGGTATCGCCGTGCAGCACCACCCGCACCCCGCGGCTGCGCACCGCATCGACCTTGATCTGGGGCGTGGTGCGGGGCATCAGGATGGTCGCCCTGATGCCCATGCGGGTGGCGGCCAGCGCCAACCCCTGGGCGTGATTGCCGGCCGAGGCCGCCACCACCCCGGCGGCGCGCTCGGCTTCCGAGAGCTGCAGCAGCTTGTTGTAGGCACCGCGCAGCTTGAACGAAAACACCGGCTGGAGATCCTCGCGCTTGAGCAGCACGCGGTTGCCGATCCGCCCGGACAGCGTGGGTGCCGGGTCGAGCGGCGTCTGCTCGACCAAGTCGTAGATCCGGGCGTCGAGGATTTTCTTGAGATATTCCCTGGGCATGGGCTCCGGTCCCGGCAGCGACGCGCCATGGTAACCCATGGCCTCGCGGGGCAGCCGGATGCCCCGGGAGCGCACCACGGCCTGGCGGGCGCCGACCCGGGGCCGCGCGACCATGGCCCACACGGCGATCATGACCACCTGCGGGGGATGGATGATGGGCAGCACGGCCTCGATACAGGGCTCGCCGAAACTGGTCAGGGCGACCCTGGCATCGATCGGTTCCGAACCGCGCAGGCCGCCGCCGCGTCGGCGCGCGCACTCCGGGCTAGGCGATCGTCCGCCTCGCCGGCGAGGTTGAGCCCGCCGCCGGGGCTTATAATCGGGCGCCCATTCCCGCGGAACCAGCCGATGACCCCGGACCAGCTCAAGCAGGCCGCTGCCCAGGCCGCCCTCGATTACTGCCTGGCCAGGATCGATCGCGATGCCGTGATCGGTATCGGCACCGGCTCGACGGTGAATCATTTCATCGCCCTGCTGGCGCCCCACCGGGGCCGCATCGGCGCCGCGGTGGCCAGCTCGGAGGCCTCGGCGGCGCTGTTGCGCGAGCACCGCATCCCGGTGGTGGACCTCAATGCCGCCGGCGAGGTCGCGATTTACGTGGACGGGGCCGATGAGATCAATCCGGACTTGGAGATGATCAAGGGCGGCGGCGGCGCCCTCACCCGCGAGAAGATCGTGGCGGCGGTGGCGCGCGAGTTCGTGTGCATCGCCGACCAGTCGAAGTGGGTCGACCACCTGGGCCGGTTCCCGCTGCCGGTCGAGGTCATCCCCATGGCGCGCAGCCACGTCGGCCGGCAGCTGCGCGCCCTGGGCGCCCATCCGGAATGGCGCGAGGGCGTGGTCACCGACAACGGCAATTACCTCATCGACGCCCGCGGCCTCTATCCGATCGCGCCGGCGCGCGCCCTGGAGGAGCGCCTCAACAACATCGCCGGGGTGGTCTGCAACGGCCTGTTCGCGCTGCGCCCCGCGAACCTGCTGCTGCTCGCCCGCGCGCGCGGTGTCGAGACCATCCGCGCGCGGCACGGGTGACCATGGACCTAGCGGCGGCCATCGCAACCCGGCGCTCGGTGCGCGCCTTCCTGCCCGCCCCGGTCCCCCGCGCGACCGTGGCGGGTATTCTGGAGCTGGCGCGCCGGGCGCCCTCGGGCAGCAACACCCAGCCCTGGCAGGTCCATGTGGTCGCCGGCGAAGTCCGCAAGCGGCTGATCGAACGCGCCCTGGCCTGGGCCGGCGAGCATCCGGTGGGCAGCAACCCGCACCCGCTGCGCGGCGACCCGGCCGGCTTCGCGCGACCCTACCGGCAGCGCCGGTTCGACTGCGGCATGCGCCTGTATGCGGCGCTCGGCATCGAGCGCGGGGACAAGCCGGCGCGCGAGCGGCAACTGCTGCGCAACTTCCATTTTTTCGACGCGCCGGTGGGCCTGATCTTCAGCATCCACGGCTCGCTGCTGCCCGGCCTGCTCGGCGATCTGGGCATTTTCATCGGCCAGGTGATGCTCGCGGCCCGGGAGTTCGGCCTGGATACCTGTGCCCAGGGCTTCTGGCAGGACGTCGCCCCGGCGGTCCAGGAGGTGCTGGACCTCGATCCGGCGCAGCACCTCTACTGCGGCATGGCGCTCGGTTACGCGGATCCGCAGCACCCCGCCAACCAGGTCGAGATGCCCCGCGAGCCGGTGGCCGGCTTCACCCGATTCCTGGGCTTCGACGACGGCTGAGCGCCGGTGAACGGTTCCAGCGCTCGGCCCGCCCGGGGCTGTCCGGGTGCGAATCCAGCGCGCAATGAGTTGATTATAAAGGGAAAATCCTGGTCTGCACCTGAGGATTCCCCACATTTTACGGCGCCCATGCGGACTGCTCGGCGAGCCGCCAGAGCCGGGAGAGTGCATGGCGTGGCGATTCGATGCGGCGCTCGCCTGAGCGCAGGGATTCCCATCCGTGACG
>JBMOPO010000020.1:0-9515 GCA_049325095.1 Pseudomonadota bacterium | reverse complement strand
ATCGAGCACTGACGTGCTCGATCCGCGTCCGGCCATCAGTGGCCAGGCCGAGAGCCTGAAAAATTCACGAACTCAGCCGGGCAGCCGCAACAATGCCTTGGCGAGGATATTGCGCTGCACTTCGCTGCTGCCGCCGTAGATGGTGGCGGGCCGCGACAGATAGTAGGGGTGGACAGGCTTCAGGGTGGAGCCATCATCCAGACGCAGCACCGCCTCGGTGGCCCCGTATTCGCCGGCCGCCTCCAGCAACAGATCGGTGACCCGCTGAAACAGCTCGGTGACCGCGACCTTGAGTACCGACACCTCCTCGCCCAGGGAGTCGCCGCGGCGCAACACTTCGAGCAGCCGCACATAGAGGGCGACCATGTCCTCCACCTCCATGGCGAGCGCCGTGTAGCGGTCGCGAAACACCGGATCCTCGAACAGCCCCAGGGTGCGCGCCAGCGCCTCCAGCCGCTGCAGGGGAAACTTGGCCAGCCTGGGACTGCCGAGCAGGATCCGCTCGGCGCCGAGCAGGGCCTTGGCCATCGACCAGCCCTGGTTGACCTCGCCGACCATGGCCTCGCGCGGCACCCGGACATGGTCGAAGAACACCTCGGCGAATTCCGAGTAGCCGCCGATATTGTCGATCGGCCGCACGGTGATCCCCGGGCTGTCCATGGCCACCAGCAGGAAGCTGATGCCCTGCTGCTTCCTGACCGTGCGGTCGGTGCGCACCAGCAGAAAGATGTGGGTGGCCTGCTGCGCCATGGTGGTCCAGATTTTCTGGCCGTTGACCACCCAGTGCTCGCCGTCGAGTTCGGCACTGGTGCGCAGCGCGGCCAGGTCGGAGCCGGCGCCGGGCTCGGAATAGCCCTGGCACCAGAGATCCTCGCCGGAGAGGATGCGCGGCAGATAATGGGCCTTCTGCGCCTCGGTGCCGAAGCGGATCAGCAGCGGCCCCAGCATGGTGATCCCGAAGTTGGGGATCATCATGGCGCCGACGCGATCCAGCTCTTCGGAGAAGATCACCTGCCGGTAGGCGCCGAGTCCCATGCCGCCGTACTCGCGCGGCCAGCCCGGCGCCACCCAGCCCCGCTCGGCGAGCTTGCGATGCCAGGCCAGCGATTGGCGGAAATCCAGCCGCCGGGTGGGAAAGCGCAGCTCCGGCGGGAAGTTCTCCTCCAGCCAGGCGCGCACCGCCCGGCGAAAGCCGGCGTCGTCGGCGGGCAGCTCAACCATCAGCCGGGCAACCTCAGGGCGGCCTTGGCGAGGATGTTGCGCTGCACCTCATTGCTGCCGCCGTAGATGGTGGTGGGCCGCGCGCCGATGAATTCACCGGCCGGGCGCACCGGGCCGTCGGCGGTATCCACCCCACCCCAGACGCCGGCGCTCTCGCCGGCCGCCTCCAGCATCAGTTCGGTGATGCGCTGCTGGGTCTCGGTGTTCCAGATCTTGAGCATGGACACCTCGGGTCCGATGTGGCCGCCGCGCTTGAGCACGGCGACGAAGCGCCGGTAGGCGGCGCCCAGATCCTCGACATCCAGCTTGAGCGCGGTGTAGCGGGACACGAACACCGGATCCCCGAACAGCCCGGTCGCCTCGGCCAGTGACCGCAGCCGGTACAGGGCCAGGGTGGCGAACTTGGGGCTGCCGATGAAGATGCGCTCGTGGCCCAGCAGCGCCTTGGCGATGGTCCAGCCGTTGTTCTCGCCGCCCACCACATTGGCCACCGGCACCCGGACATCGTCGAAGAACACCTCGGCAAACTCGTCGTGCATGCCGAGGTTGATGATCGGCCGCACCGTGATGCCGGGCGTGTCCAGGGGCACCAGCAGAAAGGTGATACCCTCCTGCTTCTTGCCGGTATCCCGGGTGCGCACCAGCATGAAGATCATGTTGGCGTCCATGGCGAGCGTGGTCCAGATCTTGTGGCCGTTGACCACATAGTGGTCGCCGTCGCGCACCGCGGCGGTGCGCAGGCTGGCGAGATCGGAGCCGGCGCCGGGCTCGGAGTAACCCTGGCACCAGATGTGCTCGCCGGAGAGGATTTTGGGCAGGTAATGGGCCTTCTGCTCCTCCGTGCCGTGCTGGATGAGCAGCGGACCCACCATGGTCATGCCCTGGTCCGGGGTGCGGCCGACCCCGTGGGATTCGCACACGTCCATGAAAATGAGCAGCTTGTTGGCGTCCAGCCCCATGCCGCCGTATTCCCGCGGCCAGCCCGGCGCCAGCCAGCCCCGCGCGGCGAGCTTGAGATACCAGCCGCCGCACTGCGCCCAGTGCATGCGTTCGGGCGGAAAGCGCAGCTCCTCGGGGTAGTTGGCCACCATCCAGTCGTGCACCAGACGGCGGAACTCCTCGTCATCCATGGCGTTGTAGTCGGGCATGTCGCTCATTGCGCTACCCCCAGGGTCAGCTCCGCATAGCGCGCGCGATGGGCGCTGGCGCTGCCCAGCCAGGAACCCAGATACATGGCCTTCTTGAGGTAGAGCCCGATGTTGCACTCATCGGTGTAGCCGATGCCGCCGTGCAGTTGGATCGCGTCCTTGCCGATCCTGAGCGCCGCGTCGGAACAGCGCGCCTTGACCTGGCTCGCGGCCACCGCGCGCCGCCGGGCGTCGGCCTCGGCGTCGAACAGCGCCGCGGTCTGCAGCACCACGGAGCGGGAGATCTCGCTGAGGATGAACAGGTCCACGGCCTTGTGCTGGATGGCCTGGAAGCTGCCGATGGGTTTGTCGAACTGGACGCGCTGCCGGATGTAATCGACGCTGATCTCCAGCGCCCGGGTCATCACGCCCAACAGTTCCGCGCTGACCGCAAAGCGGCTTTCGTCGAGCGCCGCGGCGAGTACGGCCGCCCCGGTTTCCGGCCCCGCCAGACGGGCACCGGCCGGGGTATCGGCAAGCTGCAAGTGCCCGAAAAAGCCGCCGTCGACCCGCTGCTCGAACTCCAGGGTAAGGCCCGGCGCATCCCGCTCGACCAGATAGAGCGCGGTGCCGTCAGCTTCGGCGGCGGAGACGATGAAGCCGTCGGCGCCGCCGGCATCGGGGACGAACAGCTTGCGGCCATGGAGCCGCCCATTGCGGCAGACCACCGCCCGGGCCCGGGCGTCCAGCGCGGCGCGCTGCTCCTGCCAGGCCACCGCCGGCAGCCAGTCGCCGGAGATCAGCCGCGGCAGATACGCGGCGCGCAAGGCCTGGTCCTCGGCGCGCATCAGGGTCCGGGCGGCCAGGACCGCGGTGGCCACGAAGGGCACCGGGGTCAGCCCCTTGCCGAGCTGGATCAGCACCAGAGAGAGATCCGCAAAGCCCAGCCCCACGCCGCCCAGCTCCTCGGGCACCAGGAAGCCCAGCCAGCCGGCGGCGGCGACCTCGCGCCACAGGGCGCGATCGAAACCGGGTTGCACGAAGCGGTTGGCGCGCACCCGTTTCAATTCCCCATCGGCGGCGACGAAGGCTGCCGCGCTGTCCTGCATGAGCACCTGCTCCTCGGTCAGGACATCGATCTTCGATTGCAGACTGATATCTTCCACACCGGCTCCCGAATTCAACATGGGGTTGTGCGAGCCGCACCGCCCGGCGACGGGCGCCGGCTCGCCGTGTCAAACAACGATCAAACTACGATTTTTTCTCGACCGGCCTGACGTAGAGCACCAGGCTGTGGCCGATCAGCTCGTAGCCCGCCTCGGCGGCGATCCTGCGCTGGATGCGCTCGATCTCGTCGCTGCGGAACTCGGTGACCTTGCCGGTCACCATGCACACCATGTGATCGTGATGGTCGCCGCGGTTGAGCTCGTAATGGGCGGCGCCGTCATCGAATGAGTGCTTTTCCACGAGCCCCACCGCCTCGAACTGGGTCAGCACCCGATACACGGTGGCGATGCCGACGTCCTCTCCCGCATCGGCCAGCGCCCGGTAGACGTCATCCGCAGTCATGTGCTTCTGTTGCGACTGCTCGAGGAGTTGCAGGATCTTCACCCGCGGATGCGTGACCTTGAGCCCGGCGTTGCGTATCTCCCGGTCCTCTCCCGACATCGGATGCGCCCCTTCTAACGCTCTGGCCGTTTCAGTATTATCCCCCGCCACCTCCGCCACGGAAACCCCGCGATGCCCCGCCCTCAACTCGCGGCGCTGCTGTTGTCCTCGCTGCTGGTCGCCGCCTGTGCGAGTTCCGAGGGCGAACGCCGCTTTCGGCTGCTACCGGGAGTGCACCGGTTTCCGATCCAGCAGGGCAATGTGGTCACCCAGGAGATGATCGACCAGTTGCGACCGGGCATGACCCGCGCCCAGGTCCGCTTCGTGCTCGGCACCCCCCTGATCGCGGATACCTTCGATCAATCCCGCTGGGATTATCTCTATATGCTCTGGCAGCCGTCGGGCAAGCGGTTGCGCGAACACGTCACCATCCATTTCGACGGCGATCGCCTGGTGGGCATCAGCGGCGACTATCTGCCGTCCGGCGCCGCGGTACCACCCGGCGCGGAACCGGCTCCCGGGCCCGCAACCGGCGCCGGGAGCGACGACGGCTGAGACGCGGAGTTTGCGAAGAACTGCACTTCCTGTGCATTTTCCCCCGTAGCAAGTCCGGTACCTGCCCGGACCTGCTCGCGCAACTCAAGCCCTTGCGCGCCGGATTCGCGCCCGGCCATCCCCGGCCGGGCCGAGAGCGCGAAAAATTCACCGACTCAGGGCTGCGCCCGCCGCCGGCGCGCGGCCTTGGGATCGATCAGCAGGGGCCGATAGACCTCCACCCGGTCGCCGGAGCGAACCCGGTATTCGGCGGCCGGCGGCAACCCCCGGGTGCCCAGCAGGCGCCCCCAGACGCCGATCCGCTGCGGCGCGATGCATACCTCGGGAAACGCCTCGGCGATCCCGGCCAGCGCCACCGCCTGCCACGCCGTGGTGCCGGCCGGCACCTCCAGCGCCACCACCAGTTGGCGATCCGGCAGCGCACAGGCGACCTCGATGGCGATGACTTCTGCGGTCACTGTCGCTGCGCCGCCCGCGCCACCAGGGCCCGTACCAGGTCGTCGCCGACCCGGGCGAACAGCGCCCGGGCCGGTTTGCCCAACAGGCGGTGATTGAGCTGGAACCGCAGCTCCAGGGCGACCTTGGAGCCCTGTTCGCCCAACTGGGTGAACGTCCAGACACCCTGAAAGGAACGGAACGGGCCCTCTTCGAGCACCAGTTCGATGCGCTCGGGCCGATACAGCAGATTGCGGGTGGTGAAGCTGTAGCGCAGCCCGGCCCTGCCGAGATCGAGCCGCGCCCGCATCTCGGTGTCGGTGCGGCTGTAGACCTCCGCGCCGATGCAGCCCTCCAGGTAGCGGGGATAGTCCTCCACCGCGCAGACCAGCTCGAACATTTCGGCGGCACTGCGGGCAACCAGCGCGCTGCGGGCTATCGCAATTTCGCTCACTGTCGGTCTCCGCGGGCGCCCATGGCGCCGCCCCTGCCTCGGTCGGGCCGCGCAGCTTAGCAGTTCGCCGGCAACCGGCGGCGCCTGTGCGCCACGGCGCGGACGCGGGCACGGCAAATCCCTATAATCGCCGCCCATGAACAAACCCGCCAAGAACGCCAGGGCCGCGGGCAAGACCTCCGGCTCCGGCACCATCGCGCTCAACCGTCGCGCCCGCCACGACTACCAGCTCGAGGAGCGGGTCGAGGCCGGGCTGGTGCTGGAGGGCTGGGAGGTCAAGAGCCTGCGCGCCGGCAAGGCGCAACTGGTCGATTCCTACGTGCTGTTCAAGGACGGCGAGGCCTTTCTGCTCGGCGCCCTGATCACCCCGCTGCCCTCGGCCTCGACCCACTTCGTCACCGACCCCACCCGCACCCGCAAGCTGCTGCTCAACCGCCGCGAGCTCAACCGCCTCGCCGGGGCGGTGCAGCAGAAGGGCTACACCTGCGTGGCCACCGCCCTCTACTGGAAACACCAGCGCGCCAAGTGCGAGATCGCGCTGGCCAAGGGCAAGGCCCAGCACGACAAGCGCGAGACCGAAAAGGCCCGCGACTGGCAGCGCCAGAAGCAGCGCATCCTGCGTCATTCCGCCTGAGCAGCCGGATCAATCCTGACGCGACGCCCCCCTCACAGAAGGCCGGATGAGCCGCACCGCGGCGCATCCGGCAATCGCCCGCCCGCCATGCCGCGTCTCAGCGTCTGCGCTCCTCAGCCGCAGCGACATGGCGCTTGACCGCGGCGAAGCGGTCCGGGGTCACCGAGATCGAGTCGATCCCGCACTCCACCAGAAACCCGGCGAACTCCGGGTGGTCGCTGGGCGCCTGGCCGCACAGGCCCACCTTGGCTCCGGCCGCGTGGGCGTCGCGGATCAGGGTGCGGATCATCCACTGCACCGCGGCGTCCTGCTCGCTGAACAGCTCGGCCAGCAACTCCGAGTCCCGCTCCACCCCGAGGGTGAGCTGGGTGAGGTCGTTGGAGCCGATCGAAAAGCCGTCGAAGCGGCGGGCGAACTCCGCCGCCAGCACCACGTTGGAGGGAATCTCGCCCATCACATAGACCTGCAGGCCGCGCTCGCCGCGCTTGAGGCCTTGCTCGGCCATCACCTCGAGCACCCGGTCGGCCTCCTCCGGGGTGCGGCAGAAGGGCACCATCACCACCACATTGTCGAACCCCATCTCCTCGCGCAGCTTGCGCAGCGCCCGGCACTCCAGCGCGAAGCCCTCCCGGTAGCGCGGCGAGTAGTAGCGCGAGGCGCCGCGAAAGCCCAGCATGGGGTTTTCCTCGCGGGGCTCGAACTGGGCGCCGCCGAGCAGGTGCGCGTATTCGTTGGTCTTGAAGTCCGACAGCCGCACGATCACCGGATTGGGGTACTGCACCGCGGCGATCCGCGCCAGGCCCAGCGCCAGGCGCTCGACGAAATAATGGGTGCGCTCCGGGTAGCCCGCGGTCAGCCGCGCAATCTCGGCCTTGGCCCCGGCGTCCTCCAGCTCGTCGAACTTCACCAGCGCCATGGGGTGGACCCTGATGGCGTGGTCGATGACGAACTCCATGCGCGCCAGGCCGACGCCGTCGGCCGGCAGCCGCCACCAGCGCAACGCGGCCTCCGGATCGGCCAGATTGAGCATGATCCGGGTGCGGGTGGCGGGCAGCTCGGCAAGCGACAGCTCCTCGACCCGGATGCTGGCGGCGCCCGCGTAGATCACACCCTCGGCGCCCCCGGCGCAGGACACCGTGACCTCGGCGCCGTCGGCCAGCACCCGGGTGCCGTCGCCGGTGCCGATCACCGCCGGCACCCCCAGCTCGCGGCTGACGATGGCCGCGTGCGAGGTGCGCCCGCCGTGATCGGTGACGATGGCGCGGGCGCGCTTCATGATCGGCACCCAGTCCGGGCTGGTGGTCTTGGCCACCAGCACGGCGCCCTCGACGAAGCGCCCGATCTCGCCGGGATGGTCGATGCGGCACACCGTCCCGGTCACCGCGGCATCCCCGATCGCCAGGCCGCGCGCGAGCTCCGGACCCTGGTCGGCGATCGCGTAGGAGCGCAGCACCGCGGTATCGGCGCGCGCGTGCACCGTCTCCGGTCGCGCCTGGACGATGAACAGCTCGCCGCTGCGCCCGTCGCGGGCCCACTCGATATCCATGGGGGTGCCGTAGTGGGCCTCGATGGCGCAGGCCCAGCGCGCCAGTTGCAGGATCTCGGCATCGCCCAGCACCAGCGCACGGCGCTCCTCGGCGCTGGTCTCCAGGTTCACCGTGGTCGCGCCCTCGCCTTCGGCATAGACCAGCTTGCGCTCCTTGCCACCGCAGCGCCGGCCGATGATGGGCACCAGTCCGGGGTCGCGGAGCAGCGGCTTGAACACCAGATATTCGTCCGGATCCACGGAACCCTGCACCACGTTCTCGCCCAGGCCGTGGGCGGCGTTGATCACCACCACCCGGTCGCAGCCGGTCTCGGTATCCAGCGAGAACATCACTCCGGCGCCGCCCAGGTCGCTGCGCACCATCCGCTGCACACCCACCGACAGCGCCACCCGGTCGTGGGCGAAGCCCTTGGCCTCGCGGTAGCTCACCGCGCGATCGGTGAACAGCGAGGCGTAACAGCGCCTGCAGGCATCCAGCAGCGCCGCCTCGCCGCGGATATTGAGGTAAGTCTCCTGCTGGCCGGCGAAGCTCGCATCCGGCAGATCCTCCGCGGTGGCGCTGGAACGTACCGCGACATCGGCCTGCGCCATCCCGGTGGCGGCACAGAGCGCCCGGTAGGCGTCGCGGATCGCCGTTTCCAGATCCTCGGGCCAGCGGCCGCCCTCGAAGGCCGCGCGGATCTCCGCGGCCGCGGCCGCCAGCGAACCCTTCCCGGCCGCGGCCATGGCCGCGCCGATCAACCGGTCGATGCCGTTGGCGGCCACGAACCGCCAATAGGCCTCGGCCGTGGTCGCGAACCCGCCCGGCACCCGGATCCCCTGGTCGCCGAGCGCCGCGATCATCTCCCCCAGCGAGGCGTTCTTGCCGCCCACCCGGCCGACGTCCCCGCGCCGCACCGCCCCCAGGTCCACCACCAGTACATCCGCCACAGGTCCGCCTCCGCAATCACCGGGGCGCCCATTCCACCATACCCGGTCGACCACCCGCCAACGGCCGGTCGGATGCGCCGCCGCAACGGAAGCTGTGATAAGCTGCCGCACCCGCCGTGACGATCCGGTTCACTCGGAACTTGCCGGCCGGGGACGAGGTCTCATCGACATCGCGAGTTTTGGGGGCGTTTTGGATTCGACGCCGGTTACAAGGCCCGCGGAGCATGCCGAGACGGCGACCAGTCTCGTTAATCCAGAGTCGCAAACCAATAGTTGCCAACGACGACAACTACGCACTCGCTGCTTAATACCCAGTAGGGTGCCGTCTGACTGAAGCCGTGCTTGTGCGTTCAGTATCAGGCGTCGACTCTCACAAGCTCGCGCCAAAGCTCGTCCGGGGCGGCGGCGTCAAAACCTTACCGGAATCGCCCGTCGCGCGCCCTGTCGGCCGGGTTGCGAAGGGTTAAATCAAAAGACCGACTAAGCATGTAGAACCGCCGGTTGCGGACTGACGGACGCGGGTTCAATTCCCGCCGCCTCCACCAATACCAAAAGGCCAACAGTTCGCTGTTGGCCTTTTTTATTCGCGCTATCCCTGGCGCTCGCCCTGTCGGGCCGGCCTACAGCCGTTCGGCGCCGTATTTCACTCCCTCCGCGCCGTTTTTGCAGACCACATCCTCGTGGTCTGCCGCTGCGCGGCCAGCCTGCGGCTGTGCAACATCGCTTCGGGGATTTTGTCTCTCCGGCCTCGGTCCCCGGCGAAGGGACGAAGTCCCCAGAGACCGTCGAGGAAGACTCGTGATGGCACGTGAAACGGTATCGGGTCGGCCACCACGATAGACGCAGCTTCCTTCTCGAGCGCTCATCCACGAAATGGTGTTTAGGGAACCTCTGATTAATCCGCCACATCGGCGATAATAATGCTTGTCGATCCCACTGCATGGAGCGGTCCGCGATGCGCCAGAAGACGTTTGCCGGTGAAGGCTTTGAGAAGTACCGCAAGGC
>JBMOPO010000019.1:0-10457 GCA_049325095.1 Pseudomonadota bacterium | reverse complement strand
CCTTCTCCAGCATGCGCGCTGCCCGTAGCCGTCGCCGTTGGAGTGCGTTCAGATCGCGTTTCATAACTCGCTCCGGTTGCCATTCTCACACAAACCATTTGACAACCGAAACGGGAAAAAGTGTCAGTTATTTACGTAATTCTCAATAAATCCTGGCAAGTCCAGTTCGCTCTTGATGGCGCCGGCAAAGAACCGAAAGTAGAAGCGCCACCAACTCAGGCCCGCAATGGCCGACATCTGCTTCCAGGTGAAGCTCTGTTGAATCACCGGCGTTTGGCCCCGCGGCGCCCAGGTGTGCGTGACCGGGCACTTCTCGGAGAGGCCCGACTCGTCTACGAAGACGAGGGTGCGGCCTTCTCGGCAGGCTTTTTTTAAGCGCAGGCCAGGTCTTGCGCTGCCATTGCGCGATGGCCTGCTCATCGCGCTACAAGGCCTGCTTCTCGGGCTTCTGGGGTGTGAAGCCCAGGCTGCGCAGCAGCTCCCAACCGCCGGTGTGGCTGTACGTAACGCCGAACTCGCGTTCGATCAGTGCGCGCACGCGCTTGACCGTCCACAGCTCGGTGGGAAACCCCGCCGCCAGCGCGCCTTTGAGCAACAACCCCCGCAGGGTCGCGCACTGCCCGGCATCGAGTTGCTTCGGCCGGCCCAACGGACGGGCCTTGAGTTTGCTCACCGCACCGTTGGCCTGCTCGAGCGCACGCGCCCATACGCTCACCGCTTGCCGCGTCACACCCAGGCGCCGCGCCACCTCGGCCTGCGACACCTTGCGCTTGAGTAACCGCGCGCCTTCGATGCGCCGTGCCTCCATCGCATCCAAGTCCCGTTTCCGTGCCATGCATCGCCCTCAACAGTACGTGGGTCGATTTGTACAGGAAAACGGAATGATTGGTAACCATTTATAGGATTCTCAATAGGCGACAGGTGCTATGGCTAGCCCTTCTTGCTCCCGAAAAGCAGGAGCACTCCGCCGACCACAATCGCCCCCACGCCAGCCCAAATCGGGACGTTGACCGTGTCCGTCTCCTTTACCGACAGCTCGATCGGTCCCATTTTCGTCGTGTGGGTGTCCTTGGTGTAGCTGAAGCCTCCGTACACCAACCCCAAGACGCCAGCTACGATCAGCACGATTGCCGCAATTTTGATTCCGCTCACTTTGTCTTCTCCTTGTCCAGGAAACTCATCAGAATCGATACAGAGTGGCTACAGGCGTCGACCTCGAATGACACGAAGCAGAATCACCACGACCGCGATAATCAAGAGGATATGAATGAATCCGCCCATGGTGTTCGCGGTGACGAAACCCAGAAGCTACAGGACGATCAAGACAACTGCAATGGTCTCAAGCATTTTTCTTCTCCTTTCCATGACTTGGCGAATCGCGACGCTAGCGCTCGGCTGCCGCCTAACATTAAGTAGCTGGAAATCGTCCGCGTTCAAACACGGAAGATTTCCGTATATCCCGCACGACTCTTGCCGGGTGAGTGTATGCCGGATCGAGCAACCCTTCTACCAAAAAATCGTCATGAACAATCACGTACACACTCCATTGCCGCTCTGCCATGCGCCACCATACAAGTTCAAGTTGGCCGCTGCGCAATTTCGGAACATTTTCTTCGTATAGCCAGCATGGCGCAGCCCCTCTTCTCCAACCCGAAAGCGAAGGCGCTGGCGACGGGCAAGCCCCTTTCGGGCGTGGGTCGCGGCGTAGCCCGGCGCCGTCCCGATGATCAATATTGCCCGTGCGCCGGTTTTGCCGCCGTTGTTGCATGCAGGGTAATCCCGCCCTCGTGACATGGTGCATCGGCCAAGCGGCCCTCCGCTCGTCCCGCTACCCCTCCCGCCTCAAAACAAAAAATACCGCTGCGAGAGCGGCAACACCTTGGCCGGCTCGCAGGTCAGCAGCATCCCGTCGGCGCGCACTTCGTAGGTCTGTGCGTCCACCTCCATCCGCGGTGCGTAGTCGTTGAGCACCATGTCGGCCTTGCCGATGCTGCGGGTGTTTTTCACGGCCACCGCGCGGTGCTTGAGGCCGAGTTTTTCCGGCATGCCGGCGGCGAGTGCGGCCTGGGAGAGGAAGGTGAGGCAGGTGCTCGCGATGGCGCCGCCGAGTGCGCCGAACATGGGCCGGTAGTGCACCGGCTGCGGGGTGGGGATGGAGGCGTTGGGGTCGCCCATGGGCGCGGCGGCGATGGCGCCGCCCGTCAGGCTGGAATCCGGGGTCGCGGCGCCGGAGTAGTCGATGCCCAGGTAGCGCTGGAATGCGGGGTTGGTCACGGGCGCCCACCGGTCAGGGCTCCAGTGCTTCCCGGATGCGCCGCGCGTGTTCGGCGAGCACCTCGGGCGGCGCCGGGTTGCGGGCGTGCAGCCGCAGGTCGATGCCGGCCGATCGCGGCAGGATGTGGAAGTGGAAGTGGAACACCGTCTGGCCCGCCGCGGCGCCGGAGAGCTGCGCGAGCATGATGCCCTCGGCGGCGAACGCCCGCTTCACCGCCCGCGCCACCCGCTGGGCGGTCATCAGGGTATGGCACAGGTGCTCCGGCGGCAGGTCGAGGAGGTCCTCGGCGGGATACCTGGGGATCACCAGGGTGTGGCCCTCGACCTGGGGCATGAGGTCCATGAACGCCAGGCTGTGCTCGTCCTCGTAGACCTTGTGGGCGGGCAGTTCGCCGCGCAGGATCTTCGCGAAGACGTTGTCCGTCTGGTAGGCCATGGGGGTCCTCCGCCGGGGGTGATGGGGGACTTTTTACCACGGCGGACCCCGGTGCCGGGAACGGCCGGCGCATCCGCCCGGACCAGGCGCGCCGGGGTGGTCGTGGCCGGGGTTTCGGTGCGCGGTTATGCTTGGGTGCCCGACCAGGCCGCGCCTGGAGACCCAGTCCCATGCAGATGCCCGCCCCCGAACCCGGCATTCTGGCGCAGCGCCAGGCGCTGCTCGCCGAGTTGCGCGGAGTGCTCGCCGCCGATCAGGTGATCGCCGACAGCGCCGGGCTGCGCGCCTACGACAGCGACGCCCTCACCGCCTACCGGCAGAAGCCCCTGCTGGCGGTGCTGCCCAGGGATGCCGCCGAGCTGTCGCGGGTGCTGGCGATCTGCCACCGGCGCAACATCAAGGTGGTGGCGCGCGGGGCCGGCACCTCGCTGTCCGGCGGCGCGCTGCCGCTGGCCGATGCCGTGCTGATCGGCCTCGGCCGCTTCAACCGCATCCTCGACATCGACTACGACAACCGCTGCGTCACCGCGCAGAGCGGGGTCACCAACCTGGCGCTGAGCGAGGCGGTGGCCGAACGCGGCTTTTATTACGCGCCCGACCCCTCCAGCCAGATCGCCTGCACCATCGGCGGCAACGTGGCCGAGAACTCGGGTGGGGTGCACTGCCTGAAGTACGGCATGACCACCAACAACCTGCTCGGCCTGGAGGTGGCGCTGCCCGACGGCACCCTGGTGCGCCTCGGCGGCAAGCATCAGGACGCCGAAGGTTACGACCTGCTGGGCCTGCTGACCGGCTCGGAGGGCCTGCTCGGCATCATCACCGAGGTCACGGTGCGCATCCTGCCGCGGCCGGAGACCGCGCGCGCCGCGCTGCTCGGCTTCGCCGCCATCGAGGACGCCGGCCGGGTGGTGGCGGCGATCATCGCCGCCGGCATCGTGCCCGCCGGCCTGGAGATGATGGACCGCTTCATCGTCGCCGCCACCGAGGCCTTCTGCCAGCCCGGCTATCCGCTGGATGTCGAGGCGCTGCTGATCGTGGAACTCGACGGCCCGGCGGCGGAGGTCGACCACCTGCTGGCGCGGGTGGCGGACATCGCCCGCGCCCAGGGCGCGGTGTCGGTGCGGGAGAGCGGGAGCGAGGCCGAGCGGCTGGCGTTCTGGAGCGGGCGCAAGGCGGCGTTCCCCGCGGTCGGCCGGCTGTCGCCGGACTACCTGTGCATGGACGGCACCATTCCCCGGCACCGGCTGCCGGAGGTGCTGGGCCGCATGGCGGAGCTGAGCCGCGAGTTCGGCCTGCGGGTCACCAATGTGTTCCACGCCGGCGACGGCAACCTGCACCCGCTGATCCTCTACGACGCCAATGTGCCGGGCGAGCTGGAGCGCGCCGAGGCCTTCGGCGCCGCCATCCTGCGCCTGTGCGTGGAGGTGGGCGGGGTGCTCACCGGCGAGCACGGGGTCGGGGTCGAGAAGCGCGATCTGATGGGCACCATGTTCGACGAACAGGATCTGGCCCAGCAGCAGCGGGTGAAGTGCGCCTTCGATCCCGGCGGCCGGCTCAATCCCGGCAAGGTGTTCCCGCAGCTCCACCGCTGTGCGGAGCTCGGCCGCCTGCATGTCCACCGCGGCCGGTTGCCGTTTCCCGATCTGCCCCGGTTTTGACGCTGGCCCGCAACCCGGCTGGCCGCCGCGCTCTGCTGCGGGCGGCGGGTGCACTTCCCCGCCCTGTGGCCGCGATCCGCGCTCGGGCAGGTCCGAAGCCGCGCAGCGGCGCAGCGGCGTTGCCGTTTTCCTCCAAGGGCGCTTCCCGGAAAACCTCTTTCAACCGGCGGTTCGCGCCGCCCTCCGCTGTCGCCCCACCGCCATCCAGCGTCCGCCCGGTGAAAGCCCGTCACCCCACCGCCCTTTATCGTCACCCCGGCGAACACACCTCACCTCACCGCCCATCCAGCGTCACCCCGGCGCAAGCCCGTCACCCCACCGCCCGTCCAGCGTCACCCCGGCAAAAGCCCATCATCCCGCCGCTCTTCATCGTCACCCCGGCGAAAGCCGGGGTCCAGTCTTTTACCACTCTGGATTCCGGCTTGCGCCGGAATGACGATCGCGGAGGCTTGCGCCGGAATGACGGTAGGTTTTGGTCGTGGTTTCACGGTCCGCCGCGGAAGGCGCCGCCCGGTCCCCCGCTTTGGAATATTCCGGCGGGCGCGCTGCGCTTGGGTGGGTCGGATAAGCCGCAGCGCGGCGCATCCGACAAAACCCGCGGCGCATCCGGCAATCCCCGGGGGCATCCGGCACCACCGGCCGCCGCGCAGCACAAACGGCCGGGGTAGCGGTTATTCTTGCGCATCCCGCGACGCCGGTCGCGCAGCGAGAGCCGATCCGTGCAGACGTCCGCCCCCGACCCCGGCATTCCGCTTGGCCGCAGTGCGCGGCCGGCCGGTTGCAACGCCCGCGACAGCGAGTGACCGTGTCCGACCTTTGCAGGTTCCGCCCTTGACCGAGCGCTTCGCGCCGCGCCGGCCGGAAGACCTGGCCGAGATCCTGGGCTGGGCGGTGGCCAACCGGGCGCCCCTGGCGGTGACCGGGAGCGGCAGCAAGGCGGGCATCGGCCGGCCGGTGGCGGCCGCCCATGAACTCAGCGTGGCCGGCCTGTCCGGCATCCGCGACTACGAACCCGGGGAACTGGTGCTGACCGCGGGTGCGGGCACGCCGCTCGCCGAGGTCGAGGCCCTGCTCGCCGCGCACCGCCAGCAGCTCGCCTTCGAGCCGCCGGACCACGCCCGCATCGGCCGGGCGCCGGCCGCAGCGGATGCACCCCGCGCCGGCACCCTGGGCGGGGTGGTGGCCGCCAATCTCTCGGGGCCGCGCCGCTTCGCCGCCGGTGCGGCGCGGGATCACTGCATCGGGCTGCGCGCCTACAGCGGTCGCGGCGAGCCCTTCAAGAGCGGCGGGCGGGTGGTCAAGAACGTCACCGGGTTCGATCTGCCCAAGCTGCTCTCCGGCTCCTGGGGCACCCTGGCGGTGCTCTGGGAGGTGACCCTGAAGGTGGTCCCGGCCCCGGAACTGGCGCGCAGCCTGCTGCTGTTCGGCCTGGATCCGGCCGCCGCGGCGCGGGCCATGAATGCGGCGCTGGGCTCGGTGCACGTGGTCACCGGCGCGGCCCATCTGCCGGCGCCGGTGGCCGCCCGCTGCCCGGGTCTGGGCGGTGCCGGCCGCAGCGTCACCGCGCTGCGGGTGGAGGGGCCGGAGCCCTCGGTGCGCCATCGCCTGGCCGGTCTGCAGGCGCTGCTCGGCGGCGACAGCGCGCTCCTCGGCGAGGGCGATTCCGGGCCCCTGTGGCGCGCCCTCGGCGACCTGGCGCCGCTGGCGGTGGACGCCGGCCGCGAACTGTGGCGGCTGGTGCTGCCGCCGGCGTCGGCGCCCGCGGTGCTGGCCGCGCTGGCGGCGGAAGCGGAGTCCGACTGGCTGCTCGACCAGGGCGGCGGGACGCTGTGGCTGGCCTGCCCGGCCGACACCGCGGCGCAAGCCATCCGCGCCGCGCTGCAACCGGCCGGCGGCCACGCCACCCTATGGCACGCGAGCCCGCAGCGCCGCGCCCGGGTCGAGGTGTTCCAGCCGCAGCCGCCGGCGCTGGCCGCCCTGAGCCGGCGCGTCAAGGAGAGTTTCGACCCGCTGGGGATTCTCAACCCCGGCCGCATGTCTGCGGATTGGTGACCGGCCTCGCCATGCAGACCCACTTCACCGACCGGCAGCGCGCCGACCCGCTGATCCGCAGCGCCGAGGCCGAACTGCGCAAATGCGTCCACTGCGGATTCTGCACCGCCACCTGCCCCACCTACCGGCTCACCGGCGATGAGCTGGAGAGCCCGCGCGGGCGCATCGTCCTGATCCAGGACCTGCTGGAGACCGGGCAGGCGCCGACCGCGCAGACGGTGGCCCATCTGGATCACTGCCTGTCCTGCCTGAGTTGCGAGACCACCTGCCCGTCCGGGGTCTCCTACCGGCGCCTGATCGACCCGGCGCGGGCGTTGATCGAATCCCGTTATCGCCGCCCGTGGATCCACCGCGGCCTGCGCGCCGGCCTGGCCTGGCTGCTCACCGGCCGGCGCCGCTTCGGCGCCGCGCTGCGGCTGGGGCGCTGGTTCCGCCGCCCTCTGGCGCTGGCCGGCCGGGCCTGGGCGCCGCTCGCCGCACTGGCGCGGATGCTGCCGGAGGAGCCGCCCGCGGGCCGCGCCCCGGCCCCCGGGGTCTATCCCGCCGAGGGCCGCGAAACCTGCCGCGTCCTGCTGATCGCCGGCTGTGTGCAGCCGGCGCTGGCGCCGGAAATCGATGCGGCGACCCTGCGCCTGCTGCGCCGCCACGGCTGCACTGTGGTGGTGCCCCTGGCCGGCGGCGGCTGCTGCGGCGCGCTGCCCCATCACCTCGGCAGGGCCGAGCAGGCGCGGGCGCTCATGGTGCGCAACCTGGCGGTCTGGGGTGAATATCTCGCCGGCGCCGGCGCGGTCGATGCGGTGCTGATGACGGCCTCCGGCTGCGGCTCCCAACTGCGCGACTACGGCCACCTGCTCCCGGACGACCCCGCCGCCCGCGAGCTCGCCGGCCGGGTGCGGGATCTCTCGCAACTGCTGCTGGAACTCCACGCCCGGGCGCCCCTGCGCGCGCTTCCCGAGCGGGCCGGCGGCCGCGCGCTGGCCTGGCAGAGCCCCTGCTCACTGCAGCACGGCATGGCCGAGCGGCAGGCCCCGGTGGAACTGCTCCGGGCCTGCGGCTTCGCGGTGCGCGAACCGCGCAACCCGCACCTGTGCTGTGGTTCGGCCGGCACCTACAACCTGTTGCAGCCGGCCTTCGCCACGCGCCTGGGTGCGGACAAGGCCGCCGCCCTGCGCGAGACCGGCGCCGCCCTGATCGTCAGCGCCAATATCGGCTGCATCACCCAATTGCGCGCCCAGCGGCCGGCGGACGGCGGCCCGCCGCTGCCCGTGGTGCATCTGGCCGAACTGCTCGACTGGGCGACCGGCGGGCCGGGGCCGGCCGGTGCAACCGCCGGTCGGGTCCTCACGGGATGAGGTGCGTGAATCCGCTGCCGTGCCCGCTTCGGGAGGCGGGCGCGGGCCACCAGGAGTCGCAGCGCATCCCGACGGCCAGGCGTGAAAACTGCCCGGCAACGGCCCCGCCGGATGCCCGGGCCGGGCCGCCCGCCGGCTTCGCCCCCGTCCGTGCCGTTTGCGCTTGACGCCCATTCTCCGCCCCGCATAGCATCGGGGCGCCCGGCTCGGGCGTTATCCGAAGCTCGATTGCGGCAGGGACGGGGACGCGACCGCACATCGCCGTCGCAGGTGCAGGTGCAGGTTGGTGGATCAGGGAGGATCTATGGAAGGCACGAAGTGGGGCCCGTGGCTGGCCTGGGCATGGGGGCTGGGCCTGCTGGGTGCGGTGGTGGCGGCCGAAGCCGCCCCGATTGGGGAGGTGGCGGCGGTCCAGGACCATCTCGACCAGGCCGGGATCGAAGCCGGGTGGGTCACTTTCCGGGACATCCTCGAACACGGCGGCTTGGTGTTCAACGCCCGCTTCAACGCGTTGGATGGGCAGGGCCGGCCCGGGACCACCGGCGGCGGTGCGCCCCGGGCGCCGACCCAGCCCCACACGATTCGCACCTCGGGTCCGGACGCGACCTCCTGCACCGGCTGCCATGCGCAGCCATTCCCCGGCGGGGCGGGCGATTTCGTCGCCAATGTCTTCGTCCTCGCCCAGACCCTGGACCCGGTGACCTTTTCGGTGGACGCGCAGTTCTCGAACGAGCGCAACACGCTCGGCATGCACGGCGCGGGGGCCATCGAAATGCTCGCGCGGGAAATGACCGCGGAGCTGCACCGGGCGCGCGATGCGGCGCTGAGCGCGGCCGCGGCCTCCGCTCAGCCGGTGCGCGTCCGGCTGACCGCCAAGGGGGTTGGCTTCGGGTTCGTCACCGCGCTGCCGGACGGCCGCCTGGATCCGACCGAAATCGAGGGCGTGGACTGGGATCTGATCATCAAGCCCTTCCACCAGAAAGGCGCGGTCATCTCGATCCGGGAATTCACCAACAATGCCCTGAATCACCATCACGGCATGCAGACCACGGAGCGCTTCGGCCTGGGGACCGACCCGGACGGCGATGGCATCGCCGACGAGCTGACCGTCGGCGATGTCACCGCAGCCACCCTGTGGCAGGCGGCGCTCGGCAACCCGACCCGGGTGTGGCCGGAGGATCGCGACCGGCGCCGGGCCGCCCGCCAGGGCGAGCGGTTGTTCGGCGAGATCGGCTGCGGGGGTTGCCATGTCCCGGCCATGACGCTGGCGGCCCGCACCTTCACCGAACCCAATCCCTACAATCCGCCGGGCAACCTGCGGCCGGAGGATGTGACGCGACCGGTGTCCTTCGATCTGACCCGGGAGGGCGATGCGCCGCACTTGCGGCCGGCCGGGCCGCGCGGGGCACTGGTTGCCGCCTTCACCGATCTGAAGCGGCACGATCTCAACGACTCCGATTACGACCACTTTGCCAACGAACAGGTACCGCAGGGCATGATCAATGGCTTCGCGCCGGCGGCGAGCTTCACCGTCGCGCCTTACCCCAGGCCCACGCGGGAGTTTCTGACCCGCAAGCTGTGGGACGTCGGCAATACCGATCCCTACGGGCATCGCGGTGACCTTTCCACGCTGACCGAGGCGATCTACTTTCACGGCGGCGAGGCGCGGGTCCAGCGCGACCGGTTCTTCGCCCTGGCCCCGGGGGAGCAGGCTGCGGTGATCGAGTTTCTCAAGACGCTGCAGGTCGTGGGGCCGAATTCCGGAGAGCTGCCGATACCGCATGGGCTGGCCTTTCAATGACGACGATCAGCTCACGCGGCGGACCGGCGGGCGTTCCAAGACAGTTTTCTACCCCGGGATCTGGCCGCGGATTTCGGCGATGACCGGTGCGTGGATGCCGGCGATCAGTGGGCTTCCGAGGCCGCGTTCGTGGCGGCGCGGAAGCGGTATCTGTAACCTGGGCCCCCGGAACGCCCCGGCGCGGGGAGCGCCGGCCTCCCCAGGCCACGCCGACCGCCCATGCTGAGCCTGTTGCTCAACGGCCAGATGCTGCTGTTCGCCATCCTGCTGCTGGCGATCGTGGTGTCGCTCAGCCTGCACGAGTTCGGCCACGCCGGCCTGGCCACCGCGCTGGGCGACGACACGCCGCGGCGCGCGGGGCGGCTCACCCTCAACCCGCTGTCCCACATCGACCCCATGGGCCTGCTGCTGGTGGTGCTGGTGGGCTTCGGCTACGCGCGGCCGGTGCCCTTCAGCCCGGCGCGGCTGCGCGGCTGGGGCGCGGCAGCGGTGGCCGCGGCCGGGCCCGGCATGAATCTGCTGCTCGCCACTGCCGCGGTCAATCTGCTGGTCTGGGCCGGGGTCAGCGGCTTCGCATTGATGCCGGAGGCGGCCCTGGCGCTGCGCGCGCTGGCCCGCATCAACCTGCTGCTGGCGCTGTTCAACCTGCTGCCGCTGGGTCCGCTCGACGGCCACTATGTGCTGTCCTGGCTGCTGCCGCCGGCGCTCGGCCGCCGCTACGACGCTTTCAACCAGCGTCACGGCGCCCAGGTTTTTCGCCTCTCTTGAATTCCGAGTGGGTGGATTCGGTGGTGTTTTGGCTGGCAGCCGGGGTCAAGGGCGGGCGCAGCCCGGCGCAGCGAACCCTTGACGCCGGATGTCAGTCGGTACGCTGGTGTCATGGC
>JBMOPO010000018.1:0-136921 GCA_049325095.1 Pseudomonadota bacterium | reverse complement strand
GCGCCGGCCAGTGCGCTGCGGCTCGATTTCTCCGATCCGGAGATCGAAGCCTACCTGGACAGCACCGTCTCCGTCTCCACCGCCATGCGCACCCAGAGCGCCCGGCATCCCACCTTTCAGGCCAGCGGCAACTGGAACATCTTCAACGATGCCGGCGACATCTACAGCACGCCGCTCTCCTATCTCGGCGAGTTTGGGATGTCCAAGGGCGACTACGGGTTTTTCACCCGCTTCAAGTACGTCTACGACTACACGCTGAACTCCAAGGACTGCGACAACTGCTTCGGCCGTACCCCGGCCGGCACCTACGATGGGGTGCCCGAGGGCACCCAGGACGCCTTCAACAAGTTCACCCTGCTCGATGCCTTCGTGTTCGGCAGTTGGACGGTGGCCGACCGGGCGCTCTCGGCGCGGGTCGGCAAGCAGGTGATCAGCTGGGGCGAGAGCAACATCATGGGCGGCGGGCTCTCGACCGCGCAGAGTCCTGAGGACGTCAACGGCCGGGTGACCCCCGGGGTCGAGGTCAAGGAGCGGCTGCTGCCCCAGGAAATGGTGTGGGCCTCCTACGACCTGACCGACACCTGGAATGTCGAGGCCTACTACGTCTGGAACTGGCGGCCGAGCATTTTCATCGGGATAGGCACCCTGTTCAGTCCCTTCGATATGCTGGGGCCCGGTTATAACTCGGACCTGAGCATTCCCGGGAACGAGTACCGCGGCCATGACTACGCCGACCGCGGCGGCCAGTGGGGTCTGGCGACGCGTTTCATCATCGAGGACTGGAACTCCGCGGAGCTGGGATTCTACTGGGTGCGCAGCCACAGTTTCATTCCCTATCTGCAGACGAATATCGATCCCACCAGCCCGGTGCCGTCCCCCCTGCCGGCCCTGCCCAACCTGTCCTATCAGACGGTCTACGCCGAGGATCAGGACACCTATGCCATCTCCCTGGGCGGTGAGCTGGGCAAGACCGGCCTGTCGTTCGGCACCGAGCTCAACCTGCGGGAGAACTTCGTCGATACCCGCCAGTGCATGAACCTGTTCGGCGCCGGCGCGGTCTTTGCGCGGAATCCGGCGTTCACCCCGCTGGTGCCCGGTTGTGACGTGGGCGCCTCCAACACCTGGATGTGGCTGGGCAATGTGGTGATGTCCCAGGGTGGCGGGCCGTTCGGCGCCGACCGGCAGAGCTATGTGTTCGATGTCGCCCTGTCCTGGATCGACGACCTCGACCACGGCGATCCGACCGACCGGCGGAACGTGACGCCGCTCAGCGCGGCGGCCGCGGCGGCGGCGGACCCGGCGCGGGCGGGCAACACCAGCGCTCAGGCCGGCACCCTGGTGGACCCGGGCCGGTTCAAGGGGGTGGATGCACTGGATCGCCCGATCACGCCTTTCGCCTGGGGATACACGGCGGTGGCGTCCTACGAGTACAACAACCTGTTCTGGAACCTCAATGTGAAGCCGCGGTTCGTGTTCTCCCACGGTGTGGAAGGCTATACGCCGTTCACCAGCGGCGCCCTGGTGGAGAACCAGCGCACCGCCCTGATCGGGGTGACCTTCGAGTACCTGAGCTCGACCTCGCTGGATATCGCCCATACCTGGTGGCTGGGCACGGCCGGGGTCTGGGATGACCGGGACAACATCGCGATCACCTTCAAGTACAGCTTCTGAGGGCGTGCAAATGTCTGTTTTCATGAAGCGAGTAGCGAGCGCCGCAGGCGTTCTCACCCTGGGGTGGGCGACACAGGTCGCCCTCGCCCAGGATTACAACCAACAGCCCACCCCGGAAGAATTGGCCAAGCTGGGCCTGGAGGGCACCGAACTGACCCCGGCCGGCGCGATCCGCGCCGGCAATGCCGAGGGCACCATCCCCGCCTGGAAATTCGAGCCCGTCCAGCCCCCGGCGGGTTGGCAGCCCGGCACCTTCCACGCCGATCCCTTTGCCGATGACCAGGTGCTGTTCACCATCACCGCGCAGAACTACAAGGAGTATGCGGACAAACTGAGCGCCGGCCATATCAAGATGTTCGAGACCTACCCGGACTACTTCATGAACATCTATCCGACCCGGCGCAGCGCGGTCTATCCGGAGTACATCTACAAGGCCGCGCTGGAGAACGCCGGCCGCGCGCGGATCAAGATGTCGGAGACCTATCCCAATCTGATCGGCTTCGAGGGCGCAGTGATTTCCTGGGCGTTCCCCATTCCCAAGAATGGCGCCCAGGCGATCATCAATCAGGCCACCCGGCCTGTGACCCCCTGGATGGAAAACGTCGAGAACACCACGCCGGTGACTTCCAGCGGCGCCTATGAAACCGTCAAGCTGCGGGTGCAGCAGCACTGGCCCTACAGTCTGCCGACCAATACGATAGACAACTTCGACCCGACGGAACAGGGACTGCGCTACTACCAGACCACCATAGAGCCCGCCAAGCAGGCGGGTCAGGTGGTGCTGGCCCGGGATCCGGTCAGCTTTGCCGAGCAATTCCGCCAGGCCTGGAGTTACAGCCCCGGCCAGCGGCGGGTCAAGCGGGCGCCGCAGATCGTCTATGACAACCCCTTCACATCCAGTGATGGCTTGGCGACCACGGATCAGAAGTGGGGATTCAACGGCCCCAACGACCGCTTCGAATGGAAGCTGGTGGGCCGCAAGGAACTTTATGTCCCTTATAACGCCTATAAGCTCTGGGCTCCCGGGGTCGATGTCGATGGCATGATCACCGACCATGGGCGGTTGAACCAGGATCTGGCGCGCTACGAGCTGCACCGGGTGTGGGTCGTGGAGGCGACGCTGCGGGAAGGAACCCGTCACGATTACGGTCGCCGAACTTTCTACTACGACGAAGACACCTGGTGGATCATGTTGGTCGACGGCTACGACCGGCGCGGCGAGCTCTGGCGGCTGTGGGAAGAGCACGATGTGATGTGGTACGACCAGGGTTTCTGGGCCACCGTGGTCGGGTTGCAGTATGACATGCAGGCCGGGCGGATGTTGCTCACCAATCTGGACAAGGCGGCACCGCCGGACTACAGCTTTCGTGCCGATCCAGACACCTTCTTCACCCCGGCGCAGGTGCGTCGCGACGGCCTGCGGTGAGTCGGGAAACCGGTGCGGTCCGCCCTGGAACCATTGCGGGTGCAGTGGTCCAGGGCGGCACGCCCGTGCAGCTTCATGACCGGCGGAGTGTAGCAGGCAAGAAGAAGGAGATTGATCGATTCGTGCCGCACTCATTCTGCTGTAGAAGCAACAAAGAAAACGGCTATAAGAACCTATATCCAATCCGTAATCGGGGACTTCCAAGATGATGAAATTTGCTTCCCGGCCGAAGTCGGTCAAAGCCGCTTCGGCCCTGTTGCTGGCCGCTCTGTGCGCGGGTGTCGCAGCGCAGGACTACAACGAGGAGGATTTGAACGAGAAGCCGACTCCCGAGGAGCTGGCCAAGCTGGGCTTGGAGGGCACTGAGCTGACCCCGGCCGGGGCGATCCGCGCCGGCAATGCCGAGGGCACCATCCCGGCCTGGAAGTTCGAGCCCATCCAGCCGCCCCCGGGCTGGCAGCCCGGCACCTACCATGCCGATCCCTTTGCGGAAGACGAAGTGCTGTTCACCATTACTGCGCAGAACTACAAAGAGCACGCCGACAAGCTGAGCGCCGGGCAGATCGCGATGTTCGAGACCTACCCGGACTACTTCATGAACATCTACCCGACCCGGCGCAGTGCGGTCTTCAAACGGTATATCTACGAGGCCGCGCTGGAGAACGCCGGCCGCGCACGGATCGTGATGTCGGAAACCTATCCCAATCTCATTGGCTTCGAGGGTGCGGTCAAGGCCTGGGCATTTCCGATACCAAAGAACGGCCCGCAGGCGATCATCAATCAGGCCTCCAGGCCTTTCACTCCCTGGTCTTCCCAGGTCCACAACACCACGCCGGTGACCTCCACTGGAGACTATCAGACCGTCAAGCTGGCAGTGCGCTATCACGCCGCCTGGGGCAACGAGAGCAACGATGTGGAAACCTATGACGCCACTGTGCCGGGCGCGGGGGGGTTCTACTACTATCAGACCACCATCGCGCCGGCGCGGCAGGCCGGCCAGGTGGTGCTCGCCCGGGATCCCACCAGTTTTTCCAAGCAGTTTCGCCAGGCCTGGAGTTACAGTCCCGGCCAGCGCCGGGTGAAGCGCGCGCCCCAGATCGTCTACGACAATCCGCTGACCTCTTCCGACGGCATGGCCACGACCGACCAGGGGTTCGGTTTCAACGGGCCGAACGACCGCTTTGAATGGAAGCTGATCGGCCGCAAGGAAATGTACGTGCCCTACAACGCGTACAAGATCTGGGCACCGGGGGTGAAAGTGGACGATATGATCACAGATGACGGGCGGTTCAATCAGGATCTGGCGCGCTACGAATTGCATCGGGTCTGGGTGGTGGAGGCGACGCTGCGGGAAGGGACCCGTCACGATTACGGGCGGCGGACCTTCTACTACGATGAGGATACCTGGGCGGTGATGCTCTCGGACAACTATGATCGCCGCGGAGAAATGTGGCGCCTGTGGGAGGAGCATGGGCTGATGTGGTACGACATCGCCATGTGGACAGCGTTTCCGGCAGTCGCCTCGGTGCAGTACGACCTGACCGCCGGGCGGATGATTCTGCTGAATCTGGACAAGGACACACCGCCGGATTTCAGTTTTCGCGTGGATCCGGAGTCTTACTTCACCCCGGCACAGGTGCGTAGGGACGGGTTGCGCTGAACCCTGACGGTTGCCGCGAGGTTTCCGGGGATTGGGGAAATCCTGCGGCATGCAGCGGTTGCCGTGGCCTGGGTGCCATGCACGGGGTTTTCGAGCCCGGCGAACGAAAGCGCAAGGAGCGCGGAGCCGTGTGCATTGAGGTTTGGTAGTGGAAAGCAGCAGTAGGGGGGTAAAAATGAAAACGGCGGCAATCAATACTCGCTTTCTGGTGGCGGGAGTGGCCATGGGCCTGGCACAGGTCGCCCTGAGCCAGGATTTCAATGAACAGCCCGCACCGGAGGAACTTCGAAAGCTGGGTCTGGAGGGCACGGAGCTGACGCCCACCGGAGCGATCCGGGCGGGCAATGCGGAAGGTACCATCCCGGCGTGGAAGAACGAGCCGGTGCAACCGCCGCCGGGCTGGCAGCCGGGCGGCTGGCATGCCGATCCCTTTCCGGGCGACCAGGTGCTGCTGACGATCACGGCCCAGAACTACAAGGAACATGCCGACAAGCTGTCGCCGGGCCAGCAGAAGCTGTTCGAGACCTACCCCGATTACTTCATGAATGTGTATCCGACCCGGCGCAGCGCGGTGTACAAGCAGTACCTGTACGAAGCGGCATTGGAAAACGCCGGCCGGGCGCGCATCGTGATGTCGGACACCTATCCCAATCTGATCGGCTTCCAGGGCGCGTTGAAGGCCTGGGCCTTTCCGATTCCCAAGAATGGCCCCCAGGCGCTGATGAACCATGCCACCCGGCCGACCATCCTGTGGAAGAACACCATCGAGAACACCACGCCGATCACCGCCAGCGGCGACTATGAAACCGTCAAGCTCAGTATCCAGTACCACCTGCGCTGGAGCGACCCGAACAATACTTTTGAAAACTATGATCCCACGGTCCCCGGCGCGGCTTACCTCTATTATCAGACCACCATCGCACCCGCCAAGCAGGCCGGCCAGGTCATTCTGGTGCGCGAACCCCAGAGCTTCGCCAAGCAGTTCCGGCAGGCCTGGAGCTACAGTCCCGGCCAGCGCCGGGTGAAGCGGGCGCCGCAGATCGTCTACGACAACCCCTACACCTCGGCCGACGGCCTCGCCACCACGGACCAGAAGGGTGGCTTCAACGGCCCCAATGACCGGTTCGAGTGGACGCTGCTCGGGCGCAAGGAAATGTATGTGCCCTACAACGCCTACAAGCTGTGGGCGCCGGAAGTGAAGATCGCCGACATGATCACCGACCAGGGGCGATTGAATCAGGATTTGGCGCGTTACGAGTTGCACCGGGTCTGGGTGCTGGAGGCCAAGCTGCGCGAGGGCACCCGCCACGATTACGGCCGCCGGCAGTTTTTCCTCGACGAGGACACCTGGGCGATCATGATTGCCGATGGTTATGATCGCCGCAACCAGTTGTGGCGGGTGTGGGAGGAGCACGGCCTGATGATGTACGACCAGGGAGTGTGGGATTCCCTGCCCGCGCCGGTCGCGCTGCAGTACGATCTGAATGCCGGGCGGATGCTGCTGACCAATGTCGACAAGGACGTGCCCATCGACTTCAACTGGCGGGTCGATGCGGAGAGCTATTTCACCCCCGCCCAGGTGCGCCGCGGCGGCCTGCGCTGAGCCGAGACTTGATGAGAACCCCGGGCCGGCCTGAGCGCCGGCCCTTTTGTTTCCGGATGTGACCGCTCGGGTTGGAACCGGGTTTGATCCCGTGCCCGCACGGGATCGCCTGATCTGCTGCCGGAGGCGGTTGAGGCTAGCCTGCCGGTGCCGGAGCGGATTTCGGGAATCATTTCCCGCAGCGTTTTTTCAATCCCAACTCAAGGCCCCGCCGGTCTGATATTCGATCACCCGGGTTTCGAAGAAATTCTTTTCCTTGCGCAGGTCCATCATCTCCGACATCCAGGGGAAGGGATTGGCGGCGCCCGGGTACTGCTCCGCCAGCCCGAGCTGGTTGAGGCGGCGGTTGGCGATGAAGTGCAGGTATTCCTCCATCATCGGGGCGTTCATGCCCAGTACGCCACGGGGCATGGTGTCCCGGGCGTAGGCGATTTCCAGTTCGGTGCCTTCGATGATCATGCGCACCGCCTCGCGCTGGAAGTCCTCGCTCCACAGGTGCGGGTTCTCCAGCTTGATCTGGTTGATGACGTCGATGCCGAAATTGAGGTGCATGGACTCGTCGCGGAGGATGTACTGGAACTGCTCGGAGACGCCGGTCATCTTGTTGCGGCGGCCCATGGAGAGGATCTGGGTGAAGCCGCAGTAGAAGAAGATGCCTTCGGTGACGGCATAGAAGGCGATCAGGTTGCGCAGCAGTTCGCGGTCGGTCTCCGGGGTGCCGGTCCTGAAGGTCGGGTCGCCGAGCGCCTGGGTGTGCTGCAGGCTCCAGGCGGCCTTGCTGGCCACCGAGGGCACTTCGCGGTACATGTTGAAGACTTCGCCCTCGTCCATGCCCAGGGATTCGATGCAGTACTGGTAGGCGTGGGTGTGGATGGCCTCCTCGAAGGCCTGGCGCAGCAGGTACTGGCGCGCCTCCGGGTTGGTGATGTGCCGGTAGATGGCGAGCACCAGGTTGTTGGCGACCAGGGAATCGGCGGTGGAGAAGTAGCCCAGCGAGCGCTTGACGATGGTGCGCTCGTCGGCGCTCAGGCCGTCGGCGCTGCGCCAGGTGGCGACGTCGGCGGTCATGTTGATTTCCTGGGGCATCCAGTGGTTGGCGCAGCCGTCCAGATATTTCTGCCAGGCCCAGTCGTACTTGAAGGGCACCAGCTGATTGAGATCGGCCCGGCAGTTGATCATGCGCTTGTCGTCGACCTGCACCCGGGCGGCCCCCATCGCCAGGGCTTCCAGGCCGGGGGCGACGTCCAGGGCTTCGAGATTGCGGCGCGCGGCGCGGTGCAGGTCGATGTCGGCCGGCGCCTCCGGGGTGGGCGCGACCGCCGGTTGGGCGGCGCGCGGCCCCGGTTCGGTGCCCGCCGGCGCGGTCGGAGACTGCCGCTCGGCGGTGTGGAGCGGGGGCTTGGGCGGCGCCTTGCGGACCGGTTCGTCGCGGTGGAAGTCGTCCCAGCTCAGCATGGGCGGTCTCCTCTGATTCGATGGTCTGGCATGGTGCGGGCGATCACTGGCAGGCCTCACAGTCCGGATCATCGACGGCGCAGGCCTTGGGCGCTTCCGCGGCCGGCGCCGCCTTGGCCACGGCGTTCAGCCGGCCGGCGGCGACCGTGGATTTCTCGGCCGCGGTGGCGGCCAGGGAGCGCAGGTAGTAGGTGGTCTTGAGCCCCCGGAACCAGGCCATGCGGTAGGTGACGTCGAGCTGCTTGCCGCTGGCGCCCGCGATATAGAGGTTGAGGCTCTGCGCCTGGTCGATCCATTTCTGGCGCCGGCTGGCGGCCTCGACGATCCATTTGGGCTCGATTTCGAAGGCGGTGGCGTAGAGCGCCTTGAGGTCGTCCGGCACCCGGTCGATGGGCTGCACCGAGCCGTCGAAATACTTGAGGTCGTTGACCATCACCGGATCCCAGAGGCCGCGGTCCTTGAGATCGTGAACCAGGTGGTCGTTGACCACGGTGAATTCGCCGGACAGGTTCGACTTGACGTACAGGTTCTGGTAGACCGGTTCGATGGACTGGCTGACCCCGGCGATGTTGGCGATGGTGGCGGTGGGCGCGATCGCCATCACGTTGGAGTTGCGCATGCCCTGGGCGACGACCTTGGCGCGCAGGCTGTCCCAATCCATCGTCCGGGAGCGGTCCACTTCGAGGTAACCGGCGCCGCGCTCGGCTGCGAGCAGGTCGAGGGAGTCGATGGGCAGGATGCCGCGGCTCCACAGCGAGCCTTCGAAAGAGGAGTAGCGGCCGCGTTCGTCGGCCAGGTCCGCTGAGGCCTCGATGGCGAAGTAGCTGATCGCCTCCATGGAGCGATCGGCGAATTCCACCGCGGCGTCCGATGCGCAGGGGATGCGCAGCGCGTAGAGCGCATCCTGAAAGCCCATCAGGCCGAGCCCGACCGGCCGGTGGCGGAGGTTGGACTGGCGCGCGGCCTCGACCGCGTAATAGTTGATGTCGATGACGTTGTCGAGCATCCGCACGGCGGTGCGGGTGGTGCGGCGCAGCTTGTCGAGATCGAGCCGGCCGTCGCTGCCGATGTGCTGGACCAGGTTGATCGAGCCCAGGTTGCAGACCGCGATCTCGTCGCCGGCCCTGGTGTTCAGCGTGATCTCGGTACACAGGTTGGAGGAGTGCACCACGCCGCAGTGCTGCTGGGGCGAGCGCAGGTTGCACGGGTCCTTGAAGGTGATCCAGGGATGGCCGGTTTCGAACAGCATGGCCAGCATCCTGCGCCACAGCTCCTGGGCGCGGACCTTCTTGTGCAACAGCTTGCCCTGGGCGGCCAGGGCTTCGTATTCGACGTAGCGCGCGGCGAAGGCGCGGCCGTAGAGGTCGTGCAGGTCGGGCACCTCGTTGGGGGAGAACAGGGTCCAGTCGCCGTCCTCGAAGACCCGCTGCATGAACAGGTCGGGCACCCAGTTGGCGGTGTTCATGTCGTGGGTGCGGCGGCGGTCGTCGCCGGTGTTCTTGCGCAGTTCGAGAAACTCCTCGATGTCGATGTGCCAGGTCTCCAGGTAGGCGCAGACCGCGCCCTTGCGCTTGCCGCCCTGGTTGACCGCCACCGCGGTGTCGTTGACCACCTTGAGGAAGGGCACCACCCCCTGGGATTTGCCGTTGGTGCCCTTGATGTAGGACCCCAGGCCGCGCACCGGGGTCCAGTCGTTGCCCAGGCCGCCGGCCCATTTGGACAGCATGGCGTTGTCGTGGATGGCGCCGAAGATGCCTTCGAGGTGGTCCGGCACCGTGGTCAGGTAGCAGCTCGACAGTTGGGGCCGCAGGGTGCCGGCGTTGAACAGGGTCGGCGTCGAACTCAGGTAGTCGAACGACGACAGCAGGTCGTAGAACTCGATGGCGCGCGCCTCGCGGTCGTCCTCGCGGATCGCCAGGCCCATGGCGACGCGCATGAAGAAGCACTGCGGCAGTTCGAAGCGAATGCCGCCGCTGTGCAGGAAATAGCGGTCGTAGAGGGTCTGCAGGCCCAGGTAGGTGAAGAGCTGGTCGCGGGACGGGTCGATGGCGGCGCCCAGGCGGTCGAGGTCGAAGCGGGCCAGCTCCGGGTCGATGAGTTCGAGCGCCACGCCCTTGGCGACGTAGGCCTTGAACGCGGCCGGGTAGCAGTCGGCCATCTCGCCCTGAGTGGCCGCCTCGGCGACCTCCAGGAACGACAGCGCCTCGGCGCGCAGGCCATCGAGCAGCAGGCGGGCGGTGGCGTAGGTGTAGTTGGGCTCGCGTTCGACCAGGGTGCGGGCGGTGATCACCAGCGCGGTGTTGAGGTCGGCGGCGGACACGCCGTCGTAGAGGTTGCGGAGCGCCTCGTCGAGGATTTGCTGCGGATCGACATCGCGCAGCCCTTGGCAGGCTTCCTCCACCAGTATCCGGAGGCGCTCCAGATCGAGCGGCCGGCGGCTGCCGTCCGGGTGGACGACCTCGATGGCGGTCACTTGCTCGGCAATGGCGGCGGGCTCGGCCGGCGCCTTGCGCGCGGCGCGCTCCCGGGCGCGGTCCTCCCGATAGATCACATAGCTGCGCGCGATGCCGTGCTCGCCTTCGCGCATCAGCGCCAGTTCGACCTGGTCCTGGATGTCCTCGATGTGGATGGAGCCGCCCGAGGGCATCCGCCGGCGGAAGGTGTCGCTGACCATCCGGGTGAGCTTGGATACGGTCTGGTGGATGCGGCCCGAGGCGGCGGCTGCCGGGCCTTCCACCGCCAGAAAGGCCTTGGTGATGGCGATGGCGATCTTGCTCTCGTCATAGGGCACCACGGTGCCGTTGCGCTTGATGACCTTCATCTGCCCGGGGGCGGTGGCGGCGATGGAACTGGAGCTGATCGGTCTGCTGCTGGAGGCCTGCGCGGGCCCAGGCTGGGCGCCCGCTGCGGGACGAATGCCGGGTTCCGGGTTCTGATCCATGATGGCGTGCCTGTCGTCGGACGGTTGCTGGGGTATCGTTCGGGCGCCCTCCGCCCGCTTCCCTGCCGCTGGGGCCGGTGCCGCGGATTTCCGGCTGGCGCTGGCGGCGGATTCGCCGGTTCGGCGGGCGTCTGAGCAAGCTACAACATAATGTGGCAGGGGTTCCAATGCAACACAATATGTAGGGAAATTCGTGTTGACGGCCTGTGGATAACCGGGGGATGGATCCGGCGCGCGGCCGCCGCGGGGCAGCGGGAGTCGCCCTGGCGATCGGCGCGCGACCCGGGTCAGCCGCTGCCGAGCAGGAAGCGCAGCAGCGCCTTCTGGCTGTGCAGCCGGTTTTCGGCTTCGTCCCAGACCACCGAGTAGCGCGGGTCTTCGAGCAGTTCGGCGCTGACTTCCTCGCCGCGGTGGGCGGGCAGGCAGTGCATGAACAGCACCCCGGGCGCGGCGCCCTCGAGCAGCCGGTGATCGACCTGGAAGCCGGCGAAGCGGGCGGCGCGCTCCTGCCGTTCCGCTTCCTGGCCCATGGAGGCGAACACGTCGGTCAGCACCAGGTCCGCCCCGGCGACCGCGGCGACCGGGTCCCGGCCCACCCACGCCCGGGATCCCGCCGCCGCGACCAGCCCCGGATCGGGTTCGTAGCCGCCCGGACAGGCGATGCGCAATTCGAAGTCGAACAGGCGCGCGGCTTCCAGATAGGTCTGGCACATGTTGTTGCCGTCGCCGATCCAGGCCACGGTGCGGCCGGCGATGGGTCCGCGGTACTCGACGAAGGTCTGGATGTCCGCCAGCACCTGGCAGGGGTGGAAGTCGTCGGTGAGGGCGTTGATCACCGGCACCCGGGAGTGGGCGGCAAAGGCCTCCAGCTTGGCGTGGGCATAGGTGCGCACCATGATGATATCCACCATGCGCGACAGCACCCGGGCGGTGTCCTCCACCGGTTCCCCGCGGCCCAGCTGGGTGTCGGTCGGGGAGAGGAAAATGGCGCTGCCACCCATCTGCGCCATGCCCGACTCGAACGAAACCCGGGTCCGGGTCGAGGATTTTTCGAAGATCATCCCCAGCACCTTGCCGATCAGGACCGGCTGCTCCCGGCCCTCCTGATGGGCCCTTTTGAGCCCGATGGCACTGTCGATCAGGGCGTTGAGTTCGGCGGCCGACAGATCGGCAAGCCGGAGGAAATGTCTGGGCGTCATCTTGGGGTCCCCGCAGGGTGAAGGCGCCCTCGGCGCCCTTGGTCAGAATTCGCGGATCAGCGACGTCAGGGTGGCCACCAGTTGTTCGGCCTCGGCGTCGGTCAGGATCAGGGGCGGCAACAGGCGAATCACCGAGTCGGCGGTGACATTGATCAGCAGCCCCCGGTCGGCGGCCCGGGCGACCAGTTCGCCACAGGGCCGATCGAGCTCGATGCCCTGCAGCAGGCCGCGGCCTCGGATATCCCGCACCGCGGCGCAGCCCGCCAGAGCCGACCGCCATTCGCCGACCAGCTGTTCCCCGAGCCGGCGGGCGCGGTCGTACAGCGCGCCGGTTTCCAGCGCCTGGAGGGTGGCCAGGCCGGCGGCGCAGGCCACCGGGTTGCCGCCGAAGGTGGAGCCGTGCTTGCCCGGGCCCAGCAACTCGGCGGCCGCGCCCCGGGCCAGGCAGGCGCCGATCGGCATGCCGTTGCCCAGGCCCTTGGCGAGGGTCACCACGTCGGGCAGCAGGTCGTGCTGCTGATAATGGAAGAGGGTGCCGGTGCGGCCGCTGCCGGTCTGGATCTCGTCGAGCATCAGCAGCCAGCCGTGGCGGTCGCACAGGGCGCGCAGCCGCGGCAGATAGTCGTCCGCCGGGATGCGGATGCCGCCTTCGCCCTGGATCGGTTCCACCAATACCGCAACGATGCTGGAGTTGTTGCCGGCGATGGTCTCCAGGGCCTCGAGATCGTCGAATGGCGCACGCACGAAACCCCGCACCAGGGGCTCGAAGCCCGCCTGCACCTTGCGGTTGCCGGTGGCGGTCAGGGTGGCCAGGGTACGCCCGTGGAATGCCCGCTCCATGACGATGATGGTGGGCACTTCGATGCCGCGCGCATGGCCGTGCAGGCGGGCGATCTTGATCGCGGCCTCGTTGGCTTCGGCGCCGGAATTGCCGAAAAACACCTTGTCCATCCCGCTCTTGCCGCACAGCACCGCGGCCAGCCGTTGCTGGGCGGGGATGTTGTAGAGATTGGAGCAGTGCACCAGGGCGGCGGCCTGTTCGGCGATGGCCCGGGTGACTTCGGGATGGGCGTGGCCGAGCCCGCAGACGGCGATGCCGGACAGGGCATCGAGGTATTTCCTGCCGGTGTCGTCCCAGACCCAGGCGCCTGCGCCCCGGGTCAGGGTCAGGCGGCGCTCTCCGTAGGTATTCATCAACGCACTGCCATTCGCCATGGATTTTCCCGCCGCCGGACCGCGGTTGCGCGTGGTGTCGTCGCCAGACGATCGGAGGAAGCAAAAAAAATGAAATGGAAAACGCAAACAGGCAGCCGCCGCTGCCTGTCCGAAGGGCGCATGTTACTGTGGCCATGGCCAAAGGGCAATCCGCGGTCGGCCAGGGGCCCCGGGGAGCGCGACCGGCGGCCGGGCCCGGGTTTCCGGGGTTTCCGGATGCAGTACACTGGCGCTCTCGGTCACCCGTCGTGCGAGGTCGTCCCGGTCATGGATATCTTCGATACCATTCGCGAGCAACTGGAGAGCAATCCCGTCATCCTCTACATGAAGGGCTCGCCGGAGCAGCCCCAGTGCGGTTTTTCGGCCCGCACCGTGCAGGCACTGATGGCCTGCGGCCGGCGCTTTGCCTATGTCGATGTGCTGAGCAATCCCGAAATTCGCGCCAACCTCCCCAAGTATGCGGATTGGCCCACCTTCCCGCAGCTTTGGGTCAGAGGTGAGCTCGTCGGCGGGTGTGACATCGTCACCGAGATGTACGAGTCCGGCGAGTTGCAGAAGCTGATCCAGGAGGCGGTGGACGCCTGAACCGAGCGCTCCCGGAGGGCGGGCTGCGGGCCGCCCGTTGCGGCCCTCAGTCCGGATTCTGCCTGCGACCGGGCCAGCCGCCGAGAGCCTGCCAGCGGTTGACGATGCAGCAGAACAGCGCCGCGGTGCACAGGGCGTCGTGGCCGGCGCTGTGCGCGGCGCCGCTGTCGTAGGGGATGTCCGCTGCGGCACAGGCGCGGGCGAGTACGGTCTGGCCGAACGCCAGGCCGGCCAGGGTGGCGGTGTCGAAGCAGGAGAAGGGGTGGAAGGGGTTGCGTTTGATGTTGCAGCGTTCGGCCGCCCGATTGACGAATCCCAGATCGAAATGGGCATTGTGGCCGACCATGATGGCGCGGGTGCAATCCTGTTCCCGCACCGCCCGGCGCACCAGGTCGAAGATCCGGCTCATCGCTTCCGGCTCCGGCTCGGGCCGGCGCTCGGGGGCGTGCGGGTCGATGCCGGTGAAGTCGAGGGCGGATTGCTCGATCGACAGGTTGGGGTCGGGCAGCACGGCGATCGCCAATCGCTCCCCGGGGACCAGGACACCCTGTTCGTCCATGGTCAGGGTGACCGCGGCGATTTCCAGCAGCGCGTGCCGGCGGTGATCGAAACCGCCGGTCTCGACGTCGACCGCCACCGGGAGATAGCCGCGAAAGCGGTCCGCCAGACGCGCGGCGATCAAGGCGAAACCTCGCTGCGCCGGTCGAGCATGCGCCAGGCCAACTCCTGGCCCGCCGCCAGGGGGACCAGGGGTTCGCCCCCCAAATCCAGTTCCTCCGGCAATCGCCAGGTGCGGCGTTCCAGCGTGATGGTGTCCCGGTTGCGGGGCAGGCCGTAGTAATCGGCGCCGAAGTGGCTGGCGAAGCCCTCCAGCCGGTCCAGGGCGCCGGCCGCCTCGAACGCGGTCGCGTAGAGTTCGAGGGCGGCGTGATGGCTGAAACAGCCGGCGCAGCCACAGGCGGCTTCCTTCGCGGCTTTGGCGTGCGGGGCCGAATCCGTACCCAGAAAGAACTTGCCGCTGCCGCCGATCGCTGCGGCGATCAGGGCGCGCCGGTGTGAGGCGCGCTTCAGTATCGGGAGGCAGTAGTAGTGGGGGCGAATGCCCCCGGCCAGCAACTGATTGCGATCGAAGAGCAGATGCTGGGGCGTGATGGTGGCGGCGACCTGGGCCGGTGCAGCGGCGACGAATGCCACGCCCTCGCTGGTGGTGACATGTTCGAGCACCAGGCGCAGCGCCGGAAACCGTATCCTCAGCGGCGCCAGTTCGCGCTCGACGAACACCGCCTCGCGATCGAAGATATCCACATCCGGATCCGCCACCTCGCCGTGGAGCAGCAGCGGCAGGCCGAGTTCCTCCATCGCTGCGAGTTGCGGGTACACCCGCTCCAGGCGGGTCACTCCGCGGTCGGAGTTGGTGGTGGCGCCCGCCGGATAGTACTTGACCCCGAGGATCAGACCGCTGTCACGGGCCTTGCGCAGCTCGGCGGGCGGCGTGTCGTCGGTCAGGTACAGGGTCATCAGGGGTTCCCAGGTGCTGTCCGCCGGGCGGGCGGCGAGAATCCGCTGCCGATAGGAGAGCGCCTGCGCAACGCTGACCACCGGTGGCCGCAGGTTCGGCATCGCCAGCCCCCGGCCGAACTGTCGGGCGGCGGCGGGGACCGTGGCGGCGAGTGCCTGGCGATCGCGCAGGTGGAGATGCCAGTCGTCCGGGAGCGAGAGGGTCAGCGTTTGCATGCAATCCGGGTGGGGAGCAGGTGGGCACAGCCAGCGCCAGATGCTAGCGCAAACCGGGCTCCGGAGACAGGGCAACCCGGCCCGCCCTCGACGCCGCGCCGCGCGGCAGAGACCCGGTGGCCGGAGAATTGATGTGTAAATTGCTTGACGAGCCATTGCCGGAGGCTTTAAGTTGGCCGGGCTCCGGCGCCGGCCGGGTTTGCGCAAACACTGACCCCGGCTGCGCAGGGAAGTATTCGACGCGGTAATAACAGAAGTAACCAAGCTCAAAGGGGGTAGTTTTGAACCAGTCAGATCATGACCTGGCGCGTCCGCGTGCCCATGGTGTTCGGGACGGCGGCGCTCGCCAAGGGGTCTCCACGAAACGCAAGAATCGTTGGTTGCGCGATGGCGCAGGTCTTGCCGCGCTCGCCCTGGCGGCGGCGCCGGCCAGTGCGCTGCGGCTCGATTTCTCCGATCCGGAGATCGAAGCCTACCTGGACAGCACCGTCTCCGTCTCCACCGCCATGCGCACCCAGAGCGCCCGGCATCCCACCTTTCAGGCCAGCGGCAACTGGAACATCTTCAACGATGCCGGCGACATCTACAGCACGCCGCTGACCTATCTCGGCGAGTTCGGGATGTCCAAGGGCGACTACGGGTTTTTCACCCGCTTCAAGTACCTCTACGACTACACGCTGAACTCCAAGGACTGCGACAACTGCTTCGGCCGTACCCCGGCCGGCACCCTCGACGGGGTGCCCGACGGCGCCCAGGACGCAGCCAACAAGTTCACCCTGCTCGATGCCTTCGTGTTCGGCAGTTGGACGGTGGCGGACCGGGCGCTCTCGGCGCGGGTCGGCAAGCAGGTGATCAGCTGGGGCGAGAGCAACATCATGGGCGGCGGGCTCTCGACCGCGCAGAGCCCGGAGGATGTCAACGGCCGGGTGACCCCCGGGGCCGAGGTCAAGGAGCGGCTGCTGCCCCAGGAAATGGTGTGGGCCTCCTACGACCTGACCGACACCTGGAATGTCGAGGCCTACTACGTCTGGAACTGGCGGCCGAGCATTTTCATCTCGCCGGGCACCCTGTTCAGCCCCTTCGACTTCCTGGGCCCGGGCTTCAATCCGGATTTGAACGCGCCTGGCCTTGAGTACCGCGGTCATGACTATGCCGACCGCGGCGGCCAGTGGGGTCTGGCGACACGCTTCGTCATCGAGGACTGGAACTCCGCGGAGCTGGGATTCTACTGGGTGCGCAGCCACAGTTTCATTCCCTATCTGCAGGCCGATTTCGATCCCACCAGCCCCATGGGCCCTACCGGCCTCACCTACCAATCGGTCTACGCCGAGGATCAGGACACCTATGCCATCTCCCTGGGCGGTGAGCTGGGCAAGACCGGCCTGTCGTTCGGCACCGAGCTCAACCTGCGGGAGAACTTCGTCGATACCCGCCAGTGCATGAACCTGTTCGGCGCCGGCGCGGTCTTTGCGCGGAATCCGGCGTTCACCCCGCTGGTGCCCGGTTGTGACGTGGGCGCCTCCAACACCTGGATGTGGCTGGGCAATGTGGTGATGTCCCAGGGTGGCGGGCCGTTCGGCGCCGACCGGCAGAGCTATGTGTTCGATGTCGCGCTGTCCTGGATCGACGACCTGGATCACGGCGATCCCACCGACCGGCGGAACGTGACGCCTTTGAGTCTGGCGGCGGCGACCGCGGCGCAGGCGGGTCGGGCGGGCAACACCATCGCCCAGGCCGGCACCCTGGTGGATCCGGGCCGGTTCAAGGGGGTGGATGCGCTGGATCGTCCGATTACGCCTTTCGCCTGGGGTTACACGGCGGTGGCGTCCTACGAGTACAACAACCTGTTCTGGAACCTCAATGTGAAGCCGCGCTTCGTGTTCGCGCACGGTGTGGAGGGGTACACCCCGTTCACCAGTGGGGCCCTGGTGGAGAACCAGCGGACCGCGGTGGTGGGGGTGACCTTCGAGTACCTGAGCTCGACCTCGCTGGACATCGCCCATACCTGGTGGCTGGGTACGGCCGGGGTCTGGGATGACCGGGACAACATCGCAATCACCTTCAAGTACAGCTTCTGAGGAACTGCATCCATGACGATTTACAGGCAATTCCTGGGTACCGCGAGCGCCCTGGTACTGGGGCTGGCGATGGCGCATTCCGCCGCTGCGCAGGACTACAACGAACAGCCGACTGCGGAGGAGCTGGCCAAGCTGGGTCTGGAGGGCACCGAGCTGACGCCGGCTGGGGCGATCCGCGCCGGCAACGCCGCGGGCACCATCCCGGCGTGGAAGAACGAGCCGCTGCCGGTTCCGCCGGGCTTCAAGCCCGGCGAATTTCATCCAGATCCCTTCGCCGCCGACCAGGTGCTGTTCAAGATCACCGCGCAGAACTACAAGGAGCATGCCGACAAGCTGACCCCGGGTCAGCAGAAGATGTTCGAGACCTATCCGGACTACTTCATGAACATCTACCCGACCCGGCGCAGTGCGGTGTTCAAACCGCATATCTATGAAGCCGCGCTCAAGAACGCCGGCCAGGCCAGGATCGTGATCTCGACCAAGTTTCCCGGCCTGATCGGGTTCGAAAATGCGCGCAACGCCTGGGCGTTCCCGATCCCGAAGAATGGCGCCCAGGGCATCATGAATCTGTTCACCCGCCCGGTTACGCCGTGGAAAGACAGCTGGGACAATATCGCTCCGGTGACCAGCAGCGGCTCCTACGAGGTAAACAAGCTGTCGGTACAGCAGCACTGGCCCTACAGCGATCCCGAGAACGGTTGGAGCAACTCCAACTACGATCCGACCTCCCCGGGTGGCGGGCTGAAGTACTACCAGACCACCACGGCGCCGGCCAAGCAGGCCGGTCAGGTGGTGCTGGCCCGGGACCCGGTCAGCTTCGTCAATCAGTTCCGCCAGGCCTGGAGCTACAGCCCCGGCCAGCGGCGGGTGAAGCGGGCGCCGCAGATCGTCTACGACAACCCGCTCACCTCCAGCGATGGCCTGGCGACCACCGATCAGAAGTTTGGTTACAACGGCCCCAACGATCGGTTCGAGTGGACGCTGGAGGGCAAGGCGGAAGTCTATGTGCCCTACAACGCCTACCGGCTGCACAGTAGCGACCTCAAGGTCACCGATATCATCACCGACCAGGGGCGCTTGAACCAGGACCTCGTCCGCTACGAACTGCACCGGGTGTGGAAACTCAAGGGTACCCTCAAGGAGGGCACCACCCATGACTACGGCGCGCGCATGATGTATCTCGACGAGGACAGTTGGTGGTACCTGCTGGGCGACCACTACGATCGCCGCAACCAGTTGTGGCGACTGTATGAGTTGCATCCGGTGATGTACCAGGATGTCGGCTATCTGGACTCCACCATCGAGAACCAGTACGACATGCAGGCCGGCCGGATGGTGATTCTCGGCCTGGACAACGAAGACGGCGCGCCGAAGTTTGATTTTCGCGCCGGCGACGACTACTTCACTCCCGGTGAAATCCGGCGGCGCGGTATTCGTTGAAGCGAGCCGGTGTGACGGGACCGGGCCCCGGGTGGCCCGGTCTCCACCGGGTGGAACAACCGTCCGATCGAGGCTGCTGAACGGGCATCGGTTGGTATCCGGAGTGGATTGTCAGCTCCGAAAAAAGGAGTACCCTTGGCACGCGCCGATCCGCGGTCCACAAGCGAAAACGAGCGCGGGCCGCCCGCTTCCCGGCGGCGGTGCGGCTCCAGGACCGAGACCGGCGATAACAAGAAAAGCGGGCGACGTTCGTGCCGAACATTCCAACGATTGCTAGGTAGCACCAAATGAGATCTGGTCCAAGGCCATTTGAACATGGCACGTCCGGGCATTGTCCGCTGCGCCTGCACGGAGGGCTGACGATGGAATCCGTGGGTCGCGGGGTGGCCGGTGTCGTCGCCACCGTCCGCGCGGCGCGCCGGATCCGGGGCCGCCATATCGCGCTGCTGCTGGTTCTGCTGCACCTGCCGCTGGCGGTGCGGGTGGAGGCGGCGGACTCGGTGCAGATTCCCGCGCTCAGGTCCAGCATCGCCCACAAGGCGCTGCTCACCGACTCCGCGCAGCTTTCCGACCGGGTGGTCGCGGTGGGCAGCAACGGCGTGATCGTCTATTCCCTCGATGGCGAGCGCTGGATTCAGGCGGAGGTCCCGTCGCAGGTGCTGTTGACCACGGTGTTCTTCATCGACGACAGGGAGGGATGGGCCGCCGGGCACGATACCCTGATCCTGCATACCACCGACGGCGGCGAAAGCTGGCAGATCCAGTACGAGGAGCCGATCACCGACGGTGATCTGCCCAAACCCATTCTCGACCTTCACTTTGACGATCGGCTCCGCGGGTGGGCCATAGGCGCGTTTTCGCTGATGCTGGCCACCGAGGATGGCGGCAAGACCTGGCAGAAGGTCGATACCGGAGAGCTGTACGACCTCCTGGAGGGGCTCGATCAGGAGCCGGAGCCCAATTTCAACGCCTTTCATCGACTGGAAGACGGATTTTTCATCGTCGGTGAATTGGGCACCCTGCTGCACTATCGGATAGCGGATCCCGCACCGGCGGCGGCTTCACCGGCGGATACCGGGAATTCGGGGACGGCGCCGGCGCTGCCCGCGGAGCTCGCCGGCGACCCGGCGCAGCCGGAAGCGAGCCCGGAAACAAGCCCTGAAGAAGCAGGTCCAGCAGACACCGCGGGCCCCTGGACGGTGATCCCCTCGCCCTACGCCGGCTCCTTCTTCGGCGTGAACCGGCTCAGCAGCGGGGAGATCCTGATCTACGGGCTGCGCGGACACCTGTTCAAGGCCACCGATCTGGACGGCAACTGGCAGGCCGTCGATACCGGTGGCCGGACCGAGAACATCAACGACGTCATCGAGCTGGACGACGGCACCTCGGTCGCCGTCGGCACAGGTGGAACCCTGTTCCACCTGAGCAGAAACGCCGCCAAGGCCGAATTGATCCCCTATCCGGGATTCGAGGGCTTCGTGTCTGCGCAGAAACTGGGCGCGCGGCAGCTGCTGCTGTTCGGCGACGCCGGCGCCAGGGTGTTTCCGCTGCCGTAGCGGCCGGGAGCCACCGACGCTTCGCCTACCGTACTCATCGACAGGTGCCTGGAATGACGAGAGAAGCCCTGATGGATCGGATCATCCGCCTGATGTTCTCCAATCGGCCGCTGATCCTGCTCCTGTTTGCCGCGCTGACGGTGTTCATGGGCATCAACGCGCTCAAGCTCCGCGTGGATGCGGGCTTCGAGAAGCTGCTGCCCTTCAATCACGAATACATCAAGACCCTGAAGCACTATCAGGCGGATTTCGGCACCGGCAACCAGATCATCGTCGCCCTCATCCAGAAGGAGGGCACGATCTTCAATCCCGAGTTCTTTGAGGCGATGCGGCTGGCCACCGATGAGGTGTTTTTCCTGCCCGGGATCGCGCGCTCCACCGTGACCTCGATCTTCACGCCCAATGTGCGCTACATCGAGGTGGTGGAGGACGGCTTTTCCGGGGGCAATGTGGTGCCCGCCGAATTCCGCCCCACCGAAGAGTGGATGCCGATCGTCCGCAGCAACATCATCAAGTCCGGGCGTCTGGGCAATCTCGTCGCCAACGATTTTTCCGGAGCGCTGATCCGCGCCGACCTGATCGAGCGCGATCCCACCACCAGGCAGCCCCTGGATTACCAGAAGGTGGCGGCCGATCTGGAGGAGAAGATCCGCAAGAAGTTCGAGACCGACCGGATCGATGTCCGGATCATCGGTTTCGCCAAATCGACCGGCGACATCGCCGAGGGCGCCCGCGATGTGGTGATGTTCTTTGGCATCACCCTGCTGGTCACCGGGTTTTTGCTGTGGTTCTACACGAAGTCCGTGATCCTGTCGCTGTTGCCGCCGATCGTCTCGCTGGTGGCGGTGGTCGGGTTGCTCGGCTCGCTCGACATGCTCGGCTACGGCCTCGACCCCATGTCCATCCTGGTGCCCTTCCTGGTGTTCGCCATCGGCGTCAGCCACGGGGTGCAGATGATCAGCGGCTGGATGGGCGAGGTCATGTACGGCGGCGCGACGGACAGCCATGGCCGCCCGATCGTGCCCGCTCCCCCCGATTTGACCGGGGTGGACAGCATGGAGGCGGCGCAGCGCACCTTCCGGCGCCTGCTGATCCCGGGTGCGCTGGCGGTGATCACCACCTCGGTGAGTTTCGCCACCATCCTGTTGATCGAGATCGGCATCGTGCGGGAGACCGCCATCACCGCCAGCGTGGGTATGGCGATCATGCTGTTCACCAAGATGATTCTGCTGCCGGTGATGCTCTCCTATGTGAAGATCCCCAATCTCGAAGAATATCGGCGCCGGCACCGGGAAGCGGAGGCCAAGCGGGACTCCCTGTGGCGATTCATTGCGCGCGCCACCCGGACCGGGCCATCGCTGGCCATCCTGGCGCTGGTCGCGGTGCTGACTGTTTTTGGCATCGCCAAGGGTCGGGAGATGGCTATCGGCGATCTGCACGCCGGCATCCCCGAATTGCGCGAGGAGGCGCGCTACAACATCGACAGCAATGCGATTGCTGAGAAATTCTCCATCGGCGTGGACAAGCTGTCGGTGATCATCGAGGCGCCGGAGAACGCCTGTGTGGATTACGAGGTGATGAAGGAAATGGACCGGTTCGCCTGGTATGTCAGGGATCTGCCGGGCGTGCAGTCGGTCGACTCGCTGGCCAGAGCCATGAAAGTGATCATGGCCGCCAACAACGAGGGCAGCGCGCGCTGGTACGAGTTGTCGCGCAACAAGTACAGCATGTCTTCGACGCTCTACCACATGGGCGGCGGCGGCAAGGAGTTGATGAACGCAGACTGCACCGCCATGCCGGTGCATATCTATACCGTGGACCACAAGGCCGAGACCATCGATCGCATCATCGAAGGTATCGAGCGCTACGACTCCACCCTGCCGGAGGAAAAGTTCCGGATCCGGCTCGCCGCGGGCAATGTCGGCATCATCGCCGCAACCAATCAGACCGTTTCGGCGGCCGAGCGGCCCATGCTGGGCTGGGTGTATGCGGTCACCGTGGTGCTGACCTTGCTGGCGTTCCGCTCGGTGACCGGGATGGCCTGTATCGTGATACCGCTGGTGGTGGTCTCCCTGCTCGGCAATGCCATGATGGCCATGCTCGAGATTGGCCTCAAGGTGAACACCCTGCCCATGATGGCCCTGGGGGTCGGTGTCGGGGTGGACTACGCCATTTACATCTATGCCGCGATGCGGGGCTATCTCGACGATGGCGACTCCCTGGAAGAGGCCTTCTACAAGGCGATGCGACTGACCGGCAAGGCGGTGATCTTCATCGGGCTGACGCTGGGTGCGGGGGTCGCCACCTGGATCTTCGCCTCGCTGAAATTTCAGGCCGACATGGGCATCCTGCTCACCTTCCTGTTCCTGACCAACATGCTGGGCGCCATCCTGATCCTGCCCGCGCTGGCGCGCTGGCTGCTGTCCGCCCGGGATCGCCGGGGCGCAGCCGCCGCCGGCTGAGCCGCGGCGCGCCGCGCAACGGGGCCCGCTGCATGTGCAGCGGGCTTTTTTTCGGCGCCGCGCAGCCCGGGTGTCGATTCCCCCTGGCCTGGCATTTGCTGGATGATTGCAGCGCGGCGTTCGGTGCCCGCCGGCTGGCGGCCGCCGCAGGCGCACCGACACGATTCCGGCCGGCGAGTCAGGAGTCAGGACCATGCATTATTCGGCGTTGATATCCGCGCGGCCCGCGGCGGCGGATCGCCTCGCGGTGTCCGCCCCCTTCGACGGCAGCCTGATCGCGACCCTGGACCTGATCGATCAGAGCGGGGTCGAGCAGGCGCTGGCCACCGCGCACGAACTGTTTGCCAAGCGCGGTGACTGGCTCCCCGCGGCGCGGCGCATCGCGATCCTGCAGCGCGCGGTGGAACTGCTCGAAGCGGATGCCGCGCGCCTGACGCTGCTCGCCGCCCGCGAGGGCGGCAAGCCGCTCAAGGATTCCCGGGTGGAGATGGCGCGCGCCATCGATGGGTTGCGACTGTGCATCCAGTGCATCCGGACCGGCCATGGCGAGGAGATCCCCATGGGCATCAATCCCGCCTCGGAGCACCGCCTGGCGTTCAGCCACCACGAACCCATAGGTCCCGTGGTCGCCTTCAGTGCGTTCAACCATCCCATCAACCTGATCGTGCACCAGGTCGGGCCGGCGATCGCCGCCGGCTGTCCGGTGATCGTGAAGCCGGCCGACGACACCCCGCTCTCTTGTTACGAGCTGGTCCGGATCTTTCACCGGGCGGGATTGCCCGAAGCCTGGTGCCAGGCCCTGAACACCCTGGATCACGAGGTCGCCGGCCGCCTGGCCGCGGACCCGCGGGTGGCCTTTTTCAGCTTCATCGGCAGCGCCGCGGTGGGCTGGATGCTGCGCTCGCGCCTCGCGCCCGGTACCCGCTGCGCGCTGGAGCACGGCGGTATCGCGCCGGTGGTGGTGGCTGCCGATGCCGATCTGGACGTGGCGGCGCCGCTGCTGGCGAAGGGCGGCTTCTACCACGCTGGGCAGGTGTGTATTTCGGTGCAGCGGGTGTACGCCCATCGCGCGATCGCCCGCGAGCTGGCCGAGCGCCTGGCCGCCGCCGGCGCGGCCATGGTGGTCGGGGATCCGACGCTGGACGACACCGATGTCGGGCCCCTGATCCGGCCGGCCGAGGTGGAGCGGGTGCATCGCTGGGTGACCGAGGCCATTGCCGCCGGCGCGGAAAAGCTCGGCGGCGGCGAGCCGGTGGCGGGCAACGGCTACCGGCCCACGGTGTTGCTGGATCCCCCGGACGATGCGCGGGTGAGCTGCGACGAAGTGTTCGGGCCGGTGATCTGCGTCTACAGCTGCGATGCCCTGGAGGAGGCCCTGGCGCGCGCCAACGCGCTCGATTTCGTGTTTCATGCCGCCGTGTTCACCCGCGACCTGGACACCGCCATGCAGGCCTATCGCGGACTGGCGGCCTCCGCGGTGATGATCAACGACCACACCGCATTTCGCGTCGATTGGATGCCCTTCGCCGGGCTGCGCCGCTCCGGTCTGGGGGTCGGCGGCATTGCCTGCACCTTTGACGACCTGCGGGTACGCAAGCTGATGGTGATCCGCTCGGACCGTCTCTGAGAGCTTGTGAATTTTTCAAGCTCTCGGCCCGGCCAGGGACCGGTCGCGGATCGAGCACGCCAGCGCTCGATCCGCGTGAGCAAGTCCGGGCGTGTACCGGACTTGCGATAGAAGAAATGCACAGGACGTGCATTTCTTCACCGACTTTGAGCACGGGCCGATCCGGTCATCGCCCGCTGCGTGAAACCGCCGGGCGCCGGGCTCGAGGGTTTCGCAGGCGGCGCGCTGGCACGCTAATCGCATCATGGCTGGCATAGCCCGGTCGCGGGGCGCCCCCCGCAGGAGCCCGCCATGAAAATCCGAGCCGCGCTGCTGCAACGGATGGGCGCCGACCGGCCCTACGCCGACTCCCGCCCGCTGACCATTGCCGAACTGGATCTGGCGCCCCCGGGCACGGGCGAAGTGCTGGTGCGCATCGCCGCCGCCGGCCTGTGTCATTCCGACCTCTCGGTGATCGACGGCAACCGGCCCCGGCCCATGCCCATGGCGCTGGGGCACGAGGCGGCCGGGGTGGTGGAGGAGATCGGCGCCGGCGTCACCCGCTTCGCACCCGGCGACCATGTGGTGCTGGTGTTCGTACCCAGTTGCGGCCTGTGCCGCTTCTGTGCCCGCGGGCGGCCGGCCCTGTGCGAACCCGGCGCGGCGGCCAACGGGGCCGGGACCCTGCTCGGCGGGGCGCGCCGCCTGACCCATGGCGGTGCGCCGGTGCACCATCATCTCGGGGTCTCTGCCTTCGCCGAGCGCGCGGTGGTGTCCGAGCATTCGCTGGTCAGGATTCCCCGGGAAGTCGAACTCGGCAGGGCCGCACTGTTTGGCTGCGCGGTGTTGACCGGGGTGGGTGCGGTGGTCAATACCGCGCGGGTGTCGCCGGGCAGTTCGGTGGCGGTGGTCGGCCTGGGCGGGGTGGGCCTGTGCGCCCTGCTCGGCGCCCGCCTGGCCGGCGCGCGGCAGATCGTCGCGGTCGATCTGGCCGCCGACAAGCTCATTCTGGCCCGCGAGCTCGGTGCCACGGAAGCCGTCGACGCGGGGTCGGAGGATGCGGCCGAGGTGATCCGCGAGCTCAGCGGCGGCGGCGTGGACTACGCCTTCGAGATGGCCGGGTCGGTGCCCGCGCTGGAGCTCGCCTACCGGATCACCGCCCGCGGCGGCACCACGGTGACGTCCGGGCTGCCGCACCCGGAGCGCCGGCTGTCGATTCCCGCGGTGTCCCTGGTCGCCGAGGAGCGCACCCTGCGCGGCAGTTACATCGGCGCCTGCGTGCCCTCGGTCGATCTGCCCAACTACCTGTCCCTGTACCAACAGGGCCGGCTGCCGGTGGACCGCCTGCTGACCCATGTGCTGCCGCTCGAAGACATCAACCGGGGTTTCGACCGCCTGGCCGCCGGTCAGGCGATCCGGCAGGTGATCGAATTTGCCTAGTTCTGCACAGGATCTGCTGCGATGAGTGACAAGCTACTGGATGCCCGCGCCGCGATCGAGCGCATCCGTCCGCGGGATACGCTCTGTGTCTCCGGGTTCGTGGGCACGGGTACCCCGGAGGCCCTGATCAAGGCGCTGGAGCGCCGCTATCTGCACACCGGCGCGCCCTTCGACCTGACCCTGGTATTCGCCGCCGCGCCCGGCGATGGCGGTGAGCGCGGGGTGAACCGGCTGGCCCATCCGGGGTTGCTCAAGCGGGTGATCGGCGGCCACTGGGCGCTGGTGCCCCGGCTGGGCGAGCTGGCGCTGGCCAATGAAATCGAGGCCTACAACCTGCCCCTGGGGGTGATGAGCGCGCTGTACCGGGAGATCGCCGCCGGCCGGGGCGGGGTATTCACCAAAATCGGCCTCGGAACCTTCGTCGATCCCCGCCAGGACGGCGGCCGCCTCAACCGCGTCACCTGGGAGGAGCTCGTCGCGCTGGTGGAGATCGACGGCGAAGAATGGCTCCGCTACCGGCCATTGCGCATCGATGTGGCCTTCATCCGCGGCACCACGGCGGATCGCAACGGCAATATCAGCATGGAGAATGAGGCGCTGACCCTGGACAGCCTGGCGATCGCGACCGCGGCGCGCAACTGCGGCGGCGTGGTCATCGCCCAGGTCGAGCGGGTGGTCGAGGATCTGCTGTGCCCGCGCGCCGTGGAAGTCCCCGGCATCCTGGTCGATGCGGTGGTGCTGGCCGAGCCCGAGGACCATCGCCAGACCTGGGCGACGCCCTTCGACCCCGCGTTCGCCGGTCAGTGCCGCCGGAACCTGGCCAAGGCGCCGCCCATGCCCCTCGACGAGCGCAAGTTGATCGCGCGCCGGGCCGCCCTGGAGTTGCCGCTGGGCGGCGTGATCAATCTCGGCATCGGCATGCCCGAGGGCGTGGCCCGGGTGGCGGGAGAGGAGGGCCTGCTGGAGGCGCTGACCCTGACCGCCGAGCCCGGCATCATCGGCGGCATGCCCCAGAGCGGGCTGGATTTCGGTGCGGCGGTCAACCACCAGGCGCTGCTGCGGCAGAATCAGCAGTTCGATTTCTACGATGGCGGTGGCCTCGATCTGGCCGTCCTGGGGATGGCCCAGGTCGATGCCCGGGGCAACGTCAACGTCAGCCGCTTCGGGCGCCGGCTGGCCGGCGCCGGGGGTTTCATCAACATCTCGCAGACCACCGAGCGGCTGGTGTTCGTCGGCAGCTTCACCACCGGCGGGTTGGCGGTGGCGGTGGAGGGGCGCGAGCTGCGGATCCTGCGCGAAGGCGACACCGGCAAGTTCGTGCCCGCCGTGGAACAGATCACCTTCAGCGGCGAGTTGGCCCAACGCCGCGGGCAGCAGGTGCTCTATGTCACCGAGCGCGCGGTGTTCCGCCTGGTTGCCGGCGGATTGGAGCTGATCGAGGTGGCGCCCGGAGTCGATCTCGAGCGCGACATTCTGGCGCTGATTCCGTTTCCGGTGCGGGTCGCCCGGCCGCGGCTCATGAACGCCCGGCTGTTCGGTGCCCGGCCGATGGGGCTTGCGCGATGGCTGGGCGCCGCAGCCGGCGGAGGCGTGGTGAAACGCCTCGGGCGACCGCCCGCGGCAAACCCTGCCTGGCCGGATCCGTCGCAATCCGGCCGGGCAGTGTCGTAGCGCCCGCGCAGCGGCGTTCGCCAGGGCCGGCTCGGGAAGCGCCCGGGCGCTGTTTCTGGATCGACCGAAGGTATTCGACCAGGTTTCCGACCCGCGCCTTGGCCAGGGTTTCGCGATCGCCGCTGTCCTCGGCGAGCACCTTGCCCCATACCGGCCTGTCGGTGGGACCATGGGTGCGGTAGTTCATCGCGTAGTCCGGGTTGCCCTGATGATGTTCATTACCAGTCGATGCGGAAAGGCTCCCCCCCATCTCCTGTTGCTGCAGGCAGGTCAGATTGGGCGGACGGTTCTTCAATGAACCCGCCACCGGCCCGTCGCCCTCGCCATTGGCCCCGTGACAGGAGGCGCAACAGGTGAGGTAGTCCGCGCGCCCCGGGGGACCGCGGCGGATTCCGCCCGCGCCGGTCCCGGCGCGGCCAGGATCGAACCCCGCGCCAAGGGCGCGATCAGGGCGGCTGCGCGCACCCGCTGCGGGTGGCGGCCTCGCGCAGCCGGTCCGGTACGCAGCTGTCTCCTGTCGTGGTCCCCCTGTGCGGGGGAGTCGTGGATGGCTGATTTCGTTCCAGGCTGCGGCCGATGGCCGGACCGCTGCTTGACGCCGGTCAATTCGCGCGGTCTGCGGCGACAGGTTCGGCCGGGAACCGGCGGTCCGAAAAGCGATTCATCGACCCGGTCCGTTTGGCGTACATTGGGTTCGGGCTCCAGGGTTCCCGAGACATTCGCCAATAACCGATAACGGACGGGAGGCTAGATGGCCGCACGCATGCTCGATGGTTTCAAGGTCGTCGATTTCACCCATGTCGTGGCGGGGCCGCACTGCACCAAGCTGCTGGCCGAACACGGCGCCGAGGTGATCAAGATCGAACCCCTGCAGGGCGAGCTGGCCCGGCTGCTGCCGGCGCACCGCGAGGGCCGCAGCGGTTACTTCATCCAGCACAATGTGGGCAAGAAGACCATGGCGATGGATATCGCCACCCCCGAGGCCCAGGAAATCTGCCGGGAGCTGATCCGGCAGGCCGATGTAGTGGTGGAAAACTTCACCCCGGGAGTCATGCGCCAGCACAACCTGGACTGGGAGCGCCTGCGCGACATCAACCCCAATCTGATCATGTGTTCGATTTCCTGTTTCGGCCAGACCGGGCCCCTGGCGCAACTGCCGGGCTACGATTGGATCGGCCAGTCCTACGCCGGCATCATCGATCTGCTCGGCGAGCCCGGCCGCACGCCGATCTTCGGCGATTTCGCCTTCGGGGACATTTCCGCCGGAGTCCACGCCTATGGCGCCATCGTCACCGCCCTGCTGCATCGGCTGCGCGGCGGCGGCGGCCAGCACATCGACATCTCCCTGCTCGAGGTACTGTTCAGTTTCCATGAACTGAGCGCCCAGCTCTACCACTCCACCGGCGGTCAGATGGTGGCCAAGCGCTCCGGAGCCGGCCACTGGCTGCTGTCGCCGGTGGGTATCTACCGCTGCGGAGAGCGCTATCTGTTCCTGCTTGGCATCAACCACCAGTGGCGCGGGCTGGCGACCGCCATGGGCCGGCAGGACTTGCTCGAAGACCCGCGCTTCTCCGACGTCAAAACCATGGGCCAGCACCGCCAGGAGCTCGATGGCGCGATCCAGCAATGGCTCGACGGCCTGGGCGACCTGGATCGGGCGCTGGAGATCCTGCGCCGGCATCGGGTGCCCTGCGCGCCCATCCTCAGCATTCCGGAGGTGGTGGAAACGCCCCATGCCAAGGAGCGCGGACTGGTGCGGACGGTCAAAGACGACCTGTTCGGAGAGGTGCGGATTCCGCGCACCCCGCTGCGCTTTTCGGCGTTTCCCGACACCCCGGACCTGCGCGCCGGCACCCTGGGCCAGCACAATCGCGAAATCCTCCGCGAACGCCTGGGTTACAGCGCAGAGCGCATCGCCGACCTGGAGGCGCGGGGCATCCTAGGTGCGAAGAACATCTGACCGGCCAGCCCGGCGCGGCCGTCAGGCGTGGCGGCCGGTGACCACCAGCAGGGCGAAGGTGGCGACGCAGATCAGGGTGGCGAGCAGGAAGATCGGCGGGTAGCCGCCGGCCGCCACCAGGTGGCCCAGGCTCAGGCCGGCCGCCGACAGACCCAGGTTGAATGCCCCGTTGTAGGCGGCCATCACCTTGCCGCGTTCGGCCGCCGCGGCCCGCTCGATGGCGATGGCGTTGAGCGCCGGATAGTAGACGCCCTGGGCGACGCCCAGAAGCGCGCCGGCGACCAGCAGTCCGACCTGCCCGAGCCCAATGACCGCCAGCGGTGCCAGCACATAGAGCAGCGCCATGGCCTGCACCGCCCGCAGGCGGCCCATGCGGTCGGCGAGGTTGCCGGCCAGGATCCGCACCGCGATCGCGGCGCCGGCATAGGCGACCAGATAGTCCGCGACCCGCCCGATGCCCAATTGCAGCGCCCAGGGCTGATAGAAGGTGAACAGGGTCCCGAACACCCAGCCGGTCATGGCCGAGGCGCCCATGACCGGCGCCATGCCGGGCCGGCGCAGTACCCGCAGAAACCCGGTCTCCGGGCCCTCGCCCCGCTGGCGTTCGGGATCCGGGACACAGCGCGTGCCTGCCGCGGCCAGCAGGGCGCTGAGCGCGGTGGCGGCGAACACCGTCGGCCAGCCGAACCGGGCGGAGGCCCATTCCGCGAACGCCGGTCCCGCCGCGTTGGTGAAAATCATCACGGCACCGAACAGGCCCAGCGCCTGACTCAGGCGGGCCGCCGGGGCGAGGTCGGCGACCAGGGTGGCCACGCTCACATAGAACAGGGTGAAACCCAGGCCCTGGACGATCCGCAGCACCCAGATCAGCGGGCCGATCTCCTGCACCCAGATGAAGCCGGCCGAAGACACCGCGAGCAGGAGTCCGCCGATGCCGGCGAACAGCCTGCGACCGCGCCGGTCGATCTGGGTGCCGGCGAAGGGCACTGCAGCCACCGACGCCAGCCAGAAGATGGTGGTGACGCCGCCGATGGCGATCGGGTCCGCCCCCAGTTCCGCCGCCAGGTACTTGGGCAGCAGGAAATAGGTCGAAAAGGCCAGCCCGAACAGGGTGGTGATGCCGAGCAGGAGCGGAAATCCCGCGCCGGCGCCGGCCGACCGGCTGGGGGCGGGTTCGATGGCGCTCATGGTGGCTCCTGTAATTGCGGCGGGAACCCCCAGGGGTCGCTGTCCTTCCGGCGCGAAATCCGCTATCGCCGGGCGCACAGGTGACCGCCAGTCCGGTCGCAGGGACCTTGCGCCGGGTTGGCCGGGAGGGCAGAGCCTGGATTCTGCGGAACGAAACCCGCCGGCCGAGTGTGCCCGGAATGGTGCGCAAAGTCATCCGCCGCGCCCTCATCCGGCCGAGCTTTCCCGGCGCAACGCCGGGCACGCCGCCGCTGAGGGCGGCGCCGGCAGGGCGGGGCGCGGGCATGGCTCGGCATCCCGGCCGCCCGGCACTCACAACGCCGGTGCGGGACCAAGCGGAAAATCCCTCTCCCAGTGCGCGAGACCGGTCGAGAACGGTGCGGTGCGCCGGCGCCGGCCCGCCGCGAACCTCCGCGACGGGCTCGCAACCCCGGCATAGGCTCCGCCCCTATGCCGTAACGTCATGAAAAATCGAGGGATTGCGGATCTGGCCGCGAGAGGGGCGGCGTCGGGCTCGATCAATGGCATGTTGCTTGCTGATTCTTTGCATCCGCGGATCGGGCGAGGGCGCCCGGGTCGCGGACTGCAACCGACCGGGCAACGACGCCCATCGCGCTGTGCCGCGCGATGGGCTTTTTTTTGGCTCCGAACGCGGTCTCTGCGGGAGATCCGGAAGTGGCGGGAACGGGCGAAACCGACATTCTGGCGGTCCATGACCGCGGCGGAGGGCGCGCCGCTCCGCCGGCTTCCGGCCCGGACCCCGAGGCGGTGCCGGTGGTGGTGGTCGGTTCCGGTCCGGTCGGCATCCAGTGCGCGCGCCTGTTGCGGGCGCAGTTGCCGGAACTGCCGGTGGTGGTTTACGGCGACGAGCCCTGGCAGCCCTACGACCGGGTGCAACTGAGCGCACTGCTGGGCGGCCAGCGGCGGCTCGAGCAGGTGATTGCGCCCCCGGTGGCCGGGCCCGGTTGCGAGCTGCGCCTGCATTGCCGGGTCACGGCCATCGAGCCGCAGGCGCACCGGCTGCGCGATGCGCACGGCCGGATGCAGGCTTATCGCAAGCTGATGCTCGCGGTGGGCGCCGGACCCCTGGTGCCGCGGATCCCCGGTATCGACTCGCCCGGGGTGCACGTCCTGCGCGACCTGGGCGACGTCCAGCGCCTGCTGGCGCGGCAGGTGCGCAGTCGCCATACGCTGGTGCTGGGCGGCGGGCTGCTGGGCCTGGAGGCGGCCCGCGCCATGCAGCGGGCCCACACCCGGGTGACCCTGGTGCATCACGGCCCTTGGCTCGCCAACCGGCAACTGGATGCCGGGGCCGCCGCCCGGCTGCAGGACCACCTGGAGCGCCTCGGGCTCCGGGTGCTGGTGAACGCCGGTGTGCGGGAGGTCTTGGGCGGCGTGCGCCTGACCGGGGTCCGGCTCGGGGACGGATCCGAACTCGACTGCGACACCCTGGTGGTCGCCACCGGCATCCGGCCGCGGGTGGAGCTGGCCCGCGCCGCCGGGCTCCGGGTCGGCCGCGGCATTCAGGTCAACGACGCGATGCAGAGCTCGGATCCCGACATCTATGCGGTGGGCGACTGTGTCGAGCACCGCGGACGGGTGCAGGGCACTCTGGCGCCCGGCTTCGAACAGGCCGGGGTCGCAGTGCACCACCTGGGGGGCGGGCGGGCGCGCTACCTGCGCAGCGTCGAAGCCTCGACGCTCAAGGTGATCGACTGCCCGGTGTTCAGCGTCGGGCGCGTGGGGGAGAGCGAGGAGCCGGGGCTGGACCGCGCCACCTGCTATGCGGATGCGGGTCATTACCGGCGGATCCTGACCCGCGCCGGGCGGGCGGTGGGCGCGGTGGCGGTGGGCGACTGGGCGGAGCGATCGCGGGTCTGCGAGCTGGTGGCCCGGGGCGGCATGGTCTGGCCCTGGCAGCGCCGGCGGCTGCGGCGCACCGGGAATCTCTGGCCATCGGCATCCCAGGCGGTCGCCGGTTGGCCGGCGCGGGCCGTCGTCTGCCAGTGCCGGGGGGTCAGCCGCGGGCGGCTGGGCGAAGCCCTGGCCGCCGGTGCCGTCGACCTCGACGCCCTGATCGCGCGCACCGGCGCGGGGACGGTGTGCGGCGGCTGCCGGCCGCTGCTCTGCCAGCTGCTCGAGCCCGGTGCGGTTGCCGCGGACCCCGGCGGGCGCCCGGGGCTGGCCTGGACCGCGGCGGCCGCGGCCGCCGCGGTGGCCCTGGTCGGGATCCTGCCGGATCCGGGGTTCAGCGACTCGGTGCGCGCGTACGGCTGGTTGGAGCGGGCCTCCACGGAGTCCTGGTGCCGGCAGCTGAGCGGTTACGGCCTGGTGGCGATCGCGGTGGCCGGGCTCGCCATGTCAGTGCGCAAGCGGACCTCCTGGCGCCGGGGCAACTATGAGCGACTGCGGCTGTGGCATGCGCTGTCGGGGCTGCTGGCCCTGGCCGCGCTGGTGGTCCACACCGGCCTGCGCCCGGGGGCCAACCTGAATTTCTGGTTGCTGGCCAATTTTCTGGCGGTCGTGGCGGCCGGCGCCCTGGCGGGTGCGGCAGTGGCCTGGGAGCGCCGCCTGGGGGCGCGGGTGGGCGCCGTCCGGCGCTGCTCGCTCTGGCTGCATCTGTCCCTGCTGTGGCCGCTGCCGGCATTGTTGGCCGCACATGTCCTCGCGGGTTACTACTTCTGATGGACAAGCGGGGCGCATGGGACGGAGTCTGGCGGTGATCTGGGTGCTGTGGATCCTCGCTGCGGCGGCGCTGGGCGCCTACCTCGGTTATCGCATGCTGTACGGAGAGGATCGCCGGTGGTTCCTGCCCGGGGCCATGACCGCGGGCCATTACCAGATCGAGCTCGACTGCGGCGCTTGCCACAGCGCGGCGTTCACCGACCGCGACGCCGTCCAGCAAGCCTGTGTGGATTGTCACGGCGAGGCGCTGCGCGCAGCCAAGGACAGCCATCCGCTAAGCAAATTCACCGACCCGCGCAATGCCGACCGTCTCGCCGCGCTGGATGCCCGTTATTGCGTCACCTGTCATGTCGAACATCAGCCCGGCCGCAGCCGGGAGATGGGGCTGACCCTGCCGGTGGATTACTGCTGGCACTGCCACCAGGACATCGGCGCGGAGCGGCCGAGCCATCGGGAGCTGGGGTTCGACACCTGCGCCAGCGCCGGCTGCCACAACTACCACGACAACCGCGCGCTGTACGAGGATTTTCTCCTGCAGCATGCCGCGGAGCCGCCCTCGAAGCCCGGCGCTCGGGTCCCGCTGCGGTCGCCGGCGCAGCCTGCGGGGGCGCCGCTCGAGGCGGCGCAAGCCGCCGCGCCCGCGGATCTCGCCGGCGCGGCGGAAGTGATTTCCCAGTGGTCTTCGACCGCCCATGCCCGGGGCGGGGTCAATTGCGGCGGCTGTCATCTGGACGCCGGCGACGCCTGGGTCGACCGCCCCGGGGTGGAGGCCTGCGCCGAATGCCACGGTCCGGAGCACGCGGGTTTTCTCGCCGGCCGCCACGGCATGCGCCTGGCGCGCGGGCTGGAGCCGATGCGTCCCGAATGGGCCCGGCAGCCCATGCACGCGGACGCCCGCGGGCGGGAGCTCGGCTGCACGAGCTGTCATGGCGCGCACGATTTCGACACCGGCACCGCCGCCGTGGAAGCCTGTCTCGGCTGCCATGCGGATGAACACAGCCGGGCCTACCGGGGCTCGCCGCATCATCGCCTGTGGCTGGCCGAGCGCAGCGGCGAGGGCCCGCCGGGAAGCGGGGTTTCCTGCGCGACCTGCCACCTGCCCAGGGAGTCGAGGCGGGATTCCGGCGGCGTGCGGATCGCCGCCCAGCACAATCAGAACGGCAATCTGCGCCCCGTGGAGCAGATGGCGCGCACCGTGTGCATGCACTGTCACGGGCTGGGGTTCGTGCTCGACGCCCTGGCCGATCCGCAATTGGCGCGTACCAACTTTCGTGGCCGTCCCGCCGCCAGGGTGCCGGGCATCGGGATGGCCATCGAACGGGAGCGGCGCCGGAGCGGTGCTTCCGCCGCCGAGTCCGAGCGAGCGGTCGGCGGTGACGCTGGCCCTTCCGCACCACCACCCCCAGAGAGGTAACCGACGATGATCCACACCACCAGAGTCCTGCTCGCCCTGGGCGCGCTGACGGCCGCTTTGGCGCTCGCCGCCTGTTCCCGCGAAGCTCCACCCGCCGGCGGCGGGATCAGCCCCCGGCAGATGACCGACGCCCTGTTCGCCGTGCTGGAGGCAGACCGCACCACCTACACCCGCAAGGTGGTCAACCGGTTGGCCAACGAGGAGCGCGTGATCACCGCCAGCGAACATTGGGAGGACGAGAAGGCGCTGCCGCTGCCGGCGCAGATGTTCCGCTTCGGGGCCGAAATGGTCGCGCAGAAAACCGATGCCTTCAGCTACACCCTGCAGTCGCTGTGGCCGGTGAACAAGCAGAACGCGCCCCGTACCGAGATGGAAAAGCAGGGCCTACAGTTTGTCGTCGAGCACCCGGGCGAGAACTTTTACGGGGAGGAAACCCTCGCCGGGCGCACCTATTTCACGGCGGTATACGCCGATGTCGCGGTCTCGCCGGCCTGCATCCAGTGCCACAACAACCACCGCGACAGCCCGCGCAGCGATTTTCAGTTGGGCGAGGTGATGGGCGGCGTGGTGATTCGCGTACTCCTCAATTGACGCAGCGCGGATGCGCCTGCGCACCTTCATCGGATATCGGAGGCAAGCGATGACACCGCAACAGAAATTTTTGGTCCAGGAGAGTTTCGCCCGGGTGGCGCCGATCGCGGAGCGGGCGGCGACACTGTTCTATGGGCGGCTGTTCGAGCTCGATCCCGGGTTGCGGCCGCTGTTTCGCGGAGACCTGGAGGAACAGGGCCGCAAGCTCATGCAGATGCTGGCGGTGGCCGTCAACGGCCTCGACCGGCTGGAGGAAATCGTCCCCGCAGTGGCGGCCCTGGGCCGCCGCCATGTCGGCTACGGGGTACAGGACGGCCACTACGCCACCGTCGGCGAGGCGCTGATGTGGACCCTGCAGCAGGGGTTGGGCGACGCCTTCTGCGCGGACACCCGGCAGGCCTGGGTCGAGGCCTATGAGTTCCTCGCCGGGACCATGCGTGCGGCCGCGGCGCAGGCCGCGGACGGCTAGTCGGCGCCCGGGTTCGCCAGCGCCGGCCGACCGGGAGCGATCTCGCTTCGCCGCGGCGCCCGGCCGCCGGCGAGACCCCGGCCGCCTCGGGGCAGGGCGCTCCGCTGTCGGGTGTCGGGCGGTGTGCCGCCCGCTCCCGGGCCGCGCCGGCCCGGGGTCCGCGCCGGGGATCCGCCGCCGGGCCGCTCGCCGGCCGCCGGTGCAGCTATCCTATAATGGCGCGACCCGGTGCTTTTCCCGGGTTTCCGGAGGCGACAACCCATGCTGCGCAAGATTCTCATCGCCAATCGGGGCGAGATCGCGGTTCGCATCGCGCGCGCCTGCGCCGAAATGGGCATCCGCTCGGTCGCCATCCACTCCCAGGCCGATCGCCACGCCCTGCACGTCAAGAAAGCCGACGAGGCGCACTCCATCGGCGATGATCCGGTGGCCGGTTATCTCGACATCCACCGGATCGTGAACCTGGCCGCCGCAACCGGCTGCGACGCCATCCACCCCGGCTACGGCTTCCTGTCCGAAAACGCCGAGTTCGCCGCCGCGTGCCGCGCCCGGGGACTGTGTTTCATCGGTCCCGGCGCCGAGGTCATCCGCCGCATGGGCGACAAGACCGAGGCCCGCCTGGCGATGCAGGCGGCCGGGATTCCGGTCACCCCGGGCAGCGACGGCAATCTGCGCGATCTCGGCGAGGCGCTGCAAGTGGCCGCCGACCTGGGTTACCCGGTGATGCTCAAGGCGACCTCGGGCGGCGGTGGCCGCGGCATCCGCCGCTGCGACAACCCCGACGAACTGGCGCGCAATTTCGACCGGGTGATCTCCGAGGCCACCAAGGCATTTGGCCGCGCCGAGGTCTTTCTGGAAAAGTGCATCGTCGATCCGCGCCACATCGAGGTGCAGATTCTCGCCGACCGCCACGGCAACACCATCCATCTGTTCGAGCGCGACTGTTCGATCCAGCGCCGCAACCAGAAGCTGATCGAGATCGCCCCCTCGCCGCAGCTCGACGAGGCCCAGCGCCGCCTGGTGGGCGAGCTCGCGGTGCGCGCCGCGCAGGCGGTGGGCTACGAGAATGCGGGCACCGTGGAGTTCCTGCTCGACGGCGCCGGCAATTTCCATTTCATGGAGATGAATACCAGGATCCAGGTCGAGCACACCATCACCGAGAGCATCACCGGGGTCGATATCGTCGAGGAGCAGATCCGCATCGCCGCCGGCCTGCCGCTGCGCTACCGGCAGGACGAAATCAGGCGCTGGGGCTTCGCGCTCCAGTTCCGCATCAATGCGGAGGATCCCAAGAACGGCTTCCTGCCCAGCTTCGGCCGCATCACCCGCTATTACGCGCCGGGCGGGCCCGGGGTGCGCACCGATGCCGCCATCTACACCGGCTACAAGGTCCCGCCCTACTACGACTCGATGCTGGCCAAGGTGATCGTCTGGGCGCTGACCTGGGAGGACGCCATCGCCCGCTCGCGGCGCGCGCTCAACGACATGGCGGTATTCGGCATCAAGACTACCATCCCCTATTGCCAGCAGATCCTCGACTCGCCGGCGTTTCGCAGCGGTTCCTTCACCACCGGCTTCGTCGATGCCAATCCGCAGCTGGTCAATTATTCCGACAAGCGGCGTCCGGAGGAGCTCGCCACCGTGCTCGCCGTCGCCATCGCCGCCCATACCGGGCATTGACTGCGGGGTTTAGCATGGATCCAGTCCAGATCACCGACACCGTATTGCGCGACGGCCACCAGTCGCTGATCGCCACCCGCATGCGCACCGGGGACATGCTGCCCATCTGCGCCGAGCTCGACGCCGTGGGGTACTGGTCGCTGGAAGTCTGGGGCGGAGCCACCTTCGACGCCTGCCTGCGCTTTCTGGGGGAGGATCCCTGGGAGCGGCTGCGGCAATTGCGCGCCGCGCTGCCCAACACCCGCCTGCAGATGCTGTTGCGCGGGCAGAACCTGCTCGGCTACCGCCATTACGCCGACGACGTGGTGCGCGCCTTCGTGCAGCGCGCCGCGGCCCTGGGCATGGATGTGTTCCGCATCTTCGACGCGCTCAACGACCTGCGCAACCTGCGCACCGCCATCGAGGCCGCCAAGGAAGCGGGCAAGCACGCCCAGGGCACCATCTGCTACACCACCAGCCCGGTGCATCACACTGCCACCTTCGTGGCCCTGGGCCGCGAACTCGCCGCTATGGGCTGCGACAGCATCGCCATCAAGGACATGGCCGGACTGCTCACTCCCAGCGCCACCGAGGCGCTGGTCAAGGGCCTGCTGGATGCGGTGGCCCTGCCGGTCCACCTGCACTCCCACGCCACCGCCGGGCTGGCGGAGATGTGCCAGCTCAAGGCCATCGAGGGCGGCTGCCGGCACATCGACACCGCCATTTCCAGTTTCGCCGGAGGTACCAGCCACCCGCCCACCGAGAGCATGGTGGCGGCGCTGCGCGACACCCCCTGGGACAGCGGCCTGGACCTGGAGCGCCTGCAGCACATCGCCGCCTACTTTCGGGAGGTGCGCAGGAAGTATCAGGCCTTCGAAAGCGATTACACCGGCGTCGACACCCGCGTGCAGGTCAATCAGGTGCCGGGCGGCATGATCTCCAACCTGGCCAACCAGCTTCGCGAGCAGAATGCGCTGGACCGCATGGACGAAGTGCTCGCCGAGATCCCCCGGGTGCGCGCCGAGCTCGGCTATCCGCCCCTGGTGACCCCGACCTCGCAGATCGTCGGCACCCAGGCGGTGCTCAATGTGCTCACCGGGCAGCGCTATCAGACCGTGAGCAACGAGGTGAAGCGCTATCTGCAGGGCGGCTACGGACAGCCGCCCGCGGCCATCGACGAAAACCTGCGGATGCAGGCGGTCGGTACCGCCGAGACCATCGAAGGCCGGCCCGCGGACCTGCTGCAGCCCGAGCTCACCAGGTTGCGGGAAGAATTGGGCGACCTGGGGGAGAGCGAGGAGGATGTGCTCAGCTACGCGCTGTTTCCCGAAATCGCGCGCCAGTTCCTGCACGCGCGGCGCACCGGCCAGCCGGTGGCCGAAGCGCCGGTACCGCCCCCGGCCGCCGCGCCCGGCGATGCCGAGGTGCGCGCGCCCACCGAGTTCAACATCACCCTGCACGGCGAGAGCTACCATGTGCGCATCACCGGCAGCGGCCACAAGGGACAGCCGGAGCGCCACTTCTATCTGGATGTCGACGGCATGCCGGTCGAGGTGCTGGTGGAAACCCTCGACGAACTGGTGCTCAGCGGCGGCGCCGAGGGCGCCATCCCCACCGCCATCTCCGGTCGCCGGCCGCGCCCCTCGGCGCCCGGACATGTCGCCACGGCCATGCCGGGCAATATCGTCGCGGTGCTGGTGGCGGAGGGCGAGCGGGTCAGCGCCGGCCAGGCGGTGCTGGTCACCGAGGCGATGAAGATGGAAACCGAGCTGCAGGCCCCGATCGCCGGTATCGTGACCCGGGTGCTGGTGCGCAAGGGCGATGCCGTGAATCCGGACGAGACCCTGATCGAGATCGAGGCGGGGGCCTGAGGCTCCGGGCGCGCCAGGCGAAGGGCCCGGATGGTCGGGCACCCGCCGGCTCGCGCCCCGCCTGCCGGCCATGAAGCAGGATAAATTACTTTATAAAATGTTTATAACCTAATAATAAAAATACTTTTATCCCCATATCGCCGCTCGCGCCAGCAGCAGGTTGTAGATGGAGTAGCCGGCCAGCAGCAGGCCGCCGGCCAGGCGGCCGATCCGTGCCGGATCGCGCCTTCGCGCGCAGAGGGCGAACAGGCCGAGGCTGAACATGGCCATCACCGGGGCATCCCGATACAGCACTGCTTCCGGCACGCTCAGCGGGCGGACCAGGCTCGCGACGCCCACCACCGCAAGGGTATTGAAGAGGTTGGAGCCGACCAGGTTGCCGAGCACGATGTCGTGTTCGCCCCTGCGCGCGGCGACCAGCGAGGACGCCAGTTCGGGCAGCGAGGTGCCGATCGCGACGACGGTGAGGCCGATGATGAGCTCGCTGACCCCCAGGGTCGCGGCGATGCTGACCGCGCCCCAGACCAGCAGCCGGGAACTGGCCACCAGCACGACCAGGCCCAGCGCGAGCCGGATCAGTGCCTGCGGCGCGGTCAGCGGGTGGGCGGTCAATTCCAGGTTCACCTCGGCGCCCAGCAGATCGGCGCGGCCGCGGGCGCTCTCCGCCAGAGTCCAGCCCAGAAAGCCGCTCAACATCGCCAGCAGCACCGCGGCGTCGACGCGATCCAGGGTGCGGTCGCCGAGTAGCCAGATGGCGATCCCGGTCGCGGCGAGCAGGATCGGCAGCTCGCGGCGCACGACTCGGGAGTGCACCGCGATCGGCGATACCGCCGCGGTGAGCCCCAGGATCAGGCCGATATTGGCGATGTTGGAGCCGTAGGCATTGCCCAGCGCCACGCCCGCAGCGCCGTCGAGGGCCGCCAGTGTGGCCACGGCGATCTCCGGGGCCGAGGTGCCGAAGCCGACCACCGCCATGCCGATAAAGAGGGGCGGCAGGCCCAGCCGGCGGGCGAGTCCGGCGGCGCCGTCGATGAAGCGAGCGGCACCCCAGATCAGCAATCCCAGACCCAGGGCGACGGCTATCAGCGGCCACGCCATGCCGGTACTCCTCGCCGCGCGCCCGGCGGGAACCGGCGGCGCGGCCGTGGCGGTGTCGCGCTGGCCAGGCCGGATTCCCGCCGCCGCCGCACCCTGCTCGGCCGGGATCAGGCCGATTCACGGGCCTCGGTGCGGTTCTCCTCCTCGCCCCCGGAACCCGGTATCCGGCTGGCGAGCACCTTGTCGATGCGGCGGCCGTCGAGGTCGACCACCTCGAGCCGCCACTGCTCCCAGATGCCGACATCCCCGGTGTGGGGTACCCGGCCGAGCAGCCACATCATCAGTCCGCTCAGGGTGTGATAGGTGCCCTTGTCTTCCTCCGGGACGGACTTGAGTTCCAGGCGGTCCTTGAGTTCGGGGATCGGGATCATGCCGTCGAGCAGCCAGGAGCCATCCTCGCGCTGGACTGCCCAGGCCTCTTCCTGATCCCAGGGCTCGAACTCTCCGGTGACCGCCTCGAGGACATCGCGCAGCGTGACTAGGCCCTGGATCTCGCCGTATTCGTCCACCACGAACGCCATCTGGGAGCGCGACACCCGGAAGTGGTCGAGCAGTTCCATGCCGGACAGGGATTCCGGGACATAGGTGGGCTCGGCCAGCCCGGACTCGATGTCGACCGGCGCACCATGCAGGGTCTGGCGGACGATCTGCTTGGCGGAAATGACCCCCAGGATGTCGCCCAGTCCGCCCCGGCAGACCGGAAACCGGGAGTGGTCCGAGTCCGCGATCCGGGCGAGGTTTTCCGCCAGCGGGCGCTCCACGTCCAGCCACAGGATGTCGGCGCGCGGGACCATCAGCGAACCGATCTGGCGCTCGTCGAGGCGGAACACGTTGCGCACCATCTGGTGCTCGGACTTTTCGATGACACCGGCCTGGGAGCCCTCGTCGAGCAGGGCGTGGATCTCCTCCTCGGTGACCACCGCGGCCGAGAGGTCCTGATGGCCGATCAGGCGCAGCATGAAGCGGGTCGAGAGGCTGAGCAGATGGACGAAGGGGCGGGTGATTACCGCCAGGGCGCGCATCGGCCGCGCCACCAGCCGCGCGACGCGCTCCGGATTGATCTGGGCGATGCGCTTGGGTACCAGTTCTCCGGCGACGATGGAGACATAGGTGATCACGATCACCACCAGTGCGGTGGCGCCGATCTCGCTGATGTCCTGGTCGAGGCCGACGCCTTGCAGCCAGAGCGCGAAGGGGGCGGCCAGCGCGGATTCCCCGACGATACCGTTGAGAATGCCGATCGAGGTGATGCCGATCTGCACCGTGGACATGAACTTGGTGGGGTCGGCGCCCAGCTCGATGGCCACCGCCGCGGCGCTGTCGCCATCCTCGGCGAGCCGGGTCAGGCGGGCGCGGCGGGCCGCCACCAGGGCGATCTCGGACATGGCGAAGGCGCCGTTGAGCAGGATCAGCAGCGCGAGGATCAGGATTTCCATGGGCGGGTCATCCGGGTCGGGGAGCGCAGTGCCGGGCGCCGGGGAGGCTTTGCGTGGTCGGGTGGGGAAGCGGGCATGTTCAGAGCGGTTGCTCGCGCTCCCTGGGGCTCAGGATGCGCTCGCGACTGCCCAGGCGGTGGGCGTAAATCGCGGAAAAGGCCAGCACGTTCTGCACGTAGTTGCGGGTTTCGAGGAAGGGGATGGCCTCGATCCAGGCATCGAACGGCAGCCTGCCGCCGCTGCGCGCCAACCACTGCCTGACCCGCCCCGGCCCGGCGTTGTAGGCGGCCGTGGCGAGGATGCGATTGTCGTGGAAGCGGTCCAGCATGTCGCGATAATACCGGGTTCCGAGGTGGATATTGACGCCGGCATCGAACAACTGGTGTTGGGCGCGATAGGCGATGCCGTGGCGGCGCGCGACCTCGTTCGCGGTGGCCGGCATGAGCTGCATCAGGCCGCGGGCGCCGGCCGGGGAAATCGCATCGGCGCGGAAGGCGCTTTCCTGGCGGGCCACCGCCAGCGCCAGGGGCATGGGGAGGGCGTTGCGCCCGGCGTGGGCAGCGAACTGGTCGCGATGCACCAGCGGGAATCTGACGTCGAGATCGTCCCAGCGGCTCGCCCGGACCATGGCCAGGATCGCCTGGTAGTGCCACCCCCAGCGGTGGGCCAGGTGCCCGGCGAGCGCCCATTCCGCTTCGCTCAGGCCGCGCGTCGCCCGCCACCATTCGCGCGCCGCATCCAGCTCCTGGCCGTGGTGGAGCAGTTCGCGAACCCGCAGCAGCGCCGGCCGCGAAGCCAGCGCCTCCAGGGCGGCCTCATCCGGCGCGGCGGGACGCTGCGCCATCTGATAGTCGCGGTTCAGCCAGTCGCTGGCCAGAAAGCCGTAGAAGCTGCGCTGGGTCGAAAGCTCGCCGAGCGCGGCTTCGACTGCGGTGCGCTCCCGCCCGGTGAGCATCGCGCTCCGGGCCCGCCAGTAGCGCCACTCGGGTTCGCCGCGCAGGGCTTCCGGCAGGCTGTCGATGGCGGCGGCGAGCGCGCTCCAGTCGCCGGCGGCGACCCTGCGGCGCAGCAGCCATTCGTGAAAAGCATCGTCCAGCAGATCGGCGTGCCGCGCCACGACCTCTGCAAACAGCTCCGGCCGATCCTGTTCGTAGAGGCCCCGGGCGATGGCCGAGGCGATCCGGGCGCGGGCCGCGGCCTCGAATTCCCGGGCGGCATCGTAATGGCGCCAGTGGCGCAGGGCGGCGGCGGCATCAGTGCGGGCGGCGCGGATCAGGGCCAGTTCCAGCAATCGATCGACCTCGGGGTCGGCTTCCGGCAGCAGGCGGTAATCGGCGAGCAGCCCGGGGTCGCGATACAGGGCCAGATAGCGCCTCGCCAGCGACTGCCCGGCGGCGGAGTGGACCATCTGCTGCAGGTAGCCGGCGAGGTGCAGCTGGCCGGCGCGCACCGCCTTGGCGAAGCGCTGCCAGACGATGGGTTCCGACAGCGCCCCCTCGCGCCGGAGCAGGGCGAACAGGGGGTCGCACTCGGCCGGGCGGGAGCGTTCGACGTTCCACAGCCGCAAGCCCTCGGCGATGGCGGCGGCGCGCTCCCCGAGGTGGTAGCGGGCCTCCTGGTATTGGCAGTCGAGCGCGTCGGTGCGGACGCTGTCGGCATGGTATTCGGCGAATGCCTGCCACCGGCGCTCGGCGTAGAACTCCCGGAGCAGCCGCGCGCGCAGGCGATTGGCCAGCGGCATGTCGCCGAGCGCAGCGAGAAAGCGGTCGATGCGGTCGCGGGCAGTGCCGTAGGCCGCGCCGCGGAGGTGTTCGAACTCCAGATAGGGATGGAGCGGGTAATCCACCAGGGCATCGGACAGGCGGGCGAAGGTCGCGCGATCGCCCGCGCTCCAGGCCGCCCGCGCGGCGCGGTAGGCCTGGCGCTGCTGGTCCAGGGTGTCGGCACCGGCGGCCGCAGGGCCCGCACCGGGCAGCGTGGCCAGGGCCAGCAACAGCGGGCCGCAGTGGCGGGCGGCCGGGCGCAGCGCGACGAGCAGGGTCCTGATCACCTGGGATGCCCGGCGCTTGCTCAGGTTGCGGTCTTCTCCGGCTGGATGCGCACCGCCAGGACATCGCAGGTCGCGCCGTGCAGTACGCCGTTGGCGGTGGAACCGAAGATCAGGGTCAGCCCGTGGCGCCCGTAACTGCCGACCACGGCCAGATCGACGCCGTTCTCCCGCGCGAAGCGGTGCATTTCATGGGCCGGCTGCCCGATCAGCACATGACACTGGGCGCGCTCGAAACCGTTCTCCTTCGCCAGCACCAGCAGTCGTTCCCGGGCCTGCTCCTCGAGCCGCACCTGGAGCTGGCCGAGATCCATGGGGATATCCCCGCCGTAGGCGAACGACAGCGGTTCCTGGACGTGCACCAGGGAGATCCGCGCGTCGCTCTCGCCCAGCAATTGTTGCACCCGGCGCATGACCTGGCGCGATTCCGGCGAAAGATCCAACCCCACCAGCACGTGTCTGTAGACCGCCACTGAAGCTCTCTCGGCGCCGACCAGAGGGGCCAGTGTAGCGGCTTTGCCGCGCCGCGCAACCGCGGGTGCCGGCGGCGGAACCCCGGAGGTTCGGGTTGACCCCCGCTGGTGTAGCCCGTATATATGCTCGCCTTCGATCGGGCGCCATTGCCGAAAACTCATCAACCAATTTGGCAGGTTTAATGGGCAAGTCTTTGGTTATAGTGGAGTCGCCGGCCAAGGCGAAGACCATCAACAAGTACCTGGGCAAGGACTTCGTGGTCAAGTCCAGCGTCGGCCACATCCGCGATCTGCCCACCGGCGGCGGCGCCCGACCGGCCCGCGGAGGCGCGCGGCGCGGGGCTGCCGGGAACGCCGCCGGGGCGGCCGAAACCCAGCGCCAGCAGACGCTGGTGCGGCGCATGGGCATAGATCCGGAACACGGCTGGCGGGCCGATTACCAGGTGTTGCCCGGCAAGGAGAAGGTGGTCGAAGAGCTCCGCCGCGCCGCGCGGTCGGCCGAGGCCGTCTATCTGGCCACCGACCTGGATCGGGAGGGTGAGGCCATCGCCTGGCACCTGCGCGAGTTGATCGGCGGCGACGCGGCGCGCTTTCGCCGCGTGGTGTTCAACGAAATCACCCAGAAGGCGATCCGCGAGGCCTTCGCCAAGCCCGGCGATCTCGACCTCAACCGGGTCAATGCCCAGCAGGCGCGGCGGTTCCTCGACCGGGTGGTGGGCTTCATGGTGTCGCCGCTGCTGTGGGAGAAGATCGCGCGCGGGCTGTCCGCGGGGCGGGTGCAGTCGGTGGCGGTCAAGCTGATCGTGGAGCGGGAAAAGGAAATCCGCGCCTTCACGCCGGAAGAGTACTGGACGCTGCATGCCGATCTGGCCAAGGCGAGCGGCGCGAGCGCCAGATTCGAGGTGCGCAAGGTCGCCGGCGCGCCGTACCGGCCCACCAGCGCCGAGGAATCGGCGCGGTTCGTCGCCGGGCTGCGCACAGCGCAGTTTCGGGTCGCCGAGCGGGAGGACAGCCCCACCCAGACGCGGCCGCCGGCGCCCTTCACCACCTCGACCCTGCAACAGGCGGCGAGTACCCGGCTCGGCTTTGGGGTCAAGAAGACCATGACCCTGGCGCAGCGGCTCTACGAGGCGGGCCACATCACCTACATGCGCACCGACTCGACCAATCTCAGCGCCGATGCGGTCGCCGCCTGCCGGCAGTTGATCGGCGCTCGGTACGGCAGCGATTACCTCCCCCCGCAGCCGAACCGCTACAGCTCCAGGGCGGGCGCCCAGGAGGCCCACGAGGCGATCCGGCCGTCGTCGGTGGCGGTGACGGAGGACGGGCTCGCCGGGGTTGATCAGGACGCCCGCCGCCTCTACCAGATGATCTGGCAGCAGTTCGTCGCCTGCCAGATGCCGCCGGCCCGGTTCACCAGCACCGGCGTTACCGTGGTCGCGGGCGACTACGAGCTGCGCGCCCGCGGCCGGGTGGTGGTGTTCGACGGGTTTCTCCGCGCCCTGCCGGCACTGCGCAACAAGGACGATGTGGAATTGCCCGAGTTCGCGGTGGGTGAAACCCTCGAGCTGCTCGAGCTGCTCCCCCAGCAGCACTTCACCAAGCCGCCGCCGCGGTTCACCGAGGCCAGCCTGGTGCGGGAACTGGAAAAGCTCGGCATCGGCCGCCCGTCGACCTATGCGGCGATCATCTCCACCATCCAGGAACGCGGTTACGTGCGCCTCGAAAACCGCCGCTTCCACGCCGAAAAGATCGGCGACATCGTCACCAGCCGGCTGGAGGAGAGTTTCGCCGACCTGATGGACTACGGCTTCACCGCCAGCATGGAAGAGCAGTTGGACCGGATCGCCGAGGGTGAGATCGACTGGCGCGAGGTGCTGGACCGCTTCTATGGCGGCTTCACCCAAAGGCTCGCGGCCGCCCGCTCCGGCGCCGGCGGCATGCGCCCCAACGCCGTGGTGGAGACGGAGATTCCTTGTCCCCAATGCGGGCGACCCATGCAGATTCGCACCGGCAGCACCGGCGTGTTCCTGGGCTGCTCCGGCTACTCGCTGCCGCCCAAGGAGCGCTGCAAGGGAACCCGCAACCTGATTCCCGACGAGGAGGTGATTCCGGTCGGCGCCGACGATGAGGCGGAGTCGCGCCTGCTGCTCCACAAACGCCGCTGCGCACTCTGCCACAGCAGCATGGACGGCTACCTGGTCGACGAGCACACCCGTATCCACATCTGCGGCGCCAGTCCCGATTGTCCGGGCTACCAGCTCGAAACCGGCAGTTTCCGCATCAAGGGCTACGAGGGACCGGTGATCGAATGCGACAAGTGCGGCAGCGACATGCGTCTCAAGACCGGGCGCTTCGGCAAATACTTCGGCTGTACCTCGGCCGCTTGCGGCAACACGCGCAAGCTGCTGCGCAACGGCCAGCCGGCGCCGCCCAAGGTGCCGCCCGTGCCCATGCCCGAGTTGCGCTGCGCCAAGGTCGACGACCACTACGTGTTGCGGGATGGCGCGGCGGGCCTGTTTCTCGCCGCCAGTCAGTTTCCCAGGCATCGCGAGACCCGCGCCCCCCTGGTCGAGGAACTGCTTCCCCACCGCGATGAACTGGATCCCAAGTACCATTATCTGCTGGAGGCCCCGACCCGGGACCCGGACGGCAACCCCGCGGTGATCCGCTTCAGCCGCAAGACCGGCACCCAGTACGTGCAGACCGAAGTCGACGGCAAGGCCACCGGCTGGCGCGCCGATTACCGGGACGGGCGCTGGGTCATCGCCGACCGGCGCAAGTGAGCGCCGCCCCGCCGGGGGCGTCGCGGTAGTCGAACCAGTCCTGCGCCACCCGCAGCGGTCGCGTCCGTGGCGCCGGGTTCGATGTCGGCCGCGGTCGATCCGCCGCGGGTCGGAGTTCGTGAAGCATGCACGCCCTGTGCATTTCTTCCGTCGCCAGTCCGGTACACGCCCGGACTGGCTCGCGCGGATCAAGCACTGGCGTGCTCGATCCGCGACCGGCCATCCCTGGCCGGGCTTCAAGCTTGAAAAAATTCACCGGCTCAGAGCAATTCCGGGGTCTGTACGCAGTAGATGCCGGCCTGCCAGATGCCGCCGCGCTGCCGGCTGCGCAGCCACCAGACGGCGCCCCTGCGGATGCTCCAGTCCGCCTCGCGGCCGGTGAGCACCAGCGCCGCCAGCCGCCCCAGCGCCGGCTGATGGCCGACCAGCAGCCAGGCCGCGTCGGCATCGGGCCAGGGGGTGGCGGCCAGGAGTGCCGCCGCGTCCGCTCCCGGCGCCAGGGCGTCCAGGGTGCGGGCGTCGCGGCCGAGGGCCGCCGCGGTCTGCTGCGCCCGCACCGCCGGGCTGCACCACACCTCCAGGCCCGGCGGCCCGTGGCGGTCCAGCCAGTGCGCCATCTGGCGGGCCTGGCGCCGGCCCCGGGCGGTGAGTTCGCGGGCGAGATCCACAGCGCCCTCGGCCGCCTCTGCATGACGCCACAGCAACAGCTCCATGGGTTTTCCTCCGCTATCAGGCTGTCGAAAAGCCCCTCTATGGGCTTTTTCAATTCGCTTCGCTGCGGCACAGGTCCGCAGCTCGCATCGAACATCAAACACTTGCGCGTTTGATGTTCGATGCGGCGCTGCCCCGCGGCGCTCAGTGGCGCGACCGCCAGGGCCGGGGTTGGGCCAGCAGTCCGCGCACCTCCTGCAAGGCTTCCCGGCACCACTTCGCCGCCCGCTTGCGATAGTGCCGCGCCAGCCAACACTGCACCACTTCGCACTCCGGATGTTCAGACGCAAGCTGCTCCAGTCGCAGCCGGGCGGCCTCCAGGTCCTGCACGCGGCCCAGGCGCCGCTGGATGCGCGCCAGGCGCCGGCGATATTCGGCGACCGCCTTGCGCGGCCACAGCGGCGCGAAGAAATCCAGACCGTAGCGCAGTCGCTTGGCGGCGATGCGCAGGGCGTGCCAGGCGGCGGCATCGGCCGCCGGCAAGGCCCGGGCGCGCCGGCGCAGGCGCCGGCGCAGACGATCCATGCGCTGCGCCGCCAGGGCGGCCAGATCGGTGGACCCGTCGGCCTCGGCCAGCTCCGTTGCCGCGGCCAGGAATTCGAGTATCAGCCGCCCCTGCCGGTCCGGCGCCAGGGCCGCCTCGGCGCGGGCGCGGGCGTCGCGCCGCTCGGCATCCAGCACCAAGAGCGCCGCGGTCCAGGCGGCCTCGGCAACTTCGCCGGCGGCCGGCGCCAGGAGTTCGTCGCAGAGTACGTCGAGTTCGCGGGTGGCGCCCAGGGCGCGGGCGCTGTCGCCGAGCCGGCGCCGCCAGCCAGCGGTGAATTCCGCGGGCAGCACCGGGGCGAACAGGCGCAACAGCGAGCGCAGCCGGCGCAGTGCCACCCGCACCTGATGCACGCCTTCCACCGCATCCGTCCCGGCCAGCCGCACCCCGGCCTGCCAGGCGTGCACTGCGCCGCCGGCCAATTGGCGGAAGGCGGCGCCCGCCGGCATGGTCGCGGCCAGGCCCGCGTCCGGGACCGGGAGATCCGCCCCGCGCCACAGGCGGTAGCCGCGCTCTGCCTTGCTGCGCTCCTCCGGCCACAGCGGCAGGGTGTCCGACAGCGACAGGGCCAGGCGGAGCAGGTCCCCGGGGCGGCCGGCCTCCAACTCCAGTTCCAATTCGCACAGCGGCTCTTCGGCGCCGCCCGCGCGGATCGCGCCCTGGTCGAGCATCGCCCGGATGGTCGCCCCGTCGCGCCGGATCACGCGCATTTCGCGCCGGAAATCGGTGACGAAGGCCGGCGCCAGGTGCGGGGCTGCGGCGCGCAGCCGGCGGGCGGTGCGGGCGTCGTCGATGGCCGAGAAGTCGAAGGCTCCGGACCAGGGCTGCTCCCATTCCGGGCGGTCGGACAGACCACCGGCACAGGTACCTGCACATTTCACCGTTTGGACCTGCCCGGCGCCGGTCTCCCGGACCCGCAGCGCGATGCCCCGCCGGTACAGCCTGAGGTCGGGCGTATCGTAGTAGGTGCTGACCAGCCGCCGGTCCGGCTCCGCGGGCCCCTGCAGCAGCGGGTGGTCGCGCACCCGGACCGCCGCGTCGGGCGGCAGGCCCAGCTTGATCTCGATCTCCCGCGGCATGCCGCGGCCCTCCACCGGCCGGTTCCGCTGCCAAAGCCATTCTAACCGCCCCGCAATGGGAACCGCCCTTACCCAACCAGGGGGCGCCTCCCTTCGAGTCGGGCGCCAGGATCCCGCAGCGGGTCCGGTGCCCGGCGCCGCTATAATGGCGCCTCGCCCGCCACCTGGATTCGCGCGATGGCCCTGTTCGAAAATCTCGGCGACCGTCTCGGCGCCAGTCTGCGCAAGATCTCCGGCAAAGCCCGGCTCAGCGAAGACAACATTCGCGCGGCCCTGCGCGATGTGCGCATGGCGCTCCTGGAGGCCGACGTCGCACTGCCCGTGGTCAAGGACTTCATCGACCGGGTGCGGTCCCGGGCCCTGGGCATGCAGGTGGGCCAGGGCCTCAATCCGGGCCAGCAGTTCCTGAAGCTGGTCCAGGAAGAGCTGGAACACCTGATGGGCGATGCCAATCCCGGCCTCGACCTGGCGGTGCGGCCGCCGGCGGTGATCCTGATGGCGGGCCTCCAGGGCGCCGGCAAGACCACCTCGGTGGCCAAGCTGGCGCGCTATCTCAAGGAGCGCGAAAAGAAGAAGGTCATGGTGGTGAGCACCGATGTCTACCGGCCGGCGGCGATCCAGCAGCTGGCGACGCTGGCCGGGGAGGTGGGGGTTGCCTGCCTGCCCAGTGCAGCCGGGGAGCGCCCGCTGGCCATCGCTGAGCGGGCGCTGGCGGAGGCGCGGCGCGGTTTCGCCGAGGTGCTGATCGTGGATACCGCCGGCCGGCTGCACATCGACGACGAGATGATGGCGGAGATCCGGGCGCTCAGCGCGGCGCTGCAACCCGCCGAGACCCTGTTCGTGATCGACGCCATGATCGGCCAGGACGCGGTCAACACCGCGCGGGCCTTCGACGCGGCGCTGCCGCTCACCGGCGTCATTCTCACCAAAGTGGACGGCGATGCCCGCGGCGGCGCGGCGCTGTCGGTGCGCCAGGTGACCGGCAAGCCCATCAAGTTCATGGGCGTCGGCGAAAAGACCGAGGCGCTGGAGCCGTTCCATCCGGCGCGCATCGCCTCGCGCATCCTGGGCATGGGTGACGTGCTATCGCTGATCGAGGAGGTCGAGCGCAAGGTCGACCGGGCCAAGGCCGAGAAGCTGGCCCGCAAGGTCGAAAAGGGCAGGGCGTTCGATCTGGAGGACCTGCGCGACCAGCTCCAGCAGATGCAGAACCTGGGCGGCATGACCGGTTTGCTCGACAAGCTGCCGGGCATGGGCAACATGGCCAGGATGGTCGAGCAGAGCAATGTCACCGCCCAATTCAAGACCATGCAGGTGATCATTGACTCCATGACGCCGGCCGAGCGCGCCGACCCGGAGATTCTCAACGGCTCGCGCAAGCGGCGCATCACCCAGGGTTCGGGCACCTCGATTCAGGACCTCAACCGCCTGCTCAAGCAGCACAAGCAGATGGCCAAGACCATGAAGAAGATGAAGGGCAAGAATCTGGGCCGCATGATGCGCGGCATGGAGGGACTGCTCGCGCAGTCGGGTGGCCCGGGTGGCCTGCCGCGGCGCTGAGGGCGTGCCCGCCGCCAAAAAAAAGGCCGCGAGATCAATACTTCGCGGCCATCAAAGTGGGTTAGCTTTGCGCGCCAGACTATATCGGGATCAAGTTGACGAGTCAACGATGTCCGATCAACGATGTGCATCGCACAGCAAATTGGCCGGCCGGGCCGCGGGACCGGGCGCCGCCGGCGGCGAGAGCCGGGTGCCGCGCCGGTGACGGTCTGGGTCGATGCCGATGCCTGTCCGGCGGTGATCCGCGAAGTGCTGCTGCGCGCCGCCGAGCGCACCGGGGTCGAGCTGGTACTGGTGGCGAACCGGCCACCCCAGGTGCCGGTGCGGCGCAATGTGCGGACCATCGCGGTCGCGGGGGGCATCGACAGCGCCGACCACGAGATCGTGGCCCGGGTCGCAGCCGGCGATCTGGTGATCACCGCGGACATTCCGCTGGCCCATGAGGTCATCGAGAAGGGGGCCACGGTGCTGAGTCCGCGCGGCGAACGCCACACCGCCGCCAATATCCGCGGGCGCCTGATGATGCGCGACTTTCTCGATACCCTGCGCGCCAGCGGCATCCAGACCGGCGGGCCGCCGCCGCTCTCCCCGGGCGAGAAGCGGCAGTTCGCCAACCACCTCGACAGCTATCTGGCCCGCCTGGGCAGGGCCGGCGGCGGCTGAGCGCCGCGCGCCGGCGCCTTCAGGCCACCTCGACGATCAGCTCGGCGGCGATCCGCCGGCCGTCATCGGCCGCCTTCTGGAAGGAGGCTATCTGGTCGAAGTTCATGTAGCGGTAGATCTCCGGCGCCTGGGTGCCGATCGCGGCGGCATACTCGAGGTATTCCTCCGGCGTCGGCAGCCGCCCGAGCACCCCGCCCACGGCGGCGAGCTCGGCCGAGGTCAGATAGACGTTGGCGCCGTCGCCGAGGCGGTTGGGGAAGTTCCGGGTCGAGGTGGACAGCACCGTGGTACCGGGCGCGACCCGGGCCTGGTTGCCCATGCACAGCGAGCAGCCCGGCATCTCGGTGCGCGCGCCAGCGCGGCCGAAGATGCTGTAGTAGCCCTCCTCCATCAGGGTGTGGGCGTCCATGCGGGTCGGCGGCACGATCCAGAAGCGGGTCTGCAGGGCGCCGGGCTTGACCCGTTCGAGCAGCTTGCCGGCGGCGCGGAAATGGCCGATGTTGGTCATGCAGGAGCCGATGAACACCTCGTCGACCTTGTCGCCGGCGACTTCGGAGAGCAGCCGGGCGTCGTCCGGATCATTGGGCGCACAGACGATCGGCTCCCGGATCTGATCGAGGTCGATCTCGATCACCGCGGCGTACTCGGCATCGGCGTCGGCCCGCAGCAGTTCCGGCTTGGCCAGCCAGGCCTCCATCTTGCGCGCGCGCCGCTCCAGGGTGCGGGCATCGCCATAGCCTTCGGCGATCATCCAGCGCAGCAGGGTGATGTTGGAGCGCAGGTACTCGGCGACGGATGCTTCGCTGAGGCGGATGGTGCAGCCGGACGCCGAGCGCTCGGCGGAGGCATCGGAGAGTTCGAAGGCCTGCTCCACGGTGAGGTTGTCTAGCCCTTCGATTTCCAGGATGCGGCCGGAGAAGATGTTCTTCTTGCCCTTCTTCTCCACGGTCAGCAGACCCTGCTGGATCGCCTGGTAGGGAATCGCGTGCACCAGGTCGCGCAGGGTGATGCCGGGCTGCATCCGGCCCTTGAAACGCACCAGCACCGATTCCGGCATGTCCAGCGGCATCACCCCGGTGGCGGCCGCGAAGGCGACCAGTCCGGAGCCCGCCGGGAAGGAGATGCCCATCGGGAAGCGGGTGTGGGAGTCGCCGCCGGTGCCCACGGTATCGGGCAGCAGCATCCGGTTCAGCCAACTGTGGATGATGCCGTCCCCGGGGCGCAGCGAGACGCCGCCGCGGTTCATGATGAAGTCGGGCAGGGTGTGCTGGGTCTCGATGTCCACCGGCTTGGGGTAGGCCGCGGTATGGCAGAAGGACTGCATCACCAGATCGGCGGAGAAGCCCAGGCAGGCCAGATCCTGCAACTCGTCGCGGGTCATGGGGCCGGTGGTGTCCTGGGAGCCCACGGTGGTCATGGCCGGCTCGCAATAGGCGCCGGGGCGCACCCCGGGCAGCCCGCAGGCGCGCCCGACCATCTTCTGGGCGAGCGTGAAGCCCCGGCCGGTATCGGGCGGCTGTTGCGGCGCGCGGAACACCTGGGTCGGCGGCAGGCCCAGTGCCTCGCGGGCGCGGCGGGTGAGGCCGCGGCCGACGATCAGGTTGATGCGGCCGCCGGCGCGGACCTCGTCGAGCAGCACCTCGGATTTCAGCTCGAACTCGGAGACCGGGGCGCCGCTGGCGCGGTCGAGGATGCGGCCCTCGTAGGGGCGGATTTCGATGACCTGCCCGGTCTCCAGTTTTTCCACCGGGGCCTCGAACACCAGCGCGCCGGAGTCCTCCATGGTGTTGAAGAAGATCGGCGCCACCTTGCCGCCGATGCAGATGCCGCCGGCGCGCTTGTTGGGGACGCCGGGGATGTCCTCGCCGATGTACCAGAGCACTGAGTTGGTGGCCGACTTGCGCGACGAGCCGGTGCCCACCACGTCGCCGACGAAGGCGACCGGGTAGCCGCTCGCCTTCAATTCGGCGATCTGCGCCTCGGCGTTGTCGACGCCCTCGCGGGGAATCTTGTACATGGCCTTGGCGTGCAGCGGGATGTCCGGCCGCGACCAGGCGTCGGGGGCGGGCGACAGGTCGTCGGTGTTGGTCTCGCCGGGCACCTTGAACACGATGGCGGCGATTTGTTCCGGCACCTCGGGGCGGGCGAGAAACCATTCGGCATCGGCCCAGGATTGCAGGACCTCCCGGGCGTGGACATTGCCGGCCCTGGCCCGGTCGGCGACATCGTGGAAGGCATCGAACATCAGCAGCGTGTGCTTGAGCTCCCTGGCCGCGAGCGGCGCCAGTTCGGGGTCGTCCAGCGCGGCCACCAGGGTGGCGATGTTGTAGCCGCCCAGCATCATGCCCAGCAGGCGGATCGCGTGGGCGCGGTCGATCAGCGGCGAACTCGCCTCGCCCTTGACAATGGCTGACAGGAAGCCCGCTTTGACATAGGCCGCGGCGTCCACCCCCGGGGGCACCCGGTGGGTGATCAGCTCGAGCAGCAGTTGTTCCTCGCCGGCGGGCGGATCCTTCAACAGTTCCACCAGGGCCGCGGTCCACTCCGGGTTCAGGGGCTTGGGCGGCACGCCCTCGGCAGCGCGCTCCTCGACGTGTTTCCGGTACTCAGCTAGCACGGCAGATGTTCCTCCTCGGACGGTGGCTCGCGGGCGGCCCGGCAGCGGCGGGGATGGCGGCCGGCACCCGGCGGCCGGTGGGGACGCGGGAGCGGGATTTTACGTCAATTCCGCGGCCGGCGAGTGCGCCCCGGCCGGTGTGGCCGGCGGCGGCCCGCGGTCTGGCGAAAGGGTGCAGCGGCGGTGTAGAGTGCCGCCATCATGACCGCCTCGCCCGCCCCGACTCCCGCCACGCCCTGCATCGGCATCTGTTCGACCGGGATCGGCGACAGCGTGTGTCGGGGCTGCATGCGCTTCGCCCACGAGGTCAGCGGCTGGAACGGCTTCGACGCAACCCAGCGGCGGCTGATTCTGGCGCGCGGCGACGACTTTCTGGCGCGGGTGCTGGCCAATCGGGTCGATCTGTTCGACACCGGTCTGCTCCGGGCGGAACTGGCCCGGCGGCGGGTGCCCTGGGATCCGGCCCGGGACCCCCATCGGTGGCTGTACGATCTGCTGCGCCAGTGCGGCAGCCGGATCGGCGCCCCGGAGGCCTGTGGTTTCCGCCTGCGCGCCGGCATCGCGCCGGACCTGGTGCACCTGTGCCGCAGTGTCGAACGCGACTGGCACCGCCTCGCCACGGCGCATTACGAGCGTTACGTGGAGCCGGGCCTGCGGCGCCGCTGCAGCTGATTCCAACTCTTGTCTCTCAGTGGAGGATTGTCACGATGTTGAAGCTCTATGGCTTTGCAGTCAGCGACTACTACAACATGGCCAAGGCGGCGCTGCTCGAGAAGGGATTCCAGTTCGAGGAAGTGCTGGTCCGCCCCGGCGCCGATCCCGCGTTCGTGTCCAAGAGCCCGATGGGCAAGATCCCCTGCCTGGAGGTCGACGAGGGCTTCATCACCGAAACCAACGTGATTCTGGAATTCATCGAGGACGTATCCTCGGATCTGCCGCTGCTGCCGGCGGATCCCTTCCGGCGCGCCAAGGTGCGCGAGCTGATGAAGAGCACCGAGCTCTATCTGGAGCTGGTCGCCCGCCAGTTGTTCGGCGCGGTGTTCTTCGGCGCCCCGCTCGGCGACGAGACCAAGGCGGCGGTCGGCGCCCAGCTCGACAAGGGCGTGGCGGCGCTCAACAAACTGCTCCACTTCCAGCCCTATGCGGCCGGCGCGGAACTCACCTATGCCGACTTCGTGCTCTACTACACGGTCACGCTGGGCGGCATGGCAGTCGAGAAGGCGCTGGGGCGCAAGCTCGCCGACGAGATTCCCGGGCTCACTGAATGGCTGGCGCTGATGGAGCAGAACCCCTCGGTGCAGGAGGTCAACCGCGACCGCGACCAGGCGCTGAAGGCCATGATGGGCGGCTGAAACGGTGGTGGCCGGCCTCGACGCCATCCGGGAATTCCTGCCCTGCGCCACGCCGGCGGCCTGGATCGAAGCGGCGCTGGCGCATCGGGAGGAGCTGCTCATCGACCACGCCAACTGCGAGAAGAAGGCGGCCAGCACCGCGCTGGCGCTGCTCTATCGCTACCCTGGGCGGGGCGAGCTGCTGCGGGTCATGGCGCGGCTCGCCCGCGAGGAGCTGCGGCATTTCGAGCAGGTGCTGGCGCTGATGGAGGCGCGCGGCATCGCTTACCGCCACCTCCCCGCGGGGCGCTACGCCGGCACCCTCCACGCGCTGGTGCGTCGCGAAGAACCCGGCCGTCTGGTGGATACCCTGCTGGTGGGTGCCTTCATCGAGGCGCGATCCTGCGAGCGGTTCGCCGCCGTCGCACCCCATGTGGATGACGAACTGGCCGGGTTCTACCGGTCGCTATTGCGCTCGGAAGCGCGGCATTTTCAAGATTATCTGGAGCTGGCCCGCGCGGCCGGCGGCGACCTCGAGGCGCGCATCGAGGCATTCGCCGCCCGCGAACGCGAGCTGATCGAGGCGCCGGATACCGGGTTTCGCTTCCATTCCGGACCGCCCGCAGCGGCCTGAACCCGGCTGTGCGCCCGCCTGCCCCGGTCGCCGGGGCCTTCAAATTTGGGCCCGGTCCCTCTAGGCTTGAGCGCCCATTCGCACGCGGTTTCAGGAGGATTCCATGGGCTTTGCACCATCCAAGATGCAACTCACCAGCCCCGCATTTGCAGCCGGCGGCACGATGCCCGCCAAGTACACCGGCGAGGGCGAGGACGTTTCCCCACCCCTGGCCTGGTCCGAGGCGCCCGCCGGCACCCAGTCCTTCGCGCTGATCTGCCACGACCCGGATGCCCCGCTGGTGGCCGCCAACGGCACCTACGGTTTCGTGCACTGGGTGCTCTACGACATCCCGGCCACGGTGACCAGCCTGCCGGAGGGGGTTTCCGGTCATACCGCGGGCAAGAATGATTTCGGCAAGCTGGGTTACAACGGTCCCCTGCCGCCCAACGGGCACGGCCCCCACCACTACTACTTCTGGCTGCTGGCACTCAGGGAGCGGCCGCAACTGGCCGCCGGGTTGTCCATGACCGACCTCCTGCAGAAGATCGAGCCCCTGGTGATCGGCATGAACCGGCTGATCGGACGCTACGAGCGCGCCTGAAGCGGCGGCCGGGAGGCCAGCGATGGAACTGGGACTGGTGGGGCTCGGCCGCATGGGCGGCAACATGGCACGCCGGCTGCGGCGCGGCGGCGTCGAGGTGGTCGGCTGGAACCGCAGTCCTGAAGCTGCGGCTTCGCTCGCGGCGGAAACCGGTTTGCAGGCGGCCGCCGATCTTGCCGCGCTGGTCGCCGGCCTGGAGCCACCGCGGCGGCTGTGGCTGATGTTGCCGGCCGGCGAGGTGACCGAGCGCTGCCTGCAGGACCTGTTGTCGAGGCTAGCTCCCGGGGACCTCCTGGTCGACGGCGGCAATGCCCACTATCGGGATTCGGTGCGCCGCGCCCATGCCTGCCGGGAGCGCGGGGTGGATTTCGTCGATGCCGGGGTGTCCGGCGGCATCCGGGGCCTGGAACAGGGCTATGCCCTGATGCTGGGCGGCGAGGCCGCGGCCATCGCCGCGCTGCGCCCGGTCATCGAGGTGCTGGCGCCGGCCGCGGACGCCGGCTGGCTGCACTGCGGCCCCGCCGGCGCCGGCCACTACGTGAAGATGGTTCACAACGCCATCGAGTACGGCATGATGCAGGCGCTCGCCGAAGGCTTCGCCCTGCTCGAGGCCGCCCCCGAGTTCGGGCTGGATGCCGCCGCCATCGCCGAGTGCTGGCGGCACGGCAGCGTGATTCGCAGTTGGCTGCTCGACCTGACCGCGGAGGCGCTCGCCGACCCGGCCGCGCTCGGGGGCGTCGCGCCCCGGGTCGAGGACTCCGGCGAGGGCCGCTGGGCGGTGGTCGAGGGCGTGGAGCGCGGCGTGCCCACCCCGGTCATCAGCCTGGCGCTGGCGGCGCGCTTCGCCAGCCGCGGCGGGGATGACCTGGCCCATCGGCTGCTGGCGCTGATGCGCCGGGGTTTCGGCGGCCATCCCACTTACAAGCCGGACTGACCCGTGACCGGGCCGGGGCCCTGCCATTTCGTGATCTTCGGAGCCACCGGGGATCTCGCCGGCCGCAAGCTGCTACCGGCGCTCTACGGCCTGGAGGAAGCCGGAGAGCTGGGCCCGGACCTGCGCCTGATCGCCTTTGCCCGGCGCGACTGGTGCGGCGCGGACTGGCGCGCTTACCTCGGCGAAGTGCTGCAGCCCCAGCTCGGCGCCACCCCCGATGCCCGGGTGTGGGAGCGCTTCGCGGCCCGCTTCGACTACCTGCGCGGCGATCTTCACGATGGTGCCGATTACGACCGGTTGCGCGAGCGCATCCGGGCGTCGACTGGCGGCCACTGCGCCAACGGGGTGTTCTATCTGGCGGTCGCACCCGCCGAGTTTTCCGCCGTGGTGGAGCGCCTGAGCGCCGCCGGCCTGGCCGCCGCGGCGGGCCGCCACCGCATCGTGGTCGAAAAGCCGTTCGGCGCGGATCTCGCCGGCGCCCGTCAATTGAATGCCTGCTTGCAGCGCTATTTCGACGAGGCGCGGATCTACCGGATCGATCACTATCTGGGCAAGGACGCGGTCCAGAACCTGCTGGTATTCCGCTTCGCCAACGCCCTGATCGAGCCGCTGTGGAACCGCGCTCACATCGATCAGGTGCAGATCACCGCGGCCGAAACCGCCGGGGTGGGCCGGCGCGCCGGCTACTACGAGCGGGCCGGGGCGCTGCGCGACATGGTGCAGAGCCATCTGCTGCAGGTTCTCACCCTGATCGCCATGGAGCCGCCGGCCAGCCTGGAGGCGGAGGTGTTGCGCGACGAGAAGGTCAAGGTGCTGCGCTCCATTCGTCCGTTGGCCGCCGCGGACGCGGTTCGCGGCCGCTACCAGGCGGGAGAGATCGGCGCTGCCCGGGTGCCCGGTTACCTCGATGAACCCGGGGTGAGCGCGGATTCCACCACCGAGACCTACGCCGCGCTGCGGCTTTGGATCGACAACTGGCGCTGGCAGGGCGTGCCCTTCTACGTCCGCGCCGGCAAGCGGCTGGCGGAGGATGCCTCCCTGGTGGCACTGCGCTTTCGGCAGCCGCCCATGCGCCTGTTCGAGGCCGCCGGCGCGCCGCCGGCGGAGCCCAACTGGCTGCTGCTGTCGCTGTACGGACAGGCCAGCATGGGTCTGGAGCTGTGCGCCAAGGCCCCGGGCACGGAGTTGGGCACCCGGTGTATCCGCCTCGATGCCTCCTATCACCCGCCGGGCGGCGCAGTCATCGATGCCTACCAGACCCTGCTGCTGGAGGTGATTCGCGAAAACCGCAGCCTGTTTCTGCGCTTCGACGAAGTGGAGTGGGCCTGGCGGGTACTGGAGCCGGTGTTGCACGCCTGGGCGCTGGATCCGACCCCGCCGGCGGGCTATGCCGCCGGCAGTTGGGGCCCGGCCGGCGCCGATCGCCTGCCCGCGGCGGCCGGCCACCACTGGCGCAACCAGTTCTGAGCCATGACCGGCGGAAGCCTGCGCTGCCGGGTGCTCGCCGATCCCGATCGCCTCGCCGCAGCGGCGGCGCGGCGGATGCTGCGCGCCGCCGACCGCGCCATTGCGGCGCGCGGCGAGTTCCACCTGGTGCTGGCCGGCGGCCGGACCCCGCTGCCGGCCTATGCGCGCCTCGCCCGGGCGCAGGCGCAATGGCCGCACTGGCATCTCTACTTCGGCGATGAGCGCTGGCTGCCGGCCGGACACCCGGACCGCAACGAGACCGCCGTGCGCCGCGCCTGGCTGGATCTGGTGCCGATTCCGGCGGCGCAGGTCCATGCCATTCCGGCCGGCCCGGACCCGGAGCGCGCCGCCGACTCGTACCGGGCGCTGTTGGCTGCGGTGCCGGCGTTCGATCTGGTGCTGCTCGGCCTGGGTGCCGATGGCCATACCGCGAGCCTGTTTCCCGGCCGTCGCTGGGGCCCCGGGCCGGTGCTGGTGGTGCGCGCTGCCCCGGGGCCCCATCCGCTGCGCATCAGTCTCGGCGTCGAGCGGCTGAGGTGCAGCCGGCAGCTGCTGTTTCTGGTTTCGGGCGCCGACAAGCGGGCGGCGCTCGACGCCTGGCGGCGGGGCGGGTCGCTGCCCGCGGCCGCGGTGGCCGAGGGGCACCCGCGGGCCCTGGTGTTGCTCGATGCGGCGGCGGATCCCGGGCGCGGGTGACGGCTCAGAAGGACAGAGAGCGCAGTTCCAGGGCGCCGCCGTCGTCCAGCAGGGCGTACCAGCCCTGTGCGCCGGTCCAGTCGCCGAGCACGATGCGCTCGCAGTGGCGGTCGTCGATCCGATACGGGTGGCGGCCGGGCCGATGGGTGTGGCCGTGGACCATCCATTCGGCGCCGGAGTCGCGAAACGCCGCGATCACTGCCGGCTCGTTGACGTCCATGATGTGCTCGGGCTTGTTGCGGTTGTGGCGCGCGCTGGCTTCCCGCCAGCGGCGCGCGATGCGGCGCCGTGCGGCGAGCGGCAGCCGCCTTAGCGCGGCCAGTACCCAGGGGTTGCGGATGCGACGGCGAAACCGCTGATAGGCGAGATCGTCCGTGCACAGGGTATCGCCGTGCAGCAGCAGCAGGCGCCGCCCGGCGATCGAAACCGATTCCCGATCCCCGAGCAGGTGCGCTCCGGTGCTGCGCGCGAAGCGCCGGCCGACGCTGAAATCGCGGTTGCCGGCGAGAAAATACAGGCGGATGCCCCTGGCGCTGGTGGCGGCGAGTGCGCCCGTCACCGATTGCGCCAGCGGGCTGTCGTCGTCATCGCCGACCCAGGCCTCGAACAGATCGCCGAGGATGTAGAGGCGGTCGGTGTCCGCGCCGCGCAGAAACTCCAGGAACGCGCGGGTGACTGCGGGGCGCTCCGGGGCCAGATGCAGGTCGGAGACGAACAGGGCCGCGGCGGGCACCGGGAATCAGCGCTCCCGGTAGGCGTCCGATACGCTGACCCGCTCGATCTCGACCGCAGCCAGGGGCACGTCCTGGTGAACGCCGGCGCTGCCGGTGGGCACCGCTTTGATTCGCTCGACCACGTCCATGCCCCCGACCACGCGGCCGAACACCGCGTAGCCCCAGCCGCGCGGGTTCTTGCCGCTGTGGTTGAGGAAGTCGTTGTCCGCGACATTGATGAAAAACTGCGACGACGCCGAGTGGGGGTCGTTGGTGCGCGCCATGGCCAGAGTGCCGGTCTCGTTCCTGAGGCCGTTGTCGGCCTCGTTCTCGATCGGCGCCCGGGTCTCCTTCTGGCGCAGCTGGGCATCCATGCCGCCGCCCTGGATCATGAAGCCGTCGATCACGCGGTGAAAGATGGTGCCGGCGTAGAAATCCTCGCGGCAGTACTGGAGGAAATTGGCGGCGGTCTTGGGGGCGAGGTCGAAATCCAGTTCGACTTGAATATCGCCGTGGTTGGTGTGCAGGGTGATCATCGGGGCGGACCTGGTCGGGCGAGGGCCGCATGATAAGCCCTGGGAGCGGAGCTGGGAACCGGCGCCCGGGGGGCGTTTCGCCCCGCTGAGGGCGGAGCGCTATAATCCGCGATCTTTTTTCGACCTTCAGGCGGCACGGCCGCAGTTCGAGATCCGCCACCCCAAGGTCCGCGATGGATTCCGAAAAGCCCCGCAATTTCATTGAGCAGATCATCGAGCGGGATCTGGCCGCCGGCGTGGTCGACCGGGTGGTGACCCGGTTTCCGCCCGAGCCCAACGGCTATCTGCACATCGGCCACGCCAAGTCGATCTGCCTCAATTTCGGTCTCGCCGAGCAGTATGGCGGCGTCTGCCACCTGCGCTTCGACGACACCAATCCCGAGACCGAGAGCGAGGAATTCGTCAACGCCATCATCGAGGACGTGCGCTGGCTCGGGTTCCGCTGGCACGGCCCGGTGCGCTACGCGTCGGATTATTTCGAGCAGCTCCACGCCTGGGCGCTGCACCTGATCGAGGCCGGCAAGGCCTATGTCTGCGAGCTGACCCCAGAGCAGATCCGCGACTATCGCGGCACCCTCACCGAACCTGGCCGGCCCAGCCCCTACCGCGACCGGCCGGTGGCCGAGAACCTCGCGCTGTTCGCGGCGATGTGCGCCGGCGAGGTGGAGGAGGGCCGCATGGTGCTGCGCGCCCGCATCGACATGGCCTCGCCCAACATCAATCTGCGCGATCCGGTGCTCTACCGGGTCAAGCGCATGGCCCATCACCGCAGCGGCGCGCGCTGGAACATCTATCCGTCCTACGACTATGCTCACGGCCAGGAAGACGCCATCGAGGGGGTCACCCATTCGATCTGCACCCTGGAGTTCGCCGATCACCGGCCGCTGTACGACTGGTTCATCGCCAACCTGCCGGTGCCCGCGCGCCCGCGCCAGTACGAGTTCGGCCGCCTCAACCTCAACTACACGGTCACCAGCAAGCGCAAGCTCAAGCAGTTGGTCGCCGAGGGCCATGTCGACGGTTGGGACGATCCGCGCCTGCCGACCCTGGCCGGGCTGCGCCGGCGCGGCGTCACCCCGGCCGCGATTCGCGCCTTCTGCGACAGCCTCGCAGTGGCCAAGACCGACGGCATCGTCGACATGGCCCAGTTCGAGCATTTCATTCGCGCCGATCTCAATGAGCATGCGCCCCGCGCCCTGTGCGTGCTGCGCCCCCTCAAGGTGACCCTGACCAACTGGCCGGCGGGTGAGGTCCAGACCCTGCGCCTGGCCAAGCATCCGCAGCGGCCCGAGCTGGGCGAGCGCGAGCTGCCCTTCGGCGCCACCCTGTACATCGACCACGACGATTTCAGCACCGATGCCTCGCTGTCGCGCAAGCAGTTCAAGCGCCTGGTGCTGGGCGACTGGGTGCGGCTGCGCGGGGCCCATGTGATCCGCGCCGACGACGTGGTGCGCGATGCCTCCGGCGCAGTGGTCGAAGTGCTGGCCTCCGTGGTACCGGACACCCTGGGCGCCGATCCGCCGGCCGGGATCCGTCCCCGCGGGGTCATTCACTGGGTCGATGCGGGCACTGCGGTCGACTGCGAGGTGCGGCGCTACGATCGGCTGTTCGCGGCACCGGATCCGGAGGCCGCCGGCGATTTCCTGCAGGCGCTCAACCCGGCGTCGCTCCAGGTGCTGCAAGGCTGCAAGGCGGAGGCCACCCTTGCCGGTGTCGTGCCCGGCGCCACCCTGCAGTTCGAGCGCGAGGGCTATTTCTGCCGCGATACCCGCAGCGGCGACCGGCTGGTGTTCAACTGCACCATCGCGCTGCGCGACACCTGGGCGCAGCGGGGCGGGGAGGACTGAAGGTGGCGCTGATCATCTACAACACCCTGACCCGGCGCAAGGAGCCCTTCCGGCCCATCGAACCCGGCAAGATCCGCATGTACGTCTGCGGCGTCACCGTCTACGACCTGTGCCATATCGGCCACGCCCGGGTGCTGGTCTGCTTCGACGCCATCGTGCGCTACCTGCGCAGCCGCGGCTGGGAGGTCACCTATGTGCGCAACATCACCGACATCGACGACAAGATCCTCGCTCGCGCGGCCGACAACAACGAGCCCTTCACGGCCTTGACCGAACGCATGATCGAGGCCATGCACCGCGACGAGCGTGCCCTGGGCGTGCTGCCGCCGGATATCGAACCGCGCGCCACCGAACACATCGAGGATATCCTCGACCTGGTGGAAACCCTGGTCGACAACCACTATGCCTATGTGGCCGCCAATGGCGACGTCTACTACCGGATCAAGCGCTTTCCCGAGTATGGCAGGCTGAGCGGCAAGCATCCCGACGAACTGCTCGCCGGCGCCCGGGTCGATCCCGGCGAGGCCAAGGAGGACCCCCGCGACTTCGCCCTGTGGAAGGCCGCAGGCGCCGGCGAGGTCGGCTGGGACTCGCCCTGGGGCCGCGGCCGGCCCGGCTGGCACATCGAGTGCTCGGCCATGTCCACCTGCCATCTGGGCGAGACCTTCGACATCCACGGCGGCGGTCCGGATCTGCCCTTCCCCCACCACGAGAACGAGATCGCCCAGAGCGAGGCCGCCACCGGCAAGACCTATGTGCACTACTGGATGCACGCCGGTCCGGTGCGGGTCGACGACGAGAAGATGTCCAAGTCGCTGGGCAATTTCTTCACCATTCGTGAAGTGCTGGAGCGCTACCACCCCGAGGTGGTGCGCTACTTCCTGCTCTCCAGCCACTACCGCAGCCCGATCAACTACTCCGAGGACAACCTGCGCGAGGCCAAGGCGGCGCTCGACGGCCTGTACTTCGCCCTCAGGGGGAAGATCGGCCGCGCCGCGCCGGTTGCCTTCACGCCGTTTTCAACAACCGAGATGCAGGGCAACGCGTACTTTCAGCGCTTTGTCGAAGTCATGGACGATGACTTCAATACTCGCGAAGCGATCACACTGATGCAGGAGCTTGCCGGCGCCATCAATCAGCTCGACCGAGTCGGTGACGACTGGTCGGAGCAAGTACGCATGCTGGCGGGGATTGGCGCGATTCTGGGGATTCTTCAGCAGGATCCCGAGGATTATTTCAAAAGAAAAAGCTACAGCTACGTTGGGCAGGGAGGGGCGACGGCGGGAGGTTCTGCCCTGGTTGGTTTCGAAAGTGGCTTGACCAGCGACGCGGTGGATCAGTTGATTGCGGAACGCAACCAGGCTCGCGCCGCGCGCGACTTCGCTCGCGCCGATGCGATCCGCGATCAGCTCAAGGCGGCGGGCATCGTGCTGGAGGATTCGCCGGGGGGCACCCGCTGGCGGCGGGAGTGAGGTGTGCGGCGGCGGCCGGTCGGGGCGCGCACCGCGCTGTTGCCGGGGGCCGGCGATCCGGGCTTGCCGAGGCGTGAAACTGCGGAGATGGCGCACCCGGAGAGATTCGAACTCCCGACCACCTGGTTCGTAGCCAGGTACTCTATCCAACTGAGCTACGGGTGCGAGGGCGGCTACTATAGGCAAGCGCCCCCGACCGGTCAAGGAAAGCGCCTGGTTGCGCGCAGGCGGGGCCGGAAAGCGCGCCGGACCGCGCGATATTCAAAGGCCGGGGTGCCTGTTATACTCCGGACACGCGCGGCTCGGTGATGATCGGATGGCCTCCTCCCTCTACGAAATCATTGAACTTCCCGACGGTGAATTCGCACTGCAGCGGTCCGGCGAGGAGGGTGAACCCCTGGTGCGGATCGAATTTTCCGAGGAGGCCAGGGTGTATCTGCTGGACGCCGGGCTGGATGTGGCCCGCGCGATGATCGATGCCGGCATCGAGGCGATCGAAAAACTGGGCACCGACGGCGGCATCGATGCGCCGGCGAACGGCCGCCGCACCCTGCACTGAACCATTTCTTCCCCCGCGCCTACGGCGCGATCCAGCCGAACGCCACCTGGTGGCCAACCGGCTTCCCCGCAGGGTTGCCGGAGCGGTGCGCGCGGCGTGCGGACCGGGGTGTACCTAAACCGGCCGGGTGCGGATCAGCCCCAGGCTCACTCCCTCGATGGCGAAGCTGCGCACCGCCAGGTCCACCTCGATCGGGCTGAAATCCGGATTTTCCGGCAGCAGTCGCAGGTAGCGGGGATCGGCCGTTCTGCGCAGGCGTTTGACGGTCACCTCCTCATCGATCCGGGCGACCACGATGGCGCCGTCGTCGGCGAGTTCGGTCTTGTGCACCGCGAGCAGGTCCCCGTCGAGGATACCGGCGTCGCGCATGCTTTCGCCCTGGATGCGCAGCAGGTAATCCGCCGGCGGATTGAACAGGTCGGCGCCGATCGCGCAGTATCCCTCGATGTGTTCCGCCGCGAGGATGGGGTCGCCGGCCGCAACCCGGCCGACGATGGGGATCCCCGCCGGCTCGGCCAGCGGGCGCAGGCCGCGCGAGGTGCCCGGGATCAGTTCCAGGACCCCTTTGCGCGCCAGGGCGCGGAGGTGCTGTTCGGCGGCGTTGGCGGATCGGAACCGGAAGTGGCGGGCGATTTCCGCCCGGGTCGGCGGGAATCCGCGGCGCTGCTGACAATCGCGGATGTAGGCCAGGATCTCGGTCTGGCGCTGGGTGAGCGGGGCAGGGGTCATCGGGTCTCTTCCCATCCGAGGCGCTGGAATTATAGCCAGTATCCGCGGCGGACCAGCAGCCCGTCGCTCATCATCCGGCAGGCCGGCACGACCGGCGGAGCAATCGATGGACGAAAGCAAATGGTCTGAAGCCTGGCGGGTGCTGCGGATCCAGTCGGAGCTGGTCGACGGGATCGAAGCCCTGACCAGGCTGGAGCGCGCGGTCACTGTGTTCGGCAGCGCGCGGCTGCGGGAAGGCAACCCCTGGTACGAGGCGGCGCGCAGGCTGGGCGAGATCCTGGGGGTGGAAAACATTCCGGTGATCACCGGCGGCGGCCCCGGCATCATGGAGGCGGCCAACCGCGGCTGTTACAGCACGCCCGCCGACACCGTGGGGCTCAACATCCACCTGCCCGAAGAACAGCGGCCCAATGCCTACCAGGACATCCCGCTGTACTTTCGCTACTTCTTCGTGCGCAAGTTCCTGTTCGTCAAGTACGCGATCGGGTTCGTGATCTTTCCGGGCGGGTTCGGCACCCTGGATGAGTTGTTCGAGGCCCTGACCCTGGTGCAGACCGGGAAGGTGCGCCCCTTTCCGGTGGTGTTGGTCGGCAGCAGCTATTGGCGGGGATTGCTCGAGTGGATGGAATCCACCATGCAGGGCTCCGGCTGCATCAGCGACCACGAACTGAAGCTGATCACCCTGGTCGATACCGCGGAGGAGGCGGCGGCCGTCATCCTGCAGCACGCCCGCATGTTGCAGGCCCAGTCCCTGTCGGAATGACGCCCCTCAGTATTCGTCGTAGCCCGGATAGCTGTCCGGCTCCAGTTCGCTGAGCGGATCTTCCCAGCCGAATTCCCGGTAATTTTCGTCGTCCTCTTCGACCGCCAGATCCTCGAGCTCGCGGATGTCGTCCGGCGGCTCGGCCGGCAGCAGCACCATCTGCCGCCAGGTCTCGAGGTCGATTTCGCTGATGTCTCCGTCCACGTACTGGATGGCGATATCGCCGGTGTCCTCGTCGACCGCGACCACCTCGAAGAGCCGATCTTCGGCTGCGTCCTGGTACCAGTTGCCGATCACCGGGTTGCGCTTGGCCATGGGTATTCTCCACAGTGCACTGCCCCGCAAGCTATCACCACAGTGCCGGGTTGCCTATAGGCCGGCCCGGACGGGCCGCCGCGGACCTGCCTCCGGTCTTGCGGCGGCGCCGCGCCGCGGGTCGATAAGCAAATGACCGGCAAGGAAAAATTCCGCGGTAGGAGATTTATTCTCGAATCCCAGGGATGGCTCATTGTTCAAATAATGAATTTGTCTAAAAATCTCCTCTCGCCGGTCATCGGATCTCGGAATGTTCGCCAGCTTTCAGCACGCGCGCAGGGCTCCGGGGAGACTCGGGGGATGATGCCCGACCCCGGTCCGGTCATGCTGGATCTCGAGGGGCAGACGCTCACCGGCGCGGAGCGCGAGCTGTTGCGCCATCCACTGGTGGGCGGGGTCATTTTTTTCGACCGCAACATCGGCTCCCGGGACCAGTTCCTCGGGCTGGTGGCGGCGGTTCGGGACCTGCGGCCGGAGCTGCTGCTGGCCGTGGACCAGGAGGGCGGCCGGGTGCAGCGGTTGCGCGAGGGCTACACCAGGTTGCCGCCCATGCAGGCGCTGGGCGAGGCTTGCGAGCGCGATCCGGGCACCGGGCGGCGACTGTGCCACGAAGCCGGCTGGCTGCTGGCCAGCGAGGTGCTGGCCTCGGGCCTGGATTTCAGTTTCGCCCCGGTGCTGGACCTGGATCTCGATCACTGCGCGGTGATCGCGTCGCGCGCGTTTCACCCGGTCGCGGAGGTGGCGGTGGCGGCGCAGCGTGCCTTTATCGCCGGGCTGCACGAGGCGGGCATGGCGGTCACCGGCAAGCATTTTCCCGGCCACGGCGGGGTGCGCGGCGACAGCCACCTGGAAACCCCGGTCGATCCGCGTCCGCTGGCGTTGCTGCGCGCCCGGGATCTGCGTCCCTTTGCCGAACTCGGCGGCGAGCTGGACGCGGTGATGCCGGCGCACATCGTCTATCCCGCGGTCGATCCGCACCCCGCCGGATTCTCCCGGTTTTGGATCCAGCAGGTGCTCCGTGGGGAACTGGGGTTTGGCGGGGTGGTGTTCAGCGACGATCTGGCGATGAAGGGCGCCGACCTGGTCGGGGGGTATGCCGCCAAGGCGCGGGCGGCGCGGGCGGCCGGTTGCGACATGGTGCTGGTCTGCAACCATCGTTCGGGGGCGCTGGAAGTGCTGCGCACCCTGGAGGGCGAGCCCTGGCCGGAGGCGAGCGGCAGACGCCTGGCGCGGATGCGCGCCAGGCACCGCCCCGATTGGTCGGTGCTCGAGTCCAGCACCCGCCGTGCCGCCATCGCGGCGGAGCTGGCCGGGCTGTAGCCGTGGCGATCCCGGGCGCCAGCGCGATCATCGGCGGCAGCGGCCTGCAGGAGCTGCCGGGCCTGAGGGTGTTGGAACAGTTTGCCGAGGAAACACCCTGGGGGCCGGCGTCGGCGCCGGTGCAGCGCGGCCTGCTCGAGGGAACCGAGCTGTTCTTTCTGCCGCGCCACGGCGGCCCGCGGGCGATTCCGCCGCACCTCATCAACTATCGCGCCAACATCGCCGCGCTCGCCGCCCGCGGGGTCCGGCAGGTGTTCGCGTTCAACGCCGTCGGCGGCATCGATCCGGAGCTGGCGCCCGGGACGCTGGTGGTTCCCGATCAGCTCATCGACTACACCTGGGGCCGCGAGCCGACCTACTGGGGCGCCGGCGGCGGGGCGCCGCTGCATGTGGAGTTCACCGAGCCCTATGACCCCGGGGCGCGCGCCGCGCTGCTGGCCGCCGCCCGGCGAGCGGGCATCGCGGTGCGCGCCGGGGCCGTCTATGCCGCCACCCAGGGACCGCGCCTGGAGACCGCGGCGGAGATCCGCCGCCTGCGCCGCGACGGTTGCGACCTGGTCGGCATGACCGGGATGCCGGAGGCGGCGCTCGCCCGGGAGCAGGGGCTCGCCTATGCCAGCCTGGCCCTGGTGGTGAATCCCGCGGCGGGCGTCGGTCCCGCGCCCATCACCCTGGACGCGATCGAGGCCGTGCTGGCGGAAGCCTTGCCCAGGGCGGTGCGGGTGCTGGCCGCCGCGATCGGCGCCGGCGGCTGAGGTGCCGGTCGGCTGGGGGATCCCCCCGGAATGGGGGCTGGGCGCGCTCGCGGCGAGTGCCTTTCTGTCCGCCACCCTGCTGCCCGGCGGCTCCGAGCTGGTGCTGCTGTGGTTGGCCCGGCAGGGCCACTGGCATTCGCAGACGCTGCTCTGGACCGCGGCGGCGGCCAATACCCTGGGGGCCTTGACCACCTATGGTCTGGGACGGCTGGCGGCCGCGGGGTTTTCCGGCACCGCCCGCAGCGGGATCGACGCCCGGGCGCTGGGGCGCCTGCATCGCTGGGGTTATCCGGCGCTTCTCCTGTCCTGGGTGCCAGTGATGGGCGATGCGCTGTGCCTGGCCGCCGGCTGGCTGCGGCTGCGCTGGCCCCGGGTGCTGGGGCTGCTGTTGCTCGGCAAGTGCGCCCGCTACGGAGTGCTGCTGTGGATCGCGGGATGATGCCCCGGCGCGGTCTGCCGGTCAGGCGCTGCCGGCGGCGCGCCCTGGGGCGAGTGCGGCTCGCCCTGTGCTACTGGTCGCTGGTGGCAGCACTCGGCGCCGGCCTGGTCGGGCTCTATTTCGCCTACGGCTATCGGGGCGAGTATCTGCGCGCCGCGCCCTTCGCCTATCCCCCCGAGCCAGGTGGTGAGAGCTGCGCGGGCGGTCGCGGTGCGGTCGCCGATCACAGTCCGCGCCGCACCCCGGCCGGGGTCCGCTTCAACGTCACCACGCCGGCCAACTACCGGCCCGGCTTCGCCCACCCACTGCTGGTGGTGTGGGCCCCGGGCGGGCTGAACGAATGGCTCTCGGAACGCTTCACCGGCCTTACCGGCCCGGCGACCGCACGCGGTTTCGTGGTCGTTCATGTGCGCAGCCTGCCCCTGGGGCAGCGCGCGCTGCGGGCGCTGGCCGGGGTGCCCGGCGCGGTACTCGCCGAGTGGTGCATCGATCCGCGGCGCATCGCTTACACCGGGCATTCCGACGGCGGCACGGTGAGCACCGCGCTGGCCGTGTTGCCGGGCCTCGAACCGCGGCCGGCGGCGATCGCGCCGAGCGCCATGGGTATGCAGGGCAGCGATCTGCGGGCGTACTCCTGTCCGCCCCCGCTGCCGGTCATGGTGATGCACAACCAGGGCGATGGGCATTTCCCCGACTACGGCGTCGGCGCGGCGGAATGGTGGGCCGGCTGCAATCGCTGCGCGGATGCGCGCGCGGTCAGCGCATATCCGCACTGCGAAGCCTTTGCGGGCTGCGCCGCGCCCACCCTGCTGTGCCGCGCGCCCGGCAACCACGCCCACTGGCCGGGCTTCGAGCACGAGCTGCTGTCCTTTCTCGAGCAGGTGCTGATGCCCGCCGCACCCGCGCCGATCCGCTCCGCCCGATAGCCGGGCGGCCGTGCCCTGGCCGCGGGACGCAACTGCGGGGGCGATCCGCGCGGCCCGGGGGCCGGCGTCTGTGAAGCAATGCACGTCCTGTGCATTGCTTGCGTCGCAAGTCCGCTACACGCCCGGACTCGCTCCAGCGGATCAGGCCCTTGCGCGCTTGATCCGCGTCCGGCCGTCCCGGGCTAAGCGCTCGAAAAACCCACCAGCTCAGCCGTCGTCGCGCGCCGCGCGGATCAGCAGCAGGGTATGGGGATCGTCCTGGTGCGGCGCGAGGCGAAAGCCCAGGTCCCGGGCCAGGGCGCGCATGCGGTGGTTCTCATGGAGCACATTGGCGGCGATCTGGTCGATGCCGGCCTCGGCGGCGACGCGCAGGAGCCGCTGCAGGAGCGCCGTTCCCAGGCCCTTGCCCTGCCAGTCGTCGGCCACGGCGATGCCCAGGTCGGCGGCGGCTTCGCCCTGGGGGCGCGCCCAGCGGGCGACCGCGATCTGGCGTTCGCCGTCGCCGTCGGGGATGGTGGCGATCAGCGCCATCTGATCGGGGTAGTCGAGGTTCAGGAAGCGCTCGGCCATCTCCGGGGTCAATGCCGGCAGGGCGCTGTGAAAGCGCAGGTAGCGGGAGGTGGGGGAGAGGCCGCGCACGAAGGCCTCTTCGATGGCGCGATCCTCCGGGCGCAGGGTGCGCAGCGTAATCTCGGTCCCGGCGATGCGGATCCGGTCGCGATATTCCGGGGGTTTCATGGGCTCCGACCTCCGCGCAGGGCGAATGGGCTCTCGCCGGCGCGAAACACTCGCAACTCGCCGCGGGCGAAGGGCTGCCAGCGCTCATCCCGGGTCAGGGGCGCGGTGGCGACCACGCTGACCACGTCGCCGGGCCCGGTGTGGCGGGCGAAGTCGATGCTCATGTCGGCATCGATCAGGGTCGCGCGGCCGAAGGGGGCGCGGCGGGTGAGCCAGCACAGCCGGGTGCTGCAGTGCGCATACAGCGACCGGGAGTCCGAGATCAATGCATTGAACACGCCCAGGCCGTCGAGTTCCGCGCACAGTTCGCCGACCAGCCGCCACAGGCTCTGGTCCCGCCGCGGGCGCTCGGGAAAAGCCTTCCACACCTGGTCGAGCAGCCAGCAGAAGGCGTGTTCGCTGTCGGTGGTGCCCACCGGCCGGAAGCGCTCCAACGGGCGGCGCTTGATGCCGCGCAACTGGCCGTTGTGGGCGAACGACCAGGTCTGGCCCCAGAGCTCGCGCGCGAAGGGGTGGGTGTTGACCAGACCGATGCGGCCGCGGTTGGCCTTGCGGATGTGCGAAATGACGATCTCGCTGTTGATCGAGTAGCCCTGCACGAAGCGGGCGATGGCGGATTCCGCACTGGCATCGGGGTCGTGGAACGCGCGGTAGCCGCGGCCCTCGTAGAAACCGATGCCCCAGCCGTCGCCGTGGGGGCCGGTGGCGCCCCCGCGGCGCATCAGGCCGGCGAAGCTGAAGCAGATGTCGGTGGGCACGTTGGCGCTCATGCCCAGCAGTTCGCACATGGCCGGCGGCTGGCTGCGCTATTTCTTCTCGACCTTTTCCACCGGCATCCCGGCCGCGGCCCAGGCCTCGAAGCCGCCGCCGATGTGGCATACCGGGGCGAGTCCCATGTACTGCACCTGCTGGGTGGCGAGTGCCGAGCGGTGCCCCTTGGCGCAGTAGAAGACGAACCGCTTGCCGGACGAAAACACGTCCCGGTGGTATTCGCTGTCCGGATCGACCCAGAATTCGAGCATTCCCCGCGGGGTATGGAAGGCGCCGGGGATCTTGCCGTCGCGCTGCAACTCGCGGATGTCGCGCAGATCCACGATCACCGTGTCCGGGTCGTCCAGCGCGGCCCGTGCCTGCTCGAGATCGAGGGTTTCGATTTCCGCCATCGCCTGGGCGACGAGCTGATTGACGCCGATTTTCATGAGCCCTCCGGGAAACCACAGGATGGAATGGAGATGGTAACCCAGGGCGCGGGGGGCGACAGCCGGGTAGCGCCCGCTGGCCCGGATAGATCGCCGATCTCCTGCTGCGACGGCCCATGACCTGCCCCCTTGAACCGTCTCGCGACGAACATCGGTGAGCCATCCGGGCTAGACTGCGCGAAAAATCCGGAGCAGAACCCATGGAGTACCGCAAGCTGGGCACCACCGATCTCGAAGTCAGCCGGATCTGTCTGGGCACCATGACCTGGGGCGAGCAGAACAGCCTCGACGACGCCCTCCAACAGCTCGATTGTGCGCTGGCCCGGGGGGTGAACTTCATCGACACCGCGGAGATGTACCCGGTGCCGCCGCGCGCCGAGACCCAGGGCCGCACCGAGGAATACATCGGCGAGTGGTTCGCGCGCCGCGGCACCCGCGGCCGGGTGGTGCTGGCCACCAAGGTCTCCGGGCGCTCCGACGCCCAGGGCGACTGGCGCCACCTGCGCGGCGGACCCCGGCTCGACCGCCGGCACATCCGCCAGGCGGTGCGCGATTCCCTGCGCCGGCTGCGCACCGACTACCTGGACCTCTACCAGGTGCACTGGCCGGAGCGCACCACCAACTTCTTCGGCCAGCTCGGCTACCGCCACCGCGAGCAGGACGACCTGGTGCCCATCGGCGAGACGCTGGAGGCGCTCACCGAGCTGGTCCGCGAGGGCCTGGTGCGCCACATCGGCATCTCCAACGAGACCCCCTGGGGGATGATGCAGTATCTGCGCGAGGCCGAGCGCCGGGACCTGGCGCGGATCGTCTCCATCCAGAACCCCTACAACTTGCTCAACCGCAGCTTCGAGGTGGGTCTGGCGGAGATGGCGATCCGCGAACAGGTCGGGCTGCTCGCCTATTCGCCGCTGGCCATGGCCATGCTCACCGGCAAATACGCCGGGGGCGCCCGGCCGCCGGGCGCCCGGCTGACCCTGTTCAGCCGCTTCCAGCGCTACTCCGGACCCCAGGCGGTGGCCGCCAGCGAGGCCTATGTGGCGCTCGCCCGCCGCCACGGGCTGGACCCCGGGGCCATGGCGCTGGCCTTCGTCAACAGCCGCGACTTCGTCACCAGCAACATCATCGGCGCGACCCGCCTGGAGCAACTGGAGGCCAATATCGCCAGTATCTCGGTCCGGCTGGCGCCGGAGGTGCTGGAAGGGATCGAGGCGATCCACCGCCAGTACTCCAATCCCGCGCCCTGAGAGCTTGTGAATTTTTCAAGCGCTCAGCCCGGCCAGGGATGGCCGATCGCACATCAAGCACGCGAGCGCTTGATGTGCGCGAGCGAGTCCGGGCGTGTACCGGACTCGCGACGGAAGCAATGCACAGGACGTGCATTGCTTCACAAACTCTGAGCCCCCATGGCGCCGGCCGCGGTGCTCGATTTCTGGTTCGGCGCCGAGCGCGCCATCGCTTTGCGGGACCCGGCCCGCGGCCGGCTCTGGTGGCGCAAGGATCCCGCCACCGATGCCGCGATCCGCGCCCGGTTCGGCGCCTGGGTCGCCCGCGCACTGGCCGGTGGGCTGGAGGGCTGGGCGGCGGAGCCGCAGGGGCTGATGGCGCTGGTGCTGCTGTGCGATCAGTTCACCCGCAACATCCACCGCGGTACCCCGGCGGCGTTCGCCGGCGATGCGCGCGCGCTGGCCTGGAGCCGGCAGGCGATCGCGGCCGGCTGGGAGGCCGGCCTCACCGTCGCCGAGCGCGCCTTTCTCTACATGCCCCTGGAACACAGCGAATCCCCGGCCGATCAGGAGGAGAGTGTGGCCCGCTTCAGCGACCTGCTGGCCGGGGCCCCGGCGGCGGATCGCGCCGCATTGCGCCGGATGCTGGACCATGCCCGCCGTCACCGCGACGTCATCCGCCGCTTTGGCCGGTTCCCGCACCGCAACGCCATCCTGGGGCGGCCGACCACCGCCGCCGAGCGCGCCTTTCTGCGGACGCCGGGGTCGGCGTTCTGACTATACTGTCGCCCCCAACCGCTGCGAGATGCCGGCCATGCCCGAGATGCCCCGCGACCTGACCCCCGACCTGTGCGACCGGAACGCCGATGTGCAGGTGCTCGAACCCATGCTGTCGGGCTATGGCGGCCGGCCGGCCTTCGGCGGCGAGATCGTCACCGTCAAGTGCTTCGAGGACAACTCGGTCGTCAAGGACCAGCTCGGCAAGCCGGGGCGCGGCAAGGTGCTGGTGGTGGATGGCGGCGGCTCGCTGCGCCGCGCGCTGCTCGGCGACCAGATTGCGGCGGGCGCGGTGAAGAACGGCTGGGAGGGGGTGATTCTCTACGGCTGCGTGCGCGACGTCTGCCGGCTCGCGGAACTGGATCTGGGCGTGCAGGCGCTGGCCGCGATCCCGCTCAAGAGCGAGCGCAAGGGCATCGGCGAGCTGAATGTGCCGGTGACCTTCGGCGGGGTGACCTTTCGGCCGGGAGAATACGTCTACGCCGACGACAACGGCGTGGTGGTGGCCCCCCGGGCGCTGGCGACGCCCTGAGCCCGGCCGGCACCGGCGCCGGCCGTCGATCAGAGGCTTTCCCCCAGCTCGGTGCCGGCGGCGATCGCGGCGAAGGCATCCAGTTCCGCGGCCTGGCGGGCGCCGCCGATCACGTGCACCCGGAACCCGTGCCCGGCGAGGGCGGCGCTCAGTTCGTCCAGCGGCTCCTGCCCGGTGCAGAGCACGATGTTGTCCACCGCCAGGGTGACTTCCGCGCCGTCGCGCGCATAGTGCAGCCCCTGGTCGTCGATGCCCAGGTACCGGACGCCGTCGATGCAGCGCACGCCACTGGCTTCGAGCTCGGCGCGCAGCACCCAGCCGGTGGTCAGGCCGAGACTGCGGCCCATGGGGCCCGGCCGGCGCTGGAAGAGGGTGATCTCCCGCTGCGGCGCCGGGAATCGCGGCCCCTCGGGGAGCAGCCCGCCGGGAGCCTGGAGGCTTGTGTCCACGCCCCATTTGGCGAGGAAGGTCGCGGCGTCCGGCGGCGCCTGCGCCGGGCCGTGGGCGAGCAGCATGGCGGCGTCGTAGCCGATGCCGCCGGCGCCCAGCACGGCGACGCGCCGGCCGGCCACGCGGCGGCCGGTGATGAGCTCCACGTAGGGAATCACCATCGGGTGATCGACGCCCGGGATGTCCGGTACCCGCGGGCGGATGCCGGTGGCGACGACCAGGTCGTCGAAGCCCGCCGCGCGCAGCTGCTCGGCATCGGCCCGCGCCTGCAACCGGACCTCGACGCCGAGCTCGGCGAGCCGGGTGCGGAAGTAGCGCAGCAGCTCGTCGAACTCGGTCTTGTCGGGGATGCGGCGGGCGAGCTGCAACTGTCCGCCGATGTCGGCGCCGGCCTCGAACAGGGTGACCCGATGACCGCGGTCTGCCGCCGCGACCGCGGCCGCCAGCCCGGCCGGGCCGGCACCCACCACCGCGACGCGGCGCTTCTCCCGAGGCGGGGTGCCGGCCCCGCCGTCGAGTTCACGGCCGGCCCTGGGGTTGACCAGGCAGCTGGTGGCCCGGCCCCTGAAGATGAAGTCGAGGCAGGCCTGATTGCAGCCGATGCAGGTATTGATCGCCTGCGGTCGCCCGGCCTTCGCCTTGGCGGCGAAGGCGGGGTCGGCGAGCAGGGCGCGCGCCAGGGACACCAGTTGGGCGTCGCCGCTGGCGATGATGTCCTCGGCGACTTCCGGCGTGTTGATGCGGTTGGAGGCCACCACCGGCACCTGCACTTGGTCGGCGATGTTGCGCACCGCGAAGCGCCACGCGCCGCGCGGCACCATGTAGGCGATGGTCGGCACCCGGGCCTCGTGCCAGCCGATCCCGGTGTTGAACAGGGTGACGCCGGCGCGCTCCAGTTCCTTGGCGAGGGCGACGATTTCGCTGCCGGTGCTGCCGTCCTCGACCAGGTCGATGCAGGAGATCCGGTACATGAGGATGAAATCGTCGCCCACCCGTTCGCGGATGCGGCGCACGATCTCCAGCGGAAAGCGCATGCGATTTTCGTAGCTGCCGCCCCAGGCATCGGTGCGGTTGTTGGTCCGGCGGACCAGGAACTGGTTGATCAGATAGCCTTCCGAGCCCATCACCTCGACGCCGTCGTAGCCGGCCTCGCGGGCCAGCGCGGCGGTGGTGGCGTAGTCTTCCACGTAGCCGCGGATCTCGCGGTCGTCGAGGACCCGCGGCACCTGCGGGTTGATCCGCGAGCGGAGGTCGGATACGCCCACGATGTTGGCGTCCTTGGCGTAGCGGCCGGTGTGCAGAATCTGCAGCAGGATCCTGCCGCCCTCGGCGTGCACCCGGCGGGTGATCAGCCGGTGGCGGGGGACGTCCTCGGCGCGGTCGAAGATGGGCCCGCCGGCCTCGATGCGGCCGGTGTCGTTGGGCGCATAGCCGCCGGTGACGATCAGCCCGGCGCCGCCGCGGGCGCGCTCGCCGTAAAAGGCCGCAAGCCGCTCGAAGGGGCGGTCGAGCAGCTCCAGGCCCGAGTGCATCGAGCCCATCACGATGCGGTTGTCGAGGCGGGTGAAGCCCAGATCGAGGGGGGCCAGCAGGTGCGGGAACTTCATGGCGGGTCTCGTTATGGGTGTGGGGCGTGCGCTGCGCGCCGCATGATACTGTAAGTCGGAGCAGGGCGGCCGGGGCCTCCGGCGGGCCCGCGGCGGGTGGGCAGGGGCGATGGAAACCGGTGTCAGCGGGGTGCCCTGGGGCTGGTTGCTCCTCGCCGGACAATCGCTGCTCGGTCTGGCGGCCGCCTGGCACGCGCTGCTGCACAAGCGCGATTCCCGCGCCGCGCTGGGCTGGATGGCGGTGGCGCTGACCCTGCCGATCGCCGGCACCCTGCTCTATGTGCTGTTTGGCATCAACCGGGTGCGCACCCGGGCGCAGCGGCGGCGCGGGCCGCGGCCGGATGGACCGCGCGCGGGGCGCGGCGATCCCGGGGCGGAAGGGCCCGACGGCCAGGTGCCCGCGCCCACCGATCTGGCCCGCGCCGGCGCCATGGTCACCGGGCTGCCGCTGCGTCCCGGCAACCGGGTGGAACTCCTGTGCAACGGCGATCAGGCCTACCCGCGCATGCTCGCGGCGATCCGCGCGGCGCGCAGTGCGGTGGATCTGGCCACCTACATCTTCGAGAACAATGCGCTGGGCCACGAGTTCGTCGCGGCGCTGGCCGATGCGCGGCGCCGCGGGGTGCGGGTGCGGGTGCTGATCGACGGGCTCGGGGAATGGTATTCGCCCGGCATCGGCCGCCGCCTGCGGCGCCAGGGGGTCGAGGTGCTGCACTTCAATCCGCTGCGGCTGCTGCCGCCGAATCTCAACATCAATCTGCGCAACCACCGCAAGCTGCTGCTGGTCGATGGGCGCCAGGCGTTCACCGGCGGGATCAACATCGGCGACCGCCACCTGCTGGACCCGCCGCGGATCCGCAACCCGGTCGCCGATCTGCACTTCGAGGTCCGCGGTCCGGTGGTGGCCGATCTGCAGGCGGTGTTTGCGGACACCTGGTGCCAGGCCGGCGGGATCGATCAGCCGGAGGTCCCGCCGGCCGTTCCCGAACCGGCCGGCGGCAGCCACTGCCGGGTGATCGCCGACGGCCCCGACGAGCATCTGGACCAGTTGGCGCTGCTGCTGCAGGCGGCGACCGGTGCCGCCCGACGCAGCCTGCGGATCATGACCCCCTACTTCCTGCCCTCCCGGGAACTGATCGCCGGGTTGCAGAGCGCGGCGCTGCGCGGGGTGGCGGTGCGGGTCCTGCTGCCCGGCCGCAACAACCTGGCCTACGTGCACTGGGCGACCCGGCACCTGTTGCCCGAATTGATCCAGCGGGGCGTCGAGGTTCGCTACCAGCCGCCGCCCTTTCACCACGGCAAGCTGGTGGTCGTCGATGACTGCTATCTGCTGCTTGGCTCCGCCAATCTGGATCCGCGCAGTCTGCGGCTCAACTACGAGCTGGGCGTGGAGGTGTTCGATCCCGACTTCGCCGCCGCCCTGGGGCGGGGGTTCGACGCGCGCTTCGCCGCCTCCGCGCCCGTCTCCCTGGCTGCACTGCAGGGCGCCTCGCTCGCCGTGCGCACCCGGGATGCCCTGTGCTGGCTGGCATCGCCCTATCTGTGAACCTCGAAGGTCACTCGCCGTGCCCGGCACCCGCCGGCGGCACCTTCTTCAGCAGCGGGATGATCATCAGGCTGAGCATGAAGGCCGCACCGATCACGAAGAAGGCGTCATTGAACGCCATCACGTAGCTGTCGCGCCGGGCGATCGCGGCGATGGCGGTCAGGGCGCGCAGCTGCGCCAGCTCGGGATCGGCGCCGAGGCCGGTGAAGTAGGCGGTCATGGCCTGCAGCCGCTCCTGGGTCTCGGGAGCGTAGAGCGAGACGGCGTCGAGAATGTGGTTGGAGTGGAAATGCTCGCGCACCGAGACGAAGGTGGCCAGCAGGGCGATGCCCACGGAGCCGCCCAGGTTGCGCATCACGTTGAACAGCCCCGAGGCCGAACCCACCTGCTGGGGTTCGATGCCGGCCGTGCCGATCACCGACAGCGGAATCATGATGAAGGGCATGCCCAGGCCGCGGATCACGTGGGGCAGCACGATGTGGTCGTAGGCATAGTCGGCGGTCATGTGGATGTTCATCAGGCAGCTGAGGCCGAACACCCCGGCGCCGATGGCAAGCAGGATGCGCAGGTCCACCCGCTGCATCAGGCGCAGCACGACCGGCACCACCAGCAGTTGCGGCAGGCCGATCCACATCATCACCTGGCCGATCTGCATGGCGTTGTAGCCGTGCACCTGGGTCAGGTAGAACGGCATGATGAACACCGAGCCGTAGAGGCCGAGCCCCAGCACGATGTTGACGATGTTGGCCAGCCCGAAGTTGCGGCGCGCCAGCAGGCGCAGGTTGATGAAGGGATCCTTGCGGCGCAGCTCGATGAGGATGCACAGCAACAGGCTGATGCCGGCCAGCCAGGCACCGCGCAGGATGAAATCGGATTCCAGCCAGTCCTTGCGGTTGCCTTCTTCGAGCACGATCTCCAGCGCGCCCAGGCCGATGGCCATGGTGGCGATGCCCCACCAGTCGCCCTTTTTCAGCAGTTCCAACCTGGTCGCTGCGGGTTGCAGGCCGCGCCACAGCAGCAAGAACATGATGCTGGTGGGAATCAACTGGAGGTAAAAGATGGTTTCCCAGCCGAAGTTCTCGGACAGATAGCCGCCCAGCGTGGGCCCGATGGTGGGCGCCTGGGTGGCGGTCAGCGCGAACATCCCCATGCCCAGCGCCTGCTTGGCCGGCGGCAGCAGGGTCAGGATGATGGCGAAGGACAGCGGGATCAGGGTGCCCCCGGTGAGGCCCGCCAGGGCGCGGAACACCAGCATGGATTCCAGGTTCCAGGCCATCGCGCACAGGGTGGTGAAGCCCATGAACAGGGCGGTGTTGGCGAGGATGTAGCGGCGCAGGCCGAACACCTGGGTCAGCCAGCCGGTGATGGGGATGACCACGATTTCCGCGGTCAGGTAGGCCGTGGAGATGAACGAGCCTTCTTCGAGGGTCGCGCCCAGCGCGCCCTGGATGTCCTTGAGCGAGGCGTTGGTGATGTGGATGTTGAGCACCGCGATGAAGGCGCCCAGCACGCCCCCGAATACCGTGATCCAGGTGCTCGCGGGAACCCGATCGGGGGCCGTGGCGGGCATCGCCCGAGCCGCTGTCGCGTCGCTCATGCTGACGGCCATACCGGACCCAGCACCCTAGAGAATGAATCTCCTGCGGCATGGCCGTTCCCCTCTCCCACCGTCCGCATCCGCGGACGGTCCCCCCGCTCCCGCTGCGCGGGTGAGGGTAGGTCGGCATCTCGCTGCGCGAGATTCACGTCAAGGATCCTCGGAGTGGGGCGGGGTTCAGGGTGCGGCACCCTCGGCCAGGCGCTCGCCGTCCCCGGCCGTGGTCCGGGTGTCGATGCTGGCGATCACCGACATCCCGGGGCGCAGGCGGTCGAGCAGCGGCTGCCCCCGATCGAGAATGATCTTGACCGGTACCCGCTGCACGATCTTGGTGAAATTGCCGGTGGCGTTGTCCGGTGGCAGCAGGCTGAATTCGGCGCCGCTGGCGGGTGAGAGGCTTTCGACCACGCCGGACAGCCGCGCGCCGGGAAAGGCGTCGACCTCCACCACCGCGCGCTGTCCCGGAAACACCTGGGTAAGCTGCGTCTCCTTGAAATTCGCGGTCACCCAGACGTCGCTGAGATCCACCAGCGCCAGCTTGCGGACGCCGGCGCTGACATATTCGCCGACCTCGATGTTCTTGTTGCCGACCACGCCGGGGGCCGGCGCGCGCACTTCGGTGAGGTACAGGTCGATCTCGGCGAGCCGCAACTCGGCCTGCGCGAGCTCCAGATTGGCGTGCAGTTCGGCGGTCTCGTCGGCGAGCACCTGCAGCTTGGCGCGCGCCGCCGCCAGATTGGCCCTGGTGCGGCCGAGTTCGGCCTCCGCACTGAGCACATCGGTGCGGGCGTGGTCGTAGCGCTGGCGGTCGGTGAAACCCTTGGCCTGCAGGGTTTCGGCGCGCTGGAGATCCAGCCGGGCACGGGCCAGTTGCGCCTCGGCGGTGCGGACTTCGGCCTCCGCCGCGCCGATGGTGGCCCGATGGTGGGCGAGGCGCGTCTGCAGATGGGCCAGCTCCGCAGACCGCTGCGCGACCTGGGCCCGGGCGCGGTCGCGGCGCGCGAGGTAGGGGGCCGGATCCAGCGCAAACAGCAGATCACCGGCGGCGACCGGCTGATTCTCGCGCACCTTCACCACCGCTACCGGCCCGGGCACCCGGGCGCTCACCGCGGTGATGTTGGCGGTCAGATAGGCGTTGTCGGTACTCTCCCAGTGGCGTGCCTCGAACCACCAGTGACCGGCCGCGCCGAGGATCGCCGCCAGCGCGCCGATCGCCGCGATCGCCATGATCAGTCTGCGTTTCATCTCGATGCCCGTGCGGTTATTGGAATGGTCGCCGGTGGGTCCGCGCCCCGGCCGCCGGGTGGCCGTCGGCGGCGCGCCGGATTGCCGGATTGCCGGATTGCCGGATTGCCGGATTGCCGGATTGCCGGATTGCCGGATTGCCGGATTGCCGGATTGCCGGATTGCCGGATTGCCGGATTGCCGGCGCCGGCATGATACTGTACGGTACAGTACCAGATCGGCGGGCGACAAGCGCCCCGGGTGACCGCGCGGACAGGCCGGACGGCATCCGCGGCGACTGGAGCGGGACATGGTGCAGGCAGCGGTGTCCGGACGCGGCGACAGGCGCCGCGCACGCATCCTCGACGCGGCGATCGCGGTGTTCACGGAGGAGGGTTACGCGGGCGCGAGCATCGACCGCATCGTGCAGCGGGCCGGCGGCTCGAAGGCCACGCTGTACCGGTACTTCCCCTCCAAGGCCGAGCTGTTCGCCGCCATCATCCAGACCCTGGTGGAGCAGATGATCGCGCCCATCGACCGCCGGGAGGTCCACCCGGCGGGCGGCCTGGCCGCGACGCTGGCCGACTTCGGCCGCACCTATCTCGATGTGCTGCTCGAACCCCAGAGCCTCGCGCTGTATCGCATGGTGATGGGCGAGGGCGCGCGCTTCCCAGACCTGGGCCGGGTGTTTTTCGATCAGGGCCCCGGCCGGGTGACACGGCGGCTGGCCGACCACCTGCGCGGCCGCGGCTGGGGAAGCGCCGAGGTATCGCCGGAATCCCTGGCGCGGGAGTTTCTGAGCCTGGTGCGCGCGGATCTGCACCTGCGCGCGTTGCTCGGGGTCGGGGTGGCGGATGCCGCACAGCGGACCCGGGCGGTGGCGCGGGCGGTCGCCGTCTTCCTCACCCAATCGCCTGCTGGCGGCCCGGGAGCCCCGGCCCAACCGTCGCGGCCGGGGGCGTGCTGACCCCGGCGCCGCGATGTCGCCGGCCGGCGGCTGCGCAGACCCGGGGATGTAACGAGACACATGGTTCACGGGTTTGGGGATTAGGTGGGAACAAGCGGGATTTCGAGGGATAAAACGATAATTATCAGGGGGTTAGCGCTCGATTACGGGCCGAACAATGCCGGACACTGAAGACACATGGTTGCCGAGAAAAACGCCGAGTTGGAAGCTAGAGAGAAACTGGGAGTAAAGATAGCATCGTGTTGATTTCAAAGGAGAATCGGAGGAAATGCCGAAATCGGCGGTTGCACCTTTTGATCAAAAAATGATCAAAAAAAGGTGCAACATCGGCAGACAGCTGATGCCAAGGTGCAACCAACAAACATTTATAAATCATGCGGTTACAGGATAGCGTCGAGAACCGCGAAAAACCCAAGGTGCAACATGGAAAGGTGCAACATGGCGGCGCCTAAACACCCTCGGAGCAAGCGACGGCCAGGCCGGGAAGGGGCGCTTCGCGTGGTGGCCAGGGGTCACCATCAGGGGAAAACCCCCCTGCGATATATCTGAATTGATATATCAGGGGCGGGCACTTCCAGCGGCCAAAAGCGGCAACACGGGAGAGGTCAGTGCCCTTTGTCGTAGGCTGCGCGAAGCTCGCGAACGGCCCGGTGCAGCTGCGCTATTTCCGCTTTGTCACGAGCGCGAGAGAAGATCTCCTGCAGGAAGGTCTCGCGCGTCTGGACCTCTTCAATTCCCTCCACCAGCTCAATGATCTGGCGCCATCTGGGCTGACGTTCAGGTTCGTTTGGGCGTGAATCAGCGGGTGCATCAGGCGACGAGGGCAGCATTTTCCCCTCGCCGGTCAGCAGCCATGTCATGTTGCATCCGGTCCTGGCGATGGCGGCGAGCACCTCGCCTCCAGGGGTGTTCACACCCTGCTCGTACTTCTTCAAGACTCCTATGTGCATCCCCAAGCGCTCGGCGAATTTTTCTTGAGTCAAGCCGAGCTCCAGGCGCCATGTTTTAAGCCTTAAGCCGATCGTTGCTTCCATCTCTTGGCCCTAAAACCGGAAGAAATTGGGTGCGAATGAGCATCCTTGCCCCTTGACGGTGGATGCAGATACGCATCTAATGTCCATCAACACGCACAGATTAGGCGCGGATGGGTGCCATGACCAGAGTCAGGACAGCAGAGCAGGTCAAGCAGGATTTGCTGAGGCGTGGGAAGTCTGTGCCTCAAGTGGCCAGGGAAATCGGCGTTTCCCAGCGCATCGTCTATGAGCTGCTGCGCGGGCGGATCAAAGGGCGCCGCGGCAGTGCTCATCGTGCTGCCGTGCTGCTTGGCATGAAGGAAGGGGTTGTCGAATGACCAACCTTTCGGCCCAGGGAGGACGCCCGTGGAGCTGTCTCGCCGGGCGCGATCCCGGCCTCACCGGAGAGCCCGCCCGGGCGGTACCGCCCTATACCGTCATGCCGGCTGCCCGCGCCCTACCCCTCGCTGTGAGCGGCGGCGATCTGGCCTCGGCCAGTGCGGGCGGGCTCTCCGATGCGGCCGGAGCCGGGCGCGATCTGTACTCCCTGAAAGACCTGTCAGCGCTGCTCGGCGTCAGCCGGCAAGCGCTCGATAGGGCTGCTGCTGCTGGCAGATGGCCCTACACCACCGCACCAACGGCCAGCGGACAGACCGCAAAGCTCTATCGCCGCGCCAACCTGCCGGCTCAAGTGCAACAAAAGCTGGCGGCGGCTGAACGGCTGCGGGCAGCGGGCGCATCCATCGCGCGCATCGAGGGCGAGTCCCGGGAGGCGGCGCAGGTCGCGGCTAGGCAACGGCTGGAGGCCGAGGTTGACCGGGCGCGGCGCGCGCAGATCGAGCGCATCCGCGATGGCAAGCAGCGCTTCAACGCCCTGGGCGAGCGCGATCCCAAGCGGCTGCGGGCGCAAGCGCGCCAGTGGGTGATCTACCAGTGCGACCTGTACCTGGCACGCCACGGCGGCTTTCGGGATCAGGCGCGCACCGCGATCTCGGCGCAGCTCGGCACGCCGCGGGCCATGGATATGCCCGACGATGTCGCGGCATACCTGCCACGCGGCGCCAACGGGCAGATCCGGGTATCCGAGCGCACCATCGAAGGGTGGGAGGCGAGGCTGCGCGAGGCCGGGATCTGGGGGCTCGTCGACGGTTATGGCAACCGCAAGGGCCGCAATCGGATCACTGCCGACCCGGAGCTGGAATCCACCGTGCTCGCGGCCATGGTCAAGCACCCGCACATCGGCGCGCGGTGGCTGCGCGAATACCTGCGCGCCGGGCCGCTTGGCATCGATATCCCCGAGCGCACGCTCAACCGCTACATGGCGGCGTTCAAGACCGAAAACGCCTCGCTGTGGGCGCAGCTGACCCACCCCGACCAGTGGAAAAACGTCTACCTGCCGGCGCCGGGATCGCAGACCGAAGCGGCGACCCACCTCAATGCCCTGTGGGAGCTGGACAGCACCCCGGGCGACTGGATGCTCAAGGATGGCCGCCACACCGTGGTGGGCTGCATCGACGTCTACAGCCGCCGGCTCAAGCTGTTCGTGAGCAAGACCAGCACCGCCGCCGCTGTGAAGCAGGTCTTGCGGCGCGCCATTCTCGACTGGGGCCTGCCGGACCGGATTCGCACGGATAACGGCTCTGACTATGTGTCCACCGACGTCGCCACACTGCTGCGCGACCTGGAGATCCGGCACGAGGTCTGCCTGCCGTTCGCCTCGGAGCAGAAGGGCACCATCGAGCGCGCCTTCCGCACCATGAGCCACGGCATCCTGGAGCAGTTGGCGGGCTTCATCGGCCACAACGTGGCCGAGCGGGAACGGATCCGGGCGCGGAAGTCCTTTGCGCAGCGCGTGATGACCCGGGGCGACGTGGTCGAGGCCGAGCTCACTGCCGAGCAGCTCCAGCAGGTGCTGGATCAGTGGGCCGACGCACTCTACGCCCACAATCCGCATGGCGGGCTCGCCGGACAGACGCCCTGGCAGGTGGCCAACGCCTGGACCGCGCCGGTGCGCCGCATTCGCGAGGTTCACGCCCTGGACGGGCTGCTCGCCCCCGTCGCCGGCACCCGCACCGTGGGCAAGAAAGGCATCAAGTTCGCCTGCCGGCATTACTTCGATCGCGAAGGCGCCCTGTTCGACCTCATCGGCGAGGAAGTCTGGCTGCGCCACGACGAACAGGACATCGGCCGGCTCGCCGTCTACCACGATCGCGCGTTCATCTGCTGGGCCGAAGACCCGGATGTCATGGGCATCGATCGCAAAGAGGCCGCTGCCGCCATCAAATCGCGCCAGCTGCGGCTGATGGCCGAGCAGCGGGCGGAATTCCGCGAACGCACCAAGCACCTCCAGATCAACATCGCCGAGACCGTGCTGCAGCACCGCGCCGAGCAGGTTGCCAACCTCGCGAGCCTGCCGCAGCGCGCCGAATACGTCAGCACCCCGGCACTCGACCAGGCTGCGCGCGCCGTCGCCGGCCGCCGGGAGCTGGACATCCCCGGCCAGGACCTGCGGCGCGACAACGCCAGCGCCCAATTGCGGCTGGCGGCGCATCAGGCGCTGAGCGCCAGTGCGCCACCCGAGGAGACCGCGCGCGACCGCTATGAGCGCTGGCTGGCGCTCGATGCCCGCATCAGCCGCGACGAACCGGTGACCGAGGCCGAGCGGCGCTGGCACGCAAGTTATCGGGAAGACCCGCAGTGGCGCGCGCAGAAGCGCATGGATGAAGCGTTTTTCCGGCCGGCCACCGCCGGCTGAGGGAACACCAAGAGAAAGGGCCCGCCGTCAGCGGCAACTGAGCGGCGGGAATTGTTGAGCACACGAGAGGAAAGCACATGGCACAACAAGACAAAGCGTACAGCACCGTGGCGCCCATTACCAACGTGGCGCTGGCGCTGGAGGCGCTGGACCGCAGCATGCAGCGCACCGCCAACCTGCCCGGGCTGGTGGGGTTCTACGGCCCCAGCGGCTATGGCAAGAGCTTCAGCGCCACCTATGCGGCCAACAGCTTCCGGGCCTACTACATCGCCTGCAAGTCCACCTCGACCAAGAAAAGCATCCTGAAGTCGATCCTGCTGGAGATGGGCGTGCCCGCCATCGGCAACATCGACGACCTGCGCGAGCAGGTCGAAGAACAACTCGTGCTGTCGCAGCGTCCGCTGATCATCGACGAGGCGGACTATCTCATCGACAAGGGCCTGATCCCGCTGGTGCGGGACATCTTCGACGCCACCGACGCCGCGATCATGCTGATCGGCGAAGAGAAGATGCCGGCCAAGCTCAAGCGCATCGAGCGCATGCACGGCCGCTTTCTGGTCTGGGAGCCGGCCCAGCCCGCCACGCTGCAGGACGCCCACCACCTGGCGCGCGTCTACTGCCGCGATATTCAGGTGGCCGATGACCTGCTGGCCGAAGTGCACCGCCTGAGCCAGGGCAGCGTGCGGCGCATCAGCGTCAATCTCGATCTGATCCGCACCGCCGCCCTGCGCGACGGCAACGCGGACATGGACCTCAAGGCGTGGGGCAAGCGCAGCTTCTTCACCGGCGAGGCGCCGGCCCGGAGGCTCGCATGACCGCCCCGCGACCCGCCAAAGGCATGGGCCGCAAGCCCGCGCACATCGGCCAGTACGGCACCCAGGACGCCATCTGGCGCGCGGTGCGCGAGCTGGGCACATTCACCGCTGCCGAGCTGATCTGCCGCCTCAACCGCGAGCTGCCGGTCAATGACGAGACGGTAAAAAGCTACCTCAAACGCCTTTCACTGGGCGGTTATCTGGGCGTCGATCACGCGCCGAAGCACCGCGGCATCTGCCGGCTGGCCACCTACCGGCTGGTGCGGGACCAGGGCATCGAGACCCCACGGCTGCGCCGCGACGGCACCGCGAGCGAGCAGGGCAAGGCCCGCGAACAGCTGTGGCGCGCGATGAAGGTTTTACGCGAGTTCGACTGGTTCGAGCTGGCCATCGCCGCACGCACTCCGGACACCCCGGTCGCCTACGCCACCGCGGCCGAATATGCCGAGACCCTGGCCCGTGCCGGATACCTCGCCGTGGTGCGGCCCGCGCGCGGCCGCATCCGCGCCCGTTACCGGTTCATCGCCGGGCGCAACAGCGGCCCGCGTCCGCCGCAGGTGCAGCGGCTCAAGCAGGTTTATGACCCCAATCTCGACCGCGTGGTGTGGCGTCACGAGGCTGCCGCCCAGGGAGGTGACCGATGAGACCGATCGACGAACCCCGGTGGATATCGGTGCTGCGCGGCCAGTGTCGCGAGCACACCCAGGCCCGCGTCGCCGAGGCCATCGGCTACAGCGCCGCCGTGGTCAGCCAGGTGTTGTCGGGCAGCTACCGGGGCGATTTGCAGCGGGTCGAGCGCGCGGTGCGCGGCGCCTTCCTCGGCGAGGTCGTGATCTGCCCGGTGATGGGCGAGATCCCGACCAACCGCTGCCTGGAAATCCAGCGGCAGCCCTATGCCAGCACCAACCCCCAGCGGGTGCGGCTATACCGTGCCTGCCGCGCCGGATGCGCCAACAGTCAGATCGTCCCCGCCGGGCCGCTGGGCCGGGCCGGGCGCAAGACCGGCGAACCCAGGAGAGCACCATGACCGAGATCGACAAAAACCCCATCGCCAGCCTGCGGCATCAGTTCATCCGCGAGAGCATCGAGCGCGCCGAGCGCGCCGTCGGGCTCCTCAGCGGCCACGGCATTGCCGTGCTCGCCATCGATATCGGGCGCTGGAGCGCGCCGGTGATCCGGGTGGAGTATTCCGCCGGTTGTGAGCACATCAAAAGCCGCCACCTGGCCCAGAACCCCACCGACAAGGGCCTGCTGCTCACCCGCCTGGCCTATGAGGACTGCCTGGTGTTCTGGGAAGAGCCCCTGTCCGCCCCTGACCTGCATTGATCGCCCCGCGAGGACAAGACCATGACCATGACCATGACCGAGCAAGCGAACGCCTACATGACCAACAGCCAGGGCCACCTGGTGCCCCGCGAGCTGGTCGCCGAGATCGACCTGCTGCGCAACGACCTGGTGGCCGAGATCGTCGCCAAGGCCGAGGCGCTCCAGGCCGCCATCAAGGATTTCAAGTACACAGCGATGGCCGATATCGGCGCCTTCATCGAACTCTCCGCCGAGAAGTACGGCTGCAAGCTCGGCGGCACCAAGGGCAACGTCACCCTCACCAGCTACGACGGCCAGTACAAGATTCAGCGCGCGGTGGCCGAGCACATCACCTTCGACGAGCGCCTGCAGGTCGCGAAGGAGCTGATCGACGAGTGCATCACCCGGTGGGCCGAGGGCAGCCGCTCCGAGATCCGGGCGCTGGTCAATCACGCCTTCCAGGTCGACAGCCAGGGCAAGGTCAGCACCGGCCGGGTGCTGGGTCTGCGCCGGCTCAGCATCACCGACCCCCAGTGGCAGCAGGCCATGCAGGCGATCACCGACAGCCTCCAGGTGGTGGGCAGCAAAAGCTACATCCGCATCTACAAGCGCGTGGGCGTCAGCGACCGCTTCGACCCCGTCGCCCTCGATGTCGCTGGGGTGTGACATGAAACCCGTGAAGGAGTCGTTCATCAGCGAGGGCCGCCTGGTCGGGCGGCTCATGCACAAGCACCGCGGCCGCGCCCGCGGCGTCACCGCGCGCCAGCTCGCCCGGGATCTGACCGGCGACGGCGGCCCGGCGATGGAGAGCGCCATCACCCGGCTGGTGGCCTCGCTGCGCTGCAAGCGCATTCCGCTGGGCGGGTGCCCCAGTCAGGGCTACTACCTGATCGAGACCGAAGAGGAACTCGACGACACCATCCGGCAACTGCGCGCCTACGCGAGCGCCAGCCTGCTGGAGGCGGCGGCCATGCGCCGCATCGCCAGGGTCGGGGGTGCGCGGCCGTGAAATCCCCGCGCCAGCGCCTGCTCGCCCAGATCCACGTCGCGCGCAAGGATCTGCGCCTCGACGAGGACACCTACCGCCACCTGCTGCGCGAGCACACCGGGCGCGAGAGCTGCGCCGAGCTGGGCGACGGCCAGCTGCGCCTGGTGCTCGCGAGCCTGGCCGCCAAGGGCTGGACGCCGCGCCGCAGCGCCGCCGGGCGCCGCAAGGTGAGCCCCGCGAGCCGCCACAAACCGGAGTACGAGAAAACCCGGACCGACAAGATCCGGGCGCTCTGGATCGACATGGCGCGGGCCGGACACATCGCGGACGGCAGCGAGCGCGCCCTGGGGCGCTACTGCCGGCGCATGGTCGGCAAGGACAGCCCGGACTGGCTCAGCCCCAGAGAGGCCCACCGCGTGATCGAATGCCTCAAGAAATGGCAGCAGCGCAAGGAAAACGCCAATGGCTGAAGAGCAGAAAGACTTTTTCGGGGCGACCGCCGACGTTTTGCAGGGCGCGCTGGGCGCTGCGCTGGACGACCCGGAGCTCCGCCCCGACCGCTGGCCCCGCGCCATGGTCGAGCTGATCGACGTATTCACCGCCGGCGCACAGCGTGCCGGCCTCGCCGGCAGCCCCGCCGCCGCCCAGCGCATCGCCCGCTGGGCCGTGCTCACCCTGGCCGAATACGGCGGCGGCCGGCAGCTCTACCTGCCCAAGGGCGAGGGGCTGCGCCTGGCGCTGCGCGACGCCCAGATCTGGCAGGAGTTCGACGGCCGCAACACCGCCGCGCTGGCCATCAAATACCGCCTGACCACCGTGCGGGTCTACCAGATCCTGGCCGAGCAGCGCGCCCTGCGCCGCGGCCGGACGCAGCCCGAGCTGCCGCTCGACGGAGGCCAGGATGCGCATTAAGTGCCCGGCCTGCGGCATCCAGTTCGGCATCGAGGTCGCGCTGCAGGAAGACGCCGGCCGCGAACTGCTGGGTGAGCTCGCACGCCTGAGTGCGCCGCTCGGCCGCGCCCTGGTCGCCTATCTGGGCCTGTTCCGCCCGGCGGAACGGGTGCTCAGCTGGGGTCGGGCCCTGCAGCTGGCCCGCGCGGCGCTGGCCCTGGGCCCCGAACACGTGCTGCTGCCCGCGCTCGACGACACCCTCGCCGCGCTCGCCGACAAGCGGGGCCAGCCGGGCTGGCAGCCGCTCAAGAACCACAACTACCTCAAGCGCGTGTGCGACAGCGTCGCGGCGAGCCAGGTCGCCCGCGCCGAGCTCCCCGCGGCCGCGCCGGCCGGCGGCCGCGCCTCGCGCCACCGCCAGGCACTCACCGCGCTCGACGATTGACGGAGACCGACCATGACCCACCCACGAAGACAGTCCAGCGAACCCGAGCAATGGTTCCGTCGCGCCATCACCGACGGCATGAAGGGCCTCGCCGCCCTGCGCCTCGACGGCACCCCGGCTGCCGACCTGATCGGCGATACCCGCGATGTCTGGGCCGCCGTGCTCTGGCCGCGCAAGCACTGGGTCGAGCACCTCGACACCGAACGCCTGCACAAGGGCTTTCGCAGCCTGTGCGGCAACGCCACCCGCTGGCCGGCGCCGGCCGACCTGCTCGCCAACCTGCCCAGCCGCGCCCCGCAGGAGGCCCTGCCCGCGCCCGAGCTGACCGCCGCGCAGCGCCGCGCCAACCTCGAGCGCCTCAAGGCCATCGTGGCGGGGGTGAACGCATGAGCCTCGCGGGCAAAGAGCATCCGTTCTATGCCTTCAGCGTCGAGGGCCGCGACTTCTATCTGTGCGGCGGAGAAGATCGGCGGACCCGCCTCAAGCAGCTGGACGCCGAGGGCCTGCGCGCGGTGCTGGCCCTGCCGGACCTGCAACGCACCGTGCGCCAGGCCGCCGCGGCCCGGCTGCGGCGGCTGGAGCGGGCGGCGCGCACCGCCGCGGGAAGTTGACAGACCCGCGGTGCCGGGTGCACAGTGGTCGCACTGGTAAAAAGCAAGCGGTCACCCGCACCCGTCAGCGCGGTTTTTTTGTGCCTGCAATTTGGCACCGCCGGTTTGGCCGGGTGGAGAGGCGTGAATACGAGACCCCGCGAGGGGGAATAGCGCCCGGAGCCGCTTGCTTTGCTCCAGTTGACACCCGGCTTCCTTCGGGGAGCCGTTTCCAGCTGAAAAAAGCAGGAACCGTTATGAACCTTGTCACCCCTGCCGCCGAACCGGCGGTCGCTCCCGCCGTCGAGCTGGTCAACGGCCATTTGATGGTCCGCTCCCTGACTGTCGCTGAGCACTTCCGGCGCAGTCACTTCAATGTCCTGCGGGATATCCGCAATCTGGACTGCTCCGAAGAGTTCCGGCGCCTAAACTTTCAAAAGTCCACCTACCTGAACAAGCAGGGCAGGGAACAGCCCATGATCCACCTCACCCGCGACGGCTTCATCTTCCTGGTCATGGGCTACACCGGCCGCGAGGTGGCGCAGATGAAGGAACGATTGATTCCTTTTTTCGACCAGGAGGTATTCGGCATGACTCGCGACCCGGAGGCGGCCGCAGCCGGATGCGACCAGCCGCGTGAGCGCGAGATGGTATTCCCGCAGCGCGCCCTCGTCCGCCTACGGGGATGGCTGCTGCGCGTGGTGGGCCTGCGCCCGCCGGAGCCTGCCCCAACCCGGGGAGACGTGCCTCCCGGAGGTGCCCAATGACCGCCGTCGGTTGCCCCATCACCGTGGACGACGCCATCGAGGATCTGCAGCGTTCCGTGTGGGCGCTGGAGGGCATGGAGGCCCTGGCGTTCGCCAGCGAGCGCGTGGACCAGCCCTCGGTGAGGGTTGATCACGTCGCCAACCTGCTATACGTTGTCCGCACGCGCATCGAAGCGAGCCTCGAAGTCCTGTCCCAGGCGGCGTTCGCCAAAGGTCTTTAGCCTCACCTTCCCCGCGCATGGCCCCATCCTTGGGGCCATGACGCCCCAAGCCCCAGACACCGCTCAAACCCCTGCGCCGGACGACCTGTTCGCGCGCGCGGCCCGCCACCTCATCGATGCGGAGGGCGGCTATGTCGACGACCCCGCCGACCCCGGCGGTGAGACCAAGTTCGGCATCAGCAAGCGGCAATATCCGCAGTTGCGCATCGCCACCCTGACCTACGATCAGGCGCTGGCCATCTACCGCACCGATTACTGGGGCCATTACCAGTGCGCCGAGCTGCCCCCGGCGCTCGGGGTGTTCCTGTTCGACGCCGTGGTGAACCATCAGCCCAAGGTCGCGGTGCGGTTCGTGCAGCAGGCGCTGCGCATCACCGCCGACGGCATCATCGGCCCGATCACCCTGCGCGCCGCGCGCCAGGCCGCCGCGCTCAGCAGCTATGCCGAGGTGATCGCCATGGCTTTCGCCTATCGGACGGACTTCTATCACGACCTGGTCAACGCCAATCCGCGCCAGGAGCGCTTTCTGCTCGGCTGGTTCAAGCGCCTGTTCCGCCTGCAGCAGTTCCTGGCGACGCTGGAGGCCGCGGCGTGATGACCTTGCAGACCGGGTATCTGCTGTGGAGCTTCGCCAACTCGGCGATCCTGCTGTTCATCGCCGTCTACACCTGGGTGAGCAACCGCGACAAGGTCGGGCGCGATTCGGTGAGCGCGGTGCGCGACTGCGTCTCCGACGTCGACCAGCGCGTCGGCCGGCTCGAAGAGGCCATGCGCCACATCCCGCAAAAGGAAGAGCTCGCGGTGCTGCACAAGCGCATCACCGAGGTAAGCGAATCCCAGCGCACCATGCAGGGCGAGCTGCGCCACATCAACCGCACCCTCGGCCTGATCCACGAATACCTGCTCCACCACCGCGGCCGCGAGCCATGAGCGACATCTGGGTCGAGGCGGAGATCGGCGGCCTGGTGGCGGCCATGCACGCCCAGGGACTGAGCCCCGAGACCATCGTCGCCCTGGTGGTGTGCGCGCTGGTGGATGCCGTTCACGACCTGCCGGGGGCGCAAGAGTCTGTTGAGGGAGACGTTGCCGATGAGCTATGAGCGCCACATCCAGGAAGATCGCCGGCTGGTGATCCTGCGCCTGTTGGCCGAGGCCCGGTCCTACGACATGAACAGCGCGGTGCTGCAGACCGCACTCGCCGATTTCGGGCATCACCCGAGCCGCGACCAGCTGCATACCGAGCTGGCCTGGCTGGTCGAGCAGGGGCTGGTGCACAACCGCGAAATGGCGAGCGTGCTGGTCACCCGCATTACCCCGCGCGGGATCGACGTGGCCATGGGCCGCGCGCAGGTGCCGGGCGTCAAACGGCCCGGCCCGGTCGTGCTGGACTGACGCCATGGGCGAACGCCGCACGCGGGGCCGTCCTTCCCGGGTCGATCAGCTCGCGCCGGAAGTGCGGCAGACGCTCGACCGCCTGTTGCGCGACGGTCGCCATACCCAGCAGGAGATTCTCGACCACATCAACCGCCTGGCGGAGGCGCCGCTCAGCCGCAGCGGCCTCAACCGCTATGCCACGCGCATGGAGACGGTGGGCGCCAAGCTGCGCGAGACCCGCGAGGTGGCCAACGCCTGGATGGCCCGCTTCGGCGATGAACCGGCCAGCGACGTGTTGCAGCTGGTGGTCGAGATGATGCAGGGCGCGCTGTTCAAATACGCCTTGAAAGCCTCGGAAACGGACGATGACGAGCTGTTCGACCCGGCGCTGATGAAGGATGTCACGCTGTCGATCCAGCGCCTGGCGCGCTCGGCCGAGATGAACACCAAGCGCGAGAAAGAGATCCGCAAGGCGTTCGCGGAGCAGGCGGTCGAGCAGGCCGAGGCCGCGGCGCACGAGCAGGGACTGAGCGCCGAGGCGGTGCAGCGCATCAAGGACAAGATCCTGGGGATCGCCGCATGAGCGCGCCGATCCCGGCCTTCGGCCAGCCCCTGGGCGAGACCACGGTCAATGCGCCCGGCTGGTTCCGCGAATACGACGAAGGCGAGGTGCTGCTGCCCTACCAGCGCGCCTGGGTGGCCGACCCTGCCCCCCTCAAGATCGCCGAAAAGAGCCGCCGCACCGGGCTGACCTGGGCGGAAGCGGCCGATGCCGCCCTGACCGCGGGCGCGGCCCGCTCGGCCGGCGGCTGCAATCATTTCTATATCGGCTCCAACAAGGAGATGGCGCAGGAGTTCATCGAGGCGGTCGCCATGTGGGCGCTGGCCTTTCACCAGGCTGCGGGCGAGATCCGCGAGGAAGTGATCGCCGATGAGGATCGCGACATCCTCACCTACGTGGTGCGCTTCGCCAGCGGCTTCAAGGTGCAGGCGCTGTCGTCGAACCCCAAGAACCTGCGCGGCATGCAGGGCAATGTGACCATCGACGAGGCGGCCTTCCACGAGCGCCTGGCCGAGGTGCTCAAGGCCGCGCTCGCGCTGACCATGTGGGGCGCCAAGGTGCGGCTGATCAGCACCCACAACGGGGTCGACAACCTGTTCGCCGAGTTGATCAACGACAGCCGCGCGGGACGCAAGGACTACTCGGTGCACCGCATCACCCTGGATGACGCCTGCGCCCAGGGCCTCTACCGGCGCATCTGCCAGATCACGCGGCAACCCTGGACGCCCGAGCGCGAGGCCGACTGGGTCAAGGGGCTGCTCAAGAACACCGCCTCCACCGAGGACGCCCAGGAAGAATACTACTGCGTGCCCAAACGGGGCGGCGGCGCCTATCTGTCGCGCGCACTGGTCGAGGCGCGCATGGTGCCGGCGCCGGTGCTGCGCTACACCGGCAGCGCCGAGTTCAACACCTGGCCGGAGCACCTGCGCGAGGCCGAGATCCGCGACTGGTGCGCCCGGCACCTGCTGCCGCTGCTGGAGCAGCTCGACCCCGCCCGCCGCCATGCCCTGGGCGAGGACTTCGCCCGGTCGGGCGACCTCACGGTGCTGGCGCCCATGGCGGTCGAGACCAACCTGGTGCGCCGGGTGCCGTTCATCGTCGAGCTGCGCAACGTGCCGTTCCGCCAGCAAGAGCAGATCCTCTATTACCTGTGCGATCGCCTGCCGCGGCTGTGCAAGGCCAAGCTCGACGCCCGCGGCAACGGCCAGTACCTGGCCGAGCAGGCGCGCTTCCGCTACGGCGCCGACACCGTGGACGAGGTGATGCTCTCGCAGGGCTGGTACCTGGAGCACATGCCCAAATTCCGCGCCGCGTTCGAGGACGGGCTGATCGAGATCCCGCGCGATGACGCCGTCGCCGGGGACCTGCGCGCGATTCAGGTGGTGCGGGGCATCCCGCGCATCCCCGACGGCAATACCCAGTCGCAAGGGGAACAGCGCCACGGCGACGCCGCGGTGGCGCTCTGTCTGGCCTACGCCGCGAGCTTCGAGGATGCGGTGGTGCTCGACTTCACCCCGGCGCCGCGCGCAGCCGGGCGCTGGCAGGCCCCCGGCAGCGATACCGACCACCCCGCTGCGGCGGGGCGCGGTGCCTGGTGAGCGCATGACGCTGCTGGCAGCGCTGCGCTCGATGCTGATGCTCACGGCCCTGGTGCTGGGCGGGCTGCTGTTTTCCTGTTATCCGCTGCCGGCGGGGGGCATTGCGACAACGGCCCGCGAGGACCGAGCCGAAGCCCGGCCCACGTAATCCAGAGGACGACCCCATGATTGCTGCGCTCATCCCGGCCATCTCCGAGCTGCTCGGCAAGGTCATCGATCGCGCCGTACCCGACAAGGACCAGGCCGACAAACTCCGCGCCGAGCTCACCACCCAGTTGATCGGCCAATCCGGCGCCGAACTGAAGGGTGCGGTGGAGATCATCACGGCGGAAGCGCAGGGCGCGAGCTGGCTGCAGCGCAACTGGCGCCCGATTCTGATGCTCACCATCGTGGCCATCGTCGCCAACAACTACCTGGTGGCGCCCTACATCAACGCCCTGTTCGGCGCCGCCACCGCCCCGGTGTTGGATCTGCCGGACCGGCTGTGGGATCTCATGACCATCGGCGTGGGCGGCTACGTCGCCGGCCGCTCCGCCGAGAAGGTCGCCACCGTCCTGGGCGGAAAGTCCTGAGGAGGTAAGAAATGGGCCTGCGCGACATCATCAAGGTGCTGTGGGGCGGCGACGGCCGGGCGCTCGACGAGGCCCAGTCCGAAGCGACCGCCTGGAGCGCGCAGCTCAAGCGCGAATTCGCCCAGCACCCGAGCAAGGGCCTGACCCCGGCGAAGCTGTATCAGATCCTCGAGGACGCCGAGCAGGGCGACCTCAAGGCGCAGGGCGAGCTGTTCGACGACATGGAAGAAAAAGACGCGCAGATTGGCGCCGATCTGGCCAAGCGCCGCCAGTTGGCCGCCGAGCTGGAATGGCAGATCGTGCCGCCGGACAACCCCACCCCGGTCGAGAAGCGGGCCGCCGAGCAGGCCGCGGCGGTGTTCGCCGGGCTCGACGTCGAGGTGCTGGTGCTGGAGATGGGTGCCGCGATCGGCCACGGCTGGGCCAACCTCGAACTGCCCTGGGCGCGTGACGGTGCGGAGCGCTACATCGAGCAGCCCATCCTGCGGCCGCACGGCTGGTTCCGGCTGCACCCGCACGACCAGGACTGCATCACCCTGCGCGATTTCAGCGCCACCGGCGCGGCCCTGTGGCCGCTGGGCTGGGTGCAGCACCGGCACAAGGCCAAGCCAGGTTACATCGCCCGCGCCGGCCTGGGGCGCATGCTCGCCTGGCCCTACCTGTTCCAGAACTACGCGCTCGGCGATCTCGCCCAGCTGCTGGAGATCTACGGCATGCCGGCCCGGGTGGGCAGCTACCCGCGCAACGCCAGCGACCAGGAGAAAGCCACCCTGCTGCGCGCGGTGGTGAACCTGGGCAGCAACGCCGCCGGCATCATCCCCGAGGGCATGCGCATCGACTACCTCGCCGCCGCCGACGGCCGCGCCGACGTATTCGAGGCAATGATCAACTGGTGCGAGCGTGCCAAGGCCAAGGCGATCCTGGGCGGGACGCTGACCAGCGGCACCGGCGAGGGGACGAACACCAATGCGCTCGGCAATGTGCACGAGCGCGCTCAGCAGAGTCTGATCCGCAGCGACGCGCGCCAGTATGCCGGCACCATCGGGCGCGACATCCTCTGGCCCATGGCGGCGCTGAACTTCGGTATCGCCGACCGCCGCCGGGCGCCCCGGTTCTATCTCGAAACCGTCGAAACCGAGGATTTCGGGACCCTGTCCCAGAGCCTGCCGGTGTTCGTCGACCTCGGCATGCGGATCCCCAAATGGTGGGTGCACGAGCGCAGCGGGATCCCGGTCGCCGGCGACACCGACGAGGTGCTCGAGCGACCCCCGGCGGCATCGCCCCTCTTCGCCACCGGCGCCCTGCGCCGCGGGCTGGGCGCGCTCAAGGCGCTGCCGGCACCGGATCAGGACGCCATCGCCGCGCAGACCGAGCGGCTGGCCCGCGAGGCCGATGCGGCGCTGGAGCCCTGGGTGGAGGCGATCCGTGGCCTGGTCGACAAGGCGGACAGCCTGGAGGATCTGCGCGACCGCCTGGTGGAGTTGCTGCCGGATCTGCCCGCCGCGCGCTTTGCGCAGGTGATGGGCGACGCCCTCGCCGCGGCGCACCTGGCCGGGCGCTATGACCTGACGGAAGGTCTCTGACGGTGAGTTCGGCCGACTACGGCTCGCTGCCGTTTCAGGAGCAGATCGACTTCTATCGGTCCAAGGTGCCGCTGCCCACCGGCTCCTGGGCCGACGTCTATGCGGCCGAGCATGATCATGTCGCCGTGGTGGCGGGCGCCAATCGCATGGCCATCGTCGAGGATTTTCAGGCGGCGATCGACAGGTTCATCACCGAGGGTCGGGGCATCGAGGACTTCCGCCGCGACTTCGATGATATCGTCGCCCGCCACGGCTGGGCCTACAAGGGCGGGCGCGGCTGGCGCACCCGCGTCATCTACGAGACCAATCTGCGCCAGAGCTACAACGCCGGCCGCGAGGCGCAGATGGCGGATCCGGAGATGCGCAAGGCGCGGCCCTACGGCCTCTATCGCCACGGCGGCAGCGTCGACCCGCGCCCCGAACACCTCGCCCTCGATGGCACCGTGCTGCCCCTGGACGATCCCTGGTGGGACATCTGGTCGCCGCAGAACGGCTGGGGCTGCACCTGCAAGAAGTTCACGCTGTCGCCGGCGGACGTGGAGCGCATGAACCTGAAGGTCCGCGCCAGCGCCCCGCCCACGCAATGGGAGGACCGCACCATCGGCGTGCTGGGGCCCGATCCACGCACGGTGCGGGTGCCCAAGGGCATCGACCCCGGCTTCGAGTACCGCCCGGGCGCGAGCCGCATCGTCGCCGATACCCCGCCGCTGCTCGACGCCCCGGTGCGCGGCCTGCCGGGGCGCACCTTCCCCGACCGTCCGGCGCGCGACCCGCTGCCCGCTCCACGCCGCTTCGCCGGCGACCTGCTGCCGGCCGGGCTGCCGCCGAAGGACTACGCCGAGGCGTTCCTGCAGCCGTTCGGCGCCAGCGTCGGCAAGCCGGTGCTGTTCACCGATGTCACAGGGGAGCCGATGCTGCTGTCGGAAGCGCTTTTTCAGGGTCCGGATGGGCGCTGGAAGGCCGACAAGCGCGACCGCGGCCGATACATGCCACTGCTGGCGGCGGCATTGCGCGACCCCGACGAGATCTGGGCGGCGGTGGAGTGGCAGCGGGCGGCGTCACGCCCGTCACTGCGGCGCCGATACGTCGCGCAATACCAGGTCGAGGGGCAAGACCAGCCGGGGATCGCCGTGTTCGAGTGGGGGCGCGCCGGCTGGAGCGGCGTCACTACCTACCAGGAGCATCCAGACCATGCGGGGGAGGTCGCCAGATTTCGCAACGGCGTCCGGCTGTATCGCCGGCAGCCATGAAAAAAGCCATCCCGCCGCCCCAGCATGGCTGCCCTGTGCGTAGGAGTGGTGGTCCGGGCGGGGACTGCTCGCACAATGGGCGCGGCCAGTATAGAAACCCGGACGACCGGAGTAAAGGATGCCTGGAGTAAAGCTGACCGCCCACGGCTTCGAGGCCGTCGACGCCGCATTGTTGGAGCGCATCCAGGCCGTGCGCGACCCAACGCCGGCGCAGCGCCAGATCGGCGAATACCTCGATCTCGCCCACCGCCAGCGCTGGGACCGGGCGCAGGCGCCGGACGGCGCTCCCTGGGCGCCGCTGAGCCCGGTGACCATCGCCCGCAAGACCGCCAAGGGCCGACCGCTCGGCATCCTGGTGCAGTCCCCCATGCTGCGCGACACGCTGCGCTGGGCGATTCAGGGCCGCGAGCTGGTGTTCGGCACCGACCGGCCCTATGGGGCCGCGATGCAGTTCGGGCTCGCACGCGGCGCGGGCGGGCGCACCCGCCGCGGCACGCCGATCCCCTGGGGCGACATCCCGGCCCGGCCCTGGCTCGGGCTGTCCGAAGCCGACCGCCAGGAGGCGCTGGCGATTGTCCGACGGCATATAGAGGAAGGATGATTTAGGAGTCCCTGTGACCTATCATTGGGCAGACATCAATCGGGAGAATTCATGAACACGACCGCCGCCGGAGACCCCTTGCCGAGGGGAAGATCAGCCGCCCTGGATAAAGCGCTCGCAGCCCGGCGCGCCATGCGTGATGCCGGCATCGTGACGGTGACGCTGGATCCAGTGCAGCGGGCGCAACGCAACCCTGGCTCGCTGCGGCTGGCCATCAATGGGAAGTGCTGGGATTGCGTCGGGGGCAGTTGCGACACTGCTCCGCGCCAGAGAATCCGCGATTGCCGCATCATTGAATGCACGCTGCATCCGGTGCGGCCCTATCAGGACGTCAAAGGCCGTTCCGGGCCCGAAATCGACTCTCAGGAGGCGGCTTTGGGGTGATGCGCCCCAAACATCGTTTTTAAACGCCTTAGATTAAGCAGGAACACGTAGGAAAAAAGATTGCGGGCCAGGGTAGGGCATACCTACCGACCCTCCCACGGCGAGCCGTAGAACGCGGCTCAGGGCCTTCCCGGGGAATAAGGCCAGACAAGGGCTTTAACCCCCCCGCAGCACGCTCAGGCCCGACCATGGGTCCATGAGCAATCGCCACCCCCCCCGAATCGCCGCCTGCGCCTTGCGCGTCGCCCCCGGCGACGCCCTGGTCCGGCTGATCCCGGCCGGCCGGTTCGATGCCCCTGCAGGCGCGCTGGCTGGCGCCGGCCCCTGGCAACTGTCCGAGCCGGCGGCGCGCGCGATCATCGCCCGGGCCGCGCTGCGCAGCGCCGATATCGTCATCGATTACGAGCATCAGACGCTGCTGGCCGAGCGCAACGGCCAGCCGGCGCCCGCGGCGGGCTGGATCGACGCCGCCGGGCTCGAATGGCGTGCCGATGGGCTGTATGGCCCCGTGCGCTGGACCGCGGCCGCGAGCGCCGCGATCGATGCCGACGAGTACCGCTATCTCTCCCCCGTTTTTGTGTACGACCCCGACGGCGGCGAGGTGCTCGACCTGCTGCATGTGGCGCTGACCAACACGCCCGCCCTCAACCAGGAACTGGGCGCCGCCGCGCTGGCGGCAGCCCGTCGGGTGCTCGACCCGCAATCCGCACCATTCATTGCCGATCCCACCACCGAGGAACCCCTTGTGGATAACGCCACGCTGATCGCGCTGCTCGGCCTCGCCGACGGCGCCACGGAAGACGACATCAAGGCGGCCATTGCCGCGCTCCAGGAATCGCAAGTGCAGCTGCAGGCCGTGCGCCAGGCGCTGGGCATGGGCGAGACCGATGATGCGGCGGCGGTTGTCGCCGCGCTCAAGGCCAGCGGCGCAACGGCTCCGACCGGGTTTGTGCCGCGCGCGGTGTACGAGGAAGCCCAGGCCCAGATCGCCGCGCTGCGCACCGGCGGCGATCAGGCCGAGATCGACCGCCTCATCGAGGACGGATTGGCGGCCGGCCGCATTCCCGGCAAGGCCACCGCCGACTGGCTGCGCGGCCAGGGCCTGGCCGCCCTCAAGGGCTATCTCGCCGATGCCCCGGCCATCGCCGCCCTGGGTGCGACCCAGACCGGCGGCCGCAAGCCCGACGGCGATGCCGGCAAGCCCGGCGCGCTCAGCCAGGAAGAGGCCGCGGTATGCAAGGCCATGGGCATCAGCCCGGAAGCCTACCGCCAGGCCAACGCCTGACCATTCCCTCGACCAGGACTGACCCATGACCGCTGCAACCCAGAATCGCAATACCCGCCAGCGGGCCGGCTTGGCCCGCGGCTATCCCATTGCCGCCGGTGTGCACGCCTACGCCGGCGCCATCGCCGTGCTCAACGCCAGCGGCTATTGCGCCCCGGCCACCACGGCGACCGGACTGGTTCCGCTCGGCCGCTTCGCCGAGGAATACGACAACACCGGCGGCGCCAACGGCGCGGCCACCATCGAGGTCGAGCGCGGCATCTTCCAGTACGCGAACAGCGCCTCGGCGGATGAGATCACCGCCGCCGACATCGGCAAGAAGTGCTACCTGGTCGACGATCAAACCGTCGCCAAGACCAACGGCACCAATACCCGCAGCATCGCCGGCATCGTCGATGGCGTCGATGCGCTCGGCGTATGGGTGCTCATCGACCCCACTTCCGGCGCCCTTCTGTAAGACATCGGAGCAATCGCTATGGATCTGACTTCTGCCAGCCTTGAAGCCCTGTTCAAAGGCTACAAAACCAATTTTCAGCAGGGTTTCGACTCGCTCGGCCCAGACGGCTCTCTCTATGAGCAGTTCGCCACCCTGGTGCCCTCCACCACGAGCGTCGAGGTCTACCCCTGGCTGCGCTCGCTGCCGCGGATGCGCGAGTGGATTGGCGATCGTGTCATCCACGGCCTCGAAGGCGCCGATTTCTCGATCAAGAATCGAAAATTCGAGCTCACCGAAGGGGTCGAGCGCGACCGCATCGAAGACGATACCTACGGGCTCTATGCGCCGGTATTCAGCGAGTTCGGCCGCTCCTCGCGGGAGCATCCCAACGAGCTGTGTGTGGAGGTGCTGCAGAGCAATCCCATCTGCTACGACAAGCAGAACCTTTTCGATGCCGACCACCCGGTGCTCGATGCCGGCGGCGCGACCGTGTCGGTCTCCAATGACATGGGCGGTTCCGGCCCGGCCTGGTATGTGATGGATCTGTCCCGCGCCATCCGGCCGCTGATCTTCCAGCGCCGGCGCGACTACAACTTCCGCTCCATCGCCGACCTCAACGACGCCAAGGTGTTCCTCACCGACAAGTTCTTCTTCGGCGTGGATGCCCGGGTGAACGCAGGCCCCGGCCTGTGGCAGCTCATCGTGCGCAGCAAGCAGCCCTTCAGCGCCGCCAACTACGCCGAGGCCCGGGCGCGCCTGACGCAGCTCACCGGCGACTATGGCCGCCCCTTGGGGCTGCGCCACACCCACACCATGGTGCCGCAGACCCTGGAAGGCGCGGCCCGCCAGGTGGTGGTGAACTCCCTGGCGGCCGGCGGTGCCACCAACGAATGGGCCGGGTCGAGCCAGTTGATCCTCAACCCCTGGCTGGCGGCCGCCTGATAACCCCCGCGCCTGGCAATGCCGGGCGCCGACGAGGAGAACGACATGGCTGCGGCCAAGATAAAGACCCCGGACGGGGAGAAGAAGGCAACCGCCCTGCTGGTGCGCACCCGGCGCGGCGATGTCGGCCTGCGCCGCGCGGGCAGGGTGTTCGGCGCCACGCCGGTGCGCATCGAGCTGGCCGAACTGGCCGAGCACGAGATCGAAGCGCTGCGCAATGAGCCGCGCCTGATCGTCGTCGAGGTCGGTCCGGCCACCGAGACGCCGGAAAACGGCGGTGAGGCGGCCTGAGCATGGCCTACACCGCACTGCAGGATCTGATCGATCGCTTCGGCGTGCAGGATCTGCGCGATGCCGCGCCCAATGGCGCCGGCGACATCGACCCGGTCAAGGTGCAGGCCGCCATCGACGACACCGACGGCGAGATCGACAGCTATCTGGCGGCCGGCGGCTACGCTGTGCCGCTGGCGCCGATCCCCAAGCTGATCGCCGGCTGCGCGGCCGACCTGGCGCGCCTGCGGCTCTATGACGACGACGCCCCCAAGCCGATTGCCGAGCGCGGCGAGCAGGCGCGGCGGCTGCTGCGCTCCATCACCGCCGGTGAGATCCGGCTCTCCGCCGCGGCGCTGGGTGCCCCGGCCGGCGGCATGGATTTCGAGACCGGCCGCCGGGTGATGCCGGGCGGCGGCTACTGACGTGCTGGGCACCGACGTGGAGGCGCGGCTGGCGACGGTCACCGGGCTCGCCCTGATCGCCGGGGCCGCGGGTCTAGCCGCGCTGCGCCAGGGCGACCGCCTGACGGTGCCGCCCCAGACCCCGGCGGCGTTCGTGATCGTGCTCCGCGAAGACCCTCAGGCGGACCAGCGCACCACCGATCTGTCGGCGCTCCAGCGGGTGATCTACCACCTCGCGGTCATCACCGTGGTGCGGGTGGCCAACGACCGCCAGGGCGAGCGCACCAACGCGATCATGGACCAGGTGCGCCAGGGCATCCGCGATGCGCTCTACGGCTGGGTTCCGCCCGGCTTCGAGGCGCCGCTGGTGCGCGGCCCCTCGGCGCTGTTCGATTTCGAGGGCGGCGCGCACTGGCATCAGGATGAATTCATCACCGAACGCTACGAGGTACCAATCAGTGGCTGACAAGCCGAGCAAGTCGTCTACCGTGCCCACCCAGGCCGCCGAACCGCCGCGGACGCCATTTCCCCAAACGCCGGATCCGCGCCCCGAACGCGGCGGCAGCTACCGCATCGAGGGCGGCATGCTGGTCGAGGCCGAGCCCGCCACCGCCCCATCATCTATTGAGGAGCAACGCTGATGCCGCTCATTCTGCGGGAACAGAACCAGATCATCGCGGTCAAGAAAGAGACCACCTACGGAGTCGATATCGTACCCGCCGGCGCCAATGCCCTGCTGGTATCCGACATCGAGGTCAACACGCTCGACGGCCCCATTGCCGAGCGCAACAATATGGCCGGCTTCATGGGCAACCAGGGCTCGGTGCGGCTGAACCAGTTCGTCACCGTCAAGTTCACGGTGGAGCTGGTCGGTGCGGGCGCGGTGGACACGCCGCCGGCCTATGCCGTGCTCTACCGCGCGGCGGGGCATGCCGAGACCGTCACCGCCACCACCAAGGTGGCCTACACCCCGATCGAAGACGCGCCGGAATCGGCCTCCATCTATTACCAGGTGGGCGTGTTGCAGCACAAGATCGTCGGGGTGCGCGGCACCCTGACCTGGCTGCTCTCGACGACCGGCCTGCCCAAGCTGCGTTTCGAGGGCGTCGGCCTGTTCGTGGCGGCGCCGACCAACGCCGGCGCGATGGCGGGCGTGAGCTTTGCGAGCCTCGCCAAGCCGCGGCCGGTCAACAAGTCCACCGTGCCCACCTGCACCCTCGACACCACCGCGGTGGCGATGCGCGAGCTGACCCTGACCCAGGGCGCCGACGTGAAGTACATCGCCACGGTGGGCAGCGAGACGGTCGAGCAGGTCTCGCGCAGCAGCGAGATCGATCTGCTGATCCGCGAGGACGACGTCACCCCCAAGAACTGGTGGGATCTCTGCCAGAAGAACGCCGAGGTGGCGTTCGCGTTCCAGCGCGGCATCAACGTGACCGATGCGGGGCATATCTTCGAGGCGGCGGTGGCGAACATCCAACTGAAGAACTGCGTGCGCAGCTTTCAGGACGGGCTGGCCTATCTGCGCATCACCGGCGCGGTCCGCCCCACCACCAAGAACTCCGACTACACCATCACCCATCGCTGATCGGGCCATCGCATGAGCTTTTCGCTGAAACTGGTAGACGAATACGACTGGCCCGTGGTGGTCAAGGTGCCCAATGGCGGCGCCATCGAGGAGCACGGCTTCACGGCGCGTTTTCGCCACCTCGAAATCGACGAGGTGCGCGCCATGATCGAGACCGTGCTCGCGGCCAGCAAGGCCGCACCGGCGGAGGGCCACGACGGCCCCGGAGTCGCCATGGGATCGCTGGTCGAGGCGGCCCAGATCCAGATCGAACAGGCGATGCAGTATCTGGTCGGTTGGGACGAGGATCTCACCGACACGAAAGGCCAACCGCTCCCCTGCACGGACGAGATCAAGCGGGCGCTGCTGGGCGTGCGCATCATCCGCGAGGCGGTAGTGGCGGCCTGGCAGCAGAGCCAGAGTGGCGACGCGGCCCGCCTGGGAAACTCCGTCAGCTCGCCCGCTGGTGGGCCAGCGGCGGGCGATCGCTAGGCCACCCCGACATGGAGGCCACGATCGCGCAGATGCGCGGCCTCGGCGCCACCGATGCGGATATCGCCGCCTTCGCGGCGAGCGCGGAACACCACCGGGATCTCGAACTGCTGTGCGTCAATGCGGTTGCGGCGCGCGCCTTCTTCGCGGTCTCCTCGAGCTGGGAACGGATCGTGGCACCCACGGGTAAATGCCTGCGCACCGGCCTGCGCTGGGCCGATGTCGCTGCCCGCCTGGAGCGCATCGCCGCCTGCCGGGCGCTCGACGATGCCGGCCGCGACCGCCTGTGGGAGGATCTCGCCGTGATGGAGCGAGCCGCCCTGGAGGAGATGGCACGTGGCTGAACCGATGAAGCTCGGGATCTCGATCGAGCTCGAAGGCGGCGAGGCGTTCATCCGCGACGCGAACGGCGCCCGGGTGGCCATCGGCGGCCTCGGCACCGAGACGGACAAGAGTTCCGAATCCCAGCGGCGTGGCACCGAGGCCGCGCGCCAGCAACAGTCGGCCTTCTCGGCGTTGGGCGCCCAAGCCCGCCAGTTGACCGTGCTGCTCGGCGCGCTCGGCGGTGTGTCCCTCGCCCGGCAACTGTTCGAGGTCAACGCCGCGGCGCAGGCCTCGCAGGCGGCGCTGCGCACCCTGACCGGCAGTGTCGGCGAGGCCGCCGTGGTCTGGGAGCGGTTGCTCGACTTTGCCGCGCAGACCCCGTTCAACTTCGAGCAGTCGATCGATGCCTTCCGGGCGCTCAAGGCGCGCGGGCTCGATCCCTCCATCGAGGCGTTGAGCGCATATGCCGATTTCGCGGCGGCGATGGGGCGGGATCTCACCCAGTTCGTCGAGGCGGTGGCAGACGCGGCCACCGGCGAGATGGAGCGCCTCAAGGAATTCGGGGTGATCGCCGCGCAGCAGGGCGATCAGATCAGCTTCACCTTCAAGGGCGTCACCACGGTCGTCCAGAAAAACGCCCAGGCGATCGAGCAGTATCTGCAGGGCATCGCCCGCACCAATTTCGCCGGCGCCGCCGCGGCGCAGATGGACACCCTCTCCGGGCAGGCCTCGAACCTCGGCGACAACATCTCCAAGCTGGCGATGGCGCTGGGCGAGGCCGGGGCAAATCGGGCGTTCGCGACTCTGCTCGCGGGGCTGTCGTCCGGGGTCGAGACCCTCGCCGCCCATGCCGATGAGCTGCTGTCGGGGCTGACGGTGCTGGCCACGGCGCTGGGCGGACGCCTGGTCGCAAGTCTGGCGGCGAGCGCTGCCCAGATGCTGGCCACGGCCGGCGCCGCCGGCATCTTGCAGGCCGCGCTGGCGCTGCTCGGTGGGCCGGCGGGCGTGATCGGTCTCGCGATCGGCGGGCTCATCGGCTACATCGCAACGCTGGAGACCACCGCCGAGAAGACACAGCGACTGGCTGGCGAGACAGAAAAGCTGAGCCTGGGCATGGACAAGCTGAGCCGCCTGCAGGCCGAAAACCGGCTGAACCAGGTCAACGCCAAAATCCAGGAAACCACCGATGCGCTGGTGGCCCAGGGGCGGCTGATCGAGACCTATCAGGGCCTTGTCGACGAGCCGAATACCGGTGTGCGCGGGGCCGATCTCACTGCGGCGCGCGCGGCGGAAGAAGATCTGCAGCGGGTGCTGCGCGATCAGTTCCAGACCCGCAAGGATCTGCTGGCGGTGGTGAACGGAACCTATCAGGCTCAGCGGGCAGCGGCCGAGCAGAGTGCGGCGGGCGAGCAGAGCAATGCCGCCGCCATCGCCGCGACGGTTGCGGCGCAGAAAAACAGGCTCGCGGTCAGCCAGGCCGAACTCGCCGCGATGCAGCATGGCGAGGCAGCCCATCAGCAGTTTTTGATCCAGCGCGAGGCCGAGAAAATCCTGGCCGAACATCTCAAGGCGCTGGGCGTCGATAACATCGCCCAGCTCGGCGCCGAGGGTGAATCGCTGCGGCAGACGGCGCTTGCAATCGCGCAAAGTGAAGCTGCGGTGACCAGTTACGGTAGGTCGGCGAAACAGGGCTACGACCAGGCGGCCAAAGCGGCCGAGCAGCATCGGCAGGAGCTGCAGCGCATCGTCGACGCAGCTAACCCCCTGGCCGCCAGGCAGCGCGATCTGATTGCACAGATCGCCATGCTGGACCAGGCGATTGCGCGGGAGACGGGCGATACCCGTGCCATGGTGCAGGCCAAGCAGGCGCTGGAGCGACAACTCACGGCCCTGCGCGCCCCCATGGTGGCGATAACCGACGCCCACGCGAAGACGCTCGCCGCGCTGCAGGCCGAGCTCACCGCGCTGCGCGGTGGCGCCGATGCCTACGACAGTTATCTGAGTCAGAAGCGCATCGAGGAGACCGCGCAGCAGCGCATCAACGCCCTGCTCGCCGATGGCCACGAGCTGCGCCAGCAGGACCGGACTGCCATTTATGAACAGGCCCGCGCGGAGGAGCAGCTGCGCGGCCAGATCGAGGCCGAGAAGGGCGCGCGCGAAGAAGCGAACCGGGCCTGGGATGCATTCGTTACGGAGATCGTCGGCGCCTTCCTGGATTCGGCCGATTCGATCGGAGATGTGTGGGCCGATCTGCTCGGCCGGCTGAAGCGCGAAGTGCTCAATTTCGGCGCCGGCGCGCTGCTGGGGCTGTCGCCGTCGAGCACGCCCATCCTTTCCGGCATCGGGCAGGTCCTGGGCATCGGCGGCGGCAAGGGCGGGACTGGCGCGACCGGTGGGACATCGGGTGGCGCTTCCTCCGCGCTGAGCGCGCTGTTCAGCGGCGGGCAGCTATTCCCTGGCCTGGAAGCCAAAGTAACGGGCATGCTGACGCAGCTGGAGCTGCAGGGCGGCGCCGTGGGTGCCGTGGCGACGGAGCTGGCCAACGCCACCGCCAGCATCGCCGAACTGCCGGGCGGGCTCGTGGGCGGCGGGCTGATCAGTGCCGGCGCCGGCTGGGCGGGCGGGCAACTGGGCCAGATGGCCTTCGGCGAAGCCGGGACGGTCTCTCAACTCGGCGGGATCGGCGGCGGGCTGGCCGGCGCGGCCTTTGCCCCGGTTGCACTGGGTGCCCTCGGCGGGCCGCTGGGGGCACTGGCCGGCTCCTTCATCGGCAGTGCGCTGGATTCTGTCTTCGCAGGCGACGGCCCGGAGACGCGCGCGGCGATTTTTGCCGGCGGCGATGCCTCGCGCGCCGAGCGCAAATGGACGGTGGCCGATATCACCGGCGCGAGCGGGCTGCGCCTGGCCGGCGAGGCCCAGCGCGTTGGCGAGCAGGGTAGCGATGCCGTCAAGGCACTTACGGATCAGTTCGCGGCGATCGATAAGGCCCTCACCGATTTGACCCGCGGAGCGGGCTTGCAGGTCGACCTGTCGCAGGCCGCGGGCTTTGGCGGCGGGCAGTTCGGGATCTCGGCGGATTCCGCGAAGGATTTCGTGCGGGCCTGGATCGATGCGGTATCGGCGCCCTTCGATGCCGAACTCAAGGATGCCGCCGGCGCCCTGGTCGGCGACACCGCCGAGGATCTCATCAACGCCTACCAGGGATTGCTGACGGTGCGCGAGGACCTGCGCAGCGGCGGCGGACTGTTCGAGGGTCTCGGTTCGCTCTCCGAGATCTCGGCGGCGGTATCGCCGGCGGAGATTCAACGGGTGTCTGCCTTCGGAGCCCAGTTGCGCTCGTTGCAGCGGTCGCTGGACACCGATGCCATGGCCGCCTGGGAGCAATCCCAGCGCAGCGTGTTCGCGCTCTGGCGCGAGCAGGGCGATGCCATCGTCGGCGCGGCCGAGCTGGCCGTCACCGAGCTGGATTTTACTGCGCTCGCCGTGGCCGTCCAGGATCGCTATCAGACTGAGCTGCAGCTGATCGGGCAGATCATGGGCGCGCTCGAATCGTCTGCCGCGCGGTTCTCGGCGACCTATGAAAGCATCTTCATCGACGGGTTGAAAACCGAAGAAGAACGCTACAACTACTTCCGTGACCAGGCGGACGCGCTGGCCGAGACCATCACCACGCTCAATGATCCGGGCGAGATCGCCGCCGCCGCGGAGCGCTACGACGCGCTGCTGAAACAGGCCTATCAGGCCCTGGGCGAGGGGTCGCGCGATGCCATGCGCGGCGAGATCCTGCACGCCATCGACGAGATGCAGAGCCTGGTACAGGACAAGCTGCAATCCGCGCTCGATGCGGTCCAGGCGGATGGGGACACCGGCACGCCGGGCTCGGTGGCCAACGCGATTCAGGGCGCTACCGAGGCGGCCATCGAGCAATTGCGCGACACCATGGCCGAATCCATCCGCGCCATGGCTGATCAGCAGCAGGCCGCTGCATCTGCCCAGCAGCGCGCGGCAGATCAGCAGTTCGCCGCCAGTAATCAGTTCGCCGCCTGGGTATCCCGGCTGCCGAGCACGATACGGGTGAACGTGAGCACGGGCTCCGAGGTGGCGCTCTGATGGCGGCCGTCTCCCTGCCGGCATCCATGCGCCCGCTGTCGGTCGCGGCGACGGTCGATGCCGACTGGGGCATCCTGCTCGATTACGCAGACGATGGCACCCTGCACCGGCGTGAACTGAACTCGCGGGAGTTCTACCGGCTGAATGCCAGCTGGGAACTGTTGACCGTGGCCGAACGCGATGCATTGATGGGGTTTTTGCGTGGCAGGCGCATGGAACAGGTGGCGCTCGATGCCGGCGGTTATCGATATACCGTGGAGCTGATCGAAGGCCCCCGCGAAGAACTGCGGTCCGCCACTCGGTTTGATGTCTCGGCCGTGTTCCGCGGAACCCGCGCCCTGATTGTAGACCCCGTCGCCACCATCATCGCCGCCTACGCCAAGCCCTCGGTTTGGTATGACCCGAGCGACCTATCGACGATGTGGCAGGACACTGCCGGCACGGTGCCGGCGGTAATCGGGCTTCCGGTCGCGAGGATTGACGACAAGGGAAACCTTGCGCTCAACGCCATGCAAGCGACGGCGGCGGCGCGCCCAATCCTGTTGCGCGACAGCGGCGGGCGGTATTACCTGCAATATGACGGGAGTGACGACGCTCTCATAATCCCGACGGGTATGCCGGTGCCGACCACGGGGCTGTTCGCGGCGCTAGCGTTTCTGCCAACGTCGTTACCGGGACCCTCCTCGGTAATGTACTGGCAACGCGGCACCGCGTTCGATGTTTCGCACCAGCACCCATTTCTCCATGTGTCTAATAACGGCGCTTTCTCCGCTGTGCTTGGCAATGAATCCGTAAACAGCACCGTTGGTTCAATCAGCCTGAACACGGCGTATGTCGGATCACTGCGCATGGACACGGCAAACGCCGAGAGACGCGGTTACCTCAACAGCATCCTGTGCGGCACCGCGTCGACGACATCAGCACAAAGTAATGCTGGGGATAATCCGACTGGAGGGTTAGGGTTCACAACGTTCGCCGGGCGAATCTATGGCCTTGTGAATATCCAGCACGGCATATCGGATGCGGATCGCATCGTCATCGAGCGCGAGCTGATGCGCAAGGCCGGGTTGGTCTGATGGCGATCACCCCGAGACTGCCGGATTACGTCGGCGTGCCGGTAGCTCAACAATCGGCGCGCGGAAGCCGCCTGCCGGCCAGCGCCATCAACAAGCAGGCGCCGACCACGCGCGAGCGCACCATCACAGTAGCGGCGGAGGGGCAGCCGATCCCGATCGTGTACGGCCGAACCAACGTGCCTGGCCTGCTGTTTGCCCAGGGCCTTATCAGCACGGACCTGGTGCTGGGCTACGCGCTGTGTGTCGGCGAGATCGACGCGATCGAGATGGTGCAGATCAACGACGTGGACGCCAGCACGATCAGCGGCGTGACAGTGACAACCTATCGTGGGCTGGCAACGCAGACGGTGGACAGCACGCTCTCCAGCGCAATCGCGGCGTTCAATGATTCGATGCGCTTCGACGAGGGCAACGGGCTGCGCGGGATAGCCTATGTGGTGCTGCGCATAACCACGGAGGCCAGCGTCGGCGGCTTCCCGCGCTTGCGCGCGACGGTGCGCGGGCGCAAGGTGTACGATCCGCGCACTGGGCTTACGACCTACAGCGACAACAGCGCGCTCTGCATGGCCGATCTGATCACCGATCCGGATTACGGTTTGGGCGGCACGGTATCCAACCTCACAGCGGCCGCCAACTGGTGCGATTCTCTGCTAGCCGATGGCTCCACCAAGCGCGCCAGGCTCGGTATCGTTCTGGGCTCACCCTCCCAAATCGTGCCAGACCTGCTCGACCTGTTCAGCACCTACGCAGAATGCTTCTGGGTCCACGAGGGTTCGGCAATCAAACTGGTTCCGGATCAGGCGGTGACGTTGGCGTCGGTACCGCTGATCACGGATTGGGTGCGTGACTCTCTGAGTATCCGGCATGCCGACAACAGCGACAGTCCAGACGAAATCGAGCTGATCTATCAGAGCACCCGCACGGATGCCGCGCAGTGGCAAACGGCTGTGGTACGGCGCAAGCTATCCGGAGTATCTGCCCGTAAGTCCACCGTGCGGATGGACGGTGTTGTCACCCTCGCAGAGGCTGACAACAAAGCGCTGGCGCGCCTGAATCGGCTGCAATCTCGGGTAACAGTATCGTTTTCGGCCTTCGACGGCGGGGTCGAATACCAGCCCGGTGATGTGATCAGACTCGCCTCTGCAGCGCGCGGCATCGCTGATATGCCGGTACGTATCCTGTCCGTTGGGATGCAGGAGCCCGGGCGCTACGCGGTCAGCGGCGACCTGTACGATGCCAGTCACTACCCCAGCGAGGTCCCGCCGGTCGCCGGCGGAGCATTGCCCTCCGGGGCGATCATCCTGCGGCCAGATGCGAGCACCCCCGCAGGACTGGAAGCGTTCTCTGCTGCCGACAGCAAGTTGATCGTCGGCGCCGGAGGTGCCTATGCCCAGGGAGCGACTGGCGGCAGCGGGTGGTCAGTGTCGTTCTCCGGGAACACCACGACGGACGGTGGCCACAGCAGCGGCCCGGGAGGGTTTTCGTCACCGGCCAGCGTATTCGGCGGCAGCCCGGTCGCGCAGACCTATCCGACTGGGACCGTTGGCAGTCCATCGCACAAACACACCTTCAGTAGTGGATCGATCACGCTCAATCCGTTGCGGCAACAGCGCCGGCTGATCAAAGCATCATCCACGCTGACAACGGTGCCATCCGGCTGTCAGATGCTCGGGGTTTCCGGCATATCAGCAACCAACTGGGTACGGGATACCGGCCCGGCCGGACGTGTGCTGGAGGCGTCGTCGTCCAATGCTTCGGTGGGGGCGGCGTCGCAAACCGCTTCCCTGACCACCGGTAGCACCAGCGATGCCCACCGGCATACCGCCTCGCCAACCAGCAGCGCGCAGGCGGCGTTTGCGACCGCAGACCTGTTTTCGTCGGTATCGGGAGGAGCCTCCCATAGCCACACCGCCACGCTATCCGTGGTCGCGGCACTCAAGCGGCGCGGGCTCGCGCTGTACACCGCGACCGGAGATGCGGCGGTACCTCCCGGGATGATCGCGCTGTGGGATGGCGGAGCTGTGCCGTCGAACTGGGTGCTGTGCGACGGCACCAACCAGACCCCGGACATGCGGGATTACTTCGCCGAGATCGTATCCGGCGCTTCCGGCACCGCCGCCGGAGACAACACCGCCACGGCGACGGCGACGACGGATCAGCGCGGGCACAGTCATCGGGGCGGCGATGTCAACAATGACATGACGGCTACTGGCGGCGGCCACGGCGGCACGGTCTACCACGATCACGATATCTCCAGCACAGTGGCGATCACGCCCGCCTACTACGCGCTGGCGTTCATCATGCACCAACCGGGATCATAAGATGGCATTTACGAAGCGCGGCGATGTCAACCGGACATTGACCTACCCGGAAGCAGACGCGAACTGGACCGAGCTGGAGACGATACACGCGGATGTCACGCAGTCTCGCGACATCGTGACGTCCGGCGGAATCCTCTACCCGACCACCACCGACGGTCTGGCGGCAACTGCCGAGGGCGGCTATTTCGTCGTGCCGGACACCGTTACCGATGAGCTGGTGTACTACCGCAAGGAGAGCGGCATCGCGGTCGAGAAGGTGCGCATCGGCTACCGGCTGCCGTTCGTCGGCGGCACACTCACTGGTGCGCTCAATCACGCGCCTGCTGTGTCACTGGCAAGCGCCGCTACCGTCGGCATCGGTGCGGCATCGGCGAACGCGATCAGCATCACCGGCACCACCACTATCACCGCGTTCGACACCATCGCCAGCGGGGCGGTGCGGGTGCTGACGTTTGCCGGAGCGCTGACGCTGACCCACAACGAGACCAGCCTGATCCTGCCTGGTGGTGCCAACATAACCACCGCTGCCGGGGATGTCGCGGTGATGTTGTCGCTCGGCAGCGGCAACTGGCGGTGCATCGGGTACATGCGAGCCAACGGCAAGTCGGTTATCGCGCCGACCTACGTGTTCAGGACCGCGCATACCTGGGCAGTGGCCGGCGAGATAAAGGTACCCAGTGGCAATCTGGACGTGATCCCCGGGTTCTACTTCCCGCTCCCGGCGACCGGCCAGACTGCCAAGCTGATCGCCGCGCGGCACAAGCTGGGCGCGGGCACCAGCGCGACCGTGAAGCTCCAGAAAAACGGGACTGATATCACCGGATTCACCGGGATGAGCGTTACCACGACCGCGACGACGACTGATCCGGCAGATGTCACGCTCGCGGCCGATGACCGGATCCAGCCGATCGTCACCGCAGTGTCCGGGGCGCCGTACAACCTGGAGCTGACCATCATCATCGAGCACACGATCACCGCCTGATGAGCATCGACTACCAGAGCAACGCGTCGGCAACGCCAGCCAGCGGCACCAACATCACGGTAAGCAAGCCGACAGGGACCGTGGAGGGCGATATCCTGATCGCCCAGATATCAGCCAGAGGATCATCCGCCCCGACGATCACCCCACCGTCGGGATGGACATCACAAGGCGCTTTTACCACGGCGCCATCGACACGGACTGCGGTGTACACCAAAATTGCCGGCGCGTCCGAGCCGACGAACTACACTTGGACGACATCGATAGCGATTGTCGAGTCAGTTGGGGTAATCGCGCGCTATGCTCCCGTCGCGCCGTCCAGCCCCCCGGGGGTGATCGATGCGGCAGCGTCACAGGCGATCGCAACCACGACAGCGCCGTCAGTGACCGCGACGGGCAACAATGATCGGCTGGTGGTGCTGTTTTCACAGGCAACCCCAGGCACGACGCCCAGCGGATTTACGCAGCGCTTCCTGAACGATCAGGGCAGTGCCGTGGCTGCGATCTACGACAAGCAGCTCACCAGCGCGGGCGCGACCGGAGATGTGGTGTGGCCAAGCGCCGGCGGTAATGGCGGTGGGTGGCAGATCGCACTCTATGACCAGGTCGTCGGCAACAAAATACGGATGATGATCTGATGCTGAGCCTGGACGACAATCAGCGCGCGATCCTGGCTGAGCGCGCCACCAACCCGGTATATCTGATCAGCACGATGTGGCAGGACGCCGCTGCTCGGTGGAGCACGCAGGGAGACCGGGTAGTCGATGGGCTGGCATACCAGGGCGGCATCGCCGGCGTGCGCGGGGCCGATAACTGGCGCTCCGCCGACATCACCATCGTTCCGACTGCGACGGATACCGACTGGCTGCTCACCGGCGCTTGGCGAGGGCAACCCTGCACGATCAGTCTGCTACCGTACCGGGTCCGACCGGGGATCGTGGATGATGGATATTTCGAGGACGGCTACGGATTTTTCGGCACCGAGGAGATTGGCGCGCCGGTGCTGCTGCTGGACGGTGTGATGAGCGCTGCGGAGTATAGCGGCAGCGGGCCGATCACCATCACGATCAGGCACCAGGCCACGGTAGGCCGGATGGCGCCCAGGACCAAACTTTTGCCCCCGATCTGCAACAGCTTGCCAGCCCCAGGAACGAAATTCACCTGGGCCAGCGAGGTGTACATTCTGGAGGCGCGGTAGCCGCCAGGTGGCTGTCTGCATGTTGGTGGTTCCACTCGTTGGGGCCGCTCCACTCAAATCGACCGGCTGCCACTACTGAAGAGATTTACACCGACATCGGCTCGCTGTCTGCGATCGTGTCACCTCAGATCAATGGGGGCCTACCGTGATAGCTGCTTTTATCCCCGCCCTATCCGATCTCCTGGGCAAAGTCATCGACAGGGCGGTTCCCGATCGCGATCAGGCCAACAAGCTGCGTGCGGAGTTGACCACCCAGCTGCTCAGTCAGTCCTCTGCCGAGCTGCAAGGCGCGGTCGACATCATCAAGGCAGAGGCTCAAGGATCCAGCTGGCTACAGCGCAACTGGCGCCCCATCCTCATGCTGACGATCGTCGCCATCGTAGCCAACAACTACCTCGTCTCGCCCTGGCTGAACGCCATATTCGGCGCAGATACCGCCCCGATACTCGACCTCCCCGAGAGGTTGTGGGCACTCATGAACCTGGGTGTTGGGGGTTATGTGGCGGGTCGGAGCGGCGAGAAAATGGTCGCGCTCTGGCGCGGAAAGGAGCCTTGAAGAATAGCCGCAGGTTATATTTGTTCTGGAGGCTTTAATGCATTACAGGAACGGCAGAGAGCGAAGAATGGCGACAAGCTCGCGAAGCTTGAAGATGGCCAAGTGGCTGCCTTCGGCGTTCCGCGCCTCGCAGCGCCCGGGGACAACTGCTGCATCGGACGCATCGCTATCATTCAGAAAATGAATGACTACGCCGCCTCTGTGACTTCCTGCACATCGATGACGTGGCCGAAATCCTAGCGGAAAAGGGTCTCTCAAAATGCCCGCTGGGCCGCCCGATTAACCGGCTTTCTTGCACCAAGTTGGGGCCCCGAATTTACAAGCAAGAATTCGGCCCGCGAACCATGTGACGCGCCTGGCGAAAATCCCCGCGAACCATGTGACGCGCTACAAAGAGTCGCGCTAGTGCGCGACGGCCGCATAACCCAAAGGCATATCATTTCCGGATCTGATTAGAGGCGCCTCAACCCGGCTTTTTGGCCATTCAACCCGCAAACCATGTGGCCGCAACCCGCAAACCATGTGGCCGCAACCCGCAAACCATGTGGCGCGCAACAGGGGACGCGGCCCATTTCCGAGCGCGGGCAATGGCCTGGAGTACAGCCGCCGGGAGCGGGCTGTTTTGCGCGTTGAGGTATGGTTTCTACTGAGGTGATGGTGCCCAGGAGAGGACTTGAACCTCCACGACCGTAAGGCCACTAGCACCTGAAGCTAGCGTGTCTACCAATTTCACCACCTGGGCGTGGCTGGCGGCCGCGGCCGGCACCGCGGGAGCCGCACTCTACTGATCGCCCCCAGGCTTGTCAATCCGTCATACTGGCGCCTGGCAGGGGCGTCCCTGTCCCATCGCACCCTGCACCACCACCCACACAAGGAAACCGGCGGAATGGCCAACAAGCATCTTCGGGCGGATCCCCAGGCCGAGCGCGAGGCGGCGCGCTACGAGCGCCCGATCCCCAGCCGCGAGTACCTCCTGCGGCAGCTCTCCGCCAGCGCCGGTCCGCTCACCCACGAAGAGCTGTGCCAGGTGCTGGGGCTCGCCGACCCGGAGGAGCGCGAGGCGCTGCGCCGGCGGCTGCGGGCCATGGTGCGCGACGGCCAGATCGTCGAGAATCGCTCCGGCGGTTACGGGGTGCTCGACAAGATGAACCTGGTCAAGGGCCGGGTGATGGGGCATCCCGAAGGTTTCGGATTCGTGGTCACCGGGCCCGGGGAGCCGGATATCTTCCTCTCCAGCCGACAGATGCGCCGGGTGATGGCCGGCGATCTGGTGGTGGTGCGGATCGCCGGATTCGATCGCCGGGGGCGGCCCGAGGGATCCCTGGTCGAGGTCCTGGAGCACGGCACCCGGGAGTTGGTGGGGCGCTACTTCACCGAGGGCGGCATCCATTTCGTGCGCCCGGACAATCCGGCCATCACCCAGGATGTGTTGATCGCCGCCGGGGATGCCGGCGGGGCCCGGGCCGGCCAGATGGTCCTGGTGGAGATCACGCGCCAGCCCTCCCGCCACAACCAGCCGGCGGGGCGCGTCGTCCGGGTGCTCGGCGAGCATTTGGCGCCGGGGATGGAGATCGAGATCGCCATCCACAACTTCGGACTGCCGCACACCTGGTCCAGAGAGGCCCTGGCGCAGGTCCGCCGCCTGCCCAAGCGGGTCGGTGCCGCGGAATGCGGTGGGCGTTTCGATCTCCGTGAATTGCCCCTGGTGACCATCGATGGCGAGGACGCGCGCGATTTCGACGACGCGGTGTACTGCCGGCCGCTGCGTTCGGGCAACTGGAGCCTGCTGGTGGCGATCGCCGACGTCGCCCATTACGTGCCCATCGGCTCCCCGCTCGACGAGGAGGCCTGGCAGCGGGGCAACTCGGTCTATTTCCCCGGGCATGTGGTACCCATGCTCCCGGAGGCCCTGTCCAACGGGCTGTGCTCGCTGAATCCGGAGGTGGATCGGTTGTGCATGGTCTGCGAAATGCGCATCGACGGCAGCGGGGAGGTGCGCGACTTCGAGTTCTACGAGGCGGTGATGCATTCGCGCGCGCGCCTGACCTACACCCAGGTGGCCGCGTTCATGGCCCAGCGCGGGGATCCGGACAGCCCGGTGCGCCGGCAGTTTCGCGGCCTGGTCGACCAGATCGACGCCCTGCAGGATCTGTATCTGCTGCTGCGCAAGGCCCGCGAGCGGCGCGGCGCGATCGACTTCGAAACCGATGAGACCCGCATCCTGTTCGATGCCGAGCGCAAGATCGACCGCATCGTGCCGGCCGAGCGCACCGACGCCCACCGGCTGATCGAGGAGTGCATGCTGCGCGCCAATGTCTGCGCGGCGCAGCTGTTGGCGGGCAGCAAACTGCCGGTGCTGTACCGGGTCCACGAACGCCCGCCCGCGGACCGGCTCGCCAATCTGCGCGAGTTTCTCGGCGAACTCGGGTTGGGGCTCCCCGGCGGCGACGAACCCACGCCGGAGGATTTCCAGGCCGTGATCGCCGAGATCGCCGGCCGGCCCGATGCCGCCATCATCCAGTCGGTGATGCTGCGCGCGATGAGCCAGGCGCGCTATCAGGCGGAGAATCTGGGCCACTTCGGGCTCAATTATCCCGCCTATACCCATTTCACCTCGCCGATCCGCCGCTACCCGGACCTGCTGGTGCACCGGGCGATCCGGGCGCTGCTGCGCGGTGTGGCGCGCAGCCGGCATCTGCGCCGTCACCCGGATGCACAGCGCGACGAGACCAGCCAGCTGTACCCCTATGATCGCGCCGCCATCGACAACGCGGGGATCCAGTGCTCGATGACCGAGCGTCGGGCCGACGAGGCGACCCGCAGCGTGGTGCACTGGCTCAAGTGCGAATACCTGCTCGAACACGTCGGCGATCAGTTCGTGGGCGTGGTGGTGGGCGTCACGGCCTTCGGGCTGTTCGTGGAACTCGAAGACCTCTATGTCGAGGGCCTGGTGCACATCACCAATCTGCCCAAGGACTACTACCATCACGAGCCGGCCCATCACCGTCTGGTCGGCGAGCGCACCCGGCAGGTGTTCCGGCTCGGCGACCGGTTGCGGGTCCAGGTGGCGAGGGTCGATCTGGACGACCGCAAGATCGATTTCGAACTGATCGACCGGGCCGGTGCGCCGCGCCGCGGCGCCGAACCGCGCCCGCCCGGGGGCGAGGCCCGGCGCGGGCCGCGCAAGCGCAGGGCCGGATCCGGATCCCAGGCACCGCCCGGGGAGTCCCGGCGCGGTGGCGCGGCCGGGCGCGAGGGTGGTGCCGGGCGCGAGCGTGGTGCTGGGCGCGAGGGTGGTGCTGGGCGCGAGGGTGGTGCTGGGCGCGAGGGCGGTGCTGGGCGCGAGGGCGGTGCCGGGCGCAAGAACGGTGCTGGGCGCAAGGGTGGTGCCGGGCGCAAGGGTGGTGCCGGGCGCAAGGGTGGTGCCGGGCGATGACCGGTTGTGCGGCCGGCGGGTCGGTACCCGGTTCCCCGCGGCGGAGGCCGGTGCAGCGCGAAAATTCGGGATGTGGCGCGGGCCCAGTCGGCAGATGAGCGCGGAAGATGGCGGTGAATGGGTGTACGGCGTGCACGCGGTAATGGGGCTGCTCAAGACCGCGCCCACGCGGATCCACGAGATTCTGCTCGCGCGCCGGCCCGGCGAGCAGCGCCTGGAGCGGATCCGCGCCCTGGCCGAGTCGCGGGAGATTCCCTGGCGCTGGGCGGAGCGCGCCGAACTGGAGCGCTGCGCCGACGGGCGCCATCAGGGGGTGGCCGCGCACTGCGCGCCCGGGCCCCGGCACGACGAGGAGTTTCTGCTGCGGCTGGCAGCGGAGCGCCGGGACCTGTTGCTGCTGGTGCTGGACGGGATCACCGATCCCCACAACCTGGGCGCCTGTCTGCGGGTGGCCGATGCCGCCGGCGTGGCGGCGGTGGTCGCCCCGCGAGACCGCGCGGCGGGCATTACCGCGGCCGTCCACAAGGTCGCCAGCGGCGCCGCCGCCGCGGTGCCCTATGTGGTGGTGACCAATCTGGCCCGGGCGCTGCGCCGGCTGCGCGCTGCCGGGGTCTGGGTGGTGGGTGCCTGCGGCGAGGCGGAGACCTCCCTGTACGCGGTCGATCTGCGCGGCCCGCTGGCGCTGGTGGTGGGTGCCGAGGACGCCGGCCTGCGCCGGCTCACCCGCGAGGGGTGCGATGTGCTCGCCCGCCTGCCCATGCAGGGCGCGGTGGAGAGCCTCAATGCGGCGGTGGCCGCGGGCATCTGTCTGTTCGAGGCGGTGCGCCAGCGCCGGCCGGACGGGGGGGAGACCGGCGATGCCGCGCGCGGCTGAGACGGGCGGCAACTGCAATCTGCCCAATGCGCTCAGCGCGGTGCGCCTGCTGCTTGCGCCGGTGCTGCTGTGGCTTGCGCAAACCGGCCGGCCAGAGCCCTTTCTGTGGTGTCTGGGCGTGGCGCTGGTCACCGACCTGCTGGACGGCTATCTCGCGCGGCGCTGGGGGCAGACCACCGAGCTGGGCGTGAGGCTCGACAGCTGGGGGGATCTGGCCACCTATGCCGCCATGGCGCTGGGCCTGATGTGGCTGTGGCCGGCGCACTTCGCCCGCCTGGCCTGGTTCGTCTATCTGGCGATCGGGTTCTACCTGATCCCGGTGCTCACCAGCCTCCTGAAATTCCACGAGCTGCCCCGCTACCACACCTGGGCGGCCAAGTTGTCGGCGGTGCTGATGGCGCCGGCCTACTATCTGCTGGTGCTGGGCGATGTCGCCTGGCCGTTCCAGTTGGTGGTGCTGTTTCACATCTGGGTGGCGGTCGAGGAGGTGATCATCACGGTGATCCTCACCCGCCGGCAGTACGATGTGCCCACTCTGTTTCATGCCCGGGAGATCATGCGCCGCCAGCGGCGGGCGCTGCGGGAACGGGTGGAACGGCGCCGCCGGGCGAGGACTCCCGGGGGAGGTTCCCCGGATGGGGGGAGCCAGTGAGGGCGGGCGGCGCCACGGGAAGCGCTGGTACCAGAGGCCGGACTCGAACCGGCACGGGTTTTACCCCAACGGATTTTGAGTCCGTCGTGTCTACCAATTTCACCACTCTGGCACGGGCGCGGGATTATATCAGCAAGGGGAAAAATCCCCAGGGGGCGTTATGAAGATCGGAGTGTTTTCCATTCTGCCGAACCGGGATGCGGATCCGGCCGTGGTGGCCAAACGGGCCGAGGAACTCGGTTTCGATTCCTACTGGGTTCCGGATCACACCATACTTCCGGTGCAGTTCAGCGACCGCTATCCCGGGGTCGCGCCGGGTCAGCCGGCGCCGGATTATCTGTGGCAGATGCCGGATCCGCTGATCGCCCTGGCCCGGGCGGCCGCCGTGACCGAGACCATCGAGCTCGGCACCGGCATCCTGCTGGTGCCGGAGCGCAATGCGCTGCTGGCGGCGAACATGATCGCCTCGCTGGATCACTTTTCCGGGGGCCGCGTGCTGCTCGGCATCGGCGCTGGCTGGAACCGGCCGGAATGCGAGATCCTGGGAGGCGACTTCGAGCACCGCTGGGGGCAGACCAAGGATCACATCCTGGCGATGAAGGAGCTCTGGACCAGCGACGAGTCCGAATATCACGGCAGGTACGTGGATTTCCCGCCGGTGCGCTGCTTTCCCAAGCCGGCGCGCCGGCCGCATCCGCCGGTGCTGCTCGGCGGCTTCACCGCGGAGCGCGTCTACCAGCGCATCGCCGAGTGGGGTGACGGGTGGTTACCGGTCCTGCAGTCGGTGGAGCAGTTTCGCGCCGGGGTGGAGAAACTCCAGCGGGCCGCGGAGGCGGCCGGCCGCGATCCCGCCGAGTTGAGCAAGACGGTGTTCGGCGGCAAGGGACAGTGGCGGCGGCCGGAGGACATCCGCGCCCTGGAACAGGCCGGCGCCGACCGGGTGACCCTCTGGCTGCCCGAGGATCTGCCGCTGGAGGAACTGCTGCGCGAAATGGAGCGCATCGCCGGCGAGCTGCTCTGAGAAGTGGCGGATTTTTCAGGCCCCAGCCCGGGCCGGCCAGTCGCGGATCGAGTGCGGCGGTGCTCGATCCGCGGGAGCAGGTCCGGGCCGGTACCGGACTTGCGATGAAGAAATGCAGAAGACGTGCAGTTCTTCACCGACGCCGAGGCGGGCCTGCGCCACCTTGGGCGATGCCGCGGTTTTCCGCTAACCTTGCGCCTTTTTTTGTCGATCCCCGATGCGCCGCACGCTGTTTCACTACGACCTGCCCGAGGAGCTGATCGCGGTTCAGCCGCCGGCCCGCCGCCGCGACAGTCGCCTGCTGGTGCTGGACGGCCCCAGCGGCCGCCTCGCCCACGGCCGCTTTCCCGATCTGCTCGACCACCTGCGCCGCGGCGACCTGGTGGTGTTCAACGACACCCGGGTGATTCGCGCCCGGTTGCGCGGGCACAAGGACACGGGCGGCCGGGTCGAGGTGTTGATCGAGCGGCTGCTCGAGGACCCGCACCGGGCGCTGGCCCACATCCGCGCCAGCAAGGCGCCGTGGCCGGGGACCGGGCTGCGCTTTGCGCAGGGCATAAGCGCTCTGGTCGCCGCGCGCCGCGACGAGCTCTACGAACTGCATTTTCCCGCCGCGCCCGGCGTCGCCGCGATCCTGGAGCGGATCGGGGAGGTGCCGCTGCCGCCCTATATCCAGCGGCCGGCGGCCGCGCTCGACGAGGAGCGCTATCAGACCCTGTATGCGCGGGTGCCGGGGGCGGTGGCCGCACCCACCGCCGGCCTCCACTTCGACGCGCAGCTGCTGGCCGAGCTGGAATGTCGCGGCGTGCAGTCGGGGTTCGTGACCCTGCATGTGGGCGCCGGCACTTTCCAGCCGGTCCGCGCCGAGGACATCCGCGAGCACCGCATGCATGCCGAGCGCGTCCTGGTGAGCGAGACGCTGTGTCGGCAGATCGCCGCGACCCGCGCCGCCGGTGGGCGGGTGATCGCCATCGGCACCACCGCCGTGCGCAGCCTGGAGTCGGCGGCCGATGCTGAGGGCCGGGTCCGGCCGCTGGCCGGCGAGAGCGACCTGTTCATCCATCCCGGCTACCGGTTCCGCGTGGTGGATGCGCTGGTGACCAATTTCCATCTCCCCGAATCGAGCCTGCTGATGCTGGTCGCCGCCTTTGCCGGGTACCGCGCCACCATGGCCGCCTACCGGGCGGCGGTGGCCGAGCGCTACCGCTTCTTCAGCTACGGCGACGCGATGTTCATCACCCGCAATCCGGATGCGCCGGCGGAGCTGCCGGCGTGAGCGCGCGTCACTGCCACCTGGGATTCGAGGTGCTGGCCCGGGATGGCGCGGCGCGGCGCGGGCAGTTGCGCTTTCCGCGCGGGGTGGTGGATACCCCCGCCTTCATGCCGGTCGGCACCTATGGCACCGTGAAGGCCATGCTGCCCCGCGACCTCGCCGCGGTCGGCGCCCAGATGGTGCTCGGCAATACCTTTCATCTGCTGCTGCGGCCGGGCACCGAGGTGATCCGCGCGCACGGCGATCTGCACGATTTCATGCGCTGGCCGGGGCCCATCCTCACCGATTCGGGCGGATTTCAGGTGTTCAGCCTGGGCGCGCGGCGCAGGGTCAGCGAGGCGGGTGTGCGCTTCCAGTCCCCGATCGACGGCAGTGCGGTGGAACTCGATCCGGAGCGCTCGATCGCGGTCCAGCACCAGTTGGGCGCCGACGTGGTGATGGCCTTCGACGAGTGCACGCCCTATCCCGCCGGTTGGCCGGTCGCCCAGGCGTCGATGGAGCTTTCCATGCGCTGGGCGCGGCGCAGCCGCGACGCCCATGGCGACAGCCCGGCGGCCCTGTTCGGCATCGTCCAGGGGGGCATGTACCCCGACCTGCGCGCCCGCTCGCTGGACCGGCTGGTGGAGATCGGCTTCGACGGCTACGCCATCGGCGGGCTGTCGGTCGGCGAGCCCAAGGCCGACATGTTGCGCGTGCTGGACGATCTGGCGCCGCGCCTGCCGGGCGCCGCGCCGCGCTATCTGATGGGTGTGGGGACGCCGGCGGATCTGGTCGCCGCCGTGCGCCGCGGGATCGATTTGTTCGACTGCGTGCTGCCCACCCGCAACGCCCGCAACGGACATCTTTTCACCCGCCAGGGGGTGGTCCGGATTCGCAACGCGGTGTACCGGGCCGATACCCGGCCGCTCGACGAGTCCTGCGACTGCTACACCTGCCGGAATTTCAGCCGCGCCTACCTGCACCACCTGGATCGCTGCGGCGAAATCCTCGGCTGCATGCTCAATACCCTCCACAACCTGCGCCACTACCAGTGGCTGATGGCCAGCCTGCGCGAGGCGATCGGCGCCGGCCGGCTGATGGACTTCGCCCGCGCCCAGGGACTGGCCGAACCGGGGGCCTGAGACCAGCACGGGGTCCGTGCGCAATCGACTCAGGCACGAGCCGGCGAGCAGGCTCGCCGACTCCAGAGCTTCCCAGGCTGCACGGTCCGGTCCGGCCACCTCAGCGGTGATCCGACTGTACCGTGCTGGTCTGTTTACACACATACAAGAGCTGGTGAATTTTTCAAGCTCTCAAGCCGGTCAGGGATGGCCGGTCGCACATCAAGCGCGCAAGCGACTGATTCGCGCGAGCAAGTCCGGGCCTGTCCGGACTCGCACAGAAGAAATGTACAGGACGCGCACTTCTTCACAAACGCTGAACCGGGGCGGGACCGGCTGCCCGCTTCGTTGGACGGCCCTGGGGATTCCCCTATACTCGCCCCCTTTCGCCGGGATCGCCCTGCCTCGATGAATCGATTTCCACTGTGGAAGTACCTGCTGCTGCTCGGGGTGCTGGTCCTGAGCGGCATCTACGCCCTGCCCAATCTCTTCGCGCCGGACCCGGCCATCCAGATCACCCCCCAGAGCAGCGCCGCGGAGTTGGATCGGGCGGTGCTCGAGGCCGCCGGCGCCGCCCTGGCGGAGGCCGGCATCGAGCACTTCGGCGGCGAACTGGCGCGCGGTGGCGGTTTGTTGCGGCTGCGCGACGCCACCCAGCAGTTGGCCGCCAAGCGCATCGTCCAGCAGCAACTCGGATTCGATTACGTGGTGGCGCTGAATCTGGCCCCGACCACGCCGGCCTGGCTGTCGGCGCTCGGTGCCAAGCCCATGAAGCTCGGCCTGGACCTGTCCGGCGGCGTCCACTTTCTGCTCGAGGTCGACACCGGCGAGATCCTCGGCGTCTATCTGGAAACCAAGGCATCCCAGCTCCGCGAGGCGCTGCGCGCCGCCGGTGGCGCGGCGCGCTACCGGACCCTGAAGGTCGAAGGCGATGCGGTGGTGGGGCTGTTCGACAGCGCCGAGCGGCGCGAACGCGCGGCGGAGATCGCCGCGGGGGGCGATTTTCGGGAGCTCGAGGTCGAGCGGGAGGACGCCGAGGGCAGGTATCTGCTCCGGCTCCGCGCGAGTCCGGCGCTGATCGCCGAGCGCGAGGATTATGCGGTCACCCAGAACCTGACCACCCTGCGCAACCGGGTCAACGAACTCGGCGTCTCCGAACCCATAGTGCAGCGCCAGGGGCGCAACCGGTTGGTGGTGCAGCTCCCCGGGGTGCAGGACACCGCCGAGGCCAAGCGCATCATCGGCAAGACCGCCAATCTCGAGTTCCGCCTCGAGGCCAACGAGCGGAGCCTGTCGCGCCAGTCGTTCCCGTTTCGCGATCCGCAGCGCGGCGAGGCCGCCGCCTGGCTGGAGCGGGACGTGGTGATCACCGGCGATCGGGTGGTGAACGCCTCCTCGGCCTACGATGAAAACGGCCAGCCACAGGTCAACATCACGCTCGATGGCGAGGGCGGGCGGGCCATGTCCCGCGCCACCCGCGACAATGTCGGGCGCCGGCTCGGCGTGCTGTTCATCGAAACCCGCCAGCGCACCGAGGAGCGCCTGGACGCGGCGGGACGGGTGGAAAAGGTCCCGGTGGCCTATCAGGAAAAGAGCATCATCAGCCTGGCGACCATTCAGAGCGCACTCGGGGTGCAGTTTCGTATCACGGGGTTACAGAACCCCCGCGAGGCTTCCGAACTGGCGCTGTTGCTGCGCGCCGGCGCTCTGGCGGCGCCCATGAAGTTTGTCGAGGAGCGCACCATCGGACCCTCCCTGGGCGCGGAAAACATTGCCGCGGGCATCCTCTCCACCGAGATCGGGTTGGCGGTGGTGGTGGCGTTCATGCTGCTCTATTACCGGGTGTTCGGACTCTTCGCCGATCTGGCGCTGATGGCCAACATGGTGATTCTCACGGCGCTGATGTCGATCATCGGCGCCACGCTCACCCTGCCGGGCATCGCCGGGTTCGTGCTGACCATGGGGATGGCGGTGGATGCCAATGTGCTGATCAACGCCCGGATCCGCGAGGAGTTGCGTAACGGGCAGACCATCCAGGGGGCGATCGCCGCGGGCTATGATCGCGCCTACACCTCGATCGTCGACTCCAATCTCACCACCCTGCTGGTGGCCGGCATCCTGTACTTCATCGGAACCGGTCCCGTGCAGGGGTTTGCGGTGACCCTGTCGCTCGGCATCCTGACTTCCATGTTTACCGCCATCCTGGGCACCCGCGCGCTGACCAACCTGGTGTACGGCGGCAACCGCAACCCGAAAAAACTCTGGATCTGATGCATGGCCGATTCCCCGCGGAGCAACTCCCCGATCATCCGATTCATGGCCTGGCGGCGGCCGGCGCTGCTCCTGTCGGCGGTATTGACGACGCTGTCCATCCTCGCCATCGCTTTCAAGGGGCTGGTGCTGGGGCTGGATTTCACCGGTGGCACCCAGATCGAATTGCACTTTCCGCAGGCGGTGGAAACCGAGGCGACGCGTGCACGGTTGAGCGCGGCCGGCTTCGTCAGCCCGGTGGTGGCGCATTTTGGCAGCGAAAATGATCTGCTGATTCGCCTGCGGGAGGGCGGCGAGGACCTCGCCGCCCGCGTGCTCGAGGCGGTCGGATCGGATGCCGGCGGTGCCCCGGAGCTGCGCCGCGTGGATTTCGTGGGTCCCCAGGTCGGCGCGGAACTGCGCGATCAGGGTGGGATCGCGGTGCTGGTGGCGCTGCTCGGGATTCTGCTTTACGTCGCGGTGCGGTTTCAGTACAAGTTCGCGCTGGGCGCGGCGCTCGCCGTGGTCCATGACACCATCGTCACCCTGGGGTTTTTCGCGCTCTTCGGTTATGAGTTCGATCTCACCGTGCTGGCCGCCGTGCTGACGGTGATCGGCTATTCGATCAATGACACCATCGTGGTATTCGACCGGGTGCGGGAGAACTTCCGCCTGGTGCGCAAGGGGTCTGCAGAGGAAGTGATGAACCTGTCCATGACCCAGACGCTGGAGCGCACCCTGGTGACCTCGGGGTCCACCCTGTTCGTGGTGCTGGCGCTGTTTTTCGTCGGCGGCGAGGTGCTGCACAATTTCTCGATCGCGCTCATCGTCGGTATCTGTTTCGGCACCTATTCGTCGATCTACGTGGCCTCGGCGCTGGCGCTCGAACTGGGCGTGCGGCGCGAGGACCTGCTGCCGCCGGTCAAGGAAGGTGCGGAGTTCGACGGCCTGCCCTGAGCGCCGGTGAAGATTGCGTCGCGAGCGAAAGCGGGTCGCATTCCGCCGCAGCGGAGCAGCCGCAGTGTATTGCAGTACCTGAGGATTGCGAGCACCGCCGGAATGCGAGCTGCCGAGCGCAGCGGCAAGATTCGCTGGCGCTGAGGCGGGCCCGGATCACCAGATGCGGACCCGCTGATCCGGCGGCAGGTAGAGCGCATTTTCCGGGGTGACCGCGAACGCCCGGTAAAAGGCGTCGATGTTGCGCACCACCCCGTTGACGCGGAATTTCGGCGGCGCATGCGGCGCCACCCGCAGCAGGCGTTCGGCCAGTTCGTCGCGGCGTTTCACCCGCCACGCCTGGGCCCAGCCCAGAAAAACCCGCTGCTCGCCGGAGAAGCCGTCGAGGACCGGGTCGTCCGCGCCGCCCAGCGACATCCGGTAGGCGGTGAAGGCGATCCCCAGCCCGCCCAGATCGCCGATGTTTTCGCCGAGCGACAGGGTGCCGTTGACCTTGAGGCCCGGCAGCACCTCGTACTGATCGTACTGGGCGATCAGCCGGGCGGTGCGGCGTTCGAAGCGCTCCCGGTCGGCGTCGGTCCACCAGTTGCGGAGATTGCCGTCGCCGTCGTACTTGCTGCCCTGGTCATCGAAGCCATGGCCGATTTCGTGGCCGATGACGGCGCCGATGGCACCGTAGTTGACCGCGTCGTCGGCGGCCATGTTGAAGAACGGTGGCTGCAGGATGCCGGCCGGAAACACAATTTCATTCATTCCCGGGTTGTAGTAGGCATTGACTTGCTGCGGCGGCATGAACCACTCGTCCCGGTCCACCGGCCGGCCCAGCTTGGCGATTTCGTAGTCGTGGTTGAAGGCCGCGATCGCCCGGATGTTGCCGATCAGATCGTCGTCGCGCAGCCGCAGCGCGCCGAAGTCCCGCCAGCGGTCGGGGTAGCCGATCTTGGGCGTGAAACGCTCGAGCTTGCGCAGGGCGTGGGCGCGGGTTTTGGCGCTCATCCAGTCGAGCTGGCTGATGGATATCCGGTAGGCATCGAGCAGGTGGCCCACCAGGGTCTGCATCCGCTGCTTGGCGGCGGGCGGAAAATGCTCGGCCACATACAGCTTGCCCAGCAGTTCGCCGATCTGTCCGTTGAGCACCTCGATGGCCCGCTTCCAGCGCTCCTGGGGTTGCTGCTGGCCGTTGAGGGTGCGTTGATAGAAGTCGAAATGGAGCTGTTCGAAGGCGGGCGGCAGGTAGGGCGCATAGGCGGTCAGCAGCCGCAATTGCAGGTAGTCGCGCCACAGCGGGACCTCCACGTCCCCAAACAGCGCATTGAGGGCGGCGACGTAGCTGGGCTGGCGGACCACCGCCGTGGCCGGCACCTCGAGCCGCTGTGCGCGCAGAAAGTCGTCCAGGGCGTACTCGCCCAGCAGGTGGCGGAGCTGGTCGGCCGCATGGGGGTTGTAGGTCTTCTCGACATCTCGATTGTCGACCCGGGACCATTGGTGTTCGGCGAGGCGCGTCTCCAGGCCGATGATCCGCTCCGCGGCGGCCGCGGGCTCGGGATGGCCCGCGAGGGACAGCAGTGCGGCGATGAACCCGCGGTAGGCGGCCAGGATTTCCCGCCCGCGGGCGCTGGTGTCGAAGTAGTACTCCCGGTCGGGCAGCCCCAGTCCGCCCTGTTCGAAGTAGAGCAGGTAGCGGGTCGCGTCGCGGGCGTCCTGATCGACCCAGACCCCCAGCGGCGATCCCACGCCGAGCAGGCTCGCGTGCCCGAAGTAGGCGGCGACCTGCCGATGGCTCTCCAGCCCGGCGATGGCGGCGAGCTCGTCCGCCAGCGGCTGCAGCCCGCGTTCGGCGATGCGCTGCTCGTCCATGAAGGCGGCGTAGAGGGCGCCGACCCGGGCCCGCTCCGGATCCCTGGCGCCGACCGCGCGGCGGGCGATGTCGTGCAGCCATTGCAGATTCCGCTCCTGGACGATGGTGAACGAGCCCCAGGCGCTGCGATCCGGCGGAATTTCGGTCTCCCGCATCCAGGTGCCGTTGGCGTATTCGAAAAAATCATCGCCGGGCGCCACCTGCGGGTTCATGCCGCCGCGGTCGATGCCGGATTCCCGACCATCCGGTTGGCCGCATCCGGCCAGGGCCAGCGTCATCGCGAGGAGCAGTCGGGGCATGCGCATGGAGCGATCTCCGGATCGGGGCAGGGTGTGCATCTGTGGCTGGGGGAGGGCGGCGGCGTCCTCCGGGATCGCCGCCGCGAGCGGTGGACCTCTCAGGGGGTCGAGAGGTTCCGCCGTTGCAGACTGAACGGGCCGGAACCGAGGCCGGCGATCATCAGCACCCCGCCCATGATGCCGACGTTCTTCATGAACGCCCGCTGTTCGGCAGCCTTCGCGGCCGCATCCTCGATGCCCCAGAAGCCGTGAAAGATCACCGTCACCGGGATCAGGAACAGAAACAGCACCAGGGCGGCCTCGCGGGCGCGCCAGCCGAGCAGGATGAGCAGACCGCAGCCCACCTCGATGAGGATGGTGGCCACCAGGAGCGCGGGCACCAGCGGCAGGCCCTTGGCCGCCATGTAGGCGGCGGTGCCCTCGAAGCCGGGGATCTTCATCAGGCCGGCGGGGATGAACACGGCCGCGATCAGCAGGCGCCCGAGGAGGGGCGCGCAGCGGCCGGCGAGGCGCAGCGGCGGATCGAGTGGCTGGGTCATTGGTGGTCTCCCTGAATGGTGGTTATGGATGCCGCACCGGCGGCGCCGTCCCGAGAGGTTTCCCGGCGGCCGGCGGCGTCCGGAACGCTAACAGATCGATGGCGGGGTGGCCAACCAGGATCGGTGCGGTCCGGGGCGGCGGGCGATGGGGCCGCACCCCCGCAACTGTTAGCATCCCGCATGGTCCCACGGATGCCGCAGACCGCAGGAGCAGTGCCATGAAACCCAATCCCTTGCTGGAATTGCGCCGCTTCGGCCAACAGGTATGGCTCGACTACATCCGCCGCGATCTGATCGCCGAGGGTCGCTTGGCAGCCATGGTCCATGACGACGGGCTGGCCGGAATCACTTCCAACCCCAGCATCTTCGAAGACGCCATCACCCGCCACCATTGCTACGACGGGCGCCTGGCCGAATTGCGCGCCCAAGGGGCGGATGCACTCCAAGCGTACCAGGACCTGACCACGGAGGATGTGCGCCTGGCGGCGGATGTGCTGCTGCCGCAGTGGCGTGCCAGCGGGGGCAGCGCGGGTCTGGTCAGCCTCGAGGTGGCGCCCGACCTGGCCGACGAAGTCGAGGCCACGGTGCGGGAGGCCCGGGCGCTCCGGGCGGCGGTGGGCCGGGACAATCTGATGGTCAAGGTGCCGGGCACCAGGGCCGGGCTCGCGGCCATCGAACGCCTGATCGGCGAGGGGCTCAATATCAATGTCACCCTGCTGTTCTCGGTCAGCCGCTATCGGGCGGTGGTGGACGCTTTCCTGGGTGGGTTGGAGTCCAGACTGCGGCGGGGGCAACCGGTGGCGGGAATCCAATCGGTGGCCAGTTTCTTCATCAGCCGCATCGACACCCTGGTCGATGCGCGCATCGATGCGCTCGCCACCCGAGACGTGGCGCTGCGCTCGCTGCGCGGTACCGCTGCGGTGGTCAGCGCGAGGCTGGCCTACGCGCACTATCTGGAGTGGACCGACGGCGCACGCTGGCGCCGGCTCGCCGCGGCGGGCGCCAGCCCCCAGCGCCTGCTGTGGGCCTCGACCTCGACCAAGGATCCGGCCTATTCCGACGTGCGCTACGTCGAGGAACTGATCGCGCCCGACACCATCACCACCCTGCCGCCGGCGACCCTGGATGCCTACCGCGACCACGGCGATCCCGCGGCGCGGCTGGCGCTGGGGCTTGCCGAGGCGCCCGCCGGGCGGGCGCGGCTGGCTGCCGCCGGGATTGATCTGGAGGAGGTCGCCGAGCAGCTCGAACGGGAAGGGGTGGAGAAATTTGCCGCCGCCCGCGACTCCCTGCTGGCCACCCTGGCGGAGCGTCTCGGCGGCTGACCGGAGACTCCGCCAGGGAGGGAGGGCCCTCGGTCAGCCCGGGTTGTCCCCGGCGTGCAGATCCGCCCGCTCGCGCGCCCGGCGCGGGTCGTTGGCGGGGCGCGGCAGATCGATGCGCTGGACCGCCAGGGGCGCGGGCCGGCTGGTGTCCAGGAACCCCGACAGCGGCACCTCGATGCGCGCCGACACCACTTCCAGATGCCGCACCGGCTTGGGCGAGGAGCGGGGGTCGTTGCTCGCCCGGCCGATATTGGCCGCCGGAGCTGGGTTCGGGGGCGCGGAATCCGGCGCCCGGGACCCGGGTTGCGCCTCGACCGGCGCCGACAACTGGGGCGATGCCTGCGGCACCGGCTCCCAGGTGTCGGCCGCCGGCGGGATCGGCTCGGCCGCGATCGGTTCGGGCCCGGCCTCCGGCGCGGCGGAGCTGCTGGCCTCTCCCTGCGCCGGCATCACTGGGGCGGTCCCGGCTGCGGACGGGAGCGAATCCCCGGCCAGAAACTCGGGAGCCATGACCAGCACCTCGTGCTCTTCCGGGGCGCCGGCTTCCCCGCTAGCGATCGCCGGGAAAAGTTCGTCTGGCGCGCTCGGGGCGCCGGCCGGCTCCGCGCTGTCCTGGTCTGCGCCGCGGGTGTGCTCGGCGAGGCCGGCGGTCACCGGGGCCTGGTCAGGCAGTGCCTGCCGCTCGCGGCGCCTTCTCGGCTCCCGGCGGCCGGTTTCCGGACGGCGCGGGGGGCGGCCGGCGGGTGCGGCATCGGCTTCTGCGGTGTCGAGTTCCTGCTCCGGTACCGGCGCAGCGACCGCCGCGTCCGCGCCGGCCTCGGCGCGGGGCTGGCGGCGGCGCCGGCGGCTCCGCGACGAGCGTTCGGCCCTCGATTCCTCCCCGGCGGTTTCCGCGGCGGTCTGGATTTCAACCGCCGGCGGTACGGGTTCCGCAGCCCCGGCCTGACCGCGCCCGCGGCCCCGGCCGCCGCGACGGCGTCCGGGGCCCGTGCCCTCGGCTCCGGCCGGCAGTTCGGCGTCCGCGCTCGGCGCCGCCGCGCCGCGCCGGTGGGGCGGCTTGGGCGCGCCGGCTTCCAGCCGCGCTTTCGATACCGGCTCGGGCATCGGGACGGGCTCGGGTGCGCCGATCAGGGATTCGACCAGCCGCTTGAGCCACCCCTTGCGGGCCCCGGCGGCCAGACCGGGGGCCGGGGTGGCGGCGGCGGGAGGAGTGGGAGGAGCGACTTCGGGCGCCGGCGGTGGCGCCGGCGCCCGGGCCGGTGGGGTCACCGACTGCACGGCCGGCGCTGCCGGCGGCGGCAGCCGGTCTTCCGTTTCCAGCACATCCGGCCGCGTCTCCGCGGCGATCTGGTTGATGGCCTGATAGCTGTAGAGATCCGCGATGCCGTCCTGCTCGCGGATCCGCTGCACCTCGAACTGCGGGGTCTCCATGGATTCGTTGGGCAGGATCACCACCCGGGTGCCATGGCGGTGCTCGATTTCGGTGATCGCGCGACGCTTCTCATTGAGCAGAAAAGTGGCCACCGACACCGGGGTGATGGCGCGGATCTGGGTGCTGTTCTCCTTCTGGGCCTCCTCTTCGACCAGGCGCAGAATCGACAGCGCGAGCGACTTGGTGCCACGGATGGTGCCCTGGCCCTGGCAGCGCGGGCAGACCTTGAAGGTCGTCTCTTCCAGCGACGGGCGCAGCCGCTGGCGGGACATCTCCAGCAACCCGAAGCGCGAGATCCTGCCCAGTTGCACGCGGGCGCGGTCCACCTCCAGCGCCTGGCGCATGCGGTCCTCGACCGCGCGCTGGTTCTTGGTCGACAGCATGTCGATGAAGTCGATCACGATCAGCCCGCCGACATCCCGCAGGCGCAGTTGCCGGGCGATTTCGTCGGCGGCCTCCAGGTTGGTGTGCAGCGCGGTTTCCTCGATGTCTCCGCCCTTGGTGGCGCGCGCCGAATTGATGTCGATCGATACCAGGGCCTCGGTCACGTCGATGACCAGCGCGCCTCCGGACGGCAGTTTGACCTCGCGCTGAAAGGCGCTTTCGATCTGTTGTTCGATCTGGTAACGGTTGAACAGCGGGATGGTGTCTTCGTAGTACTTCACCCGGTTGGCTTCGCCCGGCATCACCTGCTGGATGAAGGCGGCGGCGAGCTGGTAGGCCTCCCTGCTGTCGACGATCACCTCGCCCACGTCGGGCCGCAGATAGTCGCGGATCGCGCGGATGATGACGTTGCTCTCCTGAAACAGGAACTTGGGCGCCTTCGCCTGGCGGGCCTCGGCCTCGATGGTGCGCCACAGTTGCAGCAGGTAGTCGAGATCCCACTGCAGTTCCTCGGGGGTGCGGCCGATGCCTGCGGTGCGCACGATGACCCCACAGCCCTTGGGAATCTCCAGGCCCTTGATGGCGTCGCGCAACTGGTCGCGCTCCTCGCCCTCGATGCGCCGGGAGATGCCGCCGGCACGCGGGTTGTTGGGCATCAGCACCATGTAGCGGCCGGCCAGGCTGACGAAAGTGGTCAGGGCCGCGCCCTTGGAGCCGCGCTCCTCCTTCTCGACTTGGACGATCACCTCCTGCCCCTCTTCGAGGATCTCCTTGATCTTCAGCCGTCCCTGCGGGTCGTCCGGCGGCCGCTTGAAGTACTCCCGCGCGATTTCCTTGAGGGGCAGAAAGCCGTGCTTCTCCGCGCCGTAGTTGACGAAGGCGGCTTCCAGGCTGGGTTCGACGCGGGTGATGACGCCCTTGTAGATGTTGGACTTGCGCTGTTCGCGGGCGCGGTTTTCGATATCCAGGTCGTACAGGCGCTGGCCGTCGACCAGCGCGACCCGCAGCTCTTCGGGCTGCGTCGCGTTGATGAGCAATCTTTTCATGTAGATCCTGCGTAATCAGTTACGCCGGAGGGGTGTCGGTAGGAACGGAGACGAATCTGCACGCTTCCGGCGCAGTGAACCGCGCGGAGGGGGGACGCGCATCAGCTGCGCCTGAACTGGATGAGGGTGGTCAGTGGGCTTCCCGCCATGCAATCAACACGTGCGACACTGAGCGGATCATCCGCCCCGGCCCCGGGCTCCGCGCCGCTGTGGGCGCTGCTCCTGGCCATGGACGACCGATTATCCCAACAAGTTCGTCTCGGCATTACCGCCACGCCGACGGCGTGGGTTCATAGGGGAGCGGGCCTCGACGGCCGACTGTCTGCTTCGACACCCGCTGCAGCAACTCGTGCCGTTCGGTCCCTTCGGGACCAGCGGCGGCATCACTCGCGCGGGCCACCCGGCGGCGGCGAATATACCAACAATTGTTACCCGATTCAATTGATTACCGCGCCAATATGGCCGTCATTTAAAGCGCCCCAGCCACCCGCCCCGGAGGGCCGGACGCGGGGCTCGCCGGGGCGGCCTTGGCGAGGGTTGTCAGCTCCTCGGCCCGGAAGCGGAACGGACAGATCGCGGCGGTGCATGCCGCCGCTCTCCGATCAGAGTCGGGGTCGGTTCGTGGCACAATTCCGGCGGTCCGTGACGATGGCAGGGCAGCCCCGGGCAGTGATGGCCGGCCACGCGGAGTCCTCCGACCGGGGGGCGAGATTCCATCGATTTGTGGGAGACCCCATGACAACGGAATGGCTCTGGCCGGTGATGGCGCTGGCGGTTGGTGCGCTGGGCGCCTGGTCCTGGGCGCGCGCCCGGCTCGCTGACCTCGATGCCCAGTCGCGGACCCACCACCAACGGGCCGAGGCACTGGCCGCCGAACTGGATACGGCGCGCTCCCGGCTCGCCGAGCTGAGCGCCGAAAACGCCCGCCTCACCGAGCGGCTGGATGCCGAGCGGCGGCTCGGCGCCGAAAAACTGGCCCTGTTGGAGCGCGCCCGCGAACAGCTCGGCGACACTTTCAAGGCCATCTCCGCCGAGGCGCTGAAGGCCAGCAGCGAATCCTTCCTGCGCCTGGCGCAGGAAAACCTGGGCAAATTCCAGGAGGGCGCCAAGGCCGAATTGAAGGCCCGCGAACAGGCCATCGACACCCTGACCAAACCCATTCGCGAGCGCCTGGAAAAATTCGACGGCAAGCTCGACGAGATGGAAAAGGCCCGCATCGGCGCCTACCGCGCGCTCGACACCCAGTTGCGGGCGCTGGTCGACACCCATCTGCCCCAACTGCACCGCGAAACCGCCGACCTGGTCAAGGCGCTGCGCCAGCCCCAGGCCCGCGGCCGCTGGGGCGAGGTCCAGTTGCGCCGGGTGGTGGAACTCGCCGGCATGCTCGAGCACTGCGACTTCGAGGAACAGGTGTCGCGCACCACCGAAGGCGGCCGCCTGCGTCCGGACCTGATCGTGCAACTGCCCGGCGGCCGCCAGGTGGTGGTCGACGCCAAGGTGTCCCTGGATGCCTATCTGCGCGCCGTGGAGGCGCCCGACGAGGCCGCGCGCCAGCAGGCCCTGGTGGACCACGCCCGCCAGATTCGCGTCCACATCGACCAACTGAGCAAGAAAAGTTATTTCGAACAGTTCGATCCCAGCCCCGAGTTCGTGGTGCTGTTCGTGCCCGGAGAGGCGTTCTTTTCCGCCGCTCTCACCCAGGATCCGACGCTGATCGAATCAGCAGCGGAGAACCGCGTGATTCCCGCCAGCCCCACCACCCTGATCGCCCTGCTCAAGGCCGTCTCCTACGGCTGGCGCCAGGAGGCCATTGCCGCCAACGCCCGCGAGGTCGCCGAACTCGGCCGGGACCTCTATGACCGCATCGCCAAGCTCGCCGAGCACTGGTACAAGGTCGGCAAGGGGCTCGACAATGCCGTTGGCGCCTACAACGATTCCGTCGGCACCCTGGAATCCCGGGTATTGCCCGCGGCGCGCCGCTTTCGCGACCTCAGAGCGGTGGGAAAAGGCCACAAGATCGAGGTGCTGGAGCCGCTGACCAAGGAGACCAGGGCGCTGACCGCGCCCGAGCTGCGCGATACGGTCGATCCACCGGGACTTCCGGAGGCGGCAGCACCCGGCGGCGATCCGGCCGAAGTCTGAGCCGGGCGGCGGCGCAGGTTCTGGTGCCATTGCGATTATTGAGACTTACGTAAATAGCTGACACTTTTTCCCGTTTCGGTTGTCAAATGGTTTGTGTGAGAATGGCAACCGGAGCGAGTTATGAAACGCGATCTGAACGCACTCCAACGGCGACGGCTACGGGCAGCGCGCATGCTGGAGAAGG
>JBMOPO010000017.1:26506-137671 GCA_049325095.1 Pseudomonadota bacterium | reverse complement strand
GCCACGAGGTTGTTTGTGGCCTGCGCTCTGGCGAATCTGTACAGGGTCCGAAGACAGTTGTTGCGAACCACATAGGAGAGGTGCGTCCGGAGTTCGCGAAACACCGCCGTCCGGCGGAGATTGAGGGTTCCCGGGCGCCTCGGCGACCGACCATGAGAAGATTGCTCAACCACTGAACTGATTCCGGAGGTCGTTCATGTTTCTAAGCTCCCGACCAGCTCGCGGCGCGGATTGTTCAGACCTTCCCTAGCTCCGGTTGCTGCTAGCGGGGCGGTGGGCGCAGCGGCATTGGCCGGTGCCGGTGGTGCGGCTTGTGCCTGTCGAAGCCCGGCCGGGCGTGGTAGGGCGGACGCCAATCGGGGTCGAACCGCCCCGGGATCCAGCGCGGGTGTCCCGGGAAGCGATCGAAACGATGTGGCCACCGATAGGGGTACCCGAGACCTTTGCCCGGATAGGGACGCGAAACGACCCAGGGAGCCTCAGCGTCCGGCGGGTAGCCGGCATACTCAACGGGCTCCGGCGGGGTGAGGGGAGTCCGCTGCGCTTCCCGCGCCAGACGGTCGTCCCGCAGCCGGTCGGTGGTGGCCGCCAGTTGTTCGATGCGCTGCTCCGAAAAAGCGCTGGAATCGGCGTTCCGGGTAGGTGCCAGGCGGATTTCCTCCACCGCCACCGCCTGCGGCAGCGGAGCGTCGCCGTAGCTGACCTTGCCTTGCGCGTCGACCGATTTGTAGATCAGGATCTCCGCGTTCCCGGGGAGTGCCTGGGCCGCCCACAGCGCGGCCAGGGCCGCGGCGAGCAGGCGGATGCGCACGCTGTTGGTGATCATGGGTTGCCGGCCCCACATTGGGTAGAGAACCACTGCAATCCTTGGACTCCGCGACAGCGCAGAGATTGCGCGGCGGGCGTCCGATCGATGCCCATCCTACAACGATTGTGCGATCGGTTGCCAAAGCCGGGTCAGCGGTTTCGATGCTGACCGCGGTGGCTTTTCCGGTCAAGGATTCGACCGCCGCGTGGGAGCCGCGGACGGGCGTTGCGGGACTAATCTTGGGCGGTGGCGCTACGAATCGAGTTCCTCGACCGGCACGCCCGCCCGAGGCGATGAGCGCCACTCGCGAGGAAGCCATCAATATGAGGGTAACCGAGATGGAAAGGTATCTTTACGCGAGCGACGACCTGCGCGACCTGGAGCGGTTGGAGGCCGAATTGGAAAGCGAAGGCATGGTGCGACCGCAAATCCATGTGCTGACCAACGATGAAGCCCAGCTCAAACGCTACCGGCTGCATGAAGTCAGCAGCCTGATGCGGACCGACGTGGTGCGCAAAGGGCTGCTGGGCGCGGCGCTCGGCGTCCTGGGTTGCGCGCTCGTCATCGGCGTTGCCGCCGCGTCGGGTGCGGCCGCCAGTTTCGGCTGGACCCCGTTCGTCCTGCTGGCGATAGTCGTGTTGGGGTTCTGTACCTGGGAGGCGGGATTTCTCGGCTTTCAGTTGCCCAACCGCCAGTTCCGTGATTTTCAGCGGCTGCTCGACGAGGGCAAGCACATCTTTTTCGTCGATGTCCGAGCCGATCAGGCACCATTGGTGGAGCGGGCGGTCGCCCGCCATCCCGGACTGGAGCGAATCGGCACGGGCGCGGCTACGCCCTGGTGGCTGATCGCCCTCCAGGAAAAGTACCAGCGGTTCGTGCACTGGGCGCCCTGAGCTATCATGATTGCGGTCGGCTCCGGCCGGCCCGGCGGCGGGGGCCTCGCCCCCCGCCGCAAAGTCAATTGCCGAATCTACCCATCAAGGAGGGATGCCATGGCGCTTCGTATCGGTGACGAGGCCCCCGATTTCACTGCACTGACGACCCAAGGCGAGATTCGCTTTCATCAGTGGATCGGCGACAGCTGGGCCATACTGTTTTCTCATCCCAAGGACTTTACTCCGGTGTGTACCACGGAACTGGGCTACATGGCCCGGCTCAAACCGGAGTTCGACAAGCGCAATTGCAAGATCATCGGCCTCAGCGTCGATCCGGTGACCGACCATCAACGGTGGGTCGGGGACATCGAGGAAACCCAGGGTTACGCGGTCAATTATCCGCTGATCGGCGACCCGGATCTCAAGGTGGCCCAGCTCTACGACATGATCCACCCCAATGCGCTGGCCAAGACCGAAGGCCGCAGCGCGGCGGACAACGCCACGGTGCGCTCGGTGTTCATCATCGGGCCCGACAAGCGGATCAAGCTCATCCTTACCTATCCGATGAGCACCGGTCGCAACTTCGACGAGGTGTTGCGGGTGCTCGACTCCATGCAGTTGACGGCTCGTCACCAGGTGGCGACGCCGGTGAACTGGAAGCAGGGCGAGGATGTGATCATCGTCCCGGCACTGTCGGATGCCGATGCCAGGGAACGCTTCCCGGGCGGCTGGAAGACCCTGAAGCCCTATCTGCGGGTCGTTGCGCAGCCCAAGTAGGGTTTGCGGTGGCGGCGGCAGCCCCGGCGGCTCCCGCCGCCACGGCGCCGGCGGCGCAATCGGTCAGTCGGGTTTGCTGGCGGCGATCAGAACCGCGGTCCAGAGCGCCGGCGGCCGACCGGCTTGGGAGAGCGGCAGACCCGGGCCGACCAGGGGTCGCGGTGCAACCAGTTGCCCCCCGGCAACAGCAGCCTGCCCGTCGATGGCCACTTGGGCTGTGCGAATGCGCGTGAAACCGGCGGCTCGCCAGGTTTGGCGCAATGCCGCGCCGGGTTCCTCCCCGGCCTCCGTCTGCCGGTCGCCCGCGTCGTTCGCGCACTGATCGGGAACTCGAGCGGAGCCCAGACACAGGGCCGCATAGCGCCCGCCGGGCATCAGTACCCGGTGGACTTCGGCCAGGGTCGCGGGAGACGGCACCCCCGGGCCCGCATGCTGGACGCAGGCGGCGAAGAAGCCACCGGCGAACACCAGCGACTCCGGGACACCGGGATAGAAAAGCGCATCTGGGTAATTGCGCCGCGCCTGGTCGAGGCAGCGCTCGCTGGAGTCGATCCCGGTGGCGATGGCGCCGCGCCGGCTGGCCAGGCCGGCGCAGTGGCCGAGCCCGGTCGCCAGGTCGAGCAGCATTTCGCCGGGATTCGGCGCGACCGCTTCCAGGAGCAACTCGGCGGCCCGCAGTGCGGTCAGCGGACAATGGGGCGTGCCCAGCAGCGACATCCCGGAGGCGGCAGCGGCCGCGGAATCGATAGCGGTCATCGGCGATACCTTGGGTTTGAGCCGGACTCTGGAGCCGGGACAGTGGCGCTCGCGGTTTGCGCTACCATTGCCCGCCACCCGCATCTTAACCCGAGGCCCGCGCATGCATCTCACCCAGGGGCTGCGCCGCAGTTGCGAGCGCAATCCGGACCGTCCAGCCTTGATCGCCAGCGAGCGGGTACTCGACTGGCGCAGCTTCGAGCGGCGCGTCGCCAGGCTGGCCGGTGTCCTGCGCAGCTGGGGCCTGGAGCCTGGAGACCGGGTGGCGATGCTGTCCCACAACTGTGCCGAATATTTCGAGTTCTGCTATGGCGTGCTCTGGGCGGGCGGAGTCATCGTGCCGCTCAACAACAAGCTGGCGGCTGCGGACCTGGGTTACATCCTCGATCACAGCGGGGCCCGCGCGCTGATCGCCGACGCGGATTTCCGGGGCTTGATCGAAGATCTGGCGCCCGGGCTCGGCGCCCTCGAGCGGGTGCTGTACTTCCGGCCGGGCGACGGCGACAGCGAATACGAAGCGCTGCTGGCCGCGGCGGTGCCGCTTGCCGACCAATTGCGCGGTTACGAAGACCTGGCCGGGATTTTCTATACCAGCGGCACCACCGGGAGACCCAAGGGCGTGATGCTCAGCCATCGCAACCTGCTGTGGAACGCGATGAGCGGGATCATCAACTATCGCCTGGGCGAGGAGACCGTCTACCTCCACGCCACCCCGTTGTTCCACGCCGCCGGCGGTTCGCGGGTATTCACCATGGTCACCGCAGGCGCGACCAACGTCATCCTGCCGCGCTTTGACAGCGGCGAACTGCTGGCGGCCGTGGCGCGCCATCGGGTGACCGACATGCTGCTGGTGCCGACCATGATCGGCCGGCTGGTCCGGGAGCCGGGCCTGACCGGACACGACCTGAGCAGTCTGCGGAGCATCGCCTACGGGGCCTCGCCGATGCCGCAGTCGGTGCTGGCGGAAGCCTTGCAGCGGCTGCCCGGCGTGGGCTTCTGCCAGGCCTATGGCATGACCGAACTGTCGCCGACCGCCACCTTTCTGGAGTCGCGTCATCACGTCCTCGACGGCCCGGATCCCGGGCGGCTGCGCTCCTGCGGGCGCGCCGCCTGGGGCGCCGAGGTGCGCATCGCCGACGAGGATGGCCGCGCCCTGGGGGTCGGTGAAGTGGGGGAGATCCTGGTGCGCGGACCCATGGTGATGCAGGGCTACTGGCGCGATCCGGAGGCCACCGCGCGGGCGGTTCGCGACGGCTGGATGCACACCGGCGATGCCGGCTATCGGGACGCGGACGGCTTCATCTACCTCGTCGATCGCATCAAGGACATCATCATCACCGGGGGTGTCAACGTGGCCTCGGTGGCGGTGGAGGATTGCATTCACGAACTGGCGGCGGTCGCCGAGTGCGCAGTGTTCGGCATTCCCCATCCGGACTGGGTGGAGGCGGTGCATGCGGTGGTGGTGCCCAAGGCCGGTGCCGATCTGACGCCGGAAGCGGTGATGGCCCACTGCCGGCAGCGGCTGGCCGGGTATCAGTGCCCGCGCAGCGTGGAGATCCGCACCCAGCCGCTGCCCTTGTCCGGTACCGGAAAGATCATGAAGGCTGCGCTGCGCCGGCCTTATTGGGACGGTTACCGCGGCTGATCCCGCCGCGCACTCAGTGTTGGCCCAGGGGCGTGCGCACCACGATGCCGTCGAGTTCCGGCACGGCCTTGATCTGGCAGGCGAGGCGGGAGTTGGCCGCCCGTCCCTCGGCCAGGTTGAGCATGGCATCTTCCTGCGCCGCCATCGGTTGCAACCTGCCGATCCAGGCCGGATCGACAAAAACGTGGCAGGTCGCGCAGGCGCACATGCCGCCACAGTCGCCGTCGATGCCGGGTACCAGATTGGTCACCGCCGCTTCCATGAGCGACATCCCCTCGTCGACCTCGACGGTGCGCTCGGTGCCGTTGAATTCGATGTAGGTCACTTTGATCATGGGCAATTTCCTGGGGGCTGAGTCTGGGGGTTGAGTCTGGTGGCTGAGGAGTGGTCGCGTCGGGCATTCAGGCCAGCAGGGCCTGGGGCGGCAGTGCTTCATCACTCAGGCGCTCCGGCTCGACGTCCGTCGCCCGGGGAATCAGGGTGCGCGCCGCAATGAATTCCGCCGGACGGTTGACGGCGTCGACGGCCAGCAGGCGCCGGCCGCGCAAATAGAACACGGCAAAGGAATGGGTCTGGGGATCGCCGCGCAGCACTTCCCGGTCATAGCCGCGATTGACGCCCGCGGTTTGCAGCTTGAAGTCGTATTGATCGGACCAGAACCAGGGCACCTGGGCATAGGGTTTGTTCCTGCCCGCCATGGTCGCGGCCGCGGTCTTGGCTTGTTCGATGGCGTTGTGCACGGATTCGAGACGCCAGCGGCAATCGTAGATCGCATTGGGGTGATTGGTGCAGTCGCCCGCAGCGAGCACTCCCGCGGCCGAGGTCCTGCCCAAATCGTCGACGACAATGCCGTTGTCGCAGCTGATGCCGGCCTCCAGGGCCAGTTCGACATTGGGCAGCAGGCCGATCCCGGCCAGCACCAGGTCCGCTTCCAGGACATCCCCGGCGGTGGTGTGCACCCGGGCCAGATCCGGGCCGCCGTCGATGCCCGCGACGGCGGTCGCGCAGCGGATCTCGACGCCGGCCGCGGCGTGGACGTGCTGCAGAAATGTGGAGATCGCCGCCCCGGAAACGCGCGCCAGCACCCGCGGTGCCGCTTCCAGGACGATGACCTGCAGCCCGTGGCGGGCGGCGACCGCGGCCACCTCCAGGCCGATGTAGCCCGCGCCGATCACCACCAGCCGGGCGCCGGACCGGAATCCCTCGCGCAGGCGTTCGACATCGGCGACGGTGCGCAGGTAGTGCAGCCGGGGGTGAGCGGCGCCCGGGCAGTCCAGTTGCCGTGGCCGACCGCCGGTGGCGAGCAGCAGCTGGTCGTAGTCGAATCGGGAGCCGTCGGCCAGCCACAGCCGCCGCGCCGCGGCGTCGAGCCGCGTCGCCATCGCGCCGAGGCGGAGTTCGACCTGCAACTGCTGGTAAAAGGCCTCCGGCTTGATCAGCAGGCGCGCGGCGGGCAGCTCACCGGCCAGGAACGCCTTCGAGAGCGGTGGGCGCTGGTACGGGGGGAGCGGTTCCTGGCCGACCAGCAGGATGCGGCCGCCGAAGCCCTCCTGGCGCAGGCTGGCCGCCGCCTGGGCACCGGCTTGGCCGGCGCCCAGGATGAGTGCGGTCTCGGTCATCGGGCGTCCTCAGACGTTGATCCGCACCGGCATGGACTTGTAGTTGCGGATCGCGTAGGTGGTCGCCCGCATCGGCTCGGCCATGACCTCGAGCTGGCCCGGCTCCGGCCAGCGCTTGAGGACTTCCTCCCAGAGGGTCTTCAGTTGCAGTTCGGCGAGGCGGTTGCCGACGCAGCGGTGGATGCCGAAGCCGAAGGACAGATGCTGGCGCGGCCGCGCCCGGTCGATGATGAAGTCCTCGGCGTTTTCGATGACCTCCTCGTCGCGATTGCCGGAGTAGTACCACATCACCAGTTTCTCGCCCTTGCGGATCACCTTGCCCCCGACTTCCGTATCCTCGAGTGCGGTGCGGCGCATGCTCATCACCGGCGTCTGCCAGCGGATGATTTCCGGAATCATGGATTCCACCAGCCCGGGATTTTCGCACAGTTTCCGGTATTCCCCGGGGTATTTGTTGAGCGCCAGCAGGCCGCCGGTCATCGAGTTGCGAGTGGTGTCGTTGCCGCCGACGATGAGCAGGATCAGGTTGCCCAGGAATTCCTGCGGGCTCATCTGCTGGAACGACGGCGAATGGGCCAGCATGGAGATCAGGTCCGGGCGCGGTTCGGAACGGGCCCGCTCCTGCCAGAGCTGCATGAAATAGGCCGCGCACTGCTGCAGCTCCGCCATCCCGGCCTGGCGCTCGGCGGCCGACACATAGTTGGTCATGCTGGTCGCGGTGTCGGACCAGTGGGTGAGCTTGCGGCGCTCTTCCCAGGGAAAATCGAAGAGGATGGCCAGCATCTGGGTGGTGAGCTCGATCGACACCCGGTCGACCCAGTCGAAGGTCTCGTTGATCGGCAGGGAATCGAGGATCCGGCCGGTGCGCTCGCGAATCCCGCCGGCCAGCTTCATCAGGTTCTCCGGCCCGACCGCCGGCGAGACCACGGCGCGCTGCTCGTCATGCCTGGGCGGATCCATGGCGATGAACATCTGGATGTCGAGGCCGAGGTTGCCGTCGTCCAGCGTGATGCCGCCCTTCTCGGAGGAGAATACCGGGTGGTTGGTCTCCACCTGGAGGATGTCGTGGAACTTGGTCGCCGACCAGTAGGGCCCGTAGGCGCTCGCCTTGCAGTAGTGCACCGGGTCTTCCCGGCGCAGCCGTGCGAAATAGTGGCCGTAGGTTTCCGACGCGAAAATTTCCGGAGCGGCGACGTTGATGTCCTCGAGCGGGACGTCCTGAATGGATTTCGGAATGGCCGTTGTGGGTGTGGCGGGTTGGATCATGGCGGTGTCCCCCGTAGATCTTCTGGGCTGGCGCGGCGGTGGCCGGCCAGCGGTATCGTCGAAGGGACTGTAGGTGACGGGATCGCCTTTGACCCAGATCAAAAAATGCCAACCGCAGGTCTGAAAGTGACAGTGCGCGAGTGGCGTGGTCGCCAAATCAGCCCTGGAGCGCGGTGCCGGGAGAGCGGCCGTCAGCCCAGGCGATCGCGGAAAATGAAGAAGGCCGCGCCCACCAGACACAACCCGGCCCACAGGTAGTCGAGCTTGAGCGGCTCCTTCAGGTAAAGCAGCGAAAAGGGCACGAACACGCTCAGCGTGATGATTTCCTGAAGGATCTTGAGCTCGCCGATGCCGAGCACCCGATGGCCGATGCGGTTGGCCGGCACCTGAAACAGATATTCCAACAGGGCGATGCCCCAGCTCGCCAGCGCTGCGACCAGCCAGGGCTTGTGGTTCAGCTCCCGGAGGTGGGCGTACCAAGCGAAGGTCATGAAGATGTTGCTGCACAGCAGCAGGACGATGGCGGCGGCGACCGGTGGCATGGGGATGGCGGCGGGTGAGCGCCGGAGAACTCAGACCATCGCCAGGCGCAGCACGCTGCCTTCGCCGTCGGCGGCGATCAGCAGGCCGCCGCGGTGGTCGCTGCACAGTCCGCCGGCGAAATCGATCGGACAGGCCGCGCCGATCGGCAGGCGCTCGGCGATGACCCGGGCGTCGCCGCCGCCGTCGAGCGGTCGGCCGAGCAGCGCGCGCCGGCCGCGGTCGAGGACGTACAGCCGGTCGTGGAGGCTGGCCAGGCCGCGCGGATTCCCCAGCCCGCCGATGGCGGTGTCGATCGCACCGTCGCGGATGCGGAGGACGCGGCCGGCGCCGGCTTCCGAGACGTAGAGGACGCCGTTCACCCACAGCACGTCGGTGGGGTGGTTGAGCCCGGACACCAGCGTGCGCGCGGTGCCGGCGGCGTCGATCTCCAGGATGGCGCCGTCGTCGGCCCGCACCGCGAACACCTGGGCGCCCGGCCCCGCGCACAGCCCCTTGAGTTCGCCGAGCCTCTGCGCCTGGGCGGGCGCCTGCCCGCCGGAGCGCCGGTAGCGCAGGACATCGCCGCGCGCCGTGGTCATCAGGATTTCGCCCCCGGCGCCCGGCGCGACCGCGCGCACGAAGCGCGGCGCGGATCTGCCCAGGGGGCTGCCGATCCGCTCGATGCGGCCGTGCGCATCCAGCGCCGCCAGGCTCAGGCCGTCGGCGATCAGGGCGGTGCCGGCGGGATCGCAGGCGATGCCCCAGGGGCCGACCCAGCCGGGAGGCGCCAGCTCGCGCTGGCGGCTGCTGCCGTCGGTGGCCACCTCGGCGACCCCGCCGTCGACGAAATGCGACAGAAACAGGCGGCCGGCCCGGTCGATGGCGAGGTTGTCGATGCCGGGCCGCACCCGGGCGATCACCTGCCAACGGCCGGTGGCGATATCGATCTGCGCCACTTCGCCGTTGCCGGCCTGGGGTGAGAGCAGCTCGCCCGCCGGGGTGAACTTGCAGGCGGTGGGAAACGATAGCCCGTCGGTGACTTTCTCCAGTGCACCGGTCTCGAGGTCGACGCGCCAGATCTCTCCGCGCGGCACCAGCGGGAAATACAGCTTGCCGTCCGGTCCGCCGGCGAGCGCGTTGGGGCCGTCGAGTTCGGCGGCAATCTGCCGTGGCGGGCGATCCCCGTCCGGGTACAGCTCGAACAGGCGACCGCCGGGACGGTGTTCGTCGATGAACAGGCGGTCATTGAACACCGTGATGCCGTTGGCGCTGGGCAGGCCATCGGCCACGAAATCGACCCGGCCGTCGGGATGGCGCCGGCTCACCCGGGCGCTCATCACCTCGGTGGCGTAGAGCCGGCCGCGGGAGTCGAAGGCGACATCGTCCGGTCCGGTGATGGGGCCGCCATTGGCCGCGACCGGGTCGATATGGCCGGTTCGGGTATCGATGGCGGAGATCTGGCTGCCCATCGCCTGGGCGACATAGAGCCGTCCGTCCGGACCGAACTGCATGCCGTTGGCGCCAAACAGCCGGCTGGGCGGCGTGATGCGTTCGAGCCGCCAGCCACTGGCCGCTGTGGCGGTTGCGGCCTCAGCCCCGTGCAGTGCGGTGAAACGGTCCATGGCAGTCCCCGGCGGTCGTCGCTGGGGCGGGATTGTTGCGGGAACGGCGGGGACCGCGCAATCGGCAGGGATCGGGTCGCCGGGCGGCCGGGGAGGGGAGCGCCGCCGCCCGGGCGGGCGGCGGCCTCGGGACCGGCTTACTGAACCTGCACGGGCAGATTGAACAGCCGCTTCACGTTGTCGTGGAAGATGGCGTTTTTCTGCGCTTCGGTCAGATGCGCGGTCTGCGACTTGATGATGTCCTGCGACCAGGGCCAGGTGGCGTCGGTGTGGGGATAGTCGTTGGCCCAGATGAGGCTGCCGCTGTTGACCACATCCTGGTTGAGGTACGCGGTGGCGTCGTCCTGGAAGGTGAAGGCGACGTTGGTCTTGAGGTACTCGCTGGGCAACTTGGTGAGTCTGGATTCGGCCAGGGAGCCCAGGCGCTTGATGGCGTGGTCCGCGCGGTAGGCGTAGTGGGGGATCCAGCCGGCGTCGGCTTCGGCGATCACCATCTTGAGCTTGGGATGCTTCTCGAACACCCCGCCGAACAGGAACACGCCGAGCACGTCCTGGACGCCGCGCATGATGTTCATGAAGCCGTTGGCGGCGTGGCCGCGCTTGGGCGCCAGGGCTTCCTTCACGCTGTTGTCGTCGGAGGTCAGGATGTGGAAGCACACCGGCAGGTCGAGATCGGTGGCGCAGGCCCAGAGCGCGTCGTAGTCGGGATGGTCGTAGTCGGCGTGCTGGGGACGGCCCGGCATCATCATGCCGACCATGCCCATTTCCTTGGCCTTGCGGAAATCCCGGATGGCTTCGTCCACGGATTCCACCGCGGTCTGGGCCAACCCGAACAGGCGGTTCGGCGCACCGGCGCAGAAGGTTTCCAGCCAGCGGTTGTAGGCGCGCATGCAGGCGGATTTGTAGGCGAAGTCCTTGTGGGTGCACAGCACCATGCCGATGGAGGCGTAGATGATCTCCCCGCAGACACCGTCGCGATCCTGGGCTTCGAGGCGGTGTTGCGGATCCCAGGCGGCTTTCGGAAGTTCGTCGAAGGTGGCGTTGCGGAACTTGATCAGTTCGTTCGCCGGCACCCCGGCGGCGCCGAGCAGGGCCACGGGAATGACGTCCTCGACCCCGGGGATGTTGTAGATGTGACCTCCGGCAGGGGTCTGCACCAACCGGGGGGCGCGATCGCGAAACTTCGGGTCGATGAAATCGATGTAGCAGTTCGGTGGTTCGACGATATGGGAATCCGCGGAAATCGCCGGCTTGAGCATGGGTGCTGCCTCCTGAATGCTGGACTTGGGGTTGGCAATGATTCTGTGTGGGGCCGGGAGCCCCGGCGGCGGCAAGTACCCCACAAGTCTACCCATAAGTCAACATGGATACCGGCGCGTAAATACAACCTCTGTGGACATTGGGTCGCAATTGTCGCCGCACCCGTCCCCGGGGTCTGCGGTGCATTCGAGGCGTTCGAGTCGGCGGCGATCGGGAGGGGAGGCTTCCTCCCCCCCCCCCGGCCCCGGCCCGGGAGCGGTCAGCCGGCCTCCGGAATCGCCTCGCGCAGCAGCACGCCCTCCTGCTCCAGCAGCGAGACCTGCTCCGCCGACCATCCCAGGTAGCGGTTCAGCACCGCGAAATTGTGCTCGCCCCGGTAGGGGGCTTCCAGCTCCTCGACGCCGGGATGATTGCGAAAGCGCAGCGGCATGCCCGGCATCTGGAAGGCACCGGTGCCGCGCTGGGTGACCGTGCGCACCGTGCCCCGGGCCACCAGATGCGGGTGGGCCATGGCCTCGGGGACCGAGAGCACCGGGGCGACGGGAATGCGCGCGGCCTCCAGCCGGCGGATGGATTCCCGGTCGCTCGGCTGGCCTTGCAGCCAGTCCTCAATGATGGCGATCAGCTCGGCCCGGTTGCGGATGCGGTCGTTGATGTGGGCGAAGCGGGGATCCTCGATCAGTTCGGGCATCTCGATGGCCTTGCAGAAGGCCGGCCACTGCTGGGGGGTGGCGACGATCATGATGTAGCCGTCGCGACCCCGGAAGGCGCCGGTCGGGCAGAGGATGCGGGCATGGGACCCGCTGCGCTGGGGAGCGACCTTGCCGTCGCTGGCGCTGTAGATGCCCACCGACATCTCGTGGCAGTGGAAGTAGCTGTCGAGCAGGGTGATGTCCAGGTAGTCGCCGCCGCCGCCCATGGCGCGGTTGAACAGGGCGCCGTTGATGGCGGCCAGCGCATGGGTGCCGGTCATGGTGTCGCCGAGCGCGGCGCCGGGCAGCGCGGGCGCCCGGTCGGGATCGCCGATCAGGCTGCTGATGCCCGAATAGGCCTGGCCGATGTAGTCATAGCCGGGCAACTCGGCGAGCGGCCCGGTCTGTCCGAAGGTCGAGATCGAGCACATGATGAGCTCGGGATTGAGCCTGCTGGCCACCTCCCAGCCGCAACCCAGCCGAGCGATGGCGCCGGGCGCGAAATTCTCGATCAGCACATCGACCCGTTGGATCAGCTCGTGGAGGATTTCGCGGCCGCGGTCGGTTCTGGGATCGAGGCACAGGCTCTGCTTGCCGCGGTTCTGTTGCAGGAAGTAGAGGCCGCGGCCGCCCTTTTGATAGCCGAGATAGCGGATCTGCTCGCCGGTGGGCGCCAGCTCGACCTTGATGACCTCGGCACCCAGCTCGGCCATCATCCGGGTGCACGAGGGCCCGGCCACGTGTTGGGTGAAATCGAGTACCTTGATGCCTTCCAGAATGTGTTTGCGCGCCACGGCTGGGTTCCCCGGGTTATTGAAATCATCGCTCCGGCGGCAAGCTACCGCCCCGCCTTGCCGCACGTCAATCGGGCGCGCCTTCACGGGCGGTGCGGCGCCGCCTTCGGTTATCATCAGGCGCCACGACTCATGGGTCGCAGCCCGGCCGGCAGGGAGCCGGCGGCGCCGCGGGCTTCCACCATTCCCATCATCCCGTCAGGAGCTGCCATGGATTTCGCCTATTCCGACAAGGTCCGCGAACTGCAGCTGCGCGTGCAGCAGTTCATGGACACCCACATCACGCCCAACGAGGAACTCTACTATCGGCAGTTGGAGGAGGGCGGGCGCTGGTGCGTGCCGCCCATCCTGGAGGCGCTGAAGGCCAGGGCCCGGCAGGCGGGCCTGTGGAATCTGTTCCTGCCCGAGAGCGAGCGCGGCGCCGGGCTCACCAATCTGGAGTACGCGCCCCTGTGCGAGATCATGGGCACCTCCAAATGGGCGCCCGAGGTGTTCAACTGCTCGGCGCCGGATACCGGCAACATGGAGACCATCGAGCGCTACGGCACCGCGGCGCAGAAGGAAAGATGGCTGGAGCCGCTGCTGAACGGCGAGATCCGCTCGGCGTTCTGCATGACCGAGCCCGCGGTGGCCTCTTCGGATGCCACCAACATCGAGACCGAGATCCGCCGCGACGGCGACCACTACGTCATCAACGGCCGCAAGTGGTTTTCCTCCGGCGTACACGACCCGCGCTGCAAGATCTGGATCGTGATGGGCAAGACCGACCCGACCGCGGCCACCCACCTGCAGCAGTCGATGATCCTGGTGGAGCCCGACACCCCGGGTATCACCGTGGAGCGCTGGGTGCCGGTGTTCGGCTACGACGACGCGCCCCACGGCCATGCCCAGGTCCTGTTCGAGAATGTCCGGGTGCCCGCCGAGAATATCCTGTTGGGCGAGGGTCGCGGTTTCGAGATCGCCCAGGGGCGGCTCGGACCGGGGCGCATCCACCACTGCATGCGGGTGATCGGGGTCGCCGAGAAGGCGCTCGATCTCATGTGCCGGCGGGTGCAGAGCCGGGTGGCGTTTGGCCGCCGGCTGTCCGAGCAGACCGTCTGGCTGGAGCGCATCGCCGACGCCCGCATCAACATCGAGATGGCGCGCCTGCTGACCCTCAAGGCCGCCTACATGATGGATACCGTGGGCAACAAGGTGGCGCGCATGGAGATTGCCATGATCAAGGTGGCGGCGCCCAACCTCGCACTCAAGGTGATCGACGACGCCATCCAGGCGTTCGGCGGCGCCGGGGTTACCGAGGATGTCGGGCTGGCGCGGGCCTGGGCCCACACCCGCATCCTGCGCATCGCCGACGGTCCCGACGAGGTGCACCGCAACCAGATCGCCCGGCTGGAGCTGAAAAAGCACCAGTAGGCGAGGTCCCGGGTCCCGCGCCCGGTGGGGTGTCGCGGGCGGTTCAGCCGCCCACGCCGCCCTCCACCGGGTGATTGTCCGCCCGCCAGCGCAACATGCCCCCGCCCAGGTTCGCCACCCGGTCGAAACCGGCGCGGCGCAACAGCACCGCCGCCTGGGCGGAGCGGGCGCCGGCCCGGCATACGGTGACCACCGGCAGGTCCCGCGGCACTTCGTCGATGCGCCCGGCCAGTGCCCCCAGGGGGATGGACCGGGCCCCGGGCAGATGGCCCAGGGGGCCGTCGAATTCCTCGGGCTCGCGCACATCGAGCACCCGGACCTCCGCCAGATGCTCCTCCAGCCACTGGGGATCGATCTCCCAGAGCCCCGCGAAGGTGTAGATCAGGGGCGCCCAATCCGGCCGGTCGCCGGGGACAGCGCCGGATTCCGGCCGCCCGCAGCGCAGATTGGCCGGCACCGCGAGGTCGATCTTCTTGGGATGCGCCAACCCCAGGTTGCTCATGTAGCCGATGAAATCGCGTTCGCTGATCTGGCCGCCGCAGCGCGGGTTGAAACGCTTCTCCTCGCCCACGCTGGTGGCGGTCAGCCCGTTGTAGTCGTGGCCCGGGTAGAGCCGGGTGGATTCGGGCAGCGAGAAGATCTGGGTGTGGATCGAGCGGTACAGGCGGCCGGGATCCCCCTGCTGGAAGTCGGTGCGGCCGCAGCCGCGGATCAACAGCGCATCGCCGGTGAAGGCCATGCTTTCATCGTCGAGCACATAGGTCAGGCAGCCGTCCGTGTGCCCGGGGGTCTCGCGCACTTCCAGGTAGCGCCTGCCGAACGGGATGCGGTCGCCCTGGCCCAGGTAGCGGTCCGCGCCCTCGACGCCGGCTTGCTTCGAAATCAGGATCTCGGCCCCGGTCTGCTGTTTGAGCAGCCAGGCGCCGGTCACGTGGTCGGCATGGCAGTGGGTATCGGCCACCGCGACCAGGTGCAGACCCAGCTCCCGCACCAGGGCGGTATCCCGCCGCACCTGCTCGAACACCGGGTCGATCAGTACGGCCGTCCCGGTTTCACTGTCGCCGAGCAGATAGGTGTAAGTGGAAGACTCCTGATCGAACAACTGGCGAAAGACGAGCATGGGGATCTCCTCGGCGCCATACTTAAGGTGATTCTAATACAAGCGCGACCGGAATGTGCGCCCGCCGGCGGCTGGCCACCCGCGCGCGGATCCGGTAAGTTGTCGGCTGGACCACCACTCCCACCATCCTGGCCACGACGGAGGAACCCCTGTGGAATGCGGAATCCAGATGCTGTTTCAAAACCCCGGCAATCTCAGTGACGCCGAGGTCTATGCGGCGGAACTGAAGCTGGCCAAGGTCGCCGAGCCCGCCGGCTTCGATTCGCTGTGGTGCGTGGAGCATCACTTCACGGACTACACCATGTGCCCGGACGTCACCCAGTTCCTGAGCTACATGGCGGGCTGCACCAGTCGCATCCGGCTGGGCACCGGGGCGGTCATCCTGCCCTGGCATGATCCGCTGCGGGTGGCCGAGGAGATCGCACTGCTCGACTACTACAGCGAAGGCCGCACCATTCTCGGCATGGGGCGCGGTCTGGCGCGAGTGGAATACGAGGGCTTTCGCGAGGATATGAACCAGAGCCGTACCAAGTTCAACGAGGCGGCCAGGATGATCATCAGCGCGCTGGAGACCGGCTTCGCCGAGTACCAGGGCGAGGTGGTCAGGCAACCCCGGGTGGAGATCCGCCCGCGGCCGCCGCGCAGCTTCGCCGGCCGCCTGTTCTCGGTGGCCATGTCACCGGATTCCATCGACGCCGGCGCCGAACTGGGCACCCAGATCATGCTGTTCATGCAGCGGCCGATCGCGGAGATGGCCGCCGAGGTCGATCGCTACCGCCAGCTGTTTCGCGCCCGGCACGGCCGCGAGCCCGGCCCGGTGCTGTGCAATGATTTCATCATCTGCGACGACAGTGCGGAGCGGGCCGAGGAGATGGCGCGCAAATACATCGCCGCCTACTTTCTCACCGCTGCCAAGCATTACGAGATGGCGGGCAGCCATTTCGCCGGTACCAAGGGCTACGCGTCCTATGGCGAGGCCGCGAAGATGCTGCAGGAAATGGGGCTGGACAAGGTCGCCGATGCATTTGTCGACCTGCAGATCTGGGGCACCCCGCAGCAGATCTTCGACAAGCTGGAGGCCCGGCAGAGGGTGCTCGGCGATTTCCAGCTCAACGGCTGCTTCAGCTTCGCCGGCATGCCCTACGACTATGCCGAGCGCAGCATGCGGCTCTACGGCGCACGCTGCATCCCCGAGCTGCACGGCTGGAAGTCCGCCAGCGCCGCTTAGCTGTCGCGAATGCCTTGTCGATCATCAAAAACGGGGCCAGTGGCCCCGTTTTTGATTTGCCTGCCGTCCGGGGACTGCGGTCAGCGCATGGCCGGCAGCCCGGTATGGGCGGTCAGGCCGCCGTCGATGATGTAGGCGGCGCCGGTGATGAACGAGGCCTCGTCCGAGGCCAGGAACAGCACCAGGTTGGCGATCTCCCGGGGCGTGCCCAGGCGGCCGATGGGGTGCGCGGCGCCCATGCGTTCGCGCACCTTGCGCTGGGCTTCCTCCGGCAGTTGCGGCAGTCCCGCGGGGTTGCCCGCGACCGCCATATGGGGCGTGGCGGCGCCGCTGCCGGTCAGCGCGCGGATCGCCGGGGTATCGATGGCGCCCGGGCAGACACAGTTGATGCGGATGTTGCGGCTGGCGTACTCGATCGCCGCTGACCGGGTGAAGTTGATGACCGCCGCCTTGCCGGCGTTGTAGGCTGCCATACCGTAGTCGCCCCGGGTGCCGGAAATCGAGGCGGTGTTGACGATGGCGCCGCCGCCCTGCTTGAGCAGGATCGGCAGGGCGTACTTGGTGGCCAGGAAGGGCGCAGTGACATTGACCGCCAGGGTGCGGTTCCAGCCCTCCAGGCTGAGTTCGGCCACCGAGCCGACTTCGGCCGCGGTGGCGTTGTTGTGCAGGATGTCCAGCCGGCCGAACCGCGCCACCGCGTGGGCGAGCATCGCCTGCACGGCCTCCGGGTCGGTGACATCCGCGCGCAGATGGCTCGCCTCGGCGCCGCCGTCGCGCAGCGCCGCGGCGACCCGCTCGGCCTTGGCCCCGTCGATGTCCACCACCACCACCCGGGCGCCCTCCTCGCAGAATCGCTGTGCGGTGGCCTCGCCGATGCCCGAGCCGCCGCCGGTGATCAGCGCGACCTTGCCTGCCAGCCGGTCTCCCATGGTTTCTCCTTTTTATTATCAGTAAGTTGAGGTTGTTTTCTCAGGTCATATGTGATGCGAGGAAGGCGCCGATCCGCGCGATGGCCTCGCGTCCCTCGGGCACCATGGGCGCGAACAGATGCCAGACATGGACCATCTCCGGCCAGATTTCGAGGCTGACCTCGACCCCCTTGGCCCTGGCGCTCTCGGCGATCCGGGTGGCGTCGTCGAGCAGGGTCTCCAGCTCGCCCACCTGGATCAGCAGCGGCGGCAGGCCGGTCAGATCGGCGTGCAGCGGCGAGGCAGTGGGCTGGCGCGGATCGGCGTCGCCCAGATAGAGCCGCGCCATGCCCAGCAGCCCGCCCGGCTCGACCATGGGGTCCTTGTCCACATGGGTTTTCATCGACGGGCCGGTGCCTTCGAGATCGGTCCAGGGCGAAATCGGAGCTGCGGCCGCCGGCAGCGGATCCCCGGCATCGCGCAGCGCCACCAGGGTCGCCAGGGTCAGCCCGCCGCCCGCGGAGTCGCCGGCGATGGCGATGCGCTGCGGCGCGAAGCCCTGCGCCAGCAGCCAGCGGTAGGCCTTGACCGCATCCTCCACTGCGGCCGGGTAGCGGTGTTCCGGCGCCAGCCGGTAGTCGAGCGCCAGGGCGCGGCAGCCGGCGGCCGCTGAAAGGCGTGCGATCAGGCCCTTGTGGGTGTGGATGGAGCCGATCACATAGCCACCGCCGTGCAGATAGAGCAGGACGCGGTCCTGGTCCGCCCCGGGTGCGCATACCCACTCGGCCGGAATGCCGTCGACGCTCACCGGGTCGACCCGGGTGTCCGGGGGCGGGGTAGCGAAGTTGCGGGTGGCCTGCACGAAGTTGTCGCGCATCTTGGCGACCTTGTCCTTCATCTGTTCGTAGTTGGACGGGCCGGGGTAGTTCTTCCACAGCAACTCCAGCAGTTTCTTGCTCTCGGGGCTCGCCATGCGGGGGTCCTCGCTCAGGGTTGAAAGCGGCCTTGCAGCCAGCCGCCGATCTGCTCCACGGCGCGCTGGCCCTCGTCGAGCATGGGCGCGAAGGCGTGCCAGACGTGGAACAGCTCCGGTTCGTCGACCAGCGCCACCGGTATCCCGGCCGCGGCGGCTCTGGTGGCGAGGGTGATGGCGTCATCGTAGAGAATCTCGCGGCCGCCGACGTGGATGAGAAGGGGTGGCAGGCCGGTCAGGTCGGCGAATACCGGGGAGGCCAGCGGATTGCGGGGATCGACGCCTCCCAGGTAGCGACCGGCGAGCCGGAACAGCCCGTCCGGCTTGACCATCGGATCGCTGGCGGCGCGGGACTTGACGGCGCCCGCGGTTCCGGTGAGGTCCGCCCAAGGCGAAATCAACACGCCGGCGGCCGGCAGCGGCGTGCCGGCATCGCGCAGGCTGAGCAGGGTGGCCATGGTCAGGCCGCCGCCGGCGGAGTCGCCGGCGATGGCGATGCGCCCGGGCGCGAGACCCTGCTCCAGCAGCCACCGGTAGGCGCGGCAGGCGTCTTCGATCGCCGCCGGAAAGGGGTGTTCGGGCGCCAGCCGGTAGTCGATGCCGAGGGTCCGCGCCCCCGAGTGCCGGGAGATGTTCTGCATCAGGTAGCGATGGCTCTTGATCGAGCCGATCACATAGCCGCCGCCATGCAGATAGAGCACTGCGCGCTCCGCCCGGGCGCCGGGGGCAGTCAGCCATTCGGCCGGTACGCCGCCGGCGTCCACCGGTTCCAGGGCGACGTCGGCGGGGACCGCGAAGCGCGCGCCGCCCTCATCGAGGTTGCTCCGCTCCTCCTCCAGGGACAGGGAGCCGAGCGGCGGCTGGCGCTCGAAAATTCGCAGCAGCTTGTCGAGTTGTTGTCTGGACATTGTTATCTCATTGGGTTACGTGAAAATCAGAATGTAAATCCTATCGGCTGGCTCCGGTCAGGTGCCGAATGCCCGGCGCAGCGCGGCGCCGGCGCGGTCGAGAAATTCGCGCCCCTCGTCGATGGCCCCGGCCATGGAGACGAAGCCGTGGATCTGGTTGCGGTAACAGAGGTATTCCACCGGCACGCCGGCGGCGCTGAGCCGGTCGGCGTACTCCATGCCCTCGTCGCGCAGCGGGTCGAAGCCTGCGGTCATCACCAGTGCCGGCGGCAGCCCGCTGAAGTCCGCGGCGAGCAGCGGCGAGGCCAGGGGGTCGTCCCAGTCCTCCGGCTTGGTCAGGTATTGGTCGAAAAACCAGTTCATGGCGGTGGCGGTGAGGAAGTAGCCGTCGCCGCAATCCCGGTAGGAGGCGGTGTCGCTCCCCATCCGGGTGGCCGGGTAGACCAGGAGTTGCAGGGCGATCCGCGGGCCTCCGCGGTCGCGCGCCATCTGGCTGACCACCGCCGAGAGGTTGCCGCCGGCGCTGTCGCCGCCCACTGCGATGCGGCTGGGGTCGGCGCCCAGTTCCGCGCCATGGGCGGCCGCCCATTCCAGCGCCGCGTAGCAGTCCAGGGGCGCGGCCGGAAAGGGGTGTTCGGGCGCCAGCCGGTAATCGGGCACCAGCACCGCGCACTGCCCCGCGGCGGCGTAGTAGCAGGCCTCGCGCCGGTGGGTTTCCGGGCTGCCGATCACCCAGCCGCCGCCGTGGTAGTAGATGAGCAGGGGCAGTGGCCCGGAGTGGTCGATATTGGGTGTGATGACCAGACTGCGGATGTCGCCGCCGGGGCCGGGGATGCGGATCTCGCGGATCGAGCGGGGTTCGGGGGCGGCCACGCCCACCATTTCGGTGAGCTTCGCGAACGCCTCCCGGCTCTCCGCCACCGTGCCCTCGCCGAGGGCGGGGGCGTCGCTGGCGGCGGTCATCTCCAGGATCCGGGCGGCTTGGGGGTCGAGTGCCATGGGTCTCTCCGGTGCGGGTCGGTCCACTTGGGGCTGGATGGCCCGGGCCGGGATCGGTGGCAGCCGCTGCGACTGGGCCGGTGCCACCGGCGGCCAGGCCGGTCGCCATCGGCCGCCGGTCGGTATTGATCCGGTACGCCGGCCCGGATCGGCGCTCCCGGTCGCCGGGCCCGGGGTCGTCGGACTATACGGCGACCGTTTTCGGCAATGCAACTTCGGCCGCCGGAACCCCACAGCCCGGCCGGATGGCGTCCCGCTCAGCTCATTAGAAAATGCCCAACCAGGGTGGCGATGGGTTTTTCGGGGTCCCGCTGCCAGCAACTGGCCTGGACGTTCGCCACCCGGCGGCCCAGCTTGGTCACCCGGGCGCTGGCCCAGGTGGTCTCGATGCGGCCGGAGCGCAGGTAGTCGATGGTGACGTTGATCGGCTTGGGCAGGTTGTCGGTGTCCTGGTCGTGGGCGAGCTGGGCGATCGCCGCGGTTTCCAGAAGGCCGCCGATGACCCCGCCATGCAGCGCCGGCAGCCAGGGGTTGCCGATGTGCAGCCGGTCGGCGCGCAGCTCGATGCGCAGCGCGCCATGGGCTTCGTGGGCGTGCAGATCCAGGGCGCGCATGTAGGGGATGCCCTCCGCCAGCACCCCGAAATCTCCGCTCGCGCGGGCCTTGCGCACCAGTTCCAGGATACTCATCGGTGGTTCTCCCCGGCGCGGGCTGCTCCGGTGCCTTCGGCGGTGATCATGAAGGTGGCGGCGCAGTGCGCGATGGGGTCGTCCGGGTCCAGGTGGTAGGCCTGGGCGCGGACGAAGCAGACATTGCGGGTGACCTTGTAGCAGTGCCCGGCCGCGGTCACCGGCTGGCCGGGGGTGGCGGGCTTGAGATAGTCGATGCGCAGGTCCAGGGTGGCGATGGCGGTGGGTCGGGCCAGCGCCGAGATCACCGACAGCCCGCAGGTCGCATCCAGCACCGTGGTGATCACGCCGCCGTGCAGCACCCCGGAATCGGCGTTGCCGGCGAGGTCCGGATGGTAGGGGATGCGCATCCGGCCGCGCCCGCGCTCCAGGTCGAGGATCTCCAGGCCGAGAAAATTGCCGTGGGGAGACTGGTTCTCCGGCCGGGCCCGGAAGGCCAGGATTTCCTGCAACAGTTCTGCGTCGGTCATGGCGGCGGCTGGCGGGGAGGGCGGATCATAACAGCCCGGCACCCGGCGGATGGTGTCGGCCCGCCGGACGGTCGCGTGGCGGCTCGGCCGAGGCCGCCCAGGTGCGCCGCATGGCGACCGCGAGCCGGAGCGATGCTATATTTTCGCCATCCCCGCCGTCGTGTGCAGGACTCGCCATGGGCCATTCGAAAACCGTACTTCCCTCGGCCGCCGAGGCGCTGCCGGGACGCGCCCAGCCCATGCAGGTGCCCGATCGGCATTTCGTGCACGGGCGACCGCTGGTGGGCCCCTTCCCGGAGCATCTGGAACAGGTGCAGTTCGGCATGGGCTGCTTCTGGGGCGCCGAGCGCCGCTTCTGGCAGCAGCCCGGGGTCTTTACCACCGCGGTGGGCTATGCCGGCGGCCATACCCCCAATCCCACCTACGAGGAGGTCTGCTCCGGACTGACCGGGCACACCGAGGTGGTGTTGGTGGTGTTCGATCCGGAGCAGATCGCCTTCGCCGACCTGCTCCGGTTGTTCTGGGAATCCCACGACCCCACCCAGGGCATGCGCCAGGGCAACGACATCGGCACCCAGTACCGCTCGGCGATCTACTGCAATGGCGAGCGGCAGTTGCGGGAGGCGCTGGCCAGCCGCGATGCCTACCAGGAGCGGCTGAAGGCCGTCGGCCTGGGCCCGATCACCACCGAGATCCGCCCGGCACCGCCGTTCTACTACGCCGAGTTCTACCACCAGCAATATCTGGCCAAGAATCCGGCGGGCTACTGCGGTCTGCGCGGCACCGGCGTGAGCTGTGGCTGAACCCGCGCGGCGCTGGCGACTGATCCATGACGGCGACTGTCCCTTCTGCCGCCGCTACTGCCGCCGCTTCGGGGCGCTGGCGGAGTTGATCGATTTCCGCGGCGCGGAGGCCGCCGACCTCCCCGCCGGCCGCGATCCCGACCGCGCCCTGCTGCTCGACACCGGGGCAGAGGTGTTGAGCGGCGCCGCGGCCCTGCGCCGGCTGGCCGGGACCCCGGCTGCCGGGCGCCTCGACCGGCTGCTGTTTGGCAGCCCGCGCCGCGGGCGCCTGATCTACCCGGTGCTGCGGGCGCTGCGGGATGCCTTTTTGCGGGTTCGGGGCCGGTATCGGACATGCGGCCGGCGCCGGAGGGACCCTTGAGCGGCGCACTCGCCGAAACCCGGCTTCGGGTCGAGCCCGATTGGGTCGACTACAACGGCCACATGAACCTGGCCTTCTATGTGTTGGCCTTCGATCGGGCCACCGACCACTTCTACGACCGGCTCGGCATCGGTATCGCCTACCGCGAGCAGATGGGCAGTTCCATGTTCACCCTGGGCATCAACGTCGACTATCTGCGCGAGGTGTTCGCCGGCGACGCGCTGCGCATCACCACCCAGCTGCTCGATTGCGACGCCAAGCGGCTGCGCTACTTCCACCACATGTTCCGGGACGGGAGCGACGCGCTGGTGGCGACCAACGAGTGCCTGGCGGTGCACGTGGACATGGGCTCGCGGCGCAGCGCGCCCTTTCCGGCCGCGACCCGGGCGCGCCTCGAGGCCCTGTTGGCCGAGCATCGCCGGCTGCCGCCGCCCCCGGGTGCCGGCCGGGTGCTGGGTGCCCGGCGGCCCGCCGGCTAGCGCGCCGGCGTCAGGCGCTCGAGCAGTGCCTCGACGGCGGCGATCCGGCTGGCGGCGTCGCGCAGGGCGTCGGTGAAGCGCAGCACCGTTGCCCCGCGCAACTGATAGCGCCCGGGCTCGCGCTGCACCAGGTGCACCACCGCCAGGGGATCGACCCTGGTGTGCTGGGAGAATTCCAGCAGGCCGCCCGCGGCGCCGGCTTCGATGCGGACGATGCCGAGGGCCGTCGCCCGCTGGCGCAGTCCGGTCACCCGGATCAGGTGGCGGAGCTCCTCGGGCAGCGGGCCGAAGCGGTCGATCATCTCCACCTGGAACTCCTTCAGGGCGGCCTCGTCGCCGGCGCCGGCCAGGCGCTTGTACAGCGTCAGCCGGGTGTGGACGTCCGGGACATAGGGCTCCGGGATCAGCGCCGGAATATGCAGGTTGACCTCGCAGTCGGGGCGCGCTCCCAGATCGATTTCCGCCGTGTCCCCGCGCCGCAGGCTGGCGACGGCACGCTCCAGCAGCTCCATGTACAGGCTGAAGCCGATCGCCGCGATATGCCCGCTCTGGTCGTCGCCGAGCAGTTCGCCGGCGCCGCGGATCTCCAGATCGTGGGTGGCCAGGGTGAAGCCGGCGCCGAGCTGGTCGGCGGCCTGGATCGCCTCCAGGCGCTTGTGGGCATCGGCGGTCATCTGCCCCGGCGGCGGGGTCAGCAGGTAGGCGTAGGCCTGGTGATGGGAGCGGCCGACCCGGCCGCGCAACTGGTGGAGCTGGGCGAGCCCGAGCTTGTCGGCGCGCTCGATGATGATGGTGTTGGCGTTGGGCACATCGATGCCGGTCTCGATGATGGTCGAGCACACCAGGATGTTGAAGCGCCGGTGGTAGAAGTCGGACATCACCCGCTCCAGCTCCCGCTCCGGCAACTGGCCGTGGGCGCTGCCGATGCGCGCCTCGGGGACCAGTTGTTCCAGTTCGCGCACCGCCCTGGCGATGGTCTTCACCTCGTTGTGCAGGAAGTACACCTGGCCGCCGCGCAGGATCTCGCGCAGGATGGCCTCCCGGATCAGGCGCGGCTCGCGCTGGCTCACGAAGGTCTTCACCGACAGGCGCCGCAATGGGGGCGTGGCGATCACCGAGAGGTCGCGCAGCCCGCCCAGCGCCATGTTCAGGGTGCGCGGAATGGGGGTGGCGGTCAGGGTGAGGATGTCGACCTCGGCGCGCAGCGCCTTGAGCCTTTCCTTCTGCCGCACGCCGAAGCGGTGTTCCTCGTCGATGATCACCAGCCCCAGGTCGCGATAGTGCAGATCCGCGCCCAGCAGCCGGTGGGTGCCGATGAGAATGTCCACCTCCCCGGCGGCCACCCGGGCGGCGATGGCCTCCTGTTCGCGGGCGCTGCGAAAGCGCGAGACCATCTCCACGGTCACCGGCCAGCCGGCGAAGCGGTCGCGGAAATTCTGGAAGTGCTGCTGGGCGAGCAGGGTGGTGGGCACCAGCACCGCCACCTGGCGGCCGGCCGACACCGCCACAAAGGCGGCGCGCATCGCCACCTCGGTCTTGCCGAAGCCGACGTCCCCGCACACCAGCCGGTCCATGGGCCGGCCGCTCAGCATATCGGCGCGGACCGCGGCGATGGCGTCCTCCTGATCCGGGGTCTCCTCGAACGGAAAGGCGGCGGCGAACGCCTGGTAGCCGGCGCCCGGATCCGGGTAGGCGAAGCCCTCCCGGGCGGCGCGGCGGGCGTGCACCTCCAGCAACTCCGCCGCGGTGTCGCGGATCTCGCGGGCGGCCTTGTCCTTGGCTTTCTGCCATTGCTCGCCGCCCAGCCGGTGCAGCGGCGCCGAGTCCGGATCGCCGCTGCTGTAGCGGGAGATCAGGTGCAGGTTGGCGACCGGCACGTACAGCTTGGCGCCCTCGGCGTACTCGATGGTCAGAAACTCCTGATCCTGGTCCTCCACCTGGAGCACCTGCAGGCCCAGGTAGCGCCCCACGCCATGGTCGAGATGTACCACCGGCGCGCCCGGGCGCAGTTCGGTGAGGCTGCGGATCACCTGGTCCGCGGCATCGCGCTGGCGCGCGCGGCGCCGCCGCTGCAGGACCTGCTGGCCGAACAGATCGGCCTCGGTGATCAGGGTGAATCCGCTGGCCAGGTGGCGAAAGCCCCGCTCCAGCGGGTGGGTGGCGATCAGGTGCCCGGCGCCGGCGGTCCGTGCCTCGGCCCAGCCCGCCACCTCGACCAGGCGCAGGCCCAGGGGCTCGAGCAGCTCCAGGACGGCCTCCCGCCGCCCCGCGGATTCGGCGGTGAACAGGACCGGGCCCGCGGTGTCGGCGAGCAGCGCTGCCAGCTTCGCCAGTGGGTTGCGGGCGCGGGCATCCACGGCGATGTCGGGCAGTGCCACGCAACCGAAATCCTGGAGGCCCGCCTGTGCGCCGGGGCGTGCGGCGAGGATTTCGGTGCGCGGCAGCCGGTTGAGCGCCGCGAACAGATCCTCGCTGCCCAGAAACAGCTCGACGGGACGCAGCAGGGGCCGGGTGGGATCGACGCCGTGCTCCCGGTAGCGCTCCTCCGCCTCCCGCCAGAACTCCCGGGCCGCGGCCGGGAGATCGCCCAGGGTGAAGGCCAGCACCTGCGCCGGCAGGTAATCGAACAGCGTCGCGGTGTGTTCGAAAAACAGCGGCAGGTAGTATTCGATGCCCCCGGGGGCCAGCCCCTGGCTGACGTCCCGGTAGAGCGGGCAGCGCCGCGGATCGGCCTCGAAGCGCTGGTGCCAGGCGTCCTGAAACCGCCGGATGGCGGGGGGATCGAGGGGAAACTCCCGGGCCGGCAGGAGTTCGATCGCGGGGAGCCGGGCGAGGGTGCGCTGGGAATCGGGATCGAAGGTGCGCAGGGACTCCAGCTCGTCGTCGAACAGGTCGAGGCGCAGCGGCAGGTCCGAGCCCATCGGGAAGACGTCGATCACCGCGCCGCGCACCGCGAATTCGCCGTGCTCGCAGACCGGGTCCGCGGCGCGATAGCCGGCCTGCTCCAGCCTGCGGCGCAGGGGCTCCCGATCGATGCGGTCCCCGACCCGGAAGCTGAAGCTGTTGCCGGCGATGAAGGCCGGCGGCGGCAGGCGCTTCATCAGGGTGGTGGCCGGGGTCACCAGGATGCCCCGGCGCGTGTGCGGCAGTTGGGCGAGGGTCCGCAGGCGGTCCGAGACGATGTCCTGGTGCGGTGAAAACAGGTCGTAGGGCAGGGTTTCCCAATCCGGCAGATGCAGGACGGGAACCTCCGCCCGGCCGGCTTCCGCGAGGAAAAAGCGCAGTTCGGTTTCCAGCTCCAGCGCGGCCCCGGGCTCGGCGGTGACCGCGATCAGCAGTCCGGAAAAGCTGCGCGCGGCCTCGGCGATGGCGAGCGCCGCGCCGCCGCCGTGCAGGCCGCCCCACCGGCGGCGGTCGCCGGGAGCGTTCGGGGTCGGGATGGCGAAGAACTGGCCGGCGGGCATGACATCGGCTGGACTCAAAGGGGGCGCATTGTACTGTCGCCGGATGCAACACATAACCCGGGCCGGCGCGGATGCGCCCCTCCCCCTGCGCCGGGATCGCCCGGCGCGGTCGGAAATGCCGGTGCCGCAGTAGTGCAAGGGATGGTAAACGGCGCTATCCTAGCCCCATCAACGTGTAGACATCGGGTCGCAAAAAGCGGTTTTTTACGGCTATGAATACACAGCGAGATGCCGAAGGCGGTCTGATCGTGGAAGAGGCCAAGCCGCGCCTCAAACGCCCATCGATGTTTCAGGTCGTGCTGATCAACGACGATTACACGCCCATGGAGTTCGTGGTCGCGGTCCTGGAGCAGATCTTCGCCATGGATCACGAACTGGCGGTGCGCGTCATGCTCAAGGTGCACACCGAGGGCAAGGGGATCTGCGGGGTGTTCACCCGCGAAGTCGCCGAGACCAAGGCCGAGCAGGTCAACCAGGCCGCGCGCGACCACGAGCATCCGCTGCTGTGCGTTATCGAACCCGCCGATGATCCGAACGAGAGAGAGGACTGAACGCCATGCTCAGCAGAGAGCTCGAGGCGACGCTGAACGCCGCATTCCAGGATGCGACCGCCCGGCGGCATGAGTTCATGACCGTCGAACACCTGCTGCTCGCCCTGCTGGACAACAGTTCCGCGTTGCGTGTGCTCAAGGCCTGCGGGGCCGACATACCGGCGCTGCGCGCGGAGCTCAGCGAATTCATCGATTCCACCACGCCGCTGGTGGCGGCCGAGGCCAAGCGCGAGGCGCAGCCGACGCTGGCCTTTCAGCGGGTGCTGCAGCGCGCCATCTTTCATGTGCAGTCCTCCGGGCGCAACGAGGTGCAGGGCGAGAACGTGCTGGTCGCGATCTTCAGCGAACAGGAGAGCCAGGCGGTGTACATGTTGCGGATGCGCAACATCTCGCGCATCGATGTGGTCAACTTCATCGCCCACGGCGTGGCCCGGTTCGCCGACCAGTCGGAGGCCGCGGGGAACACCGGGGGCAGCCAGGCCGGCGAGGCGGCGGTCGCCCCCGGCGGCGAGGGTTCCGCGCTCGAGCAATTTGCCACCGACCTCAATGCCCAGGCGCGCAAGGGCTATATCGATCCGCTGGTCGGCCGGGAGCTCGAACTCGAGCGCGTCTGCCAGACGCTGGTGCGCAGGCGCAAGAACAACCCACTGCTGGTGGGGGAGTCCGGTGTCGGCAAGACCGCCATCGCCGAGGGCCTGGCCAGGCGCATCGTCGAGGGCGAGGTTCCGGACGCCATCCAGGGCAGCGTGGTCTATTCGCTGGACATGGGCGCGCTGCTGGCGGGCACCAAGTATCGGGGCGATTTCGAGAAGCGTTTCAAGAGCCTGCTGGCCGAGCTCGGCCAGCAGGAGCGCGCCATCCTGTTCATCGACGAAATCCACACCATCATCGGCGCGGGAGCCGCCTCGGGCGGGGTGATGGACGCCTCGAATCTGCTCAAGCCGTTGCTGACCTCGGGGCGCTTCCGCTGTATCGGCTCCACCACCTATCAGGAATATCGCGGCATTTTCGAGAAGGATCGCGCGCTGTCGCGGCGGTTCCAGAAGATCGATGTGCCCGAGCCCTCGATCGACGAGACCGTGGCCATTCTGCAGGGACTCAAGAGCCGCTTCGAGGAGCATCACCACCTGCGGTTCACCCAGGGCGCGCTGCGCGCGGCGGCGGAACTGTCGGCCAAGTACATCAACGATCGCTTTCTGCCCGACAAGGCCATCGACGTGATCGACGAGGCGGGCGCCTACCAGCAACTGCTGCCAGTGTCCAAGCGCAAGAAATCCATCGGGGTCGCCGACGTCGAGGCGGTGGTCGCCAAGATCGCGCGCATCCCGCCCAAGAGCGTGTCGTCCTCGGATCGCGAGCAGCTGCGCGGCCTGGCCGACAAGCTCAAGATGGTGGTGTTCGGCCAGGATCCGGCCATCGATACCCTGGACGCCGCCATCAAACTGGCGCGCGCCGGGCTGCGGGAGGGCGAGAAGCCGATCGGCTGTTTCCTGTTCGCGGGACCCACCGGGGTCGGCAAGACCGAAGTGTCGCGGCAATTGGCCCAGGTGCTGGGAGTGGAGCTGCTGCGCTTCGACATGTCGGAGTACATGGAGCGGCACACGGTCTCGCGGCTGATCGGCGCGCCGCCGGGCTACGTCGGCTTCGACCAGGGCGGACTGCTCACCGACGCGGTGACCAAGCACCCCCATTGCGTGCTGCTGCTCGACGAGGTCGAAAAGGCCCATCCCGACGTCTTCAACCTGTTGTTGCAGGTCATGGATCACGGCACCCTGACCGACAACAACGGGCGCAAGGCCGATTTTCGCAACGTGATCCTGATCATGACCACCAATGCCGGTGCCGAGCAGATGAGCCGCGCCTCGATCGGCTTCTCGCAGCAGGATCACACCAGCGACGCCATGGAAACCATCAAGCGCATGTTCAGCCCCGAGTTCCGCAACCGGCTCGACGCCGTGGTGCAGTTCGGTGCGCTCAGCCCGGAAACCATCAAGACCGTGGTCGACAAGTTTCTGGTTCAGCTCCAGGCGCAGCTGGATGACAAGAAAGTGCACCTGGAGGTCGATGCCGCCGCCCGCGACTGGCTCGCCGCACACGGCTATGACGAGAAGATGGGGGCCCGTCCCATGGCGCGGCTGATCCAGGAAAAAATCAAGAAGCCGCTGGCCGAGGCCGTGCTGTTTGGCGAATTGGCCAAGGGGGGCGGAGAGGTGCTGGTCACCCTGGTGGACGGCGAGCTGGAGGTCCGGGTCGCCGAGCCGGCCTGAGACTTCGCGGGGCCACGCCCCGGCGGCGGAAAGCTCCGGGCGGAAGTGGAATGAGCGGACTGACAGTTGTGGTGCCGGCAGGCCCGTGCGGGGCCGCCGGTGTCTATCGCGCCCGGTAGGTGATGCGCGCCTTGCTCAGGTCGTAGGGGGTCAACTCGACCTTGACCTTGTCGCCGGTCAGGATGCGGATGTAGTTCTTGCGCATTTTCCCGGAAATGTGCGCGATGACCACATGGCCGTTTTCCAGGCGCACCCGGAAGGTGGTGTTGGGCAGGGTATCGATGACCTCCCCTTCCATTTCGATAGCGTCTTCTTTTGCCATGAATTTCCCGGAACTTTCGCGTTGTGCCCCGGAGGGGGCGCCCAGATGCGCGCGCATTGTGCCCCAAAGCGATACCAGTGGCAAAGCGCGGGCAGCGCGCCGCAGGCGCTCATTCCGGGGGTTGGCCGGCGTCGCGACCCAGCGCATCGACCACCCTGGCGCGCGCGGCGGTGGCGACGGGCTCGGAGTTCTCGCCCCGGCGTCCCGACTCCAGGACGCGGTGCAGCGCCATCGCCAGCCCGGCGGCGATGAACCCGCCCGCCGGCAGTGCCCAGAAGGGAAACCCGTAATGTTCCGGCAGGAGGCGCAGTTCCCAGCCCGCGGCGCCCTCGCCGAACAGCAGTTCCAGGTTGCCAAACAGCGTCCCCCGCGCGAGCAGCTCGCGCGCGCCGCCCAGCAGCAGCAGCGCGATCAGCAGGCCCAGTCCGGCGGCCAGGCCGTCGCGCGGATCGATGCGCGGGTCGCGCTCCGTATCCGGGACCAACAGCAGCAGCGCGGTGGCCGCGATCAGCGGCACATAAATGCCCAGGGCCTGGGACAGTGGATAGCGCCATGCCAGCAGCAGGAGTTCGACGCCGGCGGCGAGGGTCGCGATCAGCAGCGTGGCGGCGGCGAGCCAGTGGTCCGGGGACAGCCTGCCGCGCAATGCCGCGAGCAGGGGCGCGCCGGCTGCCGTCACCGCCATGGTGGCGAGCCCGATGCCGAGCGCGGTGACCAGCGAATGGCTCAGGGCCAACAGGGGCGACAGCGCCAGCAGCCGGACCAGCGCCGGATTGTGCCGCCACAGGGCGGCCCAGGGGGTCGGGCTGTTCATGGCGGCGGATTTCCGGCGGCGGGCGGCGGCGCCAGCAGGCGCTGGCGATCCTCGTGGAAGTAATCCAGGGCGCGGCGCACCTGGCGGACCACCGCACGGGAGCTCATGGTGGCGCCGGTGATCTGGTCGAAGGCGCCTCCCTCGCCGCGCACCTGCCAGCGCGCCGGCGGCGGATCGTCCCGGGACCGGCCGGTGAATACCCGGATCCAGTCGCTCTTTTCGGCGAGGATGCGGTCGCCGATGCCCGGGGTTTCCCGCTGTTCCACCACCGCTGCCGCGGCGATGTTGCCCGCGGGGTCGATGCCCACCAGCAGGCGGATGGGGCCGCCGTAGCCCTGGTCCGACACGGTGGGCACGATCACCGCCAGAACGGCGTCCCCGCGCCGTACCTGGTAGGCCGGTTCCGGTTCGTTCAAACCCAGTCCGGCGAGGAACTGCGGCGGCACCGGCAGCGGGTGCAGCGACAGTTGCTCGGGCGCGCCCGCGCCGGGTACCAGGGCCAGCAGGGGCGCCAGTCTCGCCCGCTCCCGCGCCGCGGCAATGGGTTCCCGGGTCCAGTGGGCGGCGAGGCTCAACAGCGCCGCGGACAGAGATGCTGCCAGGCCGAGGAGCAGCGCGCTGCGCACTTCCGGCGTCATGGTTCGGGTCCGCGCAACCAGCGGCGAGGGGCCTGGCCCGGAGGCTGGGGTATGGTGCAGCGATCGATCAGGGGCACGCAGAGATTGGTCAGCAGCACGGCGAATGCGAGGCCGTCCGGATAGCCGCCCCAGGCGCGGATGGCGAAGGTCAGTGCGCCGGCGAGGGCGCCGCACAGCAGGCGCCCCCGCGGGCTCGCGGCCAGGGACACCGGATCGGTGACGATGAAAAAGGCGCCGAACAGGGTGGCGCCGCTGAGCAGGTGCAGTGCCGGCGGGCCCCGGCTGGCCGAGCTGCCGCCGTCCCCGAACATCACCGCCAGCAGCCAGATGGTGGCGAGCATCGCGACCGGAGCCTGCCAGCCGACCAGGCCGCGGATCACCAGGTAGATGCCGCCCAGCAGAAACCCCAGGCTGACGGTCTCCCAGCCCACCGCGGCCAGGTCGCCGGCGACGAACAGCGGATGGGTCTCCCAGAACTGCCGCACCAGCAGCCCGCTGCTGTCGCGAAATGCCGCCAGCGGAGTCGCCATGGTGAAGGCGTCGGCGCTCTGGGTTCCGGGGGCGAAGATCGCCAGCGCGGCGGTCGGCAGCCCGGCCCAGGAAGCGCCCTCCGCAAGCAGCGGCCGCGGCGCGGGCCAATGGGCCATGGCGTCGGGAAACGCCACCAGCAGCATGGCGTAGGCGGCCATCGCCGGATTGAACAGGTTGGCGCCGAGCCCGCCGTAGGGATGCTTGGCGATCAGGATCGCAAAGCATCCCCCGACTACCGCCAGCCACCAGGGCGCCAGCGGCGGCATGGCGATGCCGAGCAGGACGCCGGTCACCAGGGCGCTGCCGTCGCTCAACCCGGGGCGGATGGGGCGGCGGCGCAGGCGCCAGACCAGGGCCTCCGCGCCCAGGGCCGCGGCGCCGGCGAGCAGGATCTGGATGAGGCTGCCGGCCCCGAAGTACCAGATCATGGCGGCTACGCCCGGCAGCGTGGCCAGCACCACCTGATGCATCACCTGGGCGCTGCCCAAACCGCTGTGGGTGGCCGAGGGCCGGGTCACGCCTCGTTCCCCGCGTCGGTGGAGTCGGGCCGGGCAGCGGCCAGTTGGCGCTCGGCCTGGCGGAGGTCGAGGCGAGCCTGTTCGATCCGTGCCGACAGCCGGTCGCGCTGCGTGGCGCTGACGTCCGGCGGGAGGGCGTCGCGTTGTGCTTCCAGCCGCCGCAGGCGGTCGGCGGCCGCCTGCGCCGCACGCTCCAGGGCCTGTGGTCGGGTCGCCTCGGGAGTTGCCGCGCGCGCCATCGCCAGCGCCGCGAGGTCGGCAGCCGTCCGCGCCGGGGCGGCCGGCGGGGTCGCGGCGGCCGCGCTTGCGCCCGGCTCGCTGCGCGCCCTGGCCTGGGCGAGGATGCGCGCGCGGTGCGCGGCGAAGCGGTCCCGGTCGCGGTCCGCGCGCCGGCGCTCGGCGTCGCGGGTCCGCAGCAGCGCCTTGGCGGAGCGGAATTGCCCCGCCAGGGGGATGGCGCTGGGGCAGACGTAATTGCAGGCCCCGCATTCGATGCAGTCGAACAGATGGTGGCGCGCCAGTTCGCGCTCGTTGCCGGCCAGCGCATGGCGATGCAGTTGCTGCGGCAACAGGGCCACCGGGCAGGCCTGGGCGCAGAGACCGCAGCGGATGCAGGGCTGGGGCGGCGCCGGCGGCAGCTCGGCGGGGCTCAGCCCCAGCAGGCAGTGGCTGGTGCGGGCAACCGGCGTCTGGGGGTCGTCGAGCCGCTCGCCCATCAGGGCGCCGCCGAGCACCAACCCCGCGCAATCCCGGGGCCGGCAGCCGCTCGCCGCCAGCAGGTGGGCCAGGGGGGTACCCAGTAGCGCCCGGTAGTTGGCCGGATCCGGGCAGGCTCCTCCGGATACGGTGATGACCCTGGCCAACAGCGGCTCGCCGTGACCGAGCGCCCGCGCCAGGGCATGGAGGGTGGCCACGTTGAGGCAGAGCACGCCGATGTCCTGGGGCAGCCCGCCGGCGGGTACCTGGGCGCCGGTGAGCAGGGCGATCAGCTGGCGCTCCCCGCCCGAGGGATAGCGGGTCGGGAGCGCCACCACCTCGATGCCGGTCCCCCGGGCGGCGCCGCTCATGGCCGCAATCGCCTCGGGCTTGTCGTCCTCGATGCCGACCAGGATGCGTTCGGGGTGCCCGAGCATGCGCGCCGCCCACCGGGCGCCGGCGACGATGGTCGCGGCTTCCGCGCGCATCAGCAGGTCGTCGGCGGTGACATAGGGTTCGCATTCCATGCCGTTGACGACCAGGGTGTGGATCCCGCCGGCGGCCAGTTTGCGCGCGGTGGGGAAGCCGCCGCCGCCGAGGCCGGCGATGCCGGCCGCGGCCACCGCGCCGCGCAACCGCGCGGGATCCAGCGACTCGGGGTCGCGGGGGTGGGGCGCCTCCGCCCAGCGATCCTCGCCGTCGGGTTCGAGCAGCAGGCAGGGGCCGCGGCTGCGCGCGGCCACCGACCGTTCCTCGATACCCAGGATCCGGCCCGAGGTCGAGGCATGCACCGGCAGCTCGGGTCCGGCCGCCAGGACCTGTCCCTTGCCGACCCGATCGCCGGCCGCGACCAGGGGCCGGGCGCCGTTCAGCGGCAGGATCAACAGCGGGGGCAGCGGCGGCTCCCGGATCGGGCCGCGGGTCGAGCGGTCCTTGGCGGAGGGCGGCTGGATTCCGCCCCGCAGGCTGTGCCGCGACCTCACGCCGCCGCTCCGGGGTGGCGGCCGGCGGTTGGGCGCCCCTCGCTGCCGGGTGCCGCGATCATCTCGATGCAGTCCACCGGACAGGGGTCGATACACAGATCGCAGCCGGTGCACAGGGCTGCGATCACGGTATGCAGGTGCCGGGGGCCGCCGACGATGGCGTCCACCGGACAGGCCGGCAGGCATTTGGTGCAGCCGATGCACTCGGCCTCGCGGATGCGCGCCACCCTGGGCGGCAGGGCCGCGCCATGGGCCGGGTCGAGGGGCCGGGGCGCGCTGCCCAGCAGGTCGGCCAGGGCGGCGATGGTGGCGTCCCCGCCCGGCGGGCAGCGGTTGAAGGCTTCGCCGCCGGCCACAGCGCGGGCGTAGGGGAGGCAGCCGGGGTGCCCGCAGCGGCCGCACTGGGTTTGCGGCAGCAGCCGGTCGATGCGCTTTGCCAGCGCCTCCCGACCGGGGTCGGGCGCCTGCTGCCGCCACCGCCAGCTCAGTGCGGCGGCCGCCGTCAGGGCGCCGAGCACCGCCAGCGCCGGCAGCCAAGAATGCGCGATCGCCAGTTGGATGCTGGACATGTCAGGCCATCCTCGCCAGACCCATGAACGCCAGTGCCATCAGTCCGGCGCTGATCAGGGTCACGGGTGCACCGCGAAAGGCCGGGGGTACCGCCACGGCCTGCAGATGTTCCCGCACGCCCGCCAGCAGCACCGCCACCAGCGCGAAGCCCAGTGCCGCGGCGCAGGCCTGGAACAGCGCCGCCGCCAGGGAGGTGGTGCGCTCGGCCGCGCTCAGCGCGGTGGCCAACACCGCGGTATTGGTGATCAGCAGGGGGCGCAGCTCCACCAGCGCGCGATGCAGCAGGGCGTCCAGGCGCCGGCTGCCGGTTTCGATCAGTGCTGCGGCCAGCAGGATGATCAGCATGGCGACCGGCAGGCGGAGCTGGGCCAGCGCGAGGGGATCGAGCAACCAGTGCTGGGCCAGATACTGGCCCAGGGTGGCGGCCAGCAGCAGCGCCCCGGTGGCGCCGGCGAGCCGCGCGGCACCCGCGACCCGCGCCGACATCCCAAGCAGCGCGGAGGTGCCCAGCAACTGGCTCAGCACCAGGTTGTTGACCAGCGCCGTACCCAGCAGGATCAGGGCGATTTCGCGCATCGCCGGTCATTGCCTCGGGGTAGCGGGCTGGCCATCGGCGCTCGATCCTCCCCCTGGACGGTTCAGGTCACCCGCTGGCCCGGCTGGGCGCCCGCGTCGGGGCTGAGCAGATAGATTCCCTCGCCGTCGCCGGCGGCCAGTACCATGCCCTCGGAGACGCCGAACCGCATCTTGCGCGGCGCGAGGTTGGCGACCACCACCGTCAGGCGTCCCTCCAGGTCCTCGGGCCGGTAGGCGCCGCGGATGCCGGAGAATACGGTGCGCGTCTCGCCGCCCAGATCCAGGGTGAGTCGCAGCAGTTTGTCGGACCCCTCGACCGCCGTGGCGGCGGCGATCCGCGCGATGCGCAGATCGACCCTGGCGAAGGTCGCGAAATCGATGGTGTCCGCGCCGACCCCGGCGGCGTCCGCGGCCGGCCGCTGTGCCTCGGGTTCGGCGCTGGCCTGGAGCATGGCGTCGATCTGGCGGCGCTCGACCCGTTGCATCAGCGGCTCGAAAGCCCGGATGCGATGCCCGAGCAGGGGCGCGATCGGCCGGTCCCAGCGCAGTTCGGTGGCGAGGAAGCGCTCGGCCTGGGCGGCCAGGCGCGGCAGCACCGGCTTGAGGTAGCGCATCAGGGCGCCGAACAGGTTGATGCCCAGCGAGCAGACCTCCAGCACTTCCCCGGCGCGGTCCGGCAGCTTGGCGAGCTTCCAGGGCGCGCGGGCGGCGAGGTACTCGTTGGCGGCATCGGCCAGGGCCATGATTTCCCGCATCGCCTTGCCGAATTCGCGCGCCTCGTAATGGGCGGCGATACCCTCGGCCGCCGCGACCGCGCGCTGCCACAGGTGTGGGTCGGCGATGCGCTCAGCCAGCACGCCGCCGTCGCCAGCGCCGATGAAACGCGCGCAGCGGCTGGCGATGTTGACCACCTTGCCGACCAGATCGCTGTTCACCCGCTGCGCGAAATCGTCGAGATTGAGGTCGAGATCGTCGATGCCGGCGGAGAGCTTGGCCGCGAAGTAGTAGCGCAGATACTCGGGATCCAGATGGTCGAGATAGGTGCGGGCATTGATGAAGGTGCCGCGCGATTTCGACATCTTCCTGCCATCCACGGTGAGAAAGCCGTGGACGCAGATCCGATCCGGGGTCCGGAAGCCGGCGCTCTCCAGCATCGCCGGCCAGAACAGCGCGTGGAAGTTGACGATGTCCTTGCCGATGAAGTGATACAGCTCGGTGGTGGAATCGCGGCCCCAGAAGGCATCGAAATCGATCCCCTCGCGATCGCACAGGTTGCGGAAACTGGCCATGTAGCCGATGGGCGCGTCCAGCCAGACGTAGAAGAACTTGCCCGGAGCGCCGGGGATCTCGAAGCCGAAATAGGGCGCGTCGCGGCTGATATCCCAGTCCTGCAGGCCGCCGTCGAGCCATTCGCTGAGCTTGTTGGCGATCTCCCCGGCTACATGACCGGCCCGGGTCCAGTTGCGGAGAAATTCCGCAAAATCGGTGAGCCGGAAGAAATAGTGCAGCGACTCCCGCGCCACCGGCGTGGCGCCGGACAGGGCCGAGCGCGGGTCGATCAACTCGGCGGGGCCGTAGGTGGCGCCACAGACCTCGCAGTTGTCGCCGTACTGGTCCGGCGCACCGCAGCGGGGGCAGCCGCCCTTGACGTAGCGATCGGCGAGGAACAGGCCTTTTTCGGGATCGTAGAGCTGGGTCACCGCGCGGGTGTCGATGTGGCCGCGGTCGCACAGCCGCTGGTAGATGGTGGCGCACAGCTCGCGGTTTTCGGTGGAGTGGGTCGAGTGATAGTTGTCGAACTCGATCAGAAAGCGCGCGAAATCCTCGCGGTGTTCGGCATTGACCCGCTCGATCAGGGTCTCCGGGGATTCGCCGAGCTCCTCGGCCTTGAGCATGATCGCGGTGCCGTGGGCGTCGTCGGCGCAGACGTAGTAACATTCGTGGCCGCGCATTTTCTGAAACCGCACCCAGATGTCGGTCTGGATGTACTCCACCAGGTGGCCCAGATGGATGGCGCCATTGGCATAGGGCAGGGCGCTGGTCACCAGCATTCTGCGGGGCTTCGCGGCCGGATCGGTCATCTGGCAGAGGTCGGTGCGGGGCGGGCGAAAGGGCGGAAACTATAGCGGCTTTGCCGCTTTTTTTCTAACCGGATGGGATTCGAGGGCGATCGTCATGGCGGAAAACGCGGAGAATTTGCAGAACGTGCGCCACATCGTGGCGGTTGCCTCCGGCAAGGGCGGGGTGGGCAAATCGACCACCGCGGTCAATCTGGCGCTGGCGCTGGCGGCCGAGGGGCTCGCCGTGGGGCTGCTGGATGCCGATATCTACGGCCCCAGCATCGCCCTGCTGCTCGGGGTCGCCGCAGGTACCCAGCCGCGGGTGCTCAACGGCAATACCTTCGTGCCCGTGCCGGCACAGGGCCTCAAGACCATGTCCATGGCCTATCTGGCCGGGCCCCAGACCCCCATGGTGTGGCGCGGGCCGATGGCGGGCGGCGCTCTGGTGCAGATGCTCACCCAGACCGACTGGGGGGCGCTCGACGTGCTGGTGGTCGATATGCCGCCGGGCACCGGGGACATCCAGCTCACCCTGGCGCAGAAGGCCCGGGTCTCGGGCGCGGTGATCGTGACCACGCCCCAGGAGGTGGCGCTGCTCGATGCCCGCAAGGGTATCGAAATGTTTCGGAAGGTGCGGATTCCGGTACTCGGGATCGTGGAGAACATGAGCCTGCACCGTTGTTCCCATTGCGGTCACCAGGAGTCGATCTTCGGCGCCGGCGGCGGGGCCCGGGTGGCGGAGGAGTACCAGACCCGGTTGCTGGGCGCGCTGCCCCTGGACCGGCGCATCCGCGAGGGCGACGCCGGCCGGCCGGTGGTCGCCTCCGATCCGGAGGGTGAGCTGGCGGAGCGCTACCGGGAGATCGCCCGCTCGGTGCTGGTCGAGCTCGACGGTCTCGCCGGCGAACTGCCCGAGATCGTGATCGAATGAATCCTGCCCCGCTGCTGGAGCGCACGCCTTGAGCATCAAGTCCGACCGGTGGATCCGGCGCATGGCGGCCCAGGGCATGATCGAGCCGTTCGTCGATACCCAGGTGCGCGACGCCCCCGGGGGCGGCCGGGTGATTTCCTACGGGGTGTCGAGCTACGGTTACGACGTGCGCTGTGCCGACGAATTCAAGATCTTCACCAACATCCATTCGGCGACGGTCGATCCCAAGAATTTCGACAACTCCAGTTTCGTCGACATCAAGGGCGACTACTGCGTCATTCCCCCGAACTCCTTCGCGCTGGCCCGCACCATCGAATATTTCCGCATCCCCCGCTCGGTGCTGACCATCTGTCTGGGCAAGTCCACCTACGCGCGCTGCGGCATCATCGTCAACGTCACCCCGCTGGAGCCGGAGTGGGAGGGGCATGTCACCCTGGAGTTTTCCAATACCACCAACCTGCCGGCGCGCATCTACGCCAACGAGGGCGTGGCCCAGATGCTGTTCTTCGAGGCCGATGAGGTCTGCGAAGTCTCCTATCGGGACCGGGCGGGAAAATATCAGGGACAGCGCGGCGTCACCCTGCCCCGCGCCTGACGCGGGAGCGGCTTCAGTCGGCGGCGGAGAGGTCGCCGCCGGCCAGCGCGGCGCGCAGCGCGCGCAGCCTGGCCTTCAGCGCACGCCCGTGATCTGGGCCCATGCGCAGCAACTGCTTGCGGGCCGGGGACAGGCCCTCGAGCGCCGGGTCCGCGAAGCGGTAGGCCACCGATTCCGCCAGGAGTTCGGTGGGGGCGGCCGGCTCGGGCGTGGCGAGCAGATGATCGATGGCGCCCAGCACGGCGGTATCGAATTGTTCCGGCGGATGGCCGAGCTCTCCGTAGGCGGCCTCGAACAGCGGCCGGTAGCGGTGGAAGAATTCCGCGACCGCCGCCACGTCGATGCCCTCGATCAATTCCACCACGGCGTCGTAGCGGCCGTGGTTGGCCGGGCTGAGGTACAGGCGCCCGCCGCGCCGATCGACCTGGAATTCGCCCGGCGGCGGTTCGAGCGACAGGTCTTCGGCCGAGAAATCGCCACGGGTCAAGCGGGCGATCTGCGCACTGATGCGTTGCGCCAGATGATCCTGCTCCAGCCAGCGCGCCAGGGGGCTGTCGCCCAGGAGGGCCAGCAAGCCGGCGCGCAGCTCGGCATCGCTGTCTTCCAGCGCCGGCAGTTGGGGTTCCGGTGGCGCCTGCGGGATATGGTCCTGCGAGGCTGGCGCGGGGGCCTCCGCTTCGGCTGCCGGGGCGGCCTGGTGGCCGGCCCCGGGCCCGGGGGGCGGTTCCGGCGCTGGTACCGGTGCCGGCGCGGGGGCGGCGGTCTCCGGGAGCGCGGGTTCCTCCGGGCCGGGAGCGAACAGCAGGTAGCCGCCGACGCCCAGGGCGATGGCCGCGGCCGCGATCAGGGCGGCGCGCGTTGCGGGCGAGCTGCCGGAATCGGTCATGGATGGCGCCCGCCGGCTTCCGCCTGCAGCCGGGTGAGCAGCAGCTCGTAGCGATCGCCGTCCTCGATCTGGCGCAGTTTCACCAGTTGGAAATCCAGTTTCGGGGCCATCCAGAACAGGGTTTCGCGGTCGTTGTCGTCGCGAATCCGGCGCACCCGGATCGCGTCCACGGTGCCGCTCGGCAGGGCCACCGGCTCGATGTCCTCGCGGGCGAATTCATAGTGCTTGATCTTGCTGCGGTGCAGGACGGCGTAGGCGAACTCGGCATCGCCCGCGGCGAGATCCCGGCGCAGCTGTACCTGGTAGCTCATCGGGCCCAGCAGGTCCGGCACCAGCGGGATCTCCCGGGTCTCGTGGTCGCGCCGGTAGCGCGCGATGCCCTGGCCGGTGTCCACCACCAGTTGCTCCAGGCGCTGGTTGCCCAGCATGGCGCGCCGGTGTTGATACTCGTCCACGACGATGCGTTGGCCGGCCAGGTGGAAGGTTTCCTGCTCCCACAGTTCGCCCAGGAAATTGGCCGCCGAGGTGCTGATCCGGTAGCCGTCGGGGGTGGTTTCCAGGGTGCTGGTGACGGTCACCGGGAGGCCGTTGAGACTGGCCTCGTAGGTCGCCTCATAGGGTTCGAGCGCCGCTTCGGCGCGGCTGTTGGCGGCCAGTGCGACCGCCAGGATCGCCAGCCAGCGGGTGATCGGACGGCCTGGGCTAGGGGGTTCGTTCATGGCCGGTTGGATGTCCGCCTCGAGGAAACGTTCATTGCGCCAGGGCGCCGCGGAAATCGACGCGCGGGGCGCCGCTCGCGGTCGCGATCTCGCCGATCACCACCGGCCGTTCGCCGCTGGCCGAAAGCGTCTCGAGGGCGGTGGCGACCCCGGGGGCCGGAACCGCCAGGATCATGCCCAGCCCGCAATTGAAGGTGCGCAGCATTTCCGCCGGGGCGACATTGCCGGCCTTGCGCAGCCACTCGAATACCGGCGGCAGCGCCCAGCGGTCGGTGTCGATCAGCGCCCGGGTGCCGGCCGGCAATACCCGCGGCAGGTTTTCCACCAGGCCGCCTCCGGTGATATGGGCCAGGGCGTTGACCTGCTGGGCGCCCAGCAGCTCGCGGACGGCGCGGACGTAGATCCTGGTCGGTTCGAGCAGGGCGTCGGCGAGGTTGGTGTCGCCGAGCGCGACGGCGGCCGGATCCACCGCCGCGCGGCGCAGGATGCTGCGGATGAGCGAGTAGCCATTGGCGTGCGGGCCGCTGGAGGCGAGCCCGATGAGCACGTCGCCCGGGCGCACCCGGGTGCCGTCGATCACCGCACCGGCTTCCACGACACCCACGCAGAAGCCCGCGAGGTCGTAGTCCGAGCCCTGGTACATGCCCGGCATCTCGGCGGTTTCGCCGCCCACCAGGGCGCAGCCGGCCAGGCGGCAGCCGGCGCCGATGCCGGCGATCACCCGGGCCGCAGTGTCGACCTCGAGTCGGCCGGTCGCGTAATAGTCGAGAAAGAACAGGGGTTCGGCGCCGCAGACCACCAGATCGTTGACGCACATCGCGACCAGGTCGATGCCGATGCCGTCGTGGCGGTCGAGATCCATGGCCAGGCGCAACTTGGTGCCCACGCCGTCGGTCGCCGCCACCAGCAGGGGGTCGCGATAGCCGCCGGGCAGCCGGCAGAGCGCGCTGAAGCCGCCCAGCCCCGCCATCACCTCCGGCCGCCGGGTGGCTTCGGCGACCTGCTTGATACGCTCCACCAGGCGGTTGCCGGCATCGATGTCGACGCCGGCATCGCGGTAGCTGAGCGGGGTGGGGGTGTCGGTCATTGGGGTCGGTCGGCTCCCGTCGCTGGCGGCAGTTTAACAGGTCGCCCCGAAGGCCCGCGATCGCCGCGCCGGGCGGCTGATAAAATGCCGCGATGAAAACGGCCCGCGGCATTCTTTTCCTCATCCTCATCGCCGTTCTGCTGAGCCCGCTGCCGGCGGCAACCCGGGAGGCGGCCGGGCCCGGCGGGCTGTACAGCGGCCGGGTGCGGGTGGCCGATCAGGGCGAGGCGGCCCGCGCCGAGGGGTTCCGCGCGGCGCTCGGCCAGGTGCTGATCAAACTGTCCGGCCAGCGGCAGGTGGTGGCCGACCCCCGGCTGGCCCCCTTGCAGGACAGCGCCGCGGAATTGGTGGAGGAGTATCGCTACCTGGCGCCGGAACCCTTGCCCGGGGCGCCGGCCGCGGCCGATCCGGCGCCGGGCTCGCTGCTGGTGGTGGAGTTTTCGGCGCCCGCGCTCGATGCCGAACTGCGGCGCCTGGAGGTGCCGCGCTGGCCGGCGGAGCGCGGACCCCTGCTGCTGTGGATCCTGGCCCCGGACGGGGAGCGCGGCGGGCTCGCGGAATCGGCGCGGGAGCGGCTCGCCGAGCGCGGCGTGCCGGTGTTGGAGCCCCTCTGGGACTTGCAGGACACCCTGGCGCTGGGCGCTGCGGGGGCGGGATCCGCAGCCGCGCGGATCGCCGCGGCCGGCGCGCGCTACGGCGCGCCCCACTGGCTGCTGCTCGAACCCCGGATCGAGGCTGCCGCGGTCGAGGGCGACTGGCAGCTCGGCGGGGCGGGGCCGGCCGCTTCCGGCAGTCCCCGCGCCGCGACGCGCGAGGACTGGATCCGCAGCGCGGTCGATGCCGCCGTGGACGCGCTGGCCGCAGCCCAGTCCTACCGGCCCGGGGATCACGTCCTGACCCAGCGGTTGCGCATCGAGGGGATCCAGAGCTACCCCACCTACCGCGCGGTGGTGGAGGCGTTGGAGGGTTTGGACATGGTGCGCGGTGTGGACGTCGAGGCCATGAGCGCCGGCCAGGTCACCTTCGCCCTGCGGCTCGATGGCGAAGCGGAGCTGCTGTGGCGGGCGCTGGCCGGCGATTCCCGGTTCACCGCGGTCGCGGGTGTCGGCGATGGCGGCGATGCCCTGCGGCTCTACCTGTGGCGGGAGCCCTGAGTTGGCCCGCCAGTTGGCGCTGCCGGTCAGCCTGCCGGATGACGCCGATTTCGACAACTATCTGCCGTTGACCCCCGCCGCGCGGCAGGTCTGCGCGCTGCTGCGCGGCCTGGACCCGGGCCGCCTGGTGTGCCTGTGGGGTCCCGCGGGCAGCGGCAAGAGCCATCTGGCGCTCGCCAGTTGCCGGGCGGCGGGCGCTGCGCTGTACCTGCCGCTCGCCGGGCTGCGCGAGCACCCGCCGGAGCAGGTGTGCGCCGACCTCGAGACCCTGGATCTGGTGGCGCTCGACGAGCTCGACGCCGTGGCCGGACAGGATGCCTGGGAGCGCGAATTGTTTCATCTGCACAACCGGCTGCTGGAGCGCGGCGGGCGCCTGGTGGCCGCGGCCCGCGCCGCGCCCAGGGCGCTGCCCTGGCGGTTGCCGGATCTGCGCTCGCGGTGGCTGGCCGGTTACGGCTTCGGACTGCCCGGCATGGACGACGAGCAGCGGGAGCAGGTACTGAGGTTTCGTGCCGCCCGCCTGGGGCTGGCGCTGGGCGCCGACGCCTGCCGGTTTCTGCTCGCCCGGGCGCCCCGCGACCTGGGTTTGCTCATCGACCAACTGCGCCGGCTCGACCGGGCCGCGCTCGCCCACCAACGGCAGCTCACGGTGCCTTTCATCAAGGAGGTGTTCGGTTGGTAGCCCGGCGCGGGTGGCCGCTCCGGCCGCATCTTCAGTCGGCGCCGCATTCCAGGCAGTAGAGCCACAGCCGCGAGCGCGCCGCCGCCAGGGGGCCCGCGAGCGGCGGCGGCAATCGCTCCGCCAGCGCCTGGAGACCCTGGTGCCAGGCCGCGCCGGTGCCCCGCAGCGGGCCGTATTCCAGGAGGCGGCGCAGTACCAGCTCGCGCAGGCCTTGGGGCGGTTCGACCGGCACCTGCTCGTAGTCCTCGACGCCCGCCAGGCGCGCCGCGGCGGCGACCGCGTCCGGCAGGCTCCCCAGCTGATCGACGAGGCCCAGCCGCTGTGCCTGCCGGCCGGTCCACACCTTGCCCTGGGCGATGGCGTCGACCGCCGCCGGATCCTGGTCGCGGCCCTCGGCGACCAGGGCCACGAAGCGCCGGTAGAGATGCTCGACGCTGGTTTGCATCAACTGCTCGACCTGGGGGCTGAGCGGCCGGTCGGCGCGCAGGTCGCCGGCCAGCGCATGGGTGCCGGTGCCATCGCTGTGGATGCCGAGCGCGGCCAGGGAGTCCTCGAACGTGGGCACGATGCCGAACACGCCGATGGAGCCGGTCAGGGTGGTGGGTTCGGCCCAGATTTCGTCCGCTTCGGCGGCGATCCAGTAACCGCCGGAGGCGGCCAGCGAACCCATCGACGCCACCACCGGAATGCCCGCCGCCTGGGTGGCGAGCAGCTCCCGGCGGATCAGGTCGGCGGCGAAGGCGCTGCCGCCGGGGCTGTCGATGCGCACCACCAGGGCACTGAGCCGGTCCTGTTCGCGGGCCTTGCGCACCAGTCGGGCGAAGCTGTCGCCGCCGATGGCGTCGGGCGGCTGCTCTCCGTCGTACATGGGGCCCGCGGCGATCAGCACCCCGATCCGCGGCCGGTCCGGGCCGCCGGCCGGCAGGCGGCGGAGGTGGCTGAGGTAAGTGGGGACCTCGACTTGCGGGTAGCCGTCCCGGAATTCCCGCGCCGCGCTGCCGTCGCCCGCCATGCCGGACAGGGCCTGCAGTTGCGCGATGATCTCGGGCCGGGTGCTCACTCGGTCGACCAGCCCCTCCTGCAGGGCCAGACCGGCGCCGTCGCCGCCGGCCGCCGCCAGCTTGGCGTCCAACCGGTCGATGTAAGTGTCCAGCGCGCCCGGTGGCAGCTTGCGGCGGGCTTCGATCCCGGACCGGTAGTGCGCCCAGAGCTCCTCCAGCCAGGCGCGGGTGTGGGCCCGGGACGCGGTCGACATGCCGGTGCCGGTCAGGGGTTCCACGGCGTCCTTGTAGTCGCCGACCCGGAACACGTGGAAGTGGATCCGCAGCCGGTCCAGCGCCTCCCGGAAGTACAGCCGGTAGCTGCCGAACCCGGTGATCAGGACGTGGCCCAGGGGGTTGAGGTGGATCTCGTCGGCGTGGCTCGCCAGATAGTACTGCTGCTGGGAGAAGTCGTCGCCGATCGCGATGACCGGTTTGGCCGCCGCCCGGAAGCGCTGCAGGGCGGCGCCCACGGCGTCGAGCTTGTCGATGCCGCCGCCGCGGAGTTCGCCGAGCTCGAGCACGATGCCGCGGATGCGCGCATCGCCGGCCGCGGCATCGATGGCCTCGACCAGGTCGCCGACCCGGGTCTCGGGGGCTGGACCGGCATCGGGCGCCAGCAGTGCACGCGGATCCGGATAGCTCAGTCGTTCGACCAGCTCACCCTCGGGCGCCACCCGCAACAGGGCGCTGGCGGGCAGCGGCGCGAGGCGACTGCCGAACAGGTTGATCAGCACCAGGATCACCACCAGGGCCAGCAGCCCGCGCAGCACCGTGGCGACCAGGCGAAACAGCCGGCCGACGCCGCGCGCCAGCCGCCTGACCCTGCCCGGCTGTTCTTTGCTCATCCGGATGATCTCCCAGCAGTGCCGTGCACCGGCAATGGGGCCCGGCCCACGGGCGGGTGTCGGTGGCGGTCGGCCGGTCGTCGCACTGCGCTCAGCTCCCGCCGAGTTCGCGGCGCCGCCAGCGGCTGCCGAGCATGGCCGAGATGAACAACGCTACCACGGCCAGCAGCGCGAGGCCGTCGAACGGAGCGGCGTCCGGCGCAAACAATCGGGTCATGATCACGCAGAAATACAGCAGGCAGACGAAGCACAGGGCCGCGAGCCCCCTGGGGCTGCTCCGGCAGACCGCGGGCACGAAGATCAGCAGCGGCAAGAGCGCCGGGATGAGCAGCAGCGGCGGCGTGTCGCCGCCGAGGATCCCGCCGGCCAGGGCGGCCATCAGCAGGGCCAGGCTCGCCGCCGCGAGCCGCCGGGCCGCGGCCGCGGCGCGCCCGGGCGCCGGCCGTCCACTGCTCGGGGAGGGCGCAGTCAAAGCAGTGCCAGTACGTTTTCCGGGGGTCTGCCCAGCACGGCGCGGTCGCCCGCCACCACGATCGGGCGTTCGATCAACCGGGGGTGCTCGACCATGGCGGCGATGATCCGCGCGTCGCTGCAGTCGGGGTCGTCGAGTCCGGCGCTGCGGTACTCGGGCTCGCCCTTGCGCAGCAACTGGCGCGCCTCCATGCCGAGTTTGCGCAGCAGCAGGTTCAGGGTGGCCGCGTCCGGGGGATTTTCCAGGTAATGGACGATTTCGGGTTCGATGCCCCGGGCCCGCAGCAGGTCGAGCGTCTGCCGCGACTTCGAGCAGCGCGGGTTGTGGTAGATGACGATCATGGCCTGTGTACAATGAGGGAGAAGCCCGGCCGACATTCTAGCAGGCCGCGGAAATGCTGTTGTTCGGCGGCCGGCCAGGGGCCGATGGCGCGTGGATCGGGAACCCCGGGTGTTTGATCTGCGCAGGTCGCTGCGGCTGCGCAGCGCGACGAGCCGACGATACCCTGCCGGTCGCTGACCGCGGACGGAACCAACCGGATGGATTGGTGGCAACGGGTTCGAAGTTGGTCCGGGATCGCAGTGGCGTTCGGCCGGCACTTGATCCAGCGCTATCGCGACGACGACTGCCAGACCCGCGCCGCGGCCCTGGCCTATGTCACCCTGTTTGCCGTGGTGCCGCTGCTCACCCTCAGCTTCGCAGCCTTTTCGCTGGTGCCCGCGCTGGGCGAGACGGGGGCGCGGATGCAGCGGCTCATCCTCGACCTGCTGATTCCGGCCGGGAGCCCGGAGATCGGTCGCCATCTGTTGGCCTTTGCCGATCAGGCGCGTTCGCTCAGCGCCGCCGGCGGGCTGATGCTGGTGGCCGCCGCCATGCTCACCCTGCGCAGCATCGAGCGCTCCTTCAACCGCATCTGGGGGAGTCCCCACGGCCGCAGTGGGGCGGCGGATTTTCTCCTGTACTGGGCGGTGCTGACCCTGGGACCCGTGCTGCTCGGGGCCGGTCTGGCGATGCATACCTACCTGGCGGCATTCCAGGCCCTGGTGGATGAAGTGGACGTGCTCGGCCTGAGCGGGTTGGTGCTCGAATACCTGCCCTGGCTGCTGACCTGGGCGGCCTTCACCCTGGTGATCGTGGCGGTGCCCAATGCCCGGGTGCCGCTGCGTTTCGGCCTGATCGGCGGCCTGGTCACCGCCGTCCTCTTTCAAACCGCGAAGCTGCTGTTTGGCGCTCTGGTGACCAACAGCAACTATTACTCGGTCTACGGCGCATTCGCCGCGCTGCCGCTGTTTCTGGTCTGGATCCACCTGTGCTGGATGATCCTGCTGGGCGGGGCCGAGCTGACCCGGGCCCTGGAGACCTACGGCGAGCAGCGTCACCCGGGCGGCGTCTCCGATCTGCTGGCCATGTTGATCGCCTGCACGCTCTGCGCGCAGGCCCAGGCAACCGGGCGAACGGTCGGCGATCGCGAGGTCAGCAACGCGGGGGTGCCGGACGCCCAGTGGCGGCGGCTGCGCGATCGCCTGCGGGCCCACCGCATCCTGGCCAGAACCGCGGGCGGCGCCTATGTGCTGGCCCGCCATCCGGGGCAGCTTCGCCTCGCGGACCTGGCGGCGCTCGCCCCGGATGACGTACTGGGCGAGTCGCCGCCGCGGGTTCCGGCGCAACTGCGCGCGCTGCCGGGGTTTGCGGAGCTGGAGTCGCTGCTGCTTGCCGGTCGGGCCGCCGCCGGCGCCCGGCTGGGGATCTCTCTGGAAGACTTGTTGCATGGTCGGGCGCAGACTTCCGCGGGTGGTTGAGAAGCGCCGGCTCCGGGGCGCCAGGCTGGCTCTGATGGCGGCCCTGGCGCTCGCCGCCGCCGGTTGCGGAGGTTCGCGCGAAGGCTATCCGCTGCTCGACGGCGAGCCGCTGCGGCGCGACGCACTCGCGGGCCGGCTGGTGTTCATCAACTACTGGGCGGAGTGGTGCGCACCCTGCCGCGAGGAGATCCCCGAGCTCAACGCCTTCGCCGCCGCGCACCCGGACCGGGTCCTGGTGCTGTCGGTCAATTTCGACGGACTCACCGGGGCTGCGCTGCGCGACCAGGTCGCGGCCCTGGACATCCGGTTTCCGGCCCTGCTGGTCGATCCGCGCCCGGATCTGGGCGTGCCCCCGCCGCAGGGGTTGCCGGAAACCCTGGTGCTGGACGGGCGGGGCGCCGTACTGCGGGTGCTGCGCGGCCCGCAGCGGCGCGCCGATCTGGAGGCGGTGCTGGCCGCGGCCGCGCCCCGGCAGGCTGACGAATAGGCCCCTGCTCTGTCTCTGGAGCCCTGATCATGGCCTCGTGGCGGCCGGGTGCTCCCGGTACACTCCGCCTGGCCGCGGCCATTTCTGCCTTGCCGACGGCTTTCACGAGCCCGGTGGTGGGTCGCGGATCGGCGCCGCCGGACAACGGGGGAATCATGGGCAGTGACATGGCAGCGGACTGGGTGGCGGTCGCGGAACTGGCGCAACTGGTGCCCGGCCGTCCGACCGGGGTCGACGCCGCCGGCGTCGAACTGGTGTTGATCCGCAGCGATGCCGGGATCCGCGCCTACGAAGGCCGCTGTCCCCACCAGGGCACGCTGCTCGCGGAAGGGGAGATCCGCGACGGCGCCCTGGTCTGTCGCGCGCACCACTGGTCGTTCGATCTCGACAGCGGCCGGTGCCGCGGCCCCGGGGGCCAGTGCCTGCGCAGCTACCCGGTGCGCATCGAGGCCGGCCGGGTGCTGGTGGCGGTGGGCGGGGCGCGCGCCGGGGCCGCGGCCCCGGCCGCCCGAGTCCGGCCCGCCGAGCTGCCGGGGCCGCGCAGCCTGCCGCTGATCGGCGATCTGCACCGGGTCCGGCGGTCGGCCTTTCACCTGACGCTGGAAGAGGGCGCGCGGCGCTGGGGAACCCTGTACCGGTTTCGCTTCGGGCGCCGCCCGATGGCCGTGGTGTCCGACGCGGAGCTGGCCAATGCCGTGCTCAGGGCCCGCCCGGACGACTTCCGGCGCAGCAGCCAGCTGGAGCGCGTGTCGGTGCTGGGCGTCGGTACCGGCGGCATCTTCATGGCGGAGGGGGAGCGCTGGCGCCGCCAGCGGCCGGTGATCACCCAGTCGCTGGATGCCGGCCATCTGCGCCAGTTCTTTCCCACCCTGCTCAAGGTGACCGAGCGCCTGGAGCGCCGCTGGCGGGCCCCCGGCGCACCGCGCGATGGCCGCGCTGTGCAGGCGGACCTGATGCGCTTCACGGTGGATGTCACCGCATCGCTCGCCTTCGGCCAGGACATCAACACGCTGGAAGATCGAGGAGAGGTCATCCAGCAGCACCTCGACAAGATCTTCCCCACCATCCAGCGCCGCCTGCTGGCGCCCTTTCCCTATTGGCGCTGGCTGCGCCTGCCGGGGGATCGCGACCTGGAGCGCTCGGTGCGGCGGATCTACGCCACCATCGCCGACTTCGTGGCGGCCGCCAGGGCCCAGCTAGAGTCCTGCCCCGAACTGTGCGAGCGGCCCGCGAATCTGTTGCAATCCCTGCTGGTCGCGGCCGCGGCCGATACCCGCTTCGGCGAGCGGGAAGTGGCCGACAATGTGCTCACCATGCTGCTCGCCGGCGAGGACACCACCGCCAATACCCTGGCCTGGGCGCTGTACTTCCTGGCCGGCCATCCGCAGGTGCAGGAGCGCATCGCGGCGGAAGTCGCCGCCGCCGTGCCGGGCGGCCGGCTGACCGACTTCGGCCAGCTCCGGGAGCTGGTCTATGTCGATGCCGTGATCCAGGAGACCATGCGCCTCAAGCCGGTGGCGCCGATCAACATCGTCGAGGCCAATCGCGATCTCGACATCGGCCCGCTGCGGTTGCGCCGGGGCGATGCCGTGGTCATCCTCGCCCGCGCCATCGCCCTGCGCGAGCCCGCCTTTGCGGATCATCCGGAGCGTTTCGACCCCTCGCGCTGGCTGCGCGGGGATGCCGGGCGACGCGGCTTCCATCCCCACTCGTTCATGCCCTTCGGGTCCGGGCCGCGCCTGTGCCCCGGCCGCAGCCTCGCGCTCCTGGAGATGAAAGCGGTGCTGGCCATGGTCGGTGCCGCATTCCGGGTGGAGCCGGCGGTGGATCTGGCGCTGGTGCGGGAGCGGCTGGCCTTCACCATGAGTCCGGAGGGACTGCGCCTGCGGCTGGTGGCGCGTTGAATCCCGGCCGTCTCGGCCGCAATGGCATTGCGCCGGCGGGTGTGACCCGGGTGGCGGCCGGTCCCGCCAGTCCGGTAGTGCCACCGGAGAGGCTTTGCCATACTGGCCCCATGGAAATCGATCCCCGTTGGTCAGTAAGCCCGGCGATACGCGCCGGGATATCGCCGAGCCCCGCCGGTTGGAGCGTCGGGAGTATCCTCGACGCCCTGGTGGTGGACGACCCGGGCGAGGGCCATGTCAGTCTGCGCATCGGCGGTCGGACCCTGATCGCGGAAACCACCCTGCAATTGCGCAGGGGCGACCGGCTGCAGCTCGAAGTCGTGGCCACTGGTCCGACCCCTTTGCTGCGGCCGCTGGTCGCGCAGTCGGCTGCCGCGGCACCGGCGCTGGAAACCGCACTCATGCTGGCGTCCCTCCCGCGCCAGGCAAGTCTGGGCGGGCTGCTCGCCCAGTTGGCAGCCATCGCGCATTGCCCCGAGGATGCGGGGCCGGTGCCGCCCCGGGTCGTGCAGATTGCGCGACAACTGTTCGACGGCATGCTCGACCGGCGGCAGGCACTGGATTCCGCGGCGCTGCGGACCGCGCTGGCCGACAGCGGCATCTGGCTGGAAGCCAAACTCGCGCAGGCGCTGCGCGATGAGCGTGCGCCGGCCGTAAGCCGGGACATCAAGGCGGGCCTGTTGCGCCTGCTCCAGGCGCTGCCGGCACCTGCGGATCCGGCGCAGGACGCCGTCGTCCCGCGCGCGCGGGAGGCGTCCGCACCTGCCGCCATGCCGCTGCTTCCCCCTCTGCACGCCCACCGCCCGGGTACCCAACCACGGCCGCCTGTTCCCGGTGGCGCCCAAGGATCGGCCGAACCGAGCTTGGGTGAGTTGCGCCTCGCCGCCGAGTCAGCCCTCGCCCGCCTCCACCTGCAGCAGCTCGGATCCGGTGCCACCGATGGAGGCGAGGGCATGGTTTGGCTGCTCGACCTGCCCATCCGGGATCGACAGGGCGCCGATCTGTGGCAGTTGCGAATCGAACGGCGGAAGGAAAGCGGCGGTGGCCGGGAGGGTGCCGGTGACGATCGCCCGCTGTGGTCGGTCTCGCTGGCATTCGAGCTGGAGGAATTGGGGCCGGTGTACTGCCAGCTCGGTCAGGACGCTGCGGGCCTGTCGGTGCTGTTTCGCGCGGAACTGCCGGACACCGCGGCCCGATTCAGGGCCAACCTGCCCGGGCTGACCCGCGCCCTGGCCGATGCCGGGGTGCGGGTGGTCCGCATCGACGCAGTGCAGGGTTTGCCGGCGAAGCCGGTGGCCGGCGACCGCGCGTCGATTCTGGATGCGAGGGCATGAAGCGCACCGGCAGATCCGTCCCGGAGATCGCGATTGCGCTCCACTACGACGGAGCCGGTGCGCCGAAAGTGACCGCCAAGGGCCGCGGCGAGGTGGCCGCCGCCATCCACCGCCTGGCGGTGGACAACGAGATACCCCTGTGCGAGAACGCGGAGCTTGCCGTGGCGCTCTCCCATATCGATCTCGGCCAGGAAATACCCGAACCGCTCTATCGCGCCGTCGCCGAAGTCATCGCCTTTGCCTATCTGATGGCGGGAAGAACCGGGCCCGGGCAAGCGGGCGGGCAGTCCACCTGAGCGGTGCTCGCCATCGGCCGATGCCGCGGCCCGTGGCGGGGCTTCAGGCAAATTCGTGGAGGTGTCCTTCATCGCCCTGGTCCCGCTCCAGCGCGTCCGGTCGCACCGGAGCGTCGGGCAGCGGCGCCGCTCCCGGCGGCTCCGGGTCCCGACTGCCGGCTCCCCTGCGTTCGCGGCGCGCCCCGGTGACCGGGCTCGTCTGCTGCACCCCACCAATCCTGGACAGGGAATCCGATTTCATGCCGGCTCCAGCACTTCTTCCAGGTCGCCCTCCTCGATGATCCGCAGCGGATCGATGAGAATCAGCATCCTGTCCCCAACCTTCGCCACCGCCTCCACGTAGCTGGAGTTGGCCTGCCGGCCGATGCTCGGAGGAGGTTCCCGATCGGCTTCATTCAATGCGATCACTTCTTCCACTTCATCCACGAACAGGCCCAGGGTCCCGACATCGAGTTCCAGGACGATGATCCTCGAGTGCTCATCAGCCGCCACCTGCCCGAACCGGAATCGCTTCCTGGCGTCGATTACCGTGACCACACTGCCGCGCAGATTGATGATTCCCAGTACCTGATCCGGTGCGCCCGGTACCGGGACGATCTCGGCCGGCCTGAGCACCTCCCTGACCCACCGCACGTCAATGCCGTAGGTTTCCTGTTCCAGTCGAAAAGCCACCCATTTCGCAGTGCGCTCATTGCCGTTTGCGCCCGCGACAACCGCCTTCCCGTTGGTCATGCCACCCCGCCTCGATCAAGATGGATCTCTCTGCCGCACCGGCACCAAGCCGTTCCGCCGCGACGGATCTCCGGCACGGACCGGCCTGGCCGACCGCGAGTCCGCAAGTGCAGCGGCCGCCGGGCCCCCAGCCTGTAGCGGCACTTCAGGAGGATTCTTTAGCCGCCTCCGTCCGCGGAGCGCGCATCGGTCCGGACCAACTCTCACCCGGAGACCTGCGCGGCGCCGGGCCGGATCATCATGGTCAGGCGCGAAATGCAGACCAGATGGCCGGCGTCGTCGCGGATGCGGATGTCCCAGATGTGGGTCGAGCGGCCGAGATGGATGGGGCGTGCGGTGGCGTAGACGTGGCCGTCGCGGACCGGGCGGAGGTGATTGGCATTGATTTCGAGGCCCACGCAGTACTCGCGTTCGAGATCGATGCACAGCGCCGAGGCGTGGCTGCCGACGGTCTCGGCGAGCAGGCAGGAGGCCCCACCGTGGAGAATGCCGTAGGGCTGGCGGGTCCGTTCGTCCACCGGCATGCGCGCGGTCAGATGGTCCTCGCCGAACGCCACGTACTCGATGCCGAGGTGGCGCGCGGCGGTGTCGGGAAAGCCGTGGTTAAGAGTGTCCAGGGTGGGGGTACGGTGCCAGATGCTCATCGCGGTCTCCGGGTCGGGTCAGGTGCTGGCGCGGTTCGCGGCGGGCTCCGGCGAACGCGCGGTTCCCGGAACAGGGGTCCCCGGGCCGGGCCTGGCCCGCCGCCGGGAGCCTAGCAGTTGGCGATCGGTTCGCGGAAGGCGCCGCGCGGCGCTTTGCGCCCGGGACGCCTGCAATCCCGCCGGTGTCGGGGCGGGCGAGCGGACCCCGGCACCGGTCGCGCGACGATCTCGCGGGCCGCGGCTTGCAGATCCCCGGCCCGGTCGGGCGGCGGCAGGCGCGGCGGGCAGCCCGCGGCCGGGAGCGCCGCGTCCCGGGGCTATAATGCGCGCCCGCATCCACCCCTGCCGCCATGTACGCCGCCCTGCGCCGCGCCCTGTTCCTGCTGCCGCCGGAAACCGCCCATGTCCTCGCCCTGAGTGCGCTGCGCGCGCGCGCCCGGGTGCTGGCGGTGCCCGCGCCGCCGGAGCTGGCGCCAGTGGAGGTCATGGGGCTGCGCTTCCCCAACCGGGTCGGGCTGGCCGCCGGCTTCGACAAGGACGGGGACTGCATCGACGGCCTGGGCAGCCTCGGCTTCGGCTTTCTGGAAGTGGGCACGGTGACGCCGCGGCCGCAGCCGGGCAATCCCCGGCCGCGCCTGTTCCGGCTGCCGTCGCAGCGGGCGCTGATCAACCGCATGGGGTTCAACAACCGCGGAGTGGAGCATCTGGCCGGGCGTCTGGCGCGGCGCCGCTACCGCGGGATCCTCGGGGTGAACATCGGCAAGAATCTGGATACGCCGGTGGCCGCGGCGGCGCGGGACTACCTGGCTTGCCTGGACCGGCTCTACCCGCTGGCCGACTACATTGCGGTGAATCTCTCCTCGCCCAACACGCCGGGGCTGCGGGAGTTGCAATTCGGCCGCTATCTGGAGGATCTGCTGGACGCCCTGCGGGAGCGCGGCGCGGCGCTGGCGGGCCAGTGGGGCAGGCGGGTGCCGCTGGCGGTCAAGATCGCCCCGGATCTGGACGACGCCGAACTGGTCGCCATCGGCCGGATCCTGGTCGAGCGCGGCATCGACGCGGTGATCGCGACCAACACCACGGTGGCACGGGAGGGGCTGCCGCCGGTTCGCCATGGCGGCGAGCAGGGCGGGCTCAGCGGTGCGCCCTTGTTGGCGCGTTCGACCGCGGTGGTGCGGCGCCTGACCGCCGAGTTCGGCCCCCGGCTGCCGGTGATCGCGGCCGGCGGCATCGGGTCCGGTGCCGACGCCGCCGCCAAGTTTGCCGCCGGGGCGGTGCTGGTGCAGCTCTACACGGGCTTCATCTACCGCGGGCCGAGACTGCTGCAGGAGGCGCTCGCCGCCTCCGCAAAAATCTCTTGAATCAGTCGAGATTCATGCGGTATCAAATTGATTGGTAAGAGAAACCATCTTTGCCTGACAGGCGCGCAAGCTGAACCCTGCACTGCGGTCCTCGCGCCCCTCGCGCCAACCGTTGAGCCAGCGCTGGCCCGGTTCAGTGAGGGGGTCGTAGGGGCACAGGGTGCGTGGTCTGCTGTCGAACCCGGCCTGGTAGCCCCGGTTGAAAATCCGCTGATTCGGGTTGCGCTTGCATCGCTTCATGGGCACGAGCCTCCGGTGGGCGCGGGGGCGGGCATCGCGACAGAGGCGCGGCGCGATGCAGTACCCCCAGGGACGATCCAGTTCACCAGATCACGATGGCGGTGTCGAAGATCGATCGGTCATAAAGATGTCATCCATTGATTCCGATTTGTCACTGGGTTCCGCGCCGGCAGCCGCCGCCCGGGACTGGTTCGTGACCTGTCCCAAAGGGCTGGAGGGTCTGCTGGCCGACGAGCTGCGCGGCCTGGGCGCCGCCGCGGTGCGCGAGACGGTCGCCGGTGTGACCGCCAGCGGTACCCTGGAATTCGGCTGTCGGGCCTGCCTGTGGTCGCGGCTCGGCAATCGCGTCCTGCTGCTGCTCGCGCAGGCCCCGGTGGCGGATGCCGAGGAGCTGTACGCGGCGGTCCGCGCCATCGACTGGCCGGACCAGTTCGATGCGGAGACCTCCTTCGCGGTGGATTTCGTCGGCACCTGGGGCGGCATCCGCCACACCGGTTTCGGCGCCCAGCGGGTCAAGGATGCGATCGTCGATGCCTTCCGCGCGGCGACCGGGCAGCGACCGCCGGTGGAACGCGGCGACCCCGAACTGCGGGTCAACGCGCGCCTGCACCGCGGGCAGTTGACGCTGGGGCTGGATCTCTCCGGCGGCAGTCTGCACCGGCGCGGCTATCGCGCCCGCCAGGTGAGCGCGCCGCTCAAGGAAAACCTGGCCGCCGCGCTCCTGGTGCGCGCCGGCTGGCCGGCACTGGCCGCGGCGGGCGCCGAACTGCTCGATCCGTTGTGCGGCTCCGGGACACTGGTCATCGAAGGCGCCCTGATGGCCGGCGACATCGCGCCCGGGCTGCTGCGCGAACGGTTCGGGCTGCATGCCTGGCGCGGCCGGGACCCGGGCCTGTGGGCGCGGCTGCGGGCCGAAGCCGAGGACCGGCGCGCGGCGGGTCTGGCGCGGCTGCCGGTGCTGCGCGGGCGCGACGGCGATCCACAGGCCATCGCCATCAGCCGCGCCAATGCCGTGGCGGCCGGGCTGGCGGATCGCATCTCGTTCGAGTGCGGGACCCTGGACGATCTGGGTGCCCCGGGTCCCCGGGGTCTGGTGATCGCCAATCCGCCCTATGGGGAGCGCCTCGGCGAGGCGGCTGCGCTCGCGGTGACCTACCGCCGGCTCGGCGAGGCGATCAAGCGCCAGTGTCCCGGCTGGCGGGCGGCCATCCTCACCGCCGATGCCGGACTCGGCCATGCCCTGGGCCTCAAGGCCGAGCGCCGCTACCACTTTTACAACGGCGCCCTGGCCTGCGAACTGCTGGTGTGTGCGGTCCATACACCCGAGCAGGCCGCGGTGGCGCAGGCCGGCCACGAGCGGCGCGCGGCGGCCCACCGCGCCGGGGTCGCCATGCTCGCCAACCGCCTGACCAAGAACGCCCGCCGCCTGGCGCCCTGGCGCCGGCGCGAGGATATCCAGTGCTATCGGCTCTACGACGCCGACCTGCCCGAATACGCCGTGGCCATCGATTGCTACGGGGATGCGGTGCACGTCCAGGAGTACGCGGCGCCGGCCACGGTGCCCCCGGCCACGGCGCGACGGCGCCTGCGCGAGGTGCTCGCGGCGCTCGAGACCGCACTGCAACCCGACCCGCGGCTGGTGTTCACCAAACTGCGGGAGCGCCAGCCGGGCGCCCGCCAGTACCAGCCGCTGGGGGACGGCGTGGGCGCCGGGCGGCGGGTGGTGACCGAGGGCGCGGCGCGCTTCGAGGTCGATCTGGGCGCCTATCTGGACACCGGCCTGTTCCTCGACCACCGCCCGGTGCGGCGGCTGCTCGCCGGGCTGGCGCCGGGCCGGCGGTTCCTGAATCTGTTCTGCTACACCGCCACGGCCACGGTGCAGGTGGCGCTGGCCGGCGCGGCGAGCAGCCTGAGCCTGGATCTGTCGAACACCTATCTCGACTGGGCGCGGCGCAACTTTGCGCTCAACCGCCTGGATGCGGATCGCCATCGCCTGCAGCGCGCCGACTGCCTGCAGTGGCTCGCGCAGCCCCCGGCGGCGGATTCCCGGTTCGATCTGATCCTGCTCGATCCGCCGACCTTTTCCAATTCCAAGCGGATGGCGGATACGCTGGACGTGCAACGCGATCACGCGGAGCTGATCCGCGCCTGCATGGCCCGGCTGGCGCCCGGCGGCACCCTGGTGTTCTCCACCAATTTCCGCCGCTTCCGGCTCGCCGCGGCGGTGGCCGGCGAGTTCCGGGTCGAGGATATCTCCGCCGCGACCCTGGATCCGGATTTCCGCCGCGACGCGCGCATCCATCGCTGCTGGCGGATTCGCCACCGGGAGGCGGGCTGATGGCGCGCCTGTTGCGGATCTACACGGGCGCCGGCTGCCATCTCTGCGATCGCGGGCGGGCGGGCGCGCAACCCGTGGCCGAGTCCCGCGGGTGGCAGTTGGCGGCCATTTCGATCGCCGCAGACCCCGGGCTCAGGGAGCGCTACGGCCGGCGCATCCCCGTACTCCAGGCCCCTTCCGGCGCCGAGCTGGACTGGCCCTTCACCCCGGGCCAGGTGCGCCGGCTGCTGATCGCCGAGGAGGGCGGGGCCGGGCGCTGACCGCTCAGGGCCGCGCGCCGAGTTCGCCCAGCCGCCGGGTGAGCAGGGCGTTTTCGCGGTAGTCGATGGGGATCGCCACCAGGCTGGGGCCGGGCTCGGCGAACGCCGCCTCCAGGGTGGCGCGCAGGTCGCGGCTGTTGGCGCACAGGTGCCCGTGCCAGCCGAAGCTGCGCGCCAGCAGGAGCCAGTCCGGGTTGCCGAAACTCAGGTCGGTGTGGCGCTGGAACTCATTGTCCTGCTTCCACGAAATCAAGCCGTAGCCGCGATCCTCCCAGACCAGGATGACGATGTTGCTGCCCAGCCGGGCGGCGGTCTCCATTTCCTGGACGTTCATCAGAAAGCCGCCGTCGCCGGCGATGCCGAGCACGCGCCGCCGGGGGTGGACCAGGCTGGCGGCGATCGCGCCCGGCAGCGCGAAGCCCATGGCGCAATAGCCGTTGGGGATCAGGCAGGTGTTGGGCTCGTGGCAGTGGTAGTAGCGGGCGATCCACATCTTGTGGGCGCCGACGTCGGACAGCAGGATGTCTTCCGGACCCAGCACCTGGCGGACGTCCCAGAGCGCCTTCTGGGGCCGGATGCTGCCCTCGGTATCGTCTTCGGCGTGGGCGCGGAAGTCCTCGCGCAGCAGGTGGCGGAGCTGGTGCTGGCGGGCCAGTTCGAACTGCGGGGGCTCGCGGGTGGCGAGCAGCCGGTTGAGTTCGCGCAGCGTGGTGGCGAGATCGCCGACCAGTTCGATCTCCGGGTGGTAACACTGATCGATTTCGGCGGGCTGGAAATCGGCGTGGATGATGGGTTTGTCGCCGCCGGCGTTCCACAGGCTGGGATGGTACTCGACCATGTCGAACCCCAGGGTGAGCACCAAATCGGCGTCGTCCAGCGCCAGGTTGGCGTAGTCCCTGGCGCCCAGCCCGACGGTGTAGAGGCAGTAGGGTGCCTCGTAGTCCACGCAGCCCTTGGCCATGAAGGTGCTGATCACGCCGATGCCGGTCCGCGCACAGAAATCGCGCAGCTCGCGGCTCGCGGCGCGCTTGCGGATACAGCCGTTGCCGGCGAGGATCACCGGCCGCCGGGCCTCCAGGAGCAGGGCAAAGGCCTGGCGGAGGGCGAATCCGTCCGGCACCGGGCGGTGAAATCGGCGCGGCACCATGGGCCGCAGTGACGACTGTTGCTTGGCGAGATCCTCGGGCAGCTCGAGGTGCACGGCGCCGGGCTTCTCCATGCGCGCCAGGCGCACCGCCTTGCGCACGATTTCGGGGATGGTGTCCGGATGGCGGACGGAGACCGCCCATTTCGTCACCGGCTCGAACATGGCCACCACGTCCATCACCTGGTGGGACTCCTTGTGCAGGCGGCGGGTGGCGCCCTGGCCGGTCAGCACCAGCATGGGCGCGCGGTCCATGTTGGCGTCGGCGACCCCGGTGATCAGGTTCGACGCCCCCGGGCCGAGCGTGCCCAGGCAGCCGGCCGGGTTGCCGGTCAGGCGCCCGTAGACCTCGGCCATGAAGGCGGCACCCTGCTCGTGGCGGGTGAGGATGAAGGTGATCTTGCGGCTGTCTTCCAGGGAGAGCATGAAATCGGCGTTTTCCTCGCCCGGCACGCCGAAGATGTACTGGATGCCCTCCTCTTCGAGACAGGCGACGAACAGATCGGAAACTTTCATGGACGCGCGGCGCCGCCCTCTCGAGTTGCGTGCAGCCATCGCCGCTGCACCGCCGGGATGGCGGCGCGGAGCGGTCGGGCTCCAGCGCAGCTACACAGCAAGATCCAGGCCAAGCGCAGGATCAAGGCCGGGCGGTAGGGGGGCGGCGCAGAATTCCGCCCCGACGGACCGGCCGGGGCGTGGCGGAACCGCGGTGCTGGGCGGTCGCGATCGCGCGGGCGCCGGCAGGTCGCCGAAAAACCAGCCGGGCCCGAAAACGCTCATCTACCGCCGGCGGACACCGCTGGTTTGGGCATTCCCGCCTTGCGGGTGCTGCCCGCCGGCATTCTTGCGCAGCCGGTTGCTAGGCGATCGCGCCGGCCTGGCGCAGGCTGGCGATGCGCTCGGCGGCGATGCCCCAGTCGCGCAGGGCGGCTTCGGTGTCGGCCCCCGGGCGCGGGGCCGGCCCCTTGATCGAAGATGGCGTGCGGCTGAAGCGCGGGGCCGGGGCCGGGTGGAGCTGTCCGGCCACCTCGACGAAGGCGCCGCGCTCCCTGTTGTGGTGGTAGGCGGGCGCCTCGGCCAGGGTCAGCACCGGGGCGAAGCAGATGTCGGTGTTTTCCATGATGGCGCACCATTCGTCGCGGGTCTTGGTGCGGAAGATGGCGGCGAGCTTCTCGCGCATCGCCGGCCACTGGCTGCGGTCCATCTGCCGGGGCAGGTCGGCTTCCTCGAGCCCCAGGGTTTCGATGAGCTCCTGGTAGAACTTCTTCTCGATGGAGCCGATGGACACGTACTTGCCGTCGCTGGTCTCGTAGACGTTGTAGAAGTGGGAGCCGCTGTCGAGGATGTTGTCGGCGCGCCGGTCGCTCTGGATCCCGGCGGCCTTCATGCCGTAGATGGAGGTCATCAGCGACAGCGCCCCGTCCACCATGCCGGCATCCACCACCTGGCCCCTCCCGGAGTTCCTGCACTCCAGCAGGGCGGCGAGGATGCCGGTGAGGATGAACATGGTGCCGCCGCCGAAATCGCCCACCAGGTTGAGGGGGATGGCGGGCGGCTCGTCGTTGCTGCGGCCGATGGCGTGCAGGGCGCCGGACAGGGCGATGTAGTTGAGGTCGTGGCCGGCGCTGGCCGACAGCGGGCCCTGCTGGCCCCAGCCGGTCACCCGGCCGTACACCAGCCGGGGGTTGCGCTCCAGGCAGACCTCGGGTCCCAGCCCGAGCCGCTCCATGACCCCCGGCCGGAAGCCTTCCAGGAGCACATCGGCGCCGTCGATCAGCTCGAGCAGGGTGGCGATGGCCTCGGGATTCTTGAGATCCATGGCGATCGAGGGCCGGCCGCGGGTGAGGAAGCTGAACTCCGGCTGCATGGCGATGCCGAGCCCGGCGTCCTGCACCCGGTCCACGCGGATCACCTCGGCTCCCATGTCGGAGAGCATCATGGCGCACATCGGCGCCGGGCCGATGCCGGCCATCTCCACCACTTTCAAGCCTGTCAACGGGCCGCCCATCTCTGCCTCCTCTCAGGTCGTTGCAAATCGCGGGAATGCGGCGATTGTCTGACATCAACCCGGCGGATGCCAGCGCGCAGCCCTGCGGCGGGCTTCGCTATACTCGGCCGCCGCGGACCCGAACCCGCGGGTCACCTGGCCGAGGCGATGGGAGGAGCGGGGTTGAAATCATTCGCGTGGGCCGCCGGCCTGCTGGCATTGCTGATAGTCGCCTTCGCCACCGCGCCCCGGGCCTGGGTCCCCCACCAATGGCGCGCCACCCTGTTCGACTGGTTCGGCGCCGCCGGTTACCGTGCGCTTCCGGCGGGCGAGGACTACCGGCTGCCCGAGCCGGAGGAGATCTGCCCGCCGGATTTCAACGGCTGGCGCCCGGCGCAGGTGATCGAGGGCGTGGCGATCGCCGCCGCCGCCGGCTGCGTGGCCGACAATCCCTATCTGGTCGCCGCGGCGGTCAAGGGCACCAACAACGTCAGTGAGGACACCCTGCTCAAGGCCGGCCTGACCCCGGATGCGCTGGTCAAGGGGCGCGATCTGGACGGCGACGGCGACCCCGACGAAGTCGCCATCCGGCTCGAGGTCATGGAGCTCAACGGCGCTTCTCCGGACCTGCCGGTGCCGGTCACCACCTACGACATCGCGCCCGGCATCCAGCCCGGCATGTGGGTGTTCACGCCCAAGTCATTCGGCATGTCCACCGAAAGCTTCGAGTCCCGCAAGGCCAATCCGCTGTTGCGGGCGCCGGCTCCGGTGATCCGGGTGGAGCAGGGCGACCGGGTCACCCTGATTCTGGAGAACAGCCACTACCTGCCCCATACCATTCATCTGCACGGCGTCGATCATCCGTTTTCCACGGATCACGCCATGCCCCATACCCAGGATGCCGGACACCAGGGTCACGCCCCGCCGGGGACGGGGCCCGCGCCGGGCAGCGACGGTGTGGCCGAGACCAGCGAGCTGCCCGCACTGCCGGGTGCGGCGCTGGAATACCGATTCAGCCCGCGGGTGGCGGGAACCTTCTTCTATCACTGCCATGTGCAGGCCAACGCCCACATCCTGATGGGCATGCAGGGCATGTTCGTGGTGGAGGAGAACCGGCCCGCCAACAGTATCCAGTCGCTCAACATCGGGGCCGGCCAGGTGCGGCACCCCGCGGCGGCGATCCGGGAGACCTATGATCGCGAATACGATCTGCACTATTTCGACCTCTTCAAGAAGCTGTCGAGCACGGTGCAGGACCGGGTCGATCTGCGGCTGCGCCTGCGGGATCAGCACCGCTACTGGAACATCACCGAGGACAGCCCCAACTATTTCCTGCTCAACGGCCGCTCCTTTCCCTACACCCTGCAGGAGTCCCTGGTGGTGGTCGGGCCCGACGAGCGGGTCAAGCTGCGGCTGCTCAACGGGGGATCCGCTGCGGTGGCGGTGCACACCCACGGCAACCGGCTGACGGTCACCCATCTCGACGGCATTCCGCTGCGCCCGGAAGCCAGGTACATGCGCGACGTCGTCGATCTCGCCCCCGCCCAGCGGGTCGACGTGGAGCTGGATACCACCGACGACGGCCTCCACAACTATGGCGAGGGGGTATGGCTGATGCACGACCACCACGAGGCCGCGCAGACCACCGACGGCATCTACCCCGGTGGCAGCATCGGTTTGATCGCCTTCGAGTCCTATCTCGAACCCAATGGATTCCCGCGCGTGCACGGCAGTGACTGGCAGAAGTTCTTCACCTCCGATTACTACCGCAAGGCGGCTCCCGTGTGGCTCGACTATGATCCGGGCGGACTGTTCGCCGAGCCCGGGGCCCCGCTGCGGCCGCTGGTGCAGGCGGGCCTGTTCGGGGTGGTCTGTGCGGCGTTCCTTTATGTGCTGTCGCTGCCGCTGCGGGGGAAGCGGGAGGGGGGGCGATGGTGATGGCCGTGGCGCGCAGCCCTTGGCTGTGCGCGGCCTTGCTGCTGGGCCCGGCAATCGCCGCCGCCCAGGACGGGCGCGGAGAGCCGGGCTCCGAGCCGCCGGCGGCGGAGGGGGCCGCGACGGACCATTCCCGGATGGACCATTCCGGGCACGGCGACCATGCCGGTCACCAGATGAGCTTCGATGCCGAAGGGATGGTGATGAACACCAACCGCGACCGGCTGCCGCCGGGCTGTCCGTCGATCCGGCGCGACTACGAGTTCCGGGTCAGCGCCGGAACCCGCTACGCCGCGCCCTTTCCCGGCAACGTATTCGGCATGAGCCAGCACGAATTCCGGGTCGAGCCCTGCAGCCGGGTGATCTTCACCCTCGTCAACGAGGATGCCGTTCGCCACCAGTTCATGATCCACAATCTGCCGCGGAACCTCTATCCGCAGGGGATGTTCCACCTGGAGGCGGCCGGCGGCGCCACCAAGAGCGGCACCCTGATCGTGCCCAGCGGCGACAAGACCTATCTGGTGCACTGCGACCTCGCCCAGCACATGGAGCAGGGCATGAAGGGGCAGCTGGTCGCCGGTCGCGGCAGCGGGGATCTGAGCAGCGTGCCCGGGGTCAGCGCCCGGTTTCGGACCGATCTCTACCGCAACCCCGCCCAGTTGCCGCTGGCCGCCGCCGGTGCCGGTGCGCTGGCGCTGGCGGCGCTGGAGTGGTGGCGCCGGCGCCGGCGCCGCTAGGGGCTCAGGCTTCCCGCGGCGGCGGTTGGTGCAGCTTGCGGCGGATGTCGCGCAGCGGATCCTCTGTCTGCATCCCGTCGAGCAGCTCCCGGAGCTCCGGCCCGGCGATCGGCCCGCCGGCCAGCAGGCGCCTCGCCACCCGGGCGAGGTAGGGCCGGTTGCGGCTGTGCTCGACTACGCCCCTGGCCTCGCCGGCCAGGCTGTCCAGCGCTTCGGGCCGCCGGTGCTGGAGATCGACGGCGGCGAGTTCGGGATGCTGCAGGCGCAGTTTTTCGAGAAACAACAGCGACCTGACGGCGGTTCGATAGTCGTCGCCGCCGTCCACCTGCTCGAACGGGACGCGCTGGTGCAGCGCCTGGGCGGCGGGTCCGCCCAACAGAATGCGCACCGTGACCTGGGTCTGGCGCACCGCCTCCGGCCACAGCCGCGCGGGGTCGTCGGTGCGCCGCAGCAGCGCTTCCAGCGCCCAGTTGGAGGCGAAGTGGACCTGATTGCCCGCGCCCTGGCCGCCGTGTTCGTCGAGCGTGGCCAGCAATACCTCGCGGCGATAGTAGTGGGACACCAGCACGTGGCCGGCCTCGTGGTAGGCGATGGTCTCCCGGGAGACCCGGGCCGCCGGGCGGGGCAGCAGGTGCTCGATGTTGGGTATCCGGATCTTGCTCATCGGTGCTCGCCTGAAGCTGGACGAGTGCGCGGCGCGGTCGGATCCTGCGGTCGCGGCGCCAGGCTCCATGGTGCGCTCTGCTAGACTGTTTGCCAACCATCGCCGGATTGCCAAGCGGTCTCATGTCCGCCTCCAGTGACCCACCCTGCGCCGCCGCCCTGGTGGGCGAGGGCGCCGCGCGGGCGCTGCTGGTGCACCGGCATGCGGCGGTCTATCTGCCGGATGCTCCCGAGATCCTGCTGTGGGTGGCCGTGGAGCGCGATCCCGGCGGCAGGGTGCGACTGGCCGCCGCTCCCGCCGCCGGCGGGGAGCCGCCGGCGGCAGAGCACCTGGACGTGGCGGCGTTCGCCCGCCGGTTCGGGGCTCCGTGCATCGATCTGGGCCGCCCGCTGCCGCTCGCGCCGGTGGCGGTGCCCAAACCCTGGGGCCGCGAAATCTGGTTCACCGGGATCGAGGCCCGCGGCCAGGCCGGAGTGCTGGGCGACGGCGGCGTCCTGCCGCTGCCCTGGCTGCTGTCGATCGCCGCGACCGAGGTTCTGGGAGCCGGACAGCGGGAGCTCAATCTGCTGAAAATCCTCGATCCGTTGCCGGATCCGGTATACGGCGACCTGTACTTCGAGCTGCACGAGGAGAAGCGGGAGGTCTATGTCGTCACCGGGGTCGATCCGGTGAGCTGGCCCGATGGCCGGGGGGCGATCCGCTATGGCTTCGCCCCGGAGGCGCGCGCCGCCTATGCCTCGGACGATGAGTTCCGGGCGGCCTACCTGGCCAGTGTCCGCGACTACGAGCAGATTCGCCGGGCGATCGAGGCCCTGGAGGCGCAGTGGCGGGCCGCCGAGGGGCATGCCCCGCGGGCCCCGGTGGCGCCGGCCACCCTGCGGCGCTGGCGGGCTGCGCTGTCCCCCGGATTGCGCCGGGAAGAGGAGCGCCGGCGGCGCACCATGGAGAGCTTCACCCAGCTGCGGCACATCCGGGTCGGCGATGTGGTGGAGGTGCCCAGGTACCTGCCCCACGCGCTCCAGCACGGGGTGCGGACCGTCGAGTTCCAGACCCCGGTCTACGAGCGGCGGATCCTGTCGTTCGCGCAGCAGGTGCTGACCCAGGACCACTGGGATACCGAACTGGCGGTGGCCAAGATGCATGTCGTACCCCCGCCGGAGTCGCCGCCGGTGGCGGTCCGCGAACAGCCCGGGGTGACGCGCGAGCGGATCGTGGCGTTCGCCGATTTCCGGGTCGATCGACTGGCGCTCGATCCGGGCGCGCGCTGGTCGCTGGACCTCGGGGGCGCCTATGCGCTGATCATGAACATCCGCGGGCGCGCCTGGGTCGACGGGGTCGAGCTAGCGGAGGAAGCCGCGGTCCTGGCGCCCGCCGCCTGCGGGCGGGTCCAGATTGGGGCCGCTGCGGAGCCAGCCTTGCTGCTGATCTCCAGACCCAACTGATGCCGGCGGCGCGGGCATCCCGGCCGCGGCGGGTGCACCCGGCAGGTTGAGCCGCAGCCCTCAGTATGGGAAGATTCGCGCCCTTTCCACGGCCAGACCGGCGGTCGGCCGTCTGGCGCACGACGGGCGGCCGCTGCACCGCGAAAGTGGCGGAACTGGTAGACGCGCTGGATTTAGGTTCCAGTGGGGCGACCCGTGAGAGTTCGAGTCTCTCCTTTCGCACCAGGCTGTCCGCAGGTCGCCTGGCCGCCGCCCCGATTCGATTGAGGATTGAGCATGCAGGTTTCCATCGAGACGATTTCCGGGCTGGAGCGCCGCCTGACCGTGGGGGTGCCTGCCCGGGAAGTCGAGGACGCCGTCAGCGAGCGTATCGAGAAGGCCGCCAGGACCCTGCGCTTGAACGGCTTTCGCCCTGGCAGGGTTCCCCTGAAGGTGGTGCGGCAGCGCTTCGGTACCAGCATCCGCCGGGAGGTGATCGGCGAGACCCTGAGCCGTACCTTTCGCGATGCGGTTTCCCGGGAGGGCATCCGCCCCGCGGGGCCTCCGCGCATCGATCCGGTGCGCGACGAGCCCGGCGAGGATCTCGAGTACACCGCGGTCTTCGAAGTCTATCCGGAAGTGCAGCTCGGCGACCTGTCGCTGCTGGAGATCCGCAAACCGGTCGCCAGCGTCACCGACGCCGATGTCGACGCCATGGTGGAGCGGCTGCGCGACCAGCGCGCCAGTTGGGATGCGGTCGAGCGGCCGGCGGCGTTGGGTGACCGGGTGGTAATCGACCATCAGGGCCATCGGGACGGCGAGCCGGTGGCGGGCACCAGTGCCGAGGGCGCCCAGTTGGTGCTGGGTTCGGGGCGCATGATCCCGGGTTTCGAGGACGCCGTGGTGGGAATGAGTCCCGGGGAGCGCAAGACGGTGACGCTGACCTTTCCCGACGACTATCCGGAGGAATCCCTGCGGGGAGCCGGGGTGGAGTTCGAGATCGCGGTCGAGGCGGTACAGGAGAAGCGGCTTCCGGAGCTCGACGCGGACTTCCTCCGCGCCTTTGGTATCGAGGACGGCGACCTCGAGCGCTTTCGCGGCGAAGTGCGCCGCAACATGGAGCGGGAGCTGAACGCGGCGCTGCGCAGCAAGCTCAAGGTGCGGACCCTGGATCAATTGCTGCAACATCACCAGCTCGAGTTGCCGCAGGCCCTGGTCGCCGAGGAAGTCAAGGTCGTGCGCCGCCAGATGGTGGCGCAGTTCGGCGGCGGCGCCCAGTTCGACGAGCGCCTGCTGCCCGATGAGCTGTTCGTCGATCAGGCCTCCCGCAGGGTCAAGTTGGGATTGATCGTCGCCGAAATCGTGAAGACCGCCGACATCCGCGTCGATGAGGCGCGGGTGCGGGAGCGGATCGCCGAGATCGCCGCCGGTTACGAAGATCCGCAGCAGGTGGTGCGCTTCTATATGGCCAACGAAGAGGCGCTGCACGCTCTGCAGGGCAGCGTGCTGGAGGATCAGGTCGTCGATCACCTGGTCGCCGGGGCCAGGATCAGCGAAGAGACGCTGGATTACCGGCAGGCGCTGCTGCCGGACCCGCCTTCCCAGCCGGTGCCGGGCGCCGGCGACTAGGCGGTTTCTCGTCCGGTGCCGGATCAGGTTTACAATCCCGACTCCATTCAGCCAAGCAGGAGCCAGCTCCCCATGCCAGATCGCTTTGGTGCCCGGACTCCGGTCACGGGTGCGGGTGGGCTCGTCCCCATCGTGATCGAACAGACCGCGCGGGGCGAGCGGTCGTTCGATATCTATTCGCGATTGCTCAAGGAGCGGATCATCTTCGTGGTCGGTCCCATCGAGGACTACACCGCCAATCTGGTGGTGGCGCAACTGCTTTTCCTGGAAGCGGAAAATCCGGAGAAAGACATCCACCTGTACATCAATTCTCCGGGCGGTTCGGTGACGGCCGGGTTGTCGATCTACGACACCATGCAATTCATCCGACCGGATGTCAGCACCATGTGCATCGGGCAGGCCGCGAGCATGGGCGCCTTTCTGCTCGCCGCGGGGGCTCCCGGCAAGCGCTACTCGCTGCCCAATGCCCGCTGCATGATCCATCAGCCCAGCGGTGGCGCCCAGGGTCAGGCCTCCGACATCCACATCCATGCGCAGGAGATTCTCAAGATCCGCCAGCGCCTGAACGAGTTGCTGGCGCAGCACACCGGACAGCCGGTGGACCGGATCGCGCTGGACACCGAGCGCGACCGCTTTCTCAGCGCCGGCGAAGCCCAGGAGTACGGTTTGATCGACCAGGTCATGGCCAAGAGATCCTAGCAGGGCCCTGTCCTTTACCCCCCGATGGATTGGTGATAACGTCCATCGCAAAGCAATCGAAAGAGCCAGATGGGGATACACCCGTGACCGCGAAGGGTGATGACCGCGACACCGGCAAGTTGCTCTATTGCTCGTTCTGCGGCAAGAGTCAGCACGAGGTGCGCAAGCTGATCGCGGGACCGTCGGTATTCATCTGCGATGAGTGCGTCGATCTCTGCAATGACATCATTTCCGAAGAGATTCAGGATGATGCCTCGGGCGGGAAGGCCGACCGGCTCCCGGCGCCGAAGGAGATCAACGGCATTCTCGATCAGTATGTGATCGGCCAGACCCGGGCCAAGAAGATCCTGGCCGTAGCCGTATACAACCACTACAAGCGGCTGGAGATGGGTGGGCGCAAAGTGCGCCACGATGTCGAGCTGGGCAAGAGCAACATTCTGCTGATCGGGCCCACCGGAAGCGGCAAGACCCTGCTTGCGGAAACCCTGGCGCGCCTGTTGAACGTGCCGTTCACCATCGCCGATGCCACCACGCTGACCGAAGCCGGATATGTGGGCGAGGATGTCGAAAACATCATTCAAAAGCTGCTGCAGAAATGTGACTACGACGTCGAAAAGGCCCAGCGGGGTATCGTCTATATCGACGAAATCGACAAGATTTCCCGGAAATCCGACAACCCTTCGATCACTAGGGACGTGTCCGGCGAAGGCGTGCAGCAGGCCCTGCTGAAGCTGATCGAGGGCACCATCGCCTCGGTTCCGCCGCAGGGGGGGCGGAAACACCCCCAACAGGAGTTCCTGCAGGTCAACACCGCCAACATCCTGTTCATTTGCGGGGGCGCCTTTTCGGGGTTGGAGAAGGTCATTCAACAGCGTTCCGAGAAGGGCGGCATCGGCTTCGGAGCCGTGGTGCGGACCAGCAACCAGCGGCGCAACATCGGCCAGCTGCTGGCCGATGTGCAACCGGACGACCTGGTGAAATACGGGCTGATCCCGGAGTTTGTCGGCCGGTTGCCGGTGATCGCCACACTGGATGAGCTCGACAAGGATGCGCTGATCAACATCCTGGTGGAGCCGAAGAATTCGCTGGTCAAGCAGTACGGCCTGCTGTTCGAAATGGAGGGCGTCGCGCTCGATATCCGACGGGACGCCCTGGATGAAATCGCCGAGCGCGCCTTGGAGCGGAAGACCGGGGCGCGGGGGTTGCGCTCCATTCTTGAAGGTGTTCTGCTGGATACCATGTACGACCTCCCGTCCATGGCCAACGTGCAGAAAGTCGTGATCGACGGGGCGGTCATCCGCGGCGAATCCTCTCCTCTGCTGGTCTATGAAAACAGCGACAGCCCCAGGGCGGCCAGCGACGAGGGTTAGCCGCCTGCGCCACTTGCCCCACGGCGGCGGGCGAGGGTGTCGCCGGTGGAGTTCCCGTCCGGCCGGCACCGCCCCGGGCGCGATCTTCGATCCTCCTGGACAGGAACGCGGTGCGGCGCGGGAGCGCTTGTGATTGCGTATCCGTCCCCCATATAGCACGTTGACCCCACCATGCCCCCGCGGAGCCCTGCTGCATGAACCAGAATCCCCAGGAGACCCCTCTTCAGCGATTGCCGCTGCTGCCTCTCAGGGATGTGGTGGTCTACCCGCAAATGGTCGTGCCCCTGTTCGTGGGGCGTGAAAAATCCATTCTGGCACTCGATGCGGCGATGGCCATGCGCAAGCAGATCGTGCTTGTCGCCCAGAGGGATGCCGGGGTGGACGACCCCGCGGCGGCGGATCTCTACCAGGTCGGAACCCTGGCCACCGTTCTGCAGATGCTCAAATTGCCGGACGGGACCGTCAAGGTGTTGGTGGAGGGCAACCAGCGTGTCACGCTCCTCCGTATCGACGGCGCCCACGGCTTCCTGGAAGCCGAATTCCAGGCACCTGTTGTCCAGCAGGGCTCCGGACAGGAGATCAGCGCGCTGCAGCGAGCGCTCACCGCACAGTTCGAGCAGTATGTGAATTCCAGCAAGAAGGTCCCGGCCGAGGTGGTGACCATGATCGCCGGGCTCGAGGAGCCCGGACGCTTGGTCGATACTATTGCCACCCACATGGCGCTGGATCTGGAAAAGAAGCAGGGCGTCCTGGAAATCTTCGAGGTGCAGGAACGCATGAGCCATGTGTTGCACCTGATTGAAGCCGAGCTCGAGGTGCAGCGGGTGGAGCAGCGCATCCGCGGCCGGGTCAAGAAGCAGATGGAGAAGAGCCAGCGCGAGTACTATCTGAATGAACAGATGAAAGCCATTCAGAAGGAATTGGGTGAAAGCGAGGACGGCCCCAACGAAATTCAGCAGCTGGAAAAGCGCATCAACGGGTCGGGCATGCCGAAGGCTGCGCTGGAGAAAGCCAAGGGGGAGCTCGGCAAGCTGAAACTCATGTCACCGATGTCGGCCGAGGCGTCGGTGCTGCGCAGCTATATCGATTGGATGGTCAATGTGCCCTGGCGCCAGCGATCGAAGATCAAGCACGACCTGGCGCGCGCCGAACGCATTCTCAACGAGGATCACTACGGGCTCGAGGAGGTCAAGGAACGCATCATAGAGTTCCTGGCCGTTCAGAAGCGGGTAAAGAAACTGAAAGGACCCGTGCTGTGTCTGGTCGGTCCGCCCGGGGTGGGCAAAACCTCGTTGGGTGAATCCATCGCCCGGGCGACGGGACGCAAATTCGTGCGCATGTCCCTCGGAGGGGTAAGGGACGAGGCGGAGATCCGCGGTCATCGCCGGACCTACATTGGATCGCTGCCGGGGAAGCTGCTGCAAAAGATGGCCAAGGTCGGCGTCAGAAATCCCCTGTTTTTGTTCGATGAGGTCGACAAGATCGGCATGGACCATCGCGGCGATCCGGCTTCGGCGTTGCTGGAGGTCCTGGATCCGGAGCAGAACCACGCCTTCAACGACCATTATCTGGAAGTCGACTACGACCTGTCCGAGGTGTTGTTCATCTGCACCGCCAACTCGCTCAACATTCCTCCGCCGCTCCTGGATCGCATGGAGGTGATCCGGATCCCGGGCTATACCGAGGATGAAAAGGTCAAGATCGCCGAGCGCTACCTGCTCCCCAAACAGCGAATCGCCAATGGGCTCAAGGAATCGGAATTGCTGCTCGAAGAGGAGGCCATAAGGGACATCATCCGCTATTACACCCGGGAGGCGGGAGTGCGGGGCCTGGAGCGGGAGATCGCCAAAATTGCGCGCAAGGTGGTTACCCGGTGCGTGCGCCTGGAGGCCAAGGAGCCGCATCGAGTGGGGCGGGATGACCTGGAGGAGCTGCTCGGGGTGCGGAAGTTCGACTATGGCCGCGCCGAGGCCGAAAATCAGGTCGGGCAGGTCACCGGATTGGCGTGGACTTCGGTGGGCGGAGAGTTGCTCACTATCGAAGCCTCGGCCACCTACGGCAAGGGCAATGTCATCAAGACCGGGTCGCTGGGCGATGTCATGCAGGAATCGATCCAGGCGGCGCTGACCGTGGTGCGCAGCCAGTCCCAACTGCTGGGCATTCCGCGGGGTGCACACCGGCGAACCGACCTTCACATCCACGTTCCCGAGGGCGCCACGCCAAAGGATGGTCCGAGCGCCGGAATCGGCATGTGCACCGCGTTCGTGTCCGTCTTTACCGGCATTCCGGTTCGAGCCGACGTGGCCATGACCGGGGAGATCACCCTGCGCGGCCAGGTGCTGAAAATCGGCGGGCTCAAGGAAAAGCTGCTGGCGGCACATCGGGGTGGAATTCGCACCGTGATCATTCCGCAGGACAACGCGCGTGACCTGAAGGAGATTCCGGACAACATCAAGTCGGATCTGGACATCCGTCCCGTGAAGTGGATTCACGAGGTGTTGCAGATCGCCCTGGTGCACATGCCCGAGCCGCTGTCGGACGAGGAATTCGTTGCCGGTGATCAGGAACCGCCGCGCGCCGAGGAGACGGGTGCGGTGGCGGAGGGCGCTCGCGTGAGCCGGCACTGATGGGCCGGGCGCAGCGTTCTTGACCTCGCGCAAGGCCGCTTGCTATAAAGCGCGCCTCCATCCGCGGCGTTATCGGTAGCATGGTCGCAGTGCCCGATGGGGTGCCTGTTTGAAACGCTGATAACAAGAGGGATATCGTGAACAAATCCGATTTGATTGACAGAATTGCCGAGGCTGCCGACATCTCCCGGGCCTGTGCGACGCGGGCGCTCGATGCGGCCCTCGATGAAATCGTCGGCGCGCTGAGCAAGGGCGACCCGGTATCGATCGCGGGCTTCGGGACCTTTGCGGTCAAGCATCGCCCGGCCCGTATCGGGCGCAACCCCAGAACCAACGAGCAGATCGAGATCGCGGCGGCCAACGTACCGGGCTTCAAGGCCGGCAAGGCTTTCAAAGACGCAGTGAACTGATCCTTATCCGGGGAGTTCACACCAAGGGCGCAGGAATGGGTGCGCCTTTTTTTTGCCCCGACTGACTGGGTTCTGCCGCCATGTTGCAGGATTTCCGCGCAAGCATTGGACGATACGGAAAATGGCTGGTCGTGTTGATCGCCATTCCCTTCGTTTTCTTCGGTGTGGAGTCGATCTTTTTCAGCGGTGCCGCGGTCGATGAAGTGGCCGAAGTCGACGGCGAGTCCATCAGCCGCCTGGAGTTGGAACAGGCCGTGCAGCGGCAGCGTTCCTACCTGATGCAGCGGTTGGGGGAAGCCTACTCGGACGCCATCGATGAAAAGAGTTTGCGCGCCCCGGTGCTGCAGAGTCTGATCGCCACCCAGGCATTGGCCAATCGTGCGGTTGACCACGGCATGGGCGTGCCGCCGCAGCTGATTGCCAAAGTGCTGCAGGATGCCGAGCTGTTTTGGGTGGATGGCAGGTTTTCGCGCGATAACTACCTCGTCTACCTGCAGCAGATGGGATACACCCCGCAGTCGCACAATCGCTTCCTCACGCGCGAGCTTCTGGTGGACCAACTGGTGCGCGGCGTCACCCAAACCGCGTTCGTTACCGCCAGTGAATTCTCGACCGCATTGACATTGCTCGAGGAAACGCGGGACTTCCACTATTTGACCATCCCCTTCGACGGTCTCGACGATCAGCCGGAAATCGCCGCCGAGGAGATCGAGCAATACTATCGACAACACCCCGATCGCTTTACTGCGCCCGAGCAGGTCGTGCTGAACTACCTGGAGCTTTCCAGGGACGCGATCGAGCCGCAGATCGAAGTGGATGAGGCGCAGCTTCGCGAGCGGTACCGGGAGCGCGTGGCTGCCGCGGAGGCGGCAAAGCAGCGCGTGGTGGCGCAGATCCTGGTCGAGAGCAGGGCGGATGGCTCCCACAGGGACAAGCTGGAGGCGATCGAGCGCGACCTGTCGGCGGGCAAGCCGTTTGCCGATGTGGCCGCGGCCCAAAGCGAGGATCGCCTGACGGCCGAGCGCGGCGGCGAGCTCGGACCCTACGTGGCCGCTGACTATCCACCACAGTTGCGCGAGGTCATCGAGTCCTTGCAGATCGGTCAGATCTCGGCGCCGGTCGAGACTGAACAGGGGTGGCATATCCTCACTGTCCTGCGCGAGGACCAACCCGAGGTGGGCAGCTTTGCGGAGGAGCGGGAGAAATTGCGCCGGGAAATCATGCGCGAGCAGGCGCAACAGCGCTTCAGCCAACTACTGGACCGGCTCGGCGAACTGGCCTACAACAGCGAGGATCTGGCCGCGGTCGCCGGACAGCTCGGGCTGGAGCTGAAGGTCTCTTCTCCCATGGGCAGGGACGGAAGCGGAGAGCGACTGGGTGCATTTCCCAAGGTGGTCGAGGCCGCCTTCGGCGACCAGGTACTGGAAGACGGTTACCCGAGTCCGGTCATCGAAATCGGCGAAGGACAGGCGGTGGTGATCGAGCTCAGGGAGCATCGGCCGGCGGCGCTCAGGCCGCTGGACCAGGTGCGCGAGGAGATTCGCGGTATCCTGAACGCGGAGCGTGCGCAGCGGCTGGCGACCGAGCGCGGGCAGCGGATCAAGGCGAGGCTGGATGCGGGAGAGTCGTTGGCCGACATCGCCGCCGAGCAGCGCCTGGAGTGGCACGCCCACCTCGATGTCGGGCGCTACGATCAGCAGTTGGACCGCGAACTGGTCGAGAAGGTGTTTGGCGTCCCCGCGCGGCAGGCCGAATCCGCGCCCAGATCAGGAGTCTTCGCCGGCGCGGACGCGGCAGTGGTGTACCAGGTGATCGATATTCACCCGGGAAGTCCGGAGGTGGTACCGGCCGCCCGGCAGAGGGAGTTGGCCACGGCGCTGCTCGGCGCGATCTCCCGGCAGGAACTCGACCGCTATCAGGCGCTGCTGATGGCGGCGGCGAAGATCGATGTCCAGCCGCTCGCGCTCGAGGAAGCGCAGTAGGGCGCCTACATTGCGCTCGTCTGCCGGGTGTCCGACTCCTCGGCATCGCGGCGTCGCGCCGACCGTTCGGCCACAGCGAGCGCGGTGAGGAATCGCTGGGCCGCCGGTTTGGGCAGTATCAGACGGTGCGGGCCCTGAGGGGGTGTGACTTCGCTTTTCAGGCCGGTGTTGAATCGTTTGAGCATTTCGTAATCCATGCCGGCGAGTTCCGCAGCGTGCTTGAGGCTGATCTGTTCGGGCAGGATCAAGGTTTCCAGTGGGTGCGGCAGGTCGTTGACCGGCACCGACAGATACCGGTGCGCTTCGCCGTCGCGAAACAGTTTTGCCAGGGCCAGAAACCTGGGGACGTAGGCGCGGGTGGTCGGCGGCAGGTCGAGCGCCCAGAAATCGGTGCTTCTCCCTCTGCTGAGATTGGCCTCGATCGCCTGGGCCACTCTCCCTTCACCACTGTTGTAGGCGGCCAGCGACAGCAGCCAATCGCCGTCAAACCGCCGGTTCAGGTGATGCAGATAGGTGACTGCCGCATCCGTCGAGCGCACGATATCCTTGCGGCCGTCGTACCACGGATTGTATTTCAGCCCCAGCCTTGCCGCCGTGGCCCTGGTGAACTGCCACAACCCCGCCGCCCCGCCGGGTGACTGTGCGAGCGGGTCGTAGGCGCTTTCCACGAAGGGAAGCAACGCCAGTTCCGGTGGCAGGCCGCCTTCCACCAGGCGCTGCGTGACATAGGGCAGATAGAATGCGGCGTGATCTCCGGTGTGGGCGAGCAGTTGGCCCCATGCGCGAATGCTGCCCGGCGATGGATCGACGGCGGGTCCCTCATGGTACGGCGCAAAGGTCATCCCAGAATTGAAAGCGCTCCAGATGTCGAAGCCGTCGGTGGTCGCATCGCCCGTCTGGCCTCCGGAGCCCAACTCAGCCGTTGCGGGTTTGAAGTCGAGCCGCAGGGCCAGGTCGCTGAACTGCTGATCCGGAAGAATGGTGATGCCGGACGTTTCCTGGGCCGCAGTGGCCGGTTCTGGCAGAGCCGGAGTGGCGGGGGGCGGATCGCCGGCGTGCGACCACAGTGCGCCGGCCAGCGTCATGGCCGCGAGTGATTTTTGGATCCTGGTCGGTAGGGTCATCGGCGGTTGCTCGGGTCCTAGTGGATTCGGCGATCCAGGGGGCTCGTGATTCGTATGCCCCGTGAACGGCGGGCTCGGAGCCGGGACTGCGATGGTGGCTGCGACAGGTGTGCCAGAATTCTAGCGTCAGGCGGTGGCCGGGGCAAATCCGCCTGCGGTGTCTGCCGGCCCAGGCCGCCGGCCGGTTTGGCGAACCATGGTGATCCCGGGCGTATTTTCCGATAATGGGCCCTTCCAATCGGGCCCGATTGCGGAGACCGCAGCGTGCGCATCACCGACCAGATTCGCCGCCATTACCGGCTCGCAGCGCCATCGGTGGCACAGCGGACCATGCAGGCATGGTTCGCCACACCGGCGGGATCCGCGGTGCTGGATGCGGAATGCGCCAGCTGCAGGGCGTTGCCGGCACCGGTCGGCTTTCGACTGGCGCACCTGGGTGTGGCGCCCGGGTTTGGAGTCGCGGACTGTTTTCCGCATCCCTGCCGATTCTCGTTCGCCGCCGCGCCGGCGACGGGCGCGGATGGCGTGGTCGCCTTCGATGCGCTGCCGCTGCCGTCGGATACGATCGACGTGGTGGTGCTTCACCACGCGCTGGACTTTTCCGACCGGCCCCATGCGGTGCTGGCCGAAGCGGCGCGGGTCCTGAGACCCGGCGGCCGGTTGATCCTGGTGGGCTTCAATCCCTATTCCCGCTTTGGGGTGACCAAGTGGCTCGCGTCTCCCTGGTGCGAGGCCAGCGTGTGGCGGCACAACAGCCTGCGCAGGGCCAGACTCAAGGACTGGCTCGCGCTGCTCGGTTTCGGGGTGGACGCGGATGCCGGTGCCGTTCGGCCCCGCTGGTCGGTGCGGGGATGGGGGCGCCCCTACTATGTGATCACCGCCACCAAGCGGGCGGTCCCGATGCAACCCCTGCATGCCCGGGTGCGCGCGCGCGGCGCGCGGTTGCTGGCCGGGCCTGCCGGGGGGGCTCGGACTGCCAGTGCCAGAGGGCGCGGCGTTGGCTGAAGCGGGCGCCAAGCGCGTTGAGCTGTTCACCGATGGCGCCTGCCGGGGCAATCCGGGGCCGGGGGGTTGGGCAGCAGTGCTTCGCTATGGAAACCACCAGAAGACGCTGTACGGGGGCGAGCGGCACACCACCAACAATCGCATGGAGCTGACCGCGGCGATCGAGGGCTTGGCGGTGCTCCGCGAACCCTGCGAGGTCGTTCTCACCACGGATTCCCAGTATGTGCGCCAGGGCATCACCCAGTGGCTGGCGAACTGGAAGGCGCAAGGTTGGCGGACGGCGGCGAAAACCCCGGTGAAGAACCAGGACCTGTGGCGCCGGCTCGACGAGATCGCCCGCCGCCACCGGATCGAATGGCATTGGGTCAAGGGTCACAGCGGGCATCGCGAGAACGAGCTGGCCGATGCGCTGGCCAATCGGGCAATCGACGAACTGGAGGGCACTTGAGGCAGATCGTCCTGGATACGGAAACCACCGGGCTCGAAGTCGAACAGGGACACCGCATCATCGAGATCGGCTGTGTCGAACTGATCAACCGCCGGCTCACCGGGCGACGATTCCATCAGTACGTCAATCCCGAGCGGGACATCGATGCCGGCGCGGAAAGCGTCCACGGCATCCGCAGCGCCGACCTTGCCGACCAGCCGGTGTTTGCCCAGATCGCCCAGGATCTGCTCGAATTTCTGGATGCCGCTGATCTGATCATCCACAACGCACCCTTCGATCTGGGATTCCTGAATGCCGAATTGCGCCGGCTGCCGGGGCCGTGGCTGCCCCTGGATCAGGGCCGCAGGATCATCGACACCCTGGCGCTGGCGCGGCGCCTGCATCCCGGCCAGAAGAACAATCTCGACGTGCTGTGCCGCAGATATGGCGTCGACAACACGCATCGCGAGCTCCATGGCGCGCTGCTCGATGCCGAATTGCTCGCCGACGTCTATCTGCTGATGACCGGAGGGCAGGTCGCGCTCAGTTTCGAGGGCGGCGAACTGGCGGAGCGCCAGAGCAGCGCCCAACCCCATCCTAAGCTCGAGCGGCGGCGGGGACCGCTGCCGGTGCCCCGGGCATCGGTCGAGGAAATGGCGGCCCATCGCCGCCGGCTGGCCGGGATCGCCGCCCGCAGCGGTGGCTGTCTGTGGCCGGAAGAAGGCGCCGATGATCTGCGGCATCCGCAACCCGGGCCGGTGGCCGGCAAGCGGGAGTGACGGAGCCGTTCAGCCCGGGCCTCGCGGAAGTCCGCGAGGGGGACGAACACTCGTGAGGAAGCGACGGAATCCATGCCTGCGACGGAACAGCTCAATACCGAAGTCGTAGCGGTCAGCGGCGGCGAACTCAAACGTATCGCCGAGGAACTCGCCGCATTGACCCGTACCGGTGGTTTGGCCGGGGCCGACGGCGGCTATCTGTCGACCCTGCTCCACGAAGCCTGGGGCGCGGCGACGCTTTGCCAACTGCACGGGTTGAGGCTGTTGCTCGAGGAGGCCGCCGGAGCGGTGCGGTCGGCGCGTGACGGCACCCTGGACTGGGATACGCTCGAGGCGTCGCTGAACGACATATTCCCTCTGCTCCCCCGGCTGCTCGACTGGTTGGTGCGCACCGGGCGGGACAATCCCTGTCTGTTGATCCCCGAGATCAGCGCCCTGCGCGCCCTGCGCGGCCGCCCGCCGGTCTATGAATATCAGGTACTGCCCGACCTCGATTGGGCCCCGTTCGCGATGCCGGAAACCACGCTGGCGGTGAAGACTCCGGAGGTGGATCTCCGGCGGGTGCTGCACCTGTACCAGTTGGGGCTGGTCAATGTGCTGCGCAATCAGGAGCGCGACAGGGGATTCGACATTCTGACCCGTTGCGCCGGCCGCCTGGCGGATCTGTCGGTGTCCGATGCGGAGCGCAACTACTGGACGATCTATCAGCTGGTTCTGCGGTGTTTCGCCGAGGGCCGGCTGCGGCTGCGGGCGGATCGGCAGCGGCTGCTGGCCGCAGTGGAGAAGCAACTGCGGTCCCTGTCCGGATCCCGAGCCGCCAAGGCGGGAAATCCCTATCCCGAGGGGTTGTGGCGCGCCTTTCTCGCACTGCTGTCGATGTCCACCCCGGCCGCCGGCGGCGATGCGTTGCACTGGCTGCAACTGCCGGCCATCGGGTTTCGGGACGAGGATCTCGAACGGATCCGGGACCAGGTGTTCGACCGCAGGGAAGCAGCCGAATCCAGGCCGCTGGACGAACTCGCCGAGCGGGCGCAGCGCCTGCGCAACGTCCTCGACGCCGCCCAGGACGGCCGGGAGCTGGCCGCATCCGTACTCCGCGACATGCGCGCCGACTGCCAGCAGGTCGCCCGCCAGACCGGGAGTCTGGGGCTGGAGAATATCGCCCGCAGATTTCAGCAGCACGCCGATGACCTCCAGGAGCAGCCCGAAGGGCCAGGTCGGTTCAGCCCGGCGGCAGCCGAGGCCTACGCCGAATCGGTGCTCTATCTCGAATGTGCGCTGGCGGACTTCGCCGGTGACCACCCATCCCGGGAGGCGCTCTGCTCCTGGGGACGCCGCTCGCTCGACGAGGTGCTGGCCAGCGATCTGGCCACCGCGGCGCGCAGTGCCGTGCTGCAGGAAGCGACCGCCGTGTTGCGGGAAGCCAAGCAGCGGATCGGGATCCTCCAGGATGGCATCATTTCCGACGCAAGCTGGCGGGATATCGATCAGGGTTTCCTGCTGCTCGACGGCGCCGCCAAGCTGCTGGAGTTGGAGGAGTTGGCCGCGATTGCCCAGCGCGCCCGCGAGTTCGTGCAGACCAGCAGGTACCACCCCGAGTTGGGGCTCAATGACCGCTCCCGCAATCTGGATCTGTTCGCCGACATGGTGATCGGCCTGGAGGTCTACCTCGACAGCCTCCGCCTTGGCCGGGACCAGCGGGAGGATTCCCTGCGCATCGCCCGGGAGTGCGCGCAGGCGCTCAATTTCTGACCGCAGGCCGGATTGCGGCGCAACGCCGGTAACGCCCCGGCTGCGCCGCCAGGAAACCATGTCATGCTCAGCGAATACCTGCTGTTCCTCGCCAAGACGCTGACCTGGGTCGGCGCCGTACTGGTGGTGACGTTCGGCGTTCTGGCCCTGTTGCGCAGGGGTCGGGAGCCGTCCGGCAAGGGGCGTCTGGAGGTCACCGACCTGGCCGCCGAGCTGCGCGCGATGGGCGAGCTGCTGGATGCCGCCATGGTGCCCCCGCGGCAACGGCGCGCGTTGCGCCGGGCGGCGCGGCGCGCCCGGGACCGCCGTCCGGATCTGCACCGCAAACGGATTTTCGTGCTGAATTTTTTTGGCGACCTGCAGGCCACCGGGGTGGCGGCGCTGCGCCACGAGGTGACCGCGCTCCTGGCGCGGGCGCGGCAGGACGACGAGGTCGTGGTGCGGCTCGAAAGCGCCGGGGGCCTGGTGCACGCCTACGGTCTGGCGGCCAGCCAGTTGGACCGCATTGCCGCGGCCGGCATCCGGTTGACGGTGTGCGTGGACAAGGTGGCCGCCAGCGGCGGTTATCTGATGGCCTGCGTCGCCGACCAGATCCTCGCCGCACCGTTCGCCGTGCTCGGGTCCATCGGCGTGGCCGCCCAGATTCCCAACATTCATCGCCTGCTCAAGCGCCATGACGTGGACATCGAGCTGCTGACCGCCGGGGAGTACAAGCGCACGCTGACGGTGCTGGGTGAGAACACCGACGCCGGGCGGGAAAAGTTTCAGCGCGATCTCGACACCGTGCACGATCTGTTCAAGCAGCATGTGGCCCTGCGGCGCCCCGGGCTCGACATCGCCGCGGTCGCGACCGGGGAGGTCTGGCTGGGAACCCGCGCCCTGGCCATGGGGCTGGTCGACCGCATTCAGACCAGCGATGAATACCTTGCGGGGCTGGTTGCCGGGGATGCCGCCGTCTATGAACTGCGCTATCGCCGCCGGATGTCCTGGCGCCAGCGGTTGGGTCTGGCGGGGGATTCGGAAGTCCGCTGGTGGACGCGGGGCCGGGAGCCGCAACTGCCGATGTGAACCTTCAATCGCGGCGCAGGCGGTCGCGCACCGCTATGGGATTGGGGAACCAGAACACCACGATATAGCTGGAAACCAGGAAGGTGAGGATAGTGGCGGCCTGGATCAGATGGGAGGCGGGATTGCCGATCGCCCCGGTGGCCGCGGCCAGATAGGCGACCAGCAGCGAAAATTCGCTGCACTGGCCGAGCCGAAAGCCCAGATCCCAGCTCAGGCCGGGTTGCCCGGCTCCCTGTGACCTGCCCAGCAGCGCGCGAAAGGTCACCGGCTTCAACAGCAGCATCGCCAGACCCAGCGCCAGGGCGCCCGCCGCCACTTCGCCGAGCACCGAGAGGTCGAAGCGGGCGCCGATGGCAAAGAAGAACAGGATCAGGAAGAAGTCCCGCAGCGGCTTGAGGGTCAGCGCGATGTGCTGCGAGATCGGATGGGTGGCGATCGCGATCCCGGCGATGAAGGCCCCGATCTCCCGCGACAGGCCGAGCTGGTGGGCCAGCTCGGCCATTCCCAGGCACCAGCCGATGGCGAGCAGGAACATGTACTCGCCCATCCGCTCGTAGCGCTCGAACAGGTTGAGAATCAGGTAGCGCACCACCAGCAGGGCGCAGGCCACCACCGCCGGCAGCGCCAGCAGGGTCCGCAGGATGTGGGCCACATCGAGCGCCCCCGCGCTGGCACCGGCGAGCACCAGCAGGACGATGATGGCCAGGAAATCCTGGAGCAGCAGCATACCCACCATCAGCTCGCCGATAGGGCGGTGGTGGAGCACGGTCACCGGCAGCAGCTTGATGCCGATGATGGTGCTGGAGAACATCATCGCCACCCCGATCACCGCGGATTCGGTGAGCGAAAAGTCGAAGCCCCGGGCGATGCCGTAGCCGGCGGCGGCGAACACCAGCGAACTGATCAGGGCGACATGGGTGATGCGGCGGAAGACCCGCACCAGCGCCGCCGGCTGCATGTCCAGGCCGAGCAGGAACAACAGAAAGATGATGCCGATGTGGGAGATATCGGTGATCAGGGCGACGTCTTCGATCGCGCTCAGGCCCGATGGGCCGAGCAGTACGCCGAGGGCGACATAGGCCACCAGCAGCGGCTGGCGCCCGTAGAGCGCCAGGGTGGCGATCGCCGCGGCACCGCAGAAAATCAGAAAGAACGAATGAAAAACCGCATCGTGCAAAGGGCCGCCTCCCGACTCAAGTGCGCGATTCTGCCCGAGCCCGGCGAGGGAGGCCAATGGCGGGCCGGCGGGGCGCGATCCAATGCTGTTTTCAGAGTCTGTGAAGCAATGCGCGCCCTGTGCATTGCTCCCGTCGCCAGTCCGGCACAGGCCCCGACTTGTTCTCGCCGGCGATCGCTTGCGGGAACCCGGCGGGGGGAAGGCGGGGACGGGGTTCAGCGCGCGCGGGCAGGGGTGCCGGTTTGCTGATAGCTGGTGCTGAAGGCGTCGAGGCAGCGCAGCGCGGTTGCCAGGGTCACCCCCTCGGGCAATTCGAAGGCGTCGAATCCGCAGCGCCAGAGGTAGTGGAGCTGGTCGGGAATGATGTCGCCGATGGCGCGCAACTCCCCGCGGTAGCCATGGCGTTCGCGGAGCAGGCGGGCGCAGGAAAAGCCGCGTCCGTCCATGAAGGCGGGGAACCGGATCGCGATGCAGCCGAATCCGGGCAGGTCGCCGGCCAGCGCCTCCGGTTCCTGATCGCCGTCCAGCCAGAGGCCGGTCCGTTGCGGGCCCCGTTCCAGCAGGCGGTGGCGGTGCTGCTGCCAGATCTCCAGCGGAAACAGCAGGGGGCGGTCGTCGAACTCCGTCGCGGTTGCGTCCAGGCGCAGCCAGGGGTCCTCGACCAGCATCCGCTCCTTAAGCAGCCTTGGCATAGGCCCGCTCCCGGAAGGGATCCACGCCCACCCGGCGGCAGGTCTCGATGAAGGACTCCCCCTCGCGGCGCAACTCGACATAGGTTTCCAGGATGCGGGCGATCGCGCCCGGCACCTCGGGCGCATAGAAGGATGGCCCCAGCACCTGGCCCAGGGCGGCGTCGGAGCCGGCCGCGCCGCCGATCTGGATCTGGTAGAACTCCTCGCCCTTCTTGTCCACCCCGAGGATGCCGATGTTGCCTACGTGATGGTGGCCGCAGGCGTTCATGCACCCGGAGATGTTCAGACTCAGGTCGCCGAGATCGTAGAGGTAATCGAGGTCGTCGAACTCGCGCTGGATGGCTTCGGCGATGGGGATCGACTTGGCGTTGGCCAGCGAGCAGAAGTCCCCGCCCGGGCAGCAGATGATGTCGTTCAGGGTGCCGATGGTCGGAGTGGCGAACCCCAGCGCCTTGAGGCGCTGCCACAGCGGGTAGAGGTCGGCGCGGCGGACGTCGGCCAGCACCAGGTTCTGGTGGTGGGTGACCCGCGCCTCGCCGAACGAGAACGCCTCGGCGAGCTCGGCGATGGCCTCGAGCTGGCTGGCGGTGACATCGCCCGGCGGTATCCCGATCGGCTTGAGGGACAGGGTCACCGCGGCGTAGCCGGGAATCCGGTGCGGTCGCACGTTGCGCTCCAGCCAGCGGGCGAAGGCGCGCTCGGCGCCGCTGCGCGCGGCGAGTTCGCGTTCGACTGCGGATTGCTCCCCGGCCCGATAGTCGGGGGCGGTGAAAAAACTGCGGAAATGGGCGATCTCCGCCGCATCGATGGTGTTGGGCCCATCGCGGAGCTGCTGCCATTCGGCCTCGACGCGGTGCGCGAACTCCGCCGCGCCCCAGGCCTTGACCAGGATCTTGATGCGCGCCTTGTGCTTGTTGTCGCGCCGGCCATAGCGGTTATAGAGGCGCAGGATGGCGTCGAGATAGGTGCGCAGATGGCGCGGTTCGAGCCGGTCCCGGATCACTTCGCCGAGCATCGGCGTGCGCCCCAGGCCGCCGCCGACGAACACCCGGAAGCCGAGCGCGCCGCCGTCCCGGTGCAGTTGCAGGCCGATGTCATGGATCTGGATGGCGGCGCGATCGCTGGCCGAGCCGCTGATGGCGATCTTGAACTTGCGCGGCAGAAAGGCGAACTCCGGATGGAAGGTCGCCCACTGGCGCACCAGTTCGCACCAGGGGCGTGGATCCTCGATCTCGTCCGGGGCCACGCCGGCGAACTCGTCGGTGGTGATGTTGCGCACGCAGTTGCCGCTGGTCTGGATGGCGTGCATCTCGACCTCGGCCAGCTCGGCGAGGATGGCCGGGACCTCCTCCAGCCGCGGCCAGTTGAACTGGACGTTCTGCCGGGTGGTGAAATGGGCGTAGCCCTTGTCGTAGTGGCGCGCGATGCGGGCCAGGCGGCGCAGTTGGACGGCGGAGATCAGGCCGTAGGGGATGCTGATCCGCAGCATGGGCGCAAGCCGCTGGATGTAGAGGCCGTTCTGGAGGCGCAGGGGGCGGAACTGATCGTCGGTCAGTTCGCCGGCCAGATAGCGGTCGGTCTGATCCCGGAATTGTGCGACCCGCTCCCGAACCAGCGTCCGGTCCCGGTCATCGTAGCGATACATGGCCCATCCGCAGGGGAATGGTTGGGGAGGGCATGGTAACCCTTGGGGCAAGAGGGGTAAAAAACTGATTCCTTATAACCAAAAGGCGAAATCGCATAAGCCAAGCCGCGCCCGCAGCCGCCTGTATCGGGCGCGGCGAAGCTTGCTAGAATGCGCCGCCCTTCAATCCCGTCTCCCCGATCCAGCCGGAGTGAACCATGAGCGATGACCAGAACCAGAACCGGGACCAAGTGGCGGACGCCATCGCCGCCGTCGCCCTGATCACCATTGCGGTATTGAGTGCGGTGCTCTGGGTCAGCGGTCAGGGTTGACGGGCGGCGCCGCAGGGAGCGCCGCATCGGAAATCAAACGCACAAGAGGTTGATTTTCGCAGCGAGCTGCGGACAGGTGCCGCGGCGAAGCGCGTTGAAAAAGCCCGCGGACGGGCTTTTCAGCAGCTTGCTGCTAGAGGACCAGGTTCACCACCGTCACCACGGTGAGGATGAAGAGCACCGTAAAGATAACCCCGGCGACGATGAATGCCAGCGGGCGCCCCTGGGCGAAATCGCGTTCGCGGTTCTTCTGGCTCTGCACGCCGATGGCGGCCGCGAGGGTGCTGAGCACGATGCTCCAGAACCCCAGCTTTCGCTCATCGTCCCCGCCGGGATGGTTTCGCTCTTCGGTCACGATTGCGCTACCTCTTGCCGTTGTCGTCGTCCAGCGGCGGACCGGGCCTGGCCCCGGATCGCCGGATCCCGGGACCTGGATCAGGCGGCGGCCGCGGGATCATAGCCCAGTACGGACGCCAGCTCCCGCTCCAGCTCCGCCACCGCAACGCCCTTGCGCCGCGCCAGATCCTCGATCTGATCGCGCTGCAGCTTGCCGACATTGAAATAGCGCGCCGCGGGGTGTGAGAAGTACCAGCCGCTCACCGCGGCGGCCGGGTGCATGGCCCAGTTCTCGCTGAGCGCGATGCCCGCGTTGCGCTCGGCATCCAACAGGGCGAACAGCGCGCGCTTCTCGCTGTGGTCCGGGCAGGCCGGATAGCCGGGCGCCGGGCGGATGCCGCGATAGCGCTCGCGGATCAGGGCCTCATTGTCGAGCGCCTCGTCCGGGGCATAGCCCCAGAATTCCCGGCGCACCCGCAGGTGCAGATGCTCGGCGAAGGCTTCCGCCAGCCGGTCGGCCAGCGCCTTGACCAGGATGGCGTTGTAATCGTCGCCGGCCGCGCGGTACTCGGCGGCGAGCTCGTCGGCGCCGATTCCCGCGGTGACGGCAAAGGCGCCGATATAGTCGGGCACGCCGCTGTCGGCCGGCGCGATGAAATCCGCCAGCGACAGCAGCGGGTCGGATTCGGTATTCGGCACCCCCTGCTGGCGGATCTGGTGCAGCCGGGCCAGCTCGCGATCGCGGTCCTCGCTCGCGTAGACGGCGATGTCGTCGGCGCCCACGCGGTTGGCCGGCCACAGGCCGAACACGCCGTTGGCCCGCAGGCGACCCTCGGCGATCAGCCGTTCCAGCATCGCCCGGGCGTCGGCGTAGAGCTGGCGCGCCTGTTCGCCGACCAGGGCGTCAGCGAAGATCGCCGGGTATTTGCCCACCAGGCTCCAAGTGATGAAGAACGGCGTCCAGTCGATGGTGTCGACCAGGGCCTGCAACGGATAGTCGCGCAGCACCTGGACGCCGAGCTGGCGCGGCACCGGCGGCCGGTAGTGCTCCCAGTCCAGATGCAAGCCCCGCGCCACGGCCGCGGCGTAGGGCAGGGCGGGGCGGGGCCGGCGGTTGGCCACGCGCTCCCGGACCTGCTCGTATTCGGCGCGGATCCCGGCCCAGTAGTCGGCGCGGGTCTCGGGACTCAGCAGTTGCGCCACCACGCCCACGGCCCGCGAGGCATCCGGTACGTAGACCGTGGGGCCGCGCTGGTATCTGGGCTCGATCTTGACTGCGGTGTGGGCCTTGGAGGTGGTCGCGCCGCCGATCAGCAGGGGCAGCGAAAACCCGCTGCGCTCCATCTCCGCAGCGACCAGGGACATCTCCTCCAGCGAAGGCGTGATCAGCCCGGACAGGCCGATGACGTCCACGGCGCGTTCGCGCGCGGCGGCCAGGATCCGCTCCGCCGGCACCATCACGCCCAGATCGATGACCTCGTAGTTGTTGCACTGCAGCACCACGCCGACGATGTTCTTGCCGATGTCGTGGACGTCGCCCTTGACGGTCGCCATCAGCACCCGGCCGTTGACCCGTGCGGTGCGGGCCTTGTCGGCCTCCAGAAAGGGCTCCAGGTAGGCGACCGCCTGCTTCATGACCCGCGCCGATTTGACCACCTGCGGCAGAAACATCTTGCCGGCGCCGAACAGATCGCCGACCCGGTTCATGCCGTCCATCAGCGGGCCCTCGATCACGTCCAGGGGTCGCTCCGCCTCCCGCCGGGCGGTCTCGGTGTCGGCTTCGATGTGGGTGGTGATGCCCTTCACCAGGGCATGGGCGATACGCTCGGCGACCGGCCACTGGCGCCAGGCCAGGTCTTCCTGCGCGGCGGCGCGGCCGCCCTCGCCGCGATAGCCTTCCGCCAGGGTGAGCAGGCGTTCGGTGGCATCCGGGCGGCGGGCGAGAATCACGTCCTCCACCGCCTCGCGCAGGTCCTCCGGCAGTTCGTCGTAGACGGCCAACTGGCCCGCATTGACGATGCCCATGCGCAATCCGGCGGCGATGGCGTGGTAGAGGAATACCGAATGGATCGCCTCGCGGACCCGGTCGTTGCCGCGGAAGGAAAACGACACATTGCTGATGCCGCCGGAGATCAGACACTCGGGCAGGTTTTCGCGGAGCCAGCGGGTGGCCTCGATGAAGTCGAGCGCATAGCGGTCGTGCTCCTCGATGCCGGTGGCCACCGCGAACACATTGGGATCGAACACGATGTCGGCGGGTGCGAACCCCACTCGGTCGACCAGAATCCGGAAGCTGCGCCGGCAGATCTCGATGCGCCGCTCCAGGGTGTCGGCCTGGCCGCGCTCGTCGAACGCCATCACCACCACCGCGGCGCCTAGGCGCAGGCATTGGCGCGCCTGGTGAATGAACACCGCCTCGCCCTCCTTGAGGCTGATGGAGTTCACCAGTGGGCGGCCCTGGATCTGCTTGAGCCCGGTCTCGATCACCTCCCACTTGGAGGAGTCGACCATGATCGGCACCCGGGAGATGTCCGGCTCCGAGGCCAGCAGGCGCAGAAATTTCGCCATCGCGGCCTGGGCGTCGAGCATGCCCTCATCCATATTGATGTCGAGGATCTGGGCGCCGTTCTCGACCTGTTCGCGGGCCACCTCCAGCGCGGCCGTGTAGTCGCCCTCGGTGATCAGCCGCCGGAAGCGTGCCGACCCGGTGACGTTGCAGCGCTCGCCGATGTTCACGAACAGGGAGTCCGGGGTGATGGCGAAGGGCTCCAGTCCGGACAGCCAGCAGCCGCGCGGCGCCGCTGGGATGGCGCGCGGCGGGCAGTCCGCCACCGCCGCGGCGATGGCGCGGATATGCGCCGGGGTTGTGCCGCAGCAGCCGCCGACCAGGTTGAGCAGCCCGCGGTCGGCGAACTCGCGCAGGATCGCCGCGGTTTGCTCCGGGGTTTCGTCGTATTCGCCGAAGGCGTTGGGCAGCCCGGCGTTGGGGTGCGCCGACACCAGGGTCGGGCAGAGCCGCGCCAGCGCCTCGACGTGGGGACGCAACTGCGCTGCGCCCAGCGCGCAGTTCAGGCCGATGGCGAAGGGGCGGGCGTGGGCCACGCTGATCCAGAAGGCCTCCGCCGTCTGGCCGGACAGAGTCCGGCCGCTGGCATCGGTGATGGTGCCGGAGATCATCAACGGCAGTTCGACGCCGAGTTCGCGGCCGACGTCGCCCACGGCGGCGATCGCCGCCTTGGCGTTGAGGGTGTCGAACACGGTCTCGATCAGCAGCAGGTCGCAGCCGCCCTCGATCAGGGCCCGGGCCGCCACCCGGTAGGCCTCCGCGAGCTCGTCGAAACTGGTATTGCGCGCCCCGGGGTCGTTGACATCCGGGGAGATGGACGCAGTTCTGCTGGTCGGGCCGAGCACGCCGGCCACCCAGCGGGGCCGCTTCGGGTCGGCCGCGGTCACCTGGTCGGCGGCGGCGCGGGCGAGCTCGGCGGCGGTCCGGTTGAGTTCCGGGACCAGCGCCTCCATGCCGTAGTCCGCCTGGGACGGCGCGGTGGAGTTGAAGGTGTTGGTCTCGATGATGTCCGCGCCGGCCTCCAGATAGGCCAAGTGGATCTGGGTGACGATATCCGGGCGGGTCAGGCACAGGAGGTCGTTGTTGCCGGCCAGCGGGCTCGGCCAGTCCGCAAAGCGCGCGCCGCGAAAATCGGCCTCTTCCAGCCGGTGGCGCTGGATCATGGTGCCGGTGGCGCCGTCGAGCATCAGGATGCGCTCGCCGGCGGCGGCGTGCAGAGCGGCGATGCGGACGGCGCGGTCGGTGCTGGCGGCCATGGCGGGTTGCACTGCGGGGGAGCGGCAGTGTACCAAAAGCCCGTTTCGCGAACGGAGCGTTCGAGCCGCACTGCATTGAGTGCCCGCGGCTGCGCTGCTACAGTGGTCGACCAAATCAGTCGGGTATGGACATCCTCGGAGTTTTCCATGGCCCAGATCGAGATCACCCCTTCCGCCCAGCGCTATCTCGCCGGTCTGCTCGCCCGCCAGGAGTGCGCGGGTATCGCCGTGCGCCTGTTCGTCGCCGATCCGGGCACCCCGCGCGCCGAGACCTGCATCGCTTACTGCCGCCCCGGCGAGGAGCAGCCCGACGACGAGGTGCTGGAGCTCGACGGCCTGCGGGCCTTCGTCGAGCGGCGCAGCCTGCCCTACCTGGAGGATGCCCGGGTCGATTTCGCCGAGGACCGGATGGGCGGCCAGCTCACCATCCGGGCGCCCAATTCGCGCATGCCCCAGGTGCGCGAGGACAGCCCCATCGAGGACCGGATCAACTATGTCCTCTACAACGAGATCAACCCCGGGCTGGCCGCGCACGGTGGCGTGGTCAGCCTGGAGGAAGTGGTCGACGGCGTCGCGGTGCTGCAGTTCGGCGGCGGCTGCCAGGGTTGCGGCATGGTCGATGTCACTCTCAAGGAAGGGGTCGAGCGCACCCTGATGGAGCGTATCCCCGAACTGGCCGGGGTGCGCGACGTCACCGACCACAGCGACCGCACCCAGGCGTACTACCGCTAGCCGAACCCGGGTCACCGGCGCCTGGGGTTGCATCGGGCGCGAATTGGTTGCAGGCTCCCGACCGTCTCCCATTCCCAACCTTCCGGTAGCTGACGAGGTGTTCCATGGCGGGAGTCCTGGACGGTATCCGGGTGCTCGACTTCGGGCGCTACATCGCCGGGCCCTACTGCGCCGAGCTGCTCGCCCAGTTCGGCGCCGACGTGATCCGCATCGAGAAGCTCGGCGGCAGCGAGGACCGCTTCACCACCCCGGTGACGGCCCAGGGGGAGGGCGCGCTGTTCTTCCAGATGAACTGCAACAAGCGCGGCATGACCCTCAATCCCACCAAGCCCGCGGGACGGGAAGTGGTGGCGCGGCTGGTGCGCAGCGCCGACGTGGTGGTCGCCAATCTGCCCCATCCGACGCTGGTGGAAATGGGCATCGACTACGAATCCCTGAAGGCCATCAAGGAGGACATCATCCTCACCATGGTGTCGACCTTCGGTTCGCAGGGCCCCTACAGCGAGCGGGTCGGCTTCGACGGCATCGCCCAGGTGATGTCCGGTGCCAGCCATCTTGGCGGTTTCCCGGAACAACCGATGAAATCCTTCGCGCCCTATGCCGACTACGGCACCGCCACCTCGGCGGCGCTCGGCACCCTGGCGGCGCTGATCGCCCGCCAGCGCACCGGCCGTGGCCAGATCGTTGAAGGGGCCCTGCTGCGCACCGCGCTGGCCTATGTCAACGGCCCCATGGTCGAGCAGGTGCTGCTGGGCGTGAACCGGGTGGGTACCGGCAACCGCGCGCAGAACGCCGCGCCGGCCGACATCTTCAAGACCCGGGACGGCGCCATCATCATCCAGGTGGTGGGCCAGCCGCTGTTCGAGCGCTGGGCGCGCCTGGTGGGCGCCGACGATTGGCTGGATGACCCGCGTTTTTCCAGCGATGCCGAGCGCGGCCGCCACGCCGAACTCGTCAGCGAGCGCGCCGGCGCCTGGTGCGCCCGGCGCACCACCGCCGAGGCCCTGGCCGAGCTGGAGCGGGCCCGGGTGCCGGCCGGCCCGGTGCTGACGCCCCAGCAGGCCCACGACGATCCCCACGTCCAGGCCATGGGGATTTTCCACGTCATCGATGACTACCCCGGCCTGCCGAAAGCGGCCCCGGTAGCCGGCTGCCCGGTGGTGCTGTCCGAGACCCCGGGGCGGATCACGCGGCGGCCGCCGACCCTGGGCGAGCACACCGGGGAGATCCTCGCCGAGCTCGGCTACCGGGCGGAGGAGATCGCGCAGTTGCGCGCCCAGCGGGTGATCTGACCGGCCCGGCGCAGCAGCGCCAGCCGGCGGGCGCAAGACCCGGCGGTCATCCGCGCCCGCCCCGGCCGCGCCGATTTCGGCCGGAGGACATGGTATCTTCCCGCCCCGATCGCATCCCCATCGGGCCGGGGATGCCACCAGACATCAGGCTGCAATCCAGGGGACCGCATGACCCAGCAGGTTGCCATCGCCGCGGTTTCGGAGATGAAGCCGGGGCGCTATCCGGACATGGACGGCCACGCGCTCTATATCGAGGTTGTCCGCCAGTTGCTGGCCGAGTGGTCGCTCGAGCCTGGGGATATCCAGGGCATTCTGGCCTGCCCCTCGGGCATGGCCGGCGGCGGGCGCACCGACATCTTTGTGCATGAGCAGCTCTACGAGGAGTTGGGCATCCATCCGCTCTACGGCGACACCATGAACGCCGGCGGCGCCACCTACGGCTACATGGTGCAGCGCGCCGCCGCCGCCATCCGCCAGGGACTGGCCGACAGCGTGCTCTGCGTGGGTGCCGGCAAGTTTCCCAAGGTGGGTGCCGGCGGCGCCGAGCTGATGGCACGCATGGTCAGCCACGAGGCCTTCGAGTTTCCCTACGGCACCTTCATTCCGGCGATCTATGCCCAGGTGGCGACCCGCCACATGCACGAGTTCGGCAGCACCGCGGAGCAGCTCGCCGAGGTCGCGGTGTCGTCGCGGGAATGGGCCCTGCGCAATCCCCAGGCCGCCACTTACGGCAGTGAACCGCTGACCGTGGCCAAGGTGCGGGCGTCGCGGCCCATCGCCACGCCCTTTCACCTCTACGACTGCTCCATTCCCCTGGAAGGTGGCGCCGCGGTGCTGGTGGCCAGTGAGCGGATCGCCAAACGGATTTCCCGGCAGCCGGCCTGGCTGCTGGGCATGGGCGAGTATCACAGCCATCGCAACATCCACCAGGCCGCCGACCTGATGGATATCGGCTGCGGCCGTGCCGGGCGCATGGCCTATGCAAGAGCGGGGCTCAGCGCAGCGGACATGCAGTTCGCGCAGATCTACGATGCCTTCAGCGTCAACCCGCTGGTGTTTGCCGAGGAGCTGGGGCTGTGTCCGCGCGGCAAGGGAGGCGAACTGTTCGCCTCCGGGGCCACCCGGCCGGGCGGCGATCTGCCCATCAACACCTATGGTGGATTGCTGTCGTTTGGGCATACCGGCGACGCCTCCGGGATGTCGATGATCGTCGAGGGCGCGCGCCAGGTGATGGGGATCGCCGGCGACCGTCAACTGGCGCGCGCCGATGTCGGCCTGGTGCATTCCTACGGCGGCATGATGAGCGAGCACTCGACCCTGATTCTGGGCCGGCAGTCATGAGGACGCCACGATGAATGAACCGAGCCCTGCGGAGAAACCCCTGCCGAAACCCACCCCGGGGGCGGAGCATTACTGGGAGCGCGCGACCCGGGAGGAGTTCGTGCTGCCCCATTGCCGCGACTGCGACCGGGTGTTTTTCTACCCGCGGCGCTGGTGTCCGCACTGTTTCGGCCAGCAACTCGACTGGCGGCAGGCCAGCGGCCGGGGCCGGGTGTACAGCTTTTCGGTGGTGCACCAGGCGCCTTTCCCCGCCTATCAGGCGGATGTCCCCTATGTCCTCGCGGTGATCGAGCTCGAGGAAGGGCCGCGGATGATGGCCAATGTGCTGCACTGCGACCCGGCGATGGTCCGGGTGGGGATGGCGGTCGAAGTGACCTTCGAGGCCCGCGGCGAAATGAAGATTCCCCAGTTCCAACCAGCCCGATCCTGAGGAGGGCAGTTCGCGATGGCCAATGTAGCCCAGGCCCCGTTTCCATTGACTTTCGGTACTTACGAAGAGGCCCTGAAGCTGGTCGGGCAGGCCGGCGAGAAGACGGTCGCCGAATTTTCCGTCACCCACGAAGCCATCAAGGTGTACTGCTCGCTGGTCGAGGACGCCAATGCCAGCTACTGGGACGAGCGCTACGCGCGGCGCCGGTGGGGCGGCATAGTCGCGCCGCCGGGGCTGCTGCTGTCCTGGTGCATGGCACTGCAGTGGCATCCCCACAAGGCGCGCAGCCACTACATCATGGCGCTGCGGGTGCCGCTGCCGGGCGACACCCTGATCAATGTCGCCACCACCACGGAGTTCGATCGCCACCTGTATCTGGGCGATCGGGTCAGCGTGCAGGACCGGCTGGTGCAGATCTCGGCGGAAAAGAATACCCGGCTGGGGATCGGCCACTTCCTCACCACCGAGGCCGAATTCGTCAACCAGAACGGCGAGCGGGTCGCCCTGCAGACCAACCAGTTGTTCCGTTACCGCACCCACGAGGCCTGAACCATGGCAGAGTTGAAATACTGGGACGAGGTGGCCGAGGGTGAGGCACTGCCCAGGATCGGCATGCACGTCCCCTATGTGAAGGTGATCCTCAACGCGGCCGCCACCAACGACTATTTCCCGGGACATCACGATCCCGAGTACGCCCGCGCCCAGGGGCAGCGCAACATCTATCTCAACACCATGGCCATCGAGGGCTTCATCGACCGCGTCGCCACCGACTGGGCCGGCCCCCATGCCTTCATTCGCAAGCGCCAGATGCAGATGCGCGCCTCCATCTATGCCGAGGACACCATGTACGGCGAAGGGGCGGTGACCAGGCGTTATCAGGACGACGCCGGCCGCCATCTGGTCGACCTGGAAATCCGGATCTCCACCGACGAGGGCCTGCGGGTTCCGGCGGTGGTGACCCTGGAACTGCCGCGGCGCTGAGCGCCGCCGAACGGGAGTAGCCATGGCGCTCGGCGAATTCACCTCCTGGTTCGACCAGCCCCTGTCGCCGGTGTACTACAACGCCGATCATCAAGCCTGGCGCGACACCCTGCGGCGGTTCATCGATGCCGAGATCGCGCCCTTCGTGGACGAGTGGGAGGAGGCCGGCACCTTTCCGCGGGAGATGTACCTCAAGGCCGCGGCCATCGGCCTGTTGCAGTTGGGCTACCCGGAGGAGTACGGCGGCATCCCGGTGGCCGATCCCTTCATGGCCGTGGTCACCGCCCTGGAGCAGGCCCGCGCCGGGGGCGGCGGCATGTACGCCAGCCTCAACAGCCACACCATCGGCCTGCCGCCGATCCTTGCGCTGGGCAGTGACGACCTGAAGCGGCGCGTCATTCCGCCGGTGATCGCCGGCGAAAAGATCGCCGCGCTGGCGGTCACCGAGCCCGGCGGCGGCTCGGATGTGGCGAACCTGAAAACCACCGCCCGCCGCGACGGCGATCACTATGTGGTCAACGGCGGCAAGATCTTCATCACCAGCGGCATGCGCGCCGATTTCTACACGGTGGCGGTGCGCACCGGCGGGGAGGGCGCCGGTGGCATCTCCCTGCTGCTGGTCGAGAAGGGCACGCCCGGTTTCACCCAGACCGAGCTCAAGAAGATGGGCTGGTGGGCGTCCGACACCGCGGCGCTCCATTTCGACGACTGCCGGGTCCCGGCGGCCAACCTGATCGGCGAGGAAAACCGGGGTTTCCCCGGCATCATGAGCAACTTCAACATGGAACGCCTGGGCATCGCCGCCACCTCGGTCGGGCTGGCCATGGTGTGCATGGACGAGGCGGTGGCCTGGGCGCGCGAACGCAAGACTTTCGGCAAGCGGCTGCTCGACCACCAGGTGATCCGCCACAAGGTGGCCGACATGGCCAAGCGCATTCTGGCCACCAGGGCGTTCCTCGAACAGACCACCTGGCAGATGCAGCAGGGCGAAGTGCCGGTCGCCGAACTGAGCCTGCTCAAGGTGCAGGCCACCGAGACCCTGGAATTCTGCGCCCGCGAGGCCGTGCAGATCCTCGGCGGCAACGGCTTCATGCGCGGCAATAAGGTGGAGCGCATCTACCGCGAGGTGCGGGTGTTCGCCATCGGCGGCGGTTCGGAGGAGATCATGCGCGATCTGGCGGCGCGCCAGTTGCGGCTCTGAGCTTCCGCTCCCCGGCGCCGCCGGGGCTCACATGTTGGGGTAGTTGGGCCCGCCGCCGCCCTCGGGCGCCACCCAGACGATGTTCTGCTCCGGATCCTTGATGTCGCAGGTCTTGCAGTGCACGCAGTTCTGCGCATTGATCTGGAAGACCTTCCCGCCCTGGTCGTTCTCGATCACCTCGTAGACGCCTGCCGGGCAGTAGCGCTGGGCGGGTTCGTCGTAGAGCGGCAGGTTGTGCCGGATCGGCAGTTCCGGATCCCTGAGGACGAGGTGGCAGGGCTGGTCCTCCTCGTGGTTGGTGTTGGACAGGAACACCGAGGACAGCTTGTCGAAGCTGAGCACCCCGTCGGGCTTGGGGTAGGAGATCGGCTTGCACTCCCTGGCCGGCTTCAATTGCGCATGGTCGGGCTTGGGGTCGCGCAGGGTGAAGGGCAGTCTGCCGTTGCAGAGATTGATGTCGATGAAGGCGAACGCCGAGCCCAGGATATTGCCCCACTTGTGCTGGGCCGGGCCGAAGTTGCGCTGCAGGTGCAGCTCGCGCCAAGCCCAGGAGGCTTGGTAGGCGGCGCCGAATTCGGTCAATTCATCCGCGCTGCGGCCGGCCGCGAGGGCCTGCGCGACCACTTCGGCGGCGATCATCCCGGACTTCATCGCCGTGTGGGAGCCCTTGATCTTGGCGAAATTGAGGGTGCCGGCGTCGTCCCCGATCAGGAGCCCGCCGGGGAAGCTCATCCTGGGCTGCGATTGCAGGCCGCCCTTGACGATGGCGCGGGCGCCGTAGGCGATGCGCTGGCCGCCTTCGAGGTGGCGGCGGATCACTGGATGGTGCTTGTAGCGCTGGAACTCATCGAAAGGGCTGACGAAGGGATTGCTGTAGGAAAGATCCACGATCAACCCGACCGCGACCTGGTGGTCCTCCAGGTGGTAGAGAAAGCCGCCGCCCGCCGAGCGGCTCTCGTCCAATGGCCAGCCGGCGGTATGGACCACCAGCCCGGGTTGATGTTTTTCATCGGAAACCTTCCATAGCTCTTTGATTCCTATTCCATAATGCTGGGGATCCTTGCCGGCATCCAGCTTGAACCCGGCGATCAGCTCCTTGCCCAGGTGGCCGCGACAGCCCTCCGCGAACAGGGTGTATCTGGCGTGCAGTTCCATGCCCGGGGTGTAGCTGTCCTTGTGCTCGCCGTGGGCGCCGATGCCCATGTCGCCGGTGGCGATGCCCTTCACCGCGCCATTGTCGTGATAGAGCACTTCAGTGGCGGCGAAGCCGGGAAAGATCTCCACGCCCAGATTTTCCGCCTGGGTGGCCAGCCAGCGGCAGAAATTGCCCAGGCTGATGATGTAGTTGCCCTGGTTGTGCATGGTCTTGGGCACGAACAGGCCGGGCACGCGGATCGCCTTTCCGGGGCCGCGCAGCACCTGGATTTCATCGCCGCTGACCGGGGTGAGCAGCGGGGCCTGGCGTTCCTTCCAGTCGGGGAACAGTTCGTTCAATGCGGTGGGTTCGAATACGGCGCCCGACAGGATATGGGCGCCGACCTCGGAGCCCTTTTCCACCACACATACGGAGATCGCTTCATTCAACTGGCGCAGGCGACAGGCGGCGGCGAGGCCCGCGGGGCCGGCGCCGACGACCACCACGTCGTATTCCATGGATTCCCGACTCATGCCCGCACCTCATGCCTTAGCGAAGGCGCGATTTTATATGCCCGTCGGTCCGCAGACCAATGACGATCTGCCGGTCATGAGACTCCGCGGTCGAATCCGCGCCGGATCGAGCCCGATCCCGGCCGCGCGCTGCATTGATTTACCCGCCGGCGATCGGCATCATTACGCCCCCGATGCGGGGCGTGCCCTCACGCTCCGGTGCCTTCCATCGTCCCCACGTCACAGCAAGGGCAATTCATGAAGATTCTTGTCGCGGTCAAGCGGGTCGCCGACTACAACGTCAAGGTGCGGCCGAAATCGGATCATTCGGGTCCCGACCTCGCCAACGTCAAGATGGCGATCAACCCGTTCTGCGAGATCGCCGTCGAAGAGGCGGTCCGGCTCCGGGAAAAGGGGATCGCCACCGAAGTGGTGGCGGTGTCCCTGGGGCCGCAGGCCGCCCAGGAGCAGATCCGCACCGCGCTGGCGCTGGGGGCGGATCGCGGCATCTTGGTGCAGACCGATATAGCCCTCGAGCCCCTGGCAGTCGCCAAGTGCCTGAAAGCCATCTGCGACAAGGAAAAACCCGATCTGGTGCTGCTCGGCAAGCAGGCCATCGACGGCGACAACAACCAGACCGGGCAGATGCTGGGCGCGCTGACCGGCTACGCCCAGGCCACCTTCGCTTCGAAGATCACGGTCGGCGACGGCCAACTGGAAGTGATCCGTGAGGTCGACGGCGGCCTGCAGACCATCGCCATCAAGCTGCCCGCGATCGTCACCTCTGACCTCCGCCTCAACGAGCCGCGCTACGCCTCGCTGCCCAACATCATGAAGGCGAAAAAGAAACCCATCGACGTGACCACGCCGGAAGAACTGGGAGTCGATGTCAGGCCGCGGGTCCGACTGCTCAAGGCCGAGCCGCCGCCGGAGCGCAAGGCGGGCATCAAGGTCGAGGATGTGGCGCAACTGGTGGACAAACTGAAGAACGAAGCGAAGGTGATCTCATGAGCATTCTGGTCCTGGCCGAACACGACAAGGGCGAACTCAAGGGCGCCACCCTGGCCACCATCGCCGCCGCGCAACAGCTCGGCGACCAGATCGATCTGCTGGTGGCCGGCGCGGACTGCGGCGGGGTCGCCGAACAGGCGGCCAGGGTCGCCGGGGTGAGCCGGGTGCTGGTCGCCGAAAACGCCGCCTACGATCACCTGCTGGCGGAAAACACCGCACTCCTGGTCGCTGAACTGGCCAGGAATTACAGCCATGTGCTGGCACCGGCCACCACCAACGGCAAGAATGTGCTGCCGCGCGCCGCCGCCCTGCTCGATGTGCAGGCGATCTCGGATGTCAGCGCAGTGATTTCGGCAGACACCTTCCAGCGGCCGATCTACGCCGGCAATATCATCGCCACGGTGCAGAGCGCGGATCCCATCAAGATGCTCACGGTCCGCACCACCGCCTTCGACGGGGTACCGGCCGAGGGCGGCAGCGCCGCCATCGAGCGACTCGACAGCGTGCACCAGACCGGGCTGGCGGAATACAGAGGCGAGGAGGTCGCCAAGTCCGATCGGCCCGAGCTGACTGCCGCCAGCATTATCATTTCCGGCGGGCGCGGCATGCAGAACGGCGAGAACTTCGAGATGCTCTACCGTATCGCCGACAAGCTCGGCGCCGCGGTGGGTGCCTCGAGGGCCGCGGTCGATGCCGGTTTCGTGCCCAACGACATGCAGGTCGGCCAGACCGGCAAGATCGTCGCCCCGGATCTCTATATCGCCGTCGGCATCTCCGGCGCCATCCAGCATCTCGCCGGCATGAAGGACTCCAAGGTGATCGTCGCCATCAACAAGGATCCGGACGCGCCCATTTTCCAGGTCGCCGACTACGGCCTGGTCGCCGACCTGTTCAAGGCGCTGCCCGAGCTCGAAGCCGCACTCTGAACCCCCGGGTTCACCCCTCCTGCAAAGCCGGCCCCGAGGCCGGCTTTTTTCGTTGCACCCAGGGTCCGGCTGTCCGCCCGCAGTGCGGCCGGAGCCCCGGGCTCTTGTCATCACCGCGTCACACGAACTTCACGGAACGGTCATATCCGTTGCCGACAATGCTGGCAGCCCAAGGGCTGGGGTCGCAGACCTCTACATACCTGTTGACCAAGAGGGGTGAGTGATGAAAAAAACTGCGATGGCAGTGGCGATTGCAGCGGTAACGGCAGCGGCCGCGCATGCCGGCACGGTCACTTCGGACGGCGCCGATATCGTGATCAAGACCAAGGGCGGAATCGAGGCCAAGACCGCCGATGGCAACGCCTCCTTCAAGCTCGGCGGGCGCATGCAGCTCGACTTCAACAGCTTTGACGGCGTGATCAATACCGTTCCCGGCGAAGATGGCAGCGACATCTTCTTCCGTCGCGCCCGGATCGAACTCGGAGGTCACTATCACGACTGGGAGTACGAGATGGCGTACAACCTGACCGACAGCGGCTCCATCGACCAGCTCCACACCACCTACGCGGGCTTGGGCGACCTGGGCCAGTTGACCTTTGGCCAACAGAAAGAGAATTTCGGTCTGGAGGATACCGGCAGTTCCAAGTGGATCACCGCCATGGAGCGTTCACTGCCGGCCAACACCTTCGATACGGGCAACAACGTCGGCGCCAAGCTGCACGGCGCCAACGACTTCATCAGCTACAGCCTCGGGGTCTTCAAACAGGATCTCGACGACAAGAATGATTTGGACACCGCGATGACCGGCCGCATCGTGGTCCGGCCCATGTACGGCGAGGACGGCCTGATCCACATCGGCGCCGGTTATACCACCCGCGATGGCGAATTCACGCAATTGGGTTCCCGGCTGGGCGTGCGCGGCGGCGAGGACGGCAGCGCGGCGGCCCGGATTCGCGGCCGCTACACCGGCGGCGCGGTGGCCGATGAACTGGAGGCCTGGAACGGCGAACTGGCCGGCTCCTTCGGTCCGGTCCACGCCATGGCGGAGTATTTCGATGGGGAGATTTCCGGAGCCGGTGGCGCACCCGATATCGAGGCCGACGGCTACTACGTCCAACTGGGCTGGATCCTGACCGGTGAATCCCGCAGCTACAAGACCGACATCGCGGCGTTCGACAAGGTCAAGCCCAGCGGCCCCAGCGGCGCCTGGGAGGCGTTCGCCCGCTACGACGAGCTGGATGTTTCGGACACCGACAACATTCCGCCCGTGCAGCTGATCGGCGAGACCGGCAATACCCTCACCCTGGGCGTCAACTGGTACGCCAACGAACTGGTCAAGATCGCCCTCAACTATGTCCACGCCGAGACCGATGAAGAAATCTCCGGCGAAGACGACGGCGACGCGGTCGTCGGCAGGATCCAGTTCGCATTCTGAAGACCGATCCCCCCTCGGTTCTCCAGGCCCCGTCGGATGGCGGGGCTTTTTTTTGCCGTTGCAGACCGCTGGCAAGGCGGATGCGCGGTAGTATGATCCCCTGAGCGCGGCTAGAATGCCGCGCCGCCGAGGTGTCCGGGGTCAATCGAGGGGGGTGGCCTCCAGTGTGGACGGGGCAGATGGGGCGAACAGACTCCAGCGGGTGTACCGGTTCCGAGTCGCTCCCTCGGTATCCGGGTTTGCGCGTGATGGCCGTGCCATGCTCCGCGGGACTGCGTCGGCGGGCTGCGCGGTGGCGTGGAGCCGGGTGACATGGAGAACAAGCGTGCACTGATCGTGTCCGGGATCGGCGATGCGCGAGCCCAATGGCGCGAGGTGCTGCAGAGTGCGGGCTGGGTGGTGGAAGAACTGGAGCGCCGCGACCAGGTGCTGGCCCGGATTCCCGAATTCCTGCCCTCCCTGCTGTTGATCGACCTCGGCCCGGGGGACCCGCCGGGCCAGGTCGAGGAGAGCTTCGCCCAGCGCTGTCGCGACTCGGGACTTGCAGTCATCGCGATCCTGCGCCAGCCGGCGCCGGCGGATGTGGCGGTGGCCTTTCGGCGGGGCGCCATCGACGTGCTGATCCCGCCATTCGATGCCGCCGAACTGCTTGCGGCGGTGGAGCGGGCGGGCAATTTCAAGGATCTCTACCAGGAGAACATGGATTACCGGCGCCAACTCGAACACGCCAACCAGGAGCTTCAGGAAAGCCTCGATGTCCTGAAAATGGACCAGTTGGCCGGCCGTCAGGTCCAGCGCGACATCCTGCCGCGCGAACCGCTGCACTGCCGGGGCTACTGCGTGAGCCACGCCATCGTCCCCTCGCTCTACCTCAGCGGCGACTTCGTCGGCTACAACTCGGCACTGGATCGCTACCTCCTCTTTTACTTCGGGGATGTATCCGGGCATGGGGCGTCCTCGGCCGTGGTCACCGTGATGCTGGCCTTTCTGCTGCGGCAGTTGCGCCGCCGCCACGTCGCGGAAGCGGACTACGCGGCGCTGGCCCGGGCGCCGGAAGGTCTGGCCGAACATCTCAACCGGCAACTGCTCGCCATGGACATCGACAAGCATCTGACCTTCTTCGCCGGATCCATCGATGTCGATCGGCATCGGTTGCGCTACGTGGTGAGCGGGCTGTCCCCGCCGCCGATCCTGATGGAGGGCGGTGAGGCTCGATTCCTCCCCGGCCAGGGCCGGCCGCTGGGCCTGTTCAAGGGCGTTTCCTGGCAGGTCGAGGAGTGCGATCTGCCGCCGGCAGCGGCCCTGGTGATCGTCTCCGATGGCCTGCTCGAACAGATCGCCAGGTCCCAGGGAGAGAGCAAGGAGCAGGCCCTGTTGCGGTCGCTGAGCGGGGTGACATCCGAGCACGCCGCCATTTGCCAGGCCCTGGGGCTGGACCGCATGCGGGATTCCCCCGACGATGTTTCGGTGCTGACGGTGACGCGAGATGCGCGGCCCTGATCAAGGCAAGATTCTGGTCGGCGAGTTCGATCACTCCTATGTGGTGAAGATGCGCGGCTACATCCGCCTCACCCTCTGCGCTTCCCTGGGGCGCTACATGGAGCGGATTTTTGGCGCCGAGGACCATCCCCGCCAGGTATTGATCGATCTCAGCGACGCCACGGGTCTCGACAGTACCACCCTGGGGCTCATCGCCAGGCTGGCGCTCTACTGCCAGGACCACTTCCACTTCAAGCCGCTGGTGTTCTGCGATCGCGCGGAGCTTTTGCAGGACCTCCACACCATGGCCTTGGACGAGTTCCTCGACATCGTTTCCCGGACGCCCCCCCAACCGCAGGAAATGCAGGAGTTGCCGGTGGTCGATGCCTCCGCGCAGGAGCTCAAAAAACGCATCATCGATGCGCACAAGCTGCTGGCGAGTCTCAATCCGCAACGGGAGTCCGAGTTTCTCGACCTGGTCAGGGCGATAGAAAGGGACGTCAGCGTCTAGCCCGCACCCCGGCGCCGGGCGGAACCTCTTCTTCGCTGCCCGCGGCGGGGACCGCTTGCCCGGCCCGGCAGGGGGATCAGTCCCGCGCCGGGTCCGGCTGGGGCTGCGCACCGGCACCGAGCTGATCGCGGGCGGCATTGCGCGCCCGGATGAAGCGCACATGGGGCAGGTGAATGAGCTCCGCCACGTGCCGGATGAGAGCTTCCTCGTGCTTGTCCAGCGCAGCGTCGGCATAGGCCACCTCCCACAGGTTGCGTATCAGGTGGTACTTGTCCTCCGGTGGGAAATACTCGTTGACCAGGGCGGTGAACTGATACAGGGAGGTCGCCCCCTCGACCTCCTGCCGGGCCAGCTCGACCAGCTCGCGGGCCTCGCCGGGAGTCAGGCCGAAGCGGCGGCCCAGCAGCTCCGGGATGCGCTCGAGCTCGGCCTCGTCGAGTTGCCGATCGCACAGCATCACCTCGACCAGCAGCGCGGCCGTGGCCAAGCGCCGCGCATCGGCGGGGGATTCGCGGCCCGCCGGGCTCAGGATGCGGTCATGAAAGAAGGAGCGAATGCGATTCATCATGGCCGAGGTGCCCGGGTGGCAGTGGCGGGGGTGACACGGACAGTGAGATTCGGGCGAGCGCGGCATCCCAGACCCCGATGCCGGCTCCCGGTCGGTTGGCGTAGCGGCTCAGGTGGTGGCGGTAGGCGCGGGCGCCGGGGCTTCCCAGATGCAGCCCCAGCAGATGGCGCGACATCCGGTGCAGCGGCGTGCCCCGCGCCAGCTCGCGGGCGAGGTAGGCCCGCAGCGCGGCGTGCAGGGCCGCCCAGTCGGGGAGGTCGCCGCCGAACAACCGCTGCTCGATCGCCGGCAGCAGCGCGGGATTGGCGTAGGCCGCCCGGCCCAGCATCACGCCGTCCACCCCGGCCGCGAATTGTGCCTCCACGGCCGCCAGATCGGCCAGGCCGCCATTGACGACGATCTGCAACTGCGGGAAATCGCGCTTCAGCCGGTGCACCACCGGATAGTCGAGCGGCGGAAGTTCCCGGTTCTGCCGCGGGCTCAGCCCCTGCAGCCAGGCCTTGCGGGCGTGGACCACGAAGCGGTCGCAGCCGGCGGCGGACACCCGGGACACGAACTGCGCGAGCGCGGCATAGCCCTCCCGGTCGTCCACCCCGATGCGGCACTTGACGGTCACCGGGATGCGCACCGCGCCGGCCATGGCGGCCACGCAGTCCGCCACCAGTTCCGGCTCCTTCATCAGGCAGGCCCCGAACCGGCCGGCCTGCACCCGGTCGCTCGGGCAGCCGCAGTTGAGATTCACCTCATCATAACCCCAGTGCTCGGCGAGCCGCGCGCAGCGCGCCAGGTCGTCGGGATCGCTGCCGCCGAGCTGGATGGCGAGCGGATGCTCGGAGGCATCGAACGCCAGGTGGCGCTCCGCGGCGCCGTGCAGCAGGGCGCCGGTGGCAATCATTTCGGTGTACAGCAGCGCGTGCGGGCTGAGGCGGCGAAACAGCGCCCGGCAATGGCGATCGGTGCGATCCAGCATGGGCGCTACCGCGAACCGATGGGCGGGAAGGGCGGGGCTGTCGAGCATTGCCGGAGCGCACGGAGTGGATATCCGGCCCGCATTTTAGCCCGGATAGCTCACCGATCTCCTGCTGCGACGGCCCATGACCCGCCCTTGAACCCTCTCGCGACGAACATCGGTGAGCTATCCGGGCCAGCGGCTCGGGGCGCGGGCGACGAACTTGATCCGGGTTCGGCAAACTCGGCACAATGCGGGCCCCGCAATTTTCCGATGCGCCGGGCGCGGCATCTGGCCCGGCCCCCATCCCGCTTTCCACAGGAGCGATTCGCCATGTTGGTAAGAGATCGGTTCTACATCGCCGGCCAATGGCAGGAACCCCACAGCAGCGAAATGACCGAGGTCGTCAATCCCGCCTCCGAGGAACCCGTCGCCCGGGTGGCCATGGGCAACCGCGAGGACGTGGACCGCGCCGTGGCCGCGGCCCGCGCCGCCTTTGACGGCTGGTCGCAGACGGCGCCCGCCCAGCGCGCCGAGTTTCTCGATCGCATCGCCGCCGGTATCGAGGCGCGCACGGACGAACTGGCCGCGGCGATCACCGCGGAGATGGGCTCCCCCTGCTCGCTGGTCAAACCCACCCAGATCGGCAACCCGCTGTTCACCTTCAAAGAGGCGGCCGGCCTGGCGCGCAGCTACCAATGGGAGACCGATCACGGCAAGACTCGCGTGATTCGCGAGGCGATCGGGGTGTGCGCCATGATCACCCCCTGGAACTTTCCGCTCAACCAGATCGCGGGCAAGGTGGCCCCGGCGCTCGCCGCCGGCTGCACCATGGTGCTCAAACCCAGCGAACTGGCGCCGCTCGACGCCTTCATTCTGGCCGAGATCATCCACGACGCCGGCCTGCCGCCGGGCGTGTTCAATCTGATCGTGGGCAGCGGTCCCCTGGTCGGCGAGGCGCTGGCCGGCCATCCCGGGGTCGATATGGTCTCCATCACCGGGTCCACCCGGGCCGGGGCCGCGGTGGCGATCGCCGCGGCGCCGACCATCAAGCGGGTGGCCCAGGAGCTGGGCGGCAAGTCGGCCAACATCATCCTGCCCGATGCCGATTTCTCCCGCGCGGTGAAGGGAGGCGTGCGGCTGGCGATGTTCAACAGCGGCCAGGCCTGCAACGGCCCGACCCGGATGCTCATCCCCCGCCAGCACCAGCGGGAAATCGAGGAGATCGTGGTCAAGACCGTGGAGGGTATCGTGGTCGGCGATCCCAGCCAGGACAAGACCTACATGGGCCCCATCGCCAACCGGGCCCAGTACGAGCGGGTGATCGCCTTCATCCGGCGCGCAATCGACGAGGGCGCGCGCCTGCTGATCGGCGGCCCCGAGCGCCCGGAGGGCCTGGCCAAGGGCTTCTACGTCAAGCCCACGGTGTTCACCGATGTGCGCAACGACATGCTCACCGCCCGGGAGGAGGCCTTCGGCCCGGTGCTGGCACTGATCCCCTACGCCACCGAGGACGAGGCCATCGCCATGGCCAACGACAACCCCTACGGCCTGTCGAGCTATGTGCAGTCCGGGGATCTGGAGCACGCCCGGCGGGTCGGGCGGCGCATCCGCGCCGGCCATGTCGAACTCAACGGCGCGCGCTGGGATCAGGGCGCCCCGTTCGGCGGCTACCGCATGTCGGGCAACGGCCGCGAGCACGGCGTGTGGGGACTGGAGGAGTTTCTGGAGGTGAAGGCGCTGCTGGGCTACCACGCCTGACCATCGGTGGCCGGTGGTCGGAGCGCTGCGCCCGCTGGTCGGTTGGCGCGGCCGGAATCGCCGCTTGATGCGGACGATGCGATATCTTCCCCAACTGACCGTTGGATATACTTTCCCGACAGCATTCGGCGGACCGGGTCGATAGCTCACCCGGCTCCGCCGGGGCTGCCACTCCCCATTGCAGATTCCGGACAAGGACCTTCGAGGAGTCGGTTGCACCCATGACCAGGCAACAGGCCGCCGGCCAGCCGGCGGCCGAGCGCGCTCCCTCCACCGATACCCAGCGGGCGCCGCTGCTCGACAGCCTGCTGCTGGTGGCGCGCCTCGAGGGCAAGGTGTCCACCGCCACCGCGGTGACCGCGGGGCTGCCGCTCGACGAACAGGGCCGGCTGACGCCCGACCTGTTCATTCGCGCGGCCAACCGGGCCGGGCTCGCCGCGCTGCTGGTCGAACGCGAACTGGCGGCGATTCCGCGCGACGTGCTGCCCGCGGTGCTGCTCTACGGGGACCACGAAGCGGCGGTGCTGGTCGACATCGACCCCGCGGCCGGTTTCGGGGTGCTGATGTCCCCGGCGACCGGCCTGCGCGAGCAGCGCCCCCTCACCGAGCTGGAGGCGGGCTACGCCGGGCATCTGTTCTACCTGCGGCCGATGCAGGAGTTCGACGCCCGCACCCCCAGGATGATCTACCAGGCCCCGGGAGAGCACTGGTTCTGGGGCGTGCTGAAAACCTCCTGGCACCTGTACCGGGACGTGCTGCTGGCCTCCCTGTTCATCAATCTGTTCGTGCTGGCCCAGCCGCTGTTCGTGATGAACGTCTACGACCGGGTGGTGCCCAATGGCGCGGTGGAGACGCTGTGGGCGCTGGCGGTCGGCGTCACTCTGGTCTACGCCTTCGATCTGGGGCTCAAGATCCTGCGCGGCTACCTGGTCGAACTGGCGGCCAAGCGCTCCGACGTGATCCTTTCGGCAACCCTGTTCGAACGCATGCTCGGCATCCGCATGCCCCATCGCCCGATATCGGTGGGGGCGTTCGTGAACCGGCTCCACGAATTCGACGGGGTGCGCAATTTCATCACCTCCTCGACCTTGTTGACCCTGGTCGATCTGCCCTTCGTGGTCCTGTTCCTGGCCTTCATCGCCTTTATCGGCGGCTGGCTGGTGATGGTGCCCCTGGCGGTGATTCCCCTGGCGCTGGCCATCGGCCATCTGGCGCAGCGCCGGCTGCGGCCCATGGTGATGAACGTCATGCAGGGCGCGGCGCGCAAGAACGCCCACCTGGTGGAGAGCATGACCGGCGTCGAGACCATCAAGGCGCTCACCGCGGAAGGCCGGGTGCAGCGCGGCTGGGAGCAGGCGGTCGGCTACGTCTCGCAATGGGGGTTGAGCGCGCGGATGACCTCCAACGGGGCGCTGATGGGGGTGAATTTCCTGCAGCAGATGGCGATGGTCGCCATCGTGGTCTGGGGCGTGTACCTGATCACCGACCAGGCGCTCACCCTGGGCGGCCTGATCGCCTGCGTGATCCTCAGCGGCCGGGCGCTGGCGCCGCTGAGCCAACTGGCCGCGCTGCTGACCGCCTATGACCATGCCGAGGCGGCGCTGCGGTCGCTCGACGAAGTCATGGAACTGCCCGTGGAGCGGCCGCCGGGCGAGCGCTTTCTGCAGGAGCATCCGTTCACCGGTGCACTCGAATTCCGCGACCTCGAGTTCGCCTACCCCAGGCAGCCGGCGGCCTGTGTCAGCGGGCTGTCGATGCGGATCGCCGCGGGCGAGAAGGTGGGCATCATCGGGCGGGTCGGTTCCGGGAAGTCCACCCTGGCGCGACTGGCGCTGGGCCTGTATCAACCCCAGCGGGGCTCGATCCTCTACGACGGCTTCGACCTCCAGCAGCTCGACCCGGCCAGCCTGCGCCGGGCGATCGGCTATGTCTCCCAGGACGTCATGCTGTTCTACGGGTCGGTGCGGGACAACATCGCCTTCGGCCTGACCGGGGTCGGCGATCCGGAGATCGTCACCGCGGCGGAGCGCGCCGGCATCCTCGATCACATCAATGCCCACCCCGAAGGCCTGTCGATGACCATCGGCGAACGCGGGGAGACCCTGTCCGGCGGCCAGCGCCAGGCGCTGGCGCTGGCCCGCATGTTCCTGCGCGATCCGCCCATCCTGCTGCTCGACGAGCCCACCTCGGCGATGGACAACGGTACGGAAGCGCGGATCAAGCAGGCGCTGGCCGAGTTCGCCCGCGACAAGACCCTGATCCTGATCACCCACAAGCTCGGCATGCTCGACCTGGTGGATCGGATCCTGGTGATGGATCGCGGCCGGCTGGTCGCCGACGGCCCCAAGCGCCAGATTCTCGAAGCGCTCCGCGCGGGCCGGATCCGCGGCGCGGGTTGAGGTGAGCGAGCCATGAATCCCGACTCCATGACCACCGATGTCCGACCCGAGGGCCGGCTCCGCCGGTTGCGGCGCACGCTGCACGCCAACCCGGCCACCGACCTCAAGTACATGTCCTACGCCTCGGAGGCGGTGCTGCTGCAGGCGCCGGGGCTGCATCGCCTCCTGCTGTGGAGCATTTGCGGCCTGGTGTTCGCGCTGCTGACCTGGGCCTATTTCGCGGAGATCGACGAATTCACGCGCGGCGAGGGCCGGGTGGTGCCGTCCAGCGAAGTGCAGATCGTGCAGAACCTCGAAGGGGGGATTCTCGCCAAACTGTACGTGGCGGAAGGCGACATCGTCGAGAAAGACCAGCCCCTGCTGCTGATCGACGACACCCTGGTGTCCTCTTCCTACCGCGAGCGCTCGCTCCAGGGGGCCCAACTGGAGGCCCAGATCGTGCGCCTGCGCGCCGAATCGCGCGGCACCGGCTTCGACGCGGAGCTGGCCCGGCTCGACTCCCCGCCCGATCCCGGCCTGATCCAGGTCGAGCGCGATCTGTACGAGTCGCGCCATCGCGAGTACCAGAGCAAGCTGGAGGTGCTCCGCCAGCGCGTCGAGCAGAAGCGCCAGGAACTGTCCGCGGTGCGCCTCAGCCGGAGCAGCCTCGCCGAGAGCCACGGCCTGCTGTTGCAGGAGCTGCAAGTGACGCGCCCCCTGGTCGAAAAGGGAGCCGTGTCGCACGTCGAATTGCTGCGTCTGGAGCGACAGCTCAACGACCTCAAGGGCGAACTGGGCCGGGCGACCCTGGCCATCCCGCGCCTGCAGGCGGAGTACGATGAGGCGCGCGAGAACATCGAATCCTTCACCCAGACCTTCGCCGCCGAGGCCCGGCGCGAACTCAACGATGCCATCGCCGAACTGGGCCGGCTGCGCGAAGGCAACGAAGCCTATGCCGACCGCGTGGCCCGCACCGAGGTCAAATCGCCGGTGCGCGGCACGGTCAAGCGGCTGCTGGTCAACACCATCGGCGGCGTGATCCAGCCCGGCATGGACCTGGTGGAGATCGTGCCCATCGACGATTCGCTGTTGATCGACGCCAAGGTGCTGCCCAAGGACATCGCCTTCATCCACCCCGACCAGGAGGCCATGGTGCGCTTCACCGCCTACGATTTCTCGATCCACGGCGGACTCGAGGCGCGCGTGATCCAGATCAGCCCCGACACCATCGAGGACAAGGAGCGGGGGCTGTGGTACTACCAGGTCCGCCTGCGGACCCACAGCAACATGCTCGGCAGCGCCGCGGACCCGTTGCCCATCATCCCCGGCATGACCACCGAGGTCGACATCCTCACCGGCGAGAAGACGGTGCTCGACTACCTGCTCAAGCCCATTCTGAAGACCAAGCAACTGGCCCTGCGCGAACGCTGAGCCGGGAACGCACCGAACGGAAGGATTCGGGGAGCGAACGGCAACCCGCCCGCGCGAATGGTGGATGGGCCGGATAAGCGGTATCTTTGTCAACCGCCCACTGTGATACAAATCACATTGCTGCCGCCCGATCCGGGTGCGACTACCCCTCCCGGCCGGGCGGCGGAAGCGGCGAGCGGATCGTCCGATTTGCAACACCATCCCAAGGAGGAATGTTCCACCATGCTCACAACGTCCCTTTCGATCGCCAGGCGCCCGCGCGCAATCCTGATCGGTGCGGCCATGATGGCCGCGGGCACCGCCGGGCCGGCCCAGGCGCTGGATATCCGCACGGTGATCGCCGACACCGTGAAGAGCAATCCGCTGGTACTCGCCGAGTTGCGCGAAACCGACGCCCGCGAGCGCCAGGTTCGCCAGGCGCTGGCCGGTTACTATCCCACCCTCGACCTGGTCGCGGGCTTCGGCTTCCAGGAGCGCGATCCGGCGGATCGGACCTTCGCCAAGCCCGACCGCACCCGCAATGAACTGGAGCGCAGAGAACTCCAGTTGAGCGCCCGCCAGTTGGTGTTCGACGGCTTCTTCACGCCCTACGAGAACAAGAACCAGCAGGCCCGCCAGCGCAGCGCCCAGTACCGCGCCTTTTCGGTCGGCGAGGACATCTCGCTGTCGGTCACCCGGGTGTTTCTCGACGTCCTCCGGCAGGAGGCCATCCTCAAGCTCGCCCAGGAGACGCTGGATTACCACCAGTCGGTGTACGACCGCATGGAGGAGCGCTTCCGGTCGGGGGTCGGCAGCCGAGCGGATTTCGACCAGATCTCGAGCCGGCTGGCGCTGGCGCGGACCAATGTCCAGAACGTGCGCGCCAACCTGCGCAACGCGCGCATCAACTACCAGCAGGTGGTGGGCACCTTCCCTCCCGAGGGCGCACTGGAATTTCCCGGCTCCTACTACCAGCACCTGCCGGCCAGTGTGGAGGCGGCGGTGAACCGGGCCACGGAAAATCATCCCATCCTGAAGGTCGCCGAGACCGATCTGGAGGCCACGGGGTACACCTACGAACAGACCAAATCCTCCTTCTACCCGCGCTTCGACGTCGAGGTCGAGCGGGATCTCAACGACAACATCGACGGCTCCGAAGAGCAGATCGACGACCTGCGCGTGATGCTGCGCATGCGCTACAACCTGTTTCGCGGCGGCGCCGACCAGGCGCGCACCCAGCAGTTCGCGCATCTGGTGGAAAAGGCCAAGGAAATCCGCAACGAGGCCCGGCGCGAAGTCGAGGAGGAACTGCGCCTCGCCTGGGTGGCGCACGAGACCCTGACCGCACAGATCCCGGTGCTGATGCAGTATGTGGACAGTTCGGCAGCCACCAAGGCCGCCTATGTCGACCAGTTCGATCTCGGGCGGCGGACCCTGCTCGACCTGCTCAACACCGAGAACGAATCGGTCAACGCCCAGCGCGATCTGATCAACGCCAAGCACGATCTGATCCTGAACGAATACCGCATCTTTCACGGCATGGGCGATCTGATGGGGACCGTGGGGGCCAGCCTCTAAGGTGCTGCGCGTGCGGTAGACCGGGGGCGGCGGGCTGAGGTTCGCGCGCCGCATCCCCACGAGAATGGGCGCCGGCGGCAGCCGCCGGCGCCGGCAAGGGAAGGCATCTGGACTTGCGGACAGTGCCGGAAGAGTTCGGTGAATATTGTGGGAGAAAGTCGATGAACGACGAAGTCAAGCAGGGCGAAGTCATCCAGGCAGCGGAGCGGGAATCCGAGCAGCGGGCCACCAACGCGCAGTTGGCCGCAGAGCCGGCGCGGGCCGAGACCGCGCCGGGCGGCGCCGCGCAGACCGAGTCCCGGGCCGCGGAGCGACCCCAGGCCGAAGCCGCCCAGGGCGATGCCCCCCAGGGTGATGCCGAGGCGCAGCGGGCAGAGTCCGCCGCCGAGGTGCCCCAAGTCCCCGACCAAGACAATCCGGAATTTCGCGAGCTGCAACAGGCCGTGGCCGAAGGCCGCGATCTGAGCAAGGAACTCGAACCCCCGGCCGCCGGTGAAGGTGGCGGTTCCAGCGACTCCATCGCGGCCGGCGTGCGCTTCGAGCGCGACCCCAACGCCCGCGACCCCCGGGCCGGATTCGATCCGGACTACACCCCGCCGCCGCTGCCCGATCCCACCGCTAACACCAGCCCGGTCGTCGCCGTCGTGGAGCCGCCGCCCCCACCCCCGGACAACGGCGTCGCCATCGGCGGCCTGACTCCGGCCGCGGAGGGCGGTGACGTCAGCGTCAACGAGGCCCACCTCACCGACGGCAGTGCACCCAATCCGCCGGCCCTGACCCAGACCGGCAGCTTCACTGTCAGCGCCCCCGACGGGCTCGGCAGCCTGACCATCGGCGGTGTGCTGGTGCTCGACGCCAACGGCCTGACCGGCAATCCGGTCACCACGCCACTGGGCAACACACTCTTGGTCACCGGCTACGATCCGGTCACCGGCGAGGTCACTTACGAATACACCCTGGGCGACAACGAATCGCATCCGCCAGGGCAGGGCGCCAACGACCTGTTCGACAACCTGCCCGTGGTGCTCACCGACAGCGACGGCGATACCACCGAACAGCAGCTCGCGGTGCGCATCGTCGACGACCTGCCCAATGCCATCTCCGACATCGATGAAGTCGGCACGGGCGGCAGCACCGGCGGCAACGTCTTCACCGGCACCGACGACGATCCCCTCGACCGGGTGGAGGCCGACGTGCCCGGCGCCGACCGCACCGCCTCCCCCATCACCGGGGTGATCGCCGGCGAGCACCTGGATGCGCCCATCACCGACGGCTCCGGCGTGGGCGCCGTCATCGACGGCCAGTTCGGCACCCTGGTGCTGAACGCCGACGGCAGCTATGTGTACACCGCCGACGGCGGCCTGGTCAGCAACCAGACCGAAGTCTTCACCTACACCCTGACCGACGCCGACGGCGATACCGACACCGCAACCCTGACCATACGGATTCAGGGCGAGGCGCCGCCTCCGCCGCCGCCCCCGCCGCCGGACAACCCGGTCGACATCAGCGACCTGACTCCGGCTGGCGAGGGTGGTGATGCCAGTGTCAACGAGGCCAATCTGAGCGACGGCAGCGCGCCCAATCCGCCGGCCCTGACCCAGACCGGGACCTTCACCATCAGTGTTCCCGACGGGCTGGGCAGCCTGACCATCGGCGGGGTGGTGGTACTCAACGCCGGCGGGCTGACGGGTGCCACGGTCACCACGCCCTTGGGCAACACCTTGGTGGTCACTGGATATAACCCGGCCACCGGCGTGGTGAGTTACGAATACACCCTGGGCGACAACGAAGGTCACCCACTGGGTGATGGCACCAACGACCTGTTCGACCAAATGCCGGTGGTGCTCACCGACAGTGACGGCGATACCGACAGCGACACCCTGTCGGTGCGGATCGTCGATGACGTACCGACGGCGGTGGACGACACCGACAGCATAGCGGCGGGCAGTGTGGGTCCGGCGCTGGGCAATGTGATCAGTGATGCCGAGGGGGATGGCGGGGCCGAC
>JBMOPO010000017.1:0-26406 GCA_049325095.1 Pseudomonadota bacterium | reverse complement strand
CCTGAACCAGGACGGCAGTTACAGCTACCTGCGCAATGCCGGGACGCCGGGCGGGGTGAGCGACGTGTTCACCTACACCCTGACCGATGGGGACGGGGACAGCGACACCGCGACCCTGACCATCAGCATTGGCAACGAGCCGCCGGTGATTACGGGTTTGACCTCCCAGGCGGGTGGGGGCGACGTCACGGTCGATGAAGACGACCTGGCGGATGGCTCGGACACCAGCAAGGAGTCCCTGACGCAGGTGGGCACCTTCACCATCAGTGCGCCGGACGGGGTTGACGATCTCACGGTGGGCGGTCATGCCGTCATTACCGATGGGGTATTCACGGCGACCAGCTTCACCACGGGGCTGGGCAACACCCTGGCCTTCACCGGCTACAACGCTGCCACTGGCGAGGTGAGCTACGAGTACACGCTGGCCGACAACGAGACCCATGCGACGGCGGCCGGGGAGAATGCCCTGTTCGAAGACTTTGCGGTGGTGCTGACCGATCTGGATGGTCAGAGCGACAGCGACATCCTGTCGGTGCGGATCGTCGATGACGTACCGACGGCGGTGGACGACACCGACAGCATAGCGGCGGGCAGTGTGGGTCCGGCGCTGGGCAATGTGATCAGTGATGCCGAGGGGGATGGCGGGGCCGACACCCGGGGTGCGGACGGGGCGCAGGTCAGTGGTGTGGCCAGCAACAACGTGCCGGCCAACAGCGACTTCGTGGCGGACGGGTCCGGTAACTTCAGTGTGGTGGGCCAGTACGGCACCCTGACCCTGAACCAGGACGGCAGTTACAGCTACCTGCGCAATGCCGGGACGCCGGGCGGGGTGAGCGACGTGTTCACCTACACCCTGACCGATGGGGACGGGGACAGCGACACCGCGACCCTGACCATCAGCCTGGGCAATGACGAACCAACCCTGCTGCTACCCACTCCGGGCAGCGAACAAGCCGTCGTTTCGGAAGCCGGCCTGGGACCGCGCGGAAGCGAGCCCGCGGGTACCGCCGAGATGGACGATGACATTCCGACCAACGACAGCAGCCAGGCGGAGAAAGTCGAGGGCACCATCAACTTCACACCGGGCGATACCCCGGCGGTGGTGAGCATCGGTGGCGTTGCCGTGAATGCAGTGGGTGATACCTTTGCCGGCGCCCACGGCACCCTGACCATCACCAGCATTGGGCTGACCAGCATCGGCTACCGCTATACGCTGACCGACAACACCCTGGGGAACGGGGCCCACGACGACTTCAGTGTGGTGGTGACCGATGCGGACAACGATCAGGTGTCGGGCACCCTGCGGATCGATATCGTCGATGACCGCCCCCATGCCACGGACTTCAACGGCACCATTGAAAATACCGCCGGCGAAAGTCTGATTGGACTGATCGATTACGGCCTGGGTGCCGACGGGTTCGGGGATGTCGCCCTGACTTTCGGAGGAGCCACCTCGAATGGTTCTTCGATAGCGTTGACGTCCAACGGTGATACGGTCTCCGTGGCATCCGTCGACACCGATAGTGATGGCCTTCAGGAAGTGCTTGGCTTCATCGACAACGGTAGCACTCCGGGAGTCTACGATTTAAGCGATCATCTGGTATTCAGCCTGGCGCCGACGCTGTCCGGTGCGGCCTACGGCGAGTATGCGCTGACGCTCCACGATGTGTTGGATCTCCAGGCCGAAACTCAGACTTTTACCGTCGGAAGCATCCGCGCCGGGGCGCCTACCACCGGCATCGTCATCAACGATGCCAACGGGGGAAGCATTGGTGTGCTTGCCACACCGGAGTCCGGCCACCAGGTGAATTCGAATACTGGGGAGCTCGGTATCGACAACACCATTCTCAATGCGGATGAAGAAAAGGCGAACTACGACGAAAAAATCACCCTGGCATTCGGTACTGAGTTTTCAGGAACCACCATCACCGAAAAGGCGGTGCTGAACGATGTGCGCATCACCGGCGTGGATGTCGGATCGGGTACCGACAGTTTCGACTGGGTGGCCTACAAGGATGGATCACAAGTGGAAACGGGCAGCGGCAACGTCATGCACACGGTCAGCGGACAAAATCTGATCGGGGATCCAATTCATGTCGAGGGCGGCTATGACACCCTGGTGCTCACCATGGTCAGCGGTGATTTCAAGATGTCTGGCTTCACCTATTCCCAGCAGGGCGAGAGCTTCGACACCATCCTGAACTTCAGCTACACCGCCACCGACGACGACGGCGATGCGGTATCCGGCGAGTTCAGCGTTACGGTTACCGACGATGCCGGTGCCACGACCACCGCACCTGGAGTCGGGGATCTGGCAACGATCACCAGCATCGGCACGGACTATGTAGCGCCCTGATCACTGTTTGCCCGATGTTCTGCGACCGCCCTTCGGGGCGGTCTTTTTTTGGGACCCTGGGTTTTCCCGGTCGGCCGGGCGCGGCGGTTTGCGCGGGGCGGGCAAGTGCAACGCACCCGCCGAAGAGCCGCCGGCGGTGGGGTTGGAGCAAGGTTGGAGGTCGTGCTGGATTTGCCGGATGCGCCGCTATGCGGCTTATCCGGCCTGCCGCCATGGCTTGCACAGGGTGGGTAAGCGCAGCGCGCCCACCATGCTGTGCGCCTTTACGGCCCGAGCTGCCGGGCGAGCCTGTCCCGTAACTGCCGCCAGTGGGAGAGGCTGGCCGCGTCGCCCGAGCGGACCTGCTCGCGGCGGTTGCGCGCCAGCCAGAGATCCGCGCCGTTGAAGCTGTAGACGGGGCTCAGGTCGGGCCTTTGGCTCGCGGGCAGGATGCGCGGGTCGAGGTTGTCGAGGATCAGGGGGTCGGCGGCCGGGGTTGGGTACCAGGCGAGCACCATGTGCGGCTGGTCAAGGCCGAGCGCCTTGGCATAGGTGATGCGCAGTGCGTCCTCGGCGATGCCCATCCCGGTGAGCGTGAAGTACTTGGCGATGGCGAATTCCTCGCAGTCGCCGGCGTCCTCGATCAGGAATTCGATCGGGGTGGCCCAGTAGTCGTCGCGCTGCCAGACCTCGGTGTCGGTGGTGAAGCGGGCGCGATTGAAAAAGCCGTTGGCCAGTTGCAGGCGTTCGGCATCGGCAGCCGCCCGGCCCCGGTCGATGATGTCGAACCAGCGCTCGACGCGCTGCGCGGCCTCGGGGCCATGGTCGCGCGCGATGCGCCCGAGCAGGTCTTGGTGCGCCTGCGCCGGGGTTGCCTGAGGTTGCGGCGCCGGCTGGCCGGCGCAGCCGGCGAGCAGCAGGGCGCCGAACAGCCAGAGCCAGGGGAGCGGGGCGGGGAAACGGGTTCGCCCATTCCAGCGCGAGGGGCCGGGTGCCGGGTGCGCCGCAATGCCGACGGCGGTGGGTGTGAGGTTGGCGGCCGGGGTTGCCGGACGCGCCGCCCGGGAATCGTCGGATGCGCCGCTGCGCGGCTTATCCGACCTACGGGCTACCGTCATTCCGGCGCAAGCCTCTGCGATCGTCATTGCGGCGCAAGCCTCTGCGATCGTCATTCCGGCGCAAGCCGGAATCCAGAGTGTTGATGGGCAGGCTCTGGCTTTCGCCGGGGTGACGAAGCAATGCCGCCGGCGCGGGGGTTGCGGTGAGCCCCGGATGCGCCGCCCGGAAATTGCCGGATGCGCCGCGGTGCGGCCGGCGGGGCGCTCGCGACTTTGCAAGGGCCTCGGCGCCGTACCGCTCAATGTTCGGATTCCGACTCGGATTCCCGCCAGCGGCGGCGTTCCTCGGGCGGCAGTTCACGCCATTTTTCCAGCAGTCGGGCCCGCTCCTGGGGGGGCAGCCGCTGAAAGCGCTCGCGGGCGTCCAACAGGCGCTGTTGCTGTTGCGGGGGCAGCTCCCGGAAGCGGTGCCGGCGTTCCTCCAGCCGTTCCCGCTGCTTGGGAGAGAGCCGTTCCCAGTCGTCGCGCTTCCGGTTGCGCTCGGCCTGCTTGCCCTTGCCGCGCTGCCGATCCTTGGCCCGCGCGTCATGATCGGCCAGGTCGGTGGCGCTCCCGCGTTCCGCCGCCAGGGACGGGAAAGGATTGGCGGCCCGGATGGAGCGCGCGGGCGCCGCGCCGGGAGACGACATCCGCAGCGGTGCGGCGGGGGGCAGGCCGCCCTGCTCTTGGCCGTCGCGGCAGCGGGCGTGTTCGCGAGGGCTCGCCGCGGCGCAGGGGACGAGGTCCCGTCCGCCCCAATCCGGGGTTTCACCCGGTACGGCGAACGCGCCTTGGCCGGCGATGGCCAGCAGCAGGCCCGCCGCCAGGCGGCGGGCGCCGCGGGGGAGCAGGCCCGGTATCCTCATCCCTGGTCGTGCTCCCACTGACTGTTGGCCAGCCAGGAATAGAAGTCCAGGTGTTCGTACAGCTCGGGCGGTTCGGCCCCGGGCAGGCTCTGGTCCACCCCAGGGCCGGGAAGTTGCCGCTGCGGCGCCATCACCCAGAGGCTCAGCATACAGGCGAAGGCCAGTCCGGCCGCGGGGGCGAGCCAGCGCGGCCTCAACCATCGCGGTCGCCGGGACGAGCCCTGCTCCAGGGCCCGGCGGCGCGCGGCGGCGAGCCGCGCGGAGGTGGCGGGATCGATGCGTTCCTCCAGGGCGCGCAGTTCCCGATGCCAGCGTTGTTCGAGATCGTTCATGGCTGAAAGCCCTCCAGTTTCTCCCGCAGCGCGTGCAGCGCCCGGAAGTAATGGGTCTTGACGCTGCCCTGGGTGCAGCGCATCGCGCGGGCCGTCTCCTCGGTGGAGAGTCCCTCCCAGCAGCGCAGCAGAAAGGCTTCGCGCTGCCGGCGCGGCAATTCCCCGACGGCGAGTTCCAGGGCGTTGAGGCGGCGTCCGCGCTCCAGTTGCGCGGCGGGTTCGTTGCGCGCCGGGTCCGGGAATTGCGCCAGCACGTCGGCTTCGAAGTCGCCGTCCGCGGCGATGCCGCCGCGCTGCCCGAACAGGCGTCCATCGCGCTTGCGCCGCCGAAAGCTGTCGTGGATGCGATTGTTGAGGATGCGATGGAACAGCGGCGGCCATTCCGCCGCGGCCTTGTGGCCGTAATGGCGCACCAGCCGCAGCATGGCGTCCTGCACCACGTCAAGCGCCTCGTCCCGGTCGCGCAGCACCGTCAGCGCGATGGCGAAGGCGCGCCGCTCCACGCTCGCCAGAAAGCTATCCATCGGGCTGCACCACGCCCGCGACGATTCGGAAGTGGCGGATTCCTTCAAGCGGCTGACCAGGGTTCCGGACATCGGTGTTCCATTCCGTGCGGTCCGCTCAGCGCTGGTGAATCTTTCCGCTGCGCTCGGCAGCTCGCGAGACAATCTTCATAAGCTCAGTCGAGGATCTCGTGGAGCAGAATGGCTCCCCCGATGATGGCATAGAGATCATGGTCGTGGTGTCCGTGATGATCGTGATGTCCGTGATGTCCGTGATGTCCGTGCCCATGATGGTACGACCGATACCCATGGTAATCGTGGTGCAGGTAACGGGGCCGGTGGTGATAGGAGTGTCCGCGATACCCGTGCCCGCCCCGGGTGCGGAAATCGTGGTGCTGGTAGCGGTCCCAGCGCGGGCCTTGGCCATGGTGGCCGTCGCGAGCCTGAACCTGCGGCGCCAGCAGCAGGGCGCTCAGCACGAGCAGCAGCGGGAGGGTTTTTCGCCTGGTCATGGGGATACCTCTTTCCGGAACCTCCGGTACCCCCCACAACGGCCGCGGCGCGCTCCGGTTGACCACCGCTACAGGGCGAACTCGGCCCATACCGGGCAGTGGTCCGAGGGCCGCTCCATGGCGCGGACCTCCAGGTCGATGCCGCCGGCGACCAGGTGGCCGCACAGGCTGGCGCTGGCGAGCAGCAGGTCGATGCGCAGGCCGCGGGGCGGATCCTGCTCGAAGCCCCGGCTGCGGTAGTCGAACCAACTGTAGACCGCCGCGTCGCTGCCGTGCAGTTCCCGAAAGGTGTCCCTGAGGCCCCAGGCGGCGAGCCGCGCGAACCATTCCCGCTCTTCCGGCAGAAAGCAGCACTTGCCGGTGCGCAGCCAGCGCTTGCGGTTGTCCTCGCCGATGCCGACGTCGATATCCGCGGGCGCCACGTTCATGTCGCCCATCACCACGACCTGCTCGGCGGTGCTGTGCTCGCGGCCCAGGGTTTCGGCGAGGTTCCGGTAAAAGGCTTCCTTGGCGGGAAACTTGGTGGGGTGGGTGCGGCGCTCCCCCTGGGGGAAATAGGCGTTGTAGACATGGAGCGGGCCCCGGGCGGTCGCGAAGCTGGCCTTGATCAGCCGGCGCTGGGACTCCTCGCCATCCTCCGCAAACCCGCGGCGGCACGCCAGGGGCGGGGTGCGGTACAGGAGGGCGACGCCGTAATGTCCCTTCTGCCCGTGGTAGGCGCAGTCGTAGCCCAGGCTGCGGATGTGATCGAGTGGGAACTGATCGTCCGCCACCTTGGTTTCCTGGAGCCCGATGAGGTCCGGATGGTGGCGCTTTATGACCTCTTCCAATTGGTGAAATCTTGCGCGTATTCCATTGATATTGAAGGATACGATCTTCATGACTTCAGGTCGGAATCGCGCTCGGCGACCTTCTGGCGGCGCTCGGCCAGGAGTCCCAGGTAATCCGCCAGGATGTGGCTTGCCTCCTTGAGCAAAGGGTCCTTGTCCGGGTCCGCCCTGCCGGGCGCCTCGGCGGGCTCCTCCGCCGGCGCGCTATCGTCCTGCGGCGCGGCATCGGGGTCGCGGTCGGCGCGCCAGTCTTCCAGGCTCGCGTAGGGCGGCTCTCCCTTGGCGGCACGCTGGCGGTTGGCGAGTGCGAACAGGGTGGTTTCGCGATCCTTTTCCATCTGCTCGCGCGTGGCGCGGCGCAGCGGCAGCCGCTGGATCGCCCGGTTCCGCTCGATCAGCTCCAGTTCGCCGATCAGGTAATTCCAGTCCGGATCCCGGGCGACCCGCTCGCGGTGCGCCCGGGCCAGGGGTTCCAGCGTGCCTTCGACGTAGTCATAGGGGTCGAACGCGGCCGGCTCGATGCGGTCCCAGGGCAGGGCGCGGTCCTGGGCGCTCTCGCCGATCTCGCTGAGGTCATAGAGCGAGAGAAACGCGATGTCGGGCATGACGCCGCGCTCCTGGGTGCTGTCGCCCGATACCCGGTAGAACTTGGACTGGGTCAGTTTGAGCTGGCCCTCGCGCAGCGGGGTCAGGATCTGCACCGTGCCCTTGCCGAAGCTCTGGGTCCCCACCACCAGGCCGCGGCCGTAGTCCTGGATGGCGGCGGCGAAGATCTCCGAGGCGGAGGCGCTGAGCCGGTTGATCATCACCAGCAGCGGGCCGCGGTACATCGCCGGGCGCTCGGCCATCTGGTCCAGCGAGACCTTGCGGTTGGCGTGACGGATCTGGACCACGGGACCGGGGTCGATGAAGAGGTCGGTCAACGCCGTCGCCTCGTACAGCGACCCGCCGCCGTTGTTGCGCAGGTCGAGGATGATGCCGTCCACGTTCTGGTCGCGGAACTTCTGCAGAATGTTGAAGACGTCCCGCGTGGTGCTGCGGAAGTTCTCGTCGTGGTTGCGGTAGGCCTCGAAGTCCATGTAGAAGGTCGGCAGCGTGACCACGCCCAGGCGCAGCGCGCGCGGTTGCGCCGGCACCGAGATCACATCGCCGCGGGCGGCCTGCTCCTCCAGCGCGACCTCGTCGCGCACGATGACCAGTTGATGGGAGGTGCCCACGGCGCCGGCCGCGGCGGGCAGGATCTCCAGGCGCACCTCGGTGCCCTTCTTGCCGCGGATCAGCTCCACGACGTCATCCAGACGCCAGCCGATGACATCGACCAGTTCGCCGTCCTTGCCCTGGCCGACGCCGATGATGCGGTCGCCGGCGTGCAGCCGGCCGTCCTTGTCGGCGGGTCCGCCGGGCACCACCCGCACCACCTTGGTGTGTTCGTCCTCGCTCTGCAACACCGCCCCGATGCCTTCCAGCGACAGCGACATGCTGATCTGGAAGTTTTCGACGCTGCGCGCGTCCATGAACGCGGTGTGCGGGTCGTACATGCCGGCGACGGCATTGGCGAAGAGTTCGAACACGTCGGCCGGGGTCTGTTGGTCGAGGCGGGCGAGCTGGGTCCGGTAGCGCTTGATCAGTAGCTCGCGGGCATCCTTGGGCTCCTTGCCCGACAACAGCAGCCGCAGCAGGCTGTCCTTCAGCCGCAGGCGCCAGTACTCGTCCGCCGCCGCGGCATCGGCGAGCCAGGGGCCCTTGTCGGTATCCAGCGGCAGCGATTCGTCGACCTCGAAGTCGAACTCGGCATCGCTCTCCAGGCGGGCGAGGTTCGCCTCCAGGCGGTTGCGCAGGCGCTCCCCGAAGCGGTTGTAGATCCGGTAGGCGCAGTCCAGTGCGGCGGCGCGGAGTTCGTCGTCGAACCGGCTGCGGCACGGCGCGAATTCGGCGAGGTCGCCGGCGAGCAGGTAATTGCGCGCCGGATCCAGTCGCTTGACGTAGAGCTCCAGCAGTTCGGCGGCGAAGCGGTCGTCGAGTTCCAGCTTGCGATAATGGCGCTTGTCCAGTTCCCGGACGACCTCGCGCAATGTGTCGCGCTGGCCGTCGTCGGGCTGCAGGGGCGTGAAAGCGGAGACCGCCGGCGACAGCAGCAGGGCGGCGAGCAGCAGGAGCGCGGAGGACAGGGCGGCGGGGGAGGGCATGGACGGCGTCGGAATCGGCACGAGGCGGGGATTCTAGGGCTGCACGCCGCCCCGGGCAATTGCCGCCGGCGGCCCGACCGGGAGCCGGCCGGGGCCCCCGCGGGAGCTGCCGGCCCGCCGTCCGGTAACACCGGCCACCCCCTTTGTGGTATAAAGCCGGGCGCGCCGGCGGGCAGCCCCGGCCGGCGCACAGCCATCATCAACAACGCCACACATGTGCCGGCACATTGTCCCGGGTGCCCCTCGGGGTTGGGCAATGGGGCACATGGAGGTTCAACCCAAACATCGAGGAAATCCCCATGACCACTGTCAGCATGCGCGACATGTTGCAGGCGGGTGTCCATTTCGGCCATCAGACCCGCTTCTGGAACCCCAAAATGCGTCCCTACATCTTCGGGGCGCGCAACAAGATTCACATCGTCAACCTCGAACAGACGGTGCCGGCGTTCAATCAGGCGCTCGAACGCGTGCGCAAACTCAGCGCCAAGGGCAACAAGATCCTGTTCGTGGGTACCAAAAGGGCCGCGCAGAAGCTGATCAAGGAGCAGGCCGAACGCTGCGGCATGCCCTATGTCAGCCATCGCTGGCTGGGCGGCATGCTGACCAACTACAAGACCATCCGCAGTTCCATCCGCCGCTACCGGGAGCTGGAAGAACAGAGCCGGGACGGCACCTTCGACAAGCTCACCAAGAAGGAGGCCCTGACCCGGACCCGGATGATGGAGAAGCTCGAGCGCTCCATCGGGGGGATCAAGGACATGGGCGGACTGCCCGATGCGCTGTTCGTGATCGACGTCGATCACGAGCGCATCGCGGTTCAGGAGGCCAACAAGCTCGGCATCCCGGTGATCGGCGTGGTGGATACCAACAGCGATCCGGACGGCGTCGATTTCGTGATTCCCGGCAATGACGACGCGATCCGCGCCATCAAGCTCTATACGGAGGCGATGGCCGACGCAGTGCTCGCCGGGCGGGCCGCCGCCGCGACCGGTTCCGTCCGCGACGAGTTCGTGGAAGTGGCCGAAGCGCCCGAGCCCGCCCCGGCCAGCGAAGGCTGACCGCGGCGGGCCCCGACCGGGGAAGCAGCAAGGAATATCAACGGGCGGAGCGGGGCGGCCCGACCGCCCCGTGAACCCACCGAAGGCACCCGCGAACGGGTGTGGGAGAGCGAATCATGACGGCAATCAGCGCGGCTCTGGTCAAAGAGCTCCGTGAGCGTACCGGTCTGCCGATGATGGAGTGCAAGAAGGCGCTCCAGGACGCCGGCGGCGACATCGATGTGGCGATCGAGAATCTGCGCAAGTCCAGCGGCATGAAGGCCGCCAAGAAGGCCGGCCGCACCGCGGCCGACGGCGTGGTGGCAGCCCGGGTCGCCGCGGACGGCACTTGCGGGGTGCTGGTCGAGGTCAACTCGGAAACCGATTTCGTGGCGCGGGACGGCAATTTCCTGGACTTCGTCGAGCAGGTGGTCGGCCGGGTGTTCGCCGCGCGCAGCGAAGACCTTCCCGCACTCATGGCGGGCGAACTCGAAGCGGCTCGCGAGGCCCTGGTGCAGAAGATCGGCGAGAACATCAGTGTGCGCCGCGCGCGGGTCGTGGAGGCGCCGGTGGTGGGCGACTATGTGCACAGCAACCGCCGCATCGGCGTGCTGGTCGGGTTGAGCGGCGGCTCCCGCGAGCTGGCGCGCGACATCGCCATGCACGTGGCAGCCGTCAATCCCCAGGTGGCCAAACCGGAGCAGATGCCGGCCGAGGTGATCGCCAAGGAGCGCGAGATCTACGCCGCCCAGGCGCGCGAGAGCGGCAAGCCGGAGGCCATCGTGGAGAAGATGATCGCCGGGCGGGTCAGCAAATTTCTCGCCGAAGCCAGCCTGGTGGAGCAGCCCTTCGTCAGGGATCCGGAGGTGAAGGTGGGCAGACTGCTGCAGCAGGCGGGCGCGGACATCCTCGGCTTCGTGCGCTTCGAGGTTGGCGAAGGCATCGAGGTGCAGGCGACCGATTTCGCCGCCGAAGTGGCCGCCCAGGTACAGGCATCGCGGTGAGCCCCGCCGGAGACTGCCGTTGAGCGCCGTCGCCAGCCGGTCCGGATACCGCCGCATCATTCTCAAGCTCAGCGGCGAGGAGCTGATGGGCGGCGCCGGCTTCGGCATCGATCCCGCGGTGCTCGACCGCACCGCGGCCGATATCGCGCAGTTGCTCGCCGATCGCATCGAGGTGGGGCTGGTGGTCGGCGGCGGCAACCTGTTCCGGGGCGCCGCCCTGGAGGCGGCGGGCATGGAGCGCGTCACCGGGGACCAGATGGGCATGCTGGCCACCCTCATGAATGCACTTGCCCTGCGGGATGCGCTGGAGCGTGTAGGCTTGCCTGCGCACCTGATGTCCGCCGTGGAGGTGCCCGGCATCGCCGAGCGCTATGACCGGCGCCTGGCGATCCGGCGGCTCGAGGCCGGCGCGGTGGTATTGTTCGCCGGCGGTACCGGCAACCCGTTCTTCACCACGGATTCGGCGGCCTGCCTGCGCGCCATCGAGGTGCAGGCGGAGGTGGTGTTGAAGGCCACCAAGGTGGATGGCGTCTACTCCGCCGATCCCGCGCTGCATGCGGATGCCGAATTGCTGCCCCGGCTGTCGTATGACCAGGTGCTCGACGGCAAGCTGGGGGTGATGGACCTCACAGCGATCTGCCTGTGCCGCGACCACGGCCTGCCGATCCGCGTGTTTCGCATGTCGAAGCCGGGCGCGCTGCTCGGCATCGCCCGCGGCGGGAGCGAGGGCACGCTGATTTGCTGACTGGAAGAGGTATGGAAAGGTGATCGAGGAACTCAAACAGGACGCGATCGAGCGTATGGAAAAGGCCCTCGAAGCCCTGGCCACGACCCTGGGCAGGCTGCGCACCGGGCGCGCGCACCCCGGCCTGCTGGAAGGGGTCAGCGTCGAGTATTACGGCAGCGAGACACCGCTTCGCCAGCTCGCCAACATCGCCACGTTCGATGCCCGCACCCTGACCGTCACCCCCTACGAAAAGACCCTGGTGCGCGACATCGAGCGCGCCATCATCAACGCCGGCCTGGGTCTCAATCCGAGCTCGGCCGGCGAGGTCATCCGGGTCCCCCTGCCGCCGCTGACCGAGGAGACCCGCAAGGGGCTGATCCGCCAGGCCCGGGCGGAGGCGGAACACACACGGGTGGCCATCCGCAGCATTCGCCGGGACGTGCTCGCCGATATCCGGGAGCTCACCAAGGCCAAGGAGATCAGCGAGGACGACGAACGCCGCGCGGAGGACGAAGTCCAGCGCATCACCGATCGCCACATCGCCAGGGTCGAGCAGATTCTCGCCGAAAAAGAACAAGATCTCCTGGAATTCTGAGCGCCGGGACCCAGTCATGTTCGAAGCCCAACGCCCGGAGGCGGTCGACCACCCCCTGCGTCACGTGGCGATCATCATGGACGGCAACAGCCGCTGGGCGCGGGCCCGCGGCTGGGCGGCGATCGCCGGCCACCGCGCGGGGGTGGAACGGGTCCGCGACGTGCTCGACAGCTGTCTCCAGCACGGCATCGAGGTGGCCACCCTGTTCGCCTTCAGCAGCGAGAACTGGCAGCGCTCCGGTGAAGAGGTCAGCGGACTGATGGCGCTGTTTGCGACCTATCTGCGCAAGGAGCGCCCTGAACTGGTCCGCCGCGACGTCAGTCTGCGGGTGATCGGCGCCCGCGATCGCTTCAGTCCCAGATTGCGCCGACTGATCGAGCGGGTCGAGGAGGCCACGGCCGGTGGCCGGTTGCGCCTCAATCTGGCGGTGGATTACGGCGGTCGCTGGGACATCGTGCGGGCCGCGCGCGAGCTCGCGGAGCAGGCGCGCGCCGGCCGCGTCGATCCCGCGGACATCGATGAGGCCGCGGTCGAGCGCCACCTGTGTCTCGCCGATGGCCCGCCGCCGGATCTCTGCATCCGCACCGCGGGCGAGTTGCGCATCAGCAATTTCCTGCTCTGGCAACTGGCCTACACGGAACTGTATTTTGCCGACTGTTTCTGGCCCGACTTCGACGCCGCCAGATTCAGTGCAGCGGTGGCGGAATATCATCGCCGCCAGCGGCGATTCGGGCGCTCCGCCGCAATGGCGCTGGAATCGACGCAATGCTCCGGCAGCGCCTGATCACCGGGCTGCTGCTGGCCGCGGCATTCGCCGCAGCTCTGTACTGGTTGCCTCCCGCAGTCTTGCTGGGACTCAGTGCCGCCGTGGTGCTGCTCGGCGCCTGGGAGTGGGGCGGCCTGGCCGGCCTGGCCGGGGCTGCCCGGTTCGCCTATGTGCTGGCCATGGCCGGGGCGCTGTTCCTGTGCCACAGGTTCTGGCCGGTGGTGGGCCTGCCGGTACTGGTGGCCGCCGGGCTCTGGTGGCTGCTGATGCTGTGGTGGGTGCTGACCTTTCCGCGCAGCGCGGCCTGCTGGGGTTCGACGGCGGGGACCTCGCTGATGGGGATCGGCGTGCTGGTCCCCGCCTGGGCTGCGGTGCACTGGCTGCTGAACGTCCCGGGCGCCGCACTCTGGTTCGGCGCCGTGGTGGTCATTACCGCCAGCGCCGACATCGGCGCCTTTTTCGGCGGCCGCCGGTTCGGCCGGAACCGGTTGGCGCCCGCGGTCAGTCCCGGCAAGACCTGGCAGGGAGTATTCTGTGGTCTGGCCCTGGCGCTGGCGGTGGGGATGCTGCTCGCGAACCCCCTGGAATTGGCCGCGCGCTGGCCGCTGTGGCTGGCGGTGGTGGGGATGACGGTCGGGGCCGGAGTGCTGGGGGATCTCGGAGAAAGCATGGTAAAGCGGCATCACGGCGTGAAGGACAGCGGCTCGGTACTCCCCGGACATGGCGGTGTGCTGGACCGCATCGACAGCCTCTCGGCGGCCTTGCCGATCTATGCGCTCGGCCTGGCGCTGGTCGATCTGGCCGCCGGCCCGCTGCCGCGGCCTTAGGGAGGCGGACTGTGCAGGGGGTGGCCATCCTGGGTTCGACCGGCTCCGTCGGCACCAGCGCGCTCGCGGTGATCGCGCGCCATCCCGAGCGCTTTCGGGTGGTCGCCCTGAGCGGCCAGCGCCGGCTCGACCTGCTGGTGGAGCAGAGCCGCACCTTCCGTCCCGATCTGGTGGTGGTGCCGACGCCGGCCGCGGCCCGGGAGATTGCGCCGGCACTGCCGCCGGCGATCCGCGTGCTGGTCGGCCCGGCGGGGCTGGAAGAGGCGGCCGGCGATCCCCGCGCCGATACCGTGGTCGCCGCCATCGTCGGGGCCGCCGGACTCCTGCCGGCGCTGGCCGCGGCCCGCGCCGGCAAGCGCCTGCTGCTGGCCAACAAGGAAGCCCTGGTGATGTCCGGCCGCCTGTTCATGGAGGCGGTCGCCCGGGGTGGCGCGACCCTGTTGCCGCTGGACAGCGAACACAATGCCATTTTCCAGTGTCTGCCCGGCGGCGGGCCGGGTGCCGCCGGTGGGGTGAGCCGGCTGATCCTGTCGGCTTCCGGCGGGCCGTTCCGGTTGCTGCCTCTCGAGCGGTTCGAAGCCATCACCCCCGACCAGGCCTGCGCGCATCCGACCTGGCGCATGGGGCGCAAGATCTCGGTCGATTCCGCGACCATGATGAACAAGGGGCTGGAGCTGATCGAAGCCTGCTGGTTGTTCGGTGTCCCGCAACAGCGGATCGACATTCTCATTCACCCGCAGAGCATCGTGCATTCCTTGGTGGAGTACGCCGATGGTTCGGTGCTCGCCCAGCTCGGCCACCCCGACATGCGCACGCCGATCGCCCATGCGCTCGGCTGGCCGGCGCGCATCGAGTCCGGTGTGGAGCGGCTCGACCTGGCAAAGGTCGCCCGTCTGGAGTTCTCCGAACCGGATCCGCGGCGCTTTCCGGCATTGCGGCTGGCCCGCGACGCGGCCGCCGCGGGCGGCGACGCGCCGGCGGCGCTCAATGCCGCCAACGAAATTGCCGTGGCGGCATTCCTGGCCGGCGCCTTGCCCTTTGCGCGGATCGCCGCGGTGGTGGCGCGGGTGCTCGAGGGCTGGACCCCGGCCGAACCCGATACCATCGAGGCAGTCCAAGCCAGCGACGCGCGCGCGCGCCGCCTGGCGCAACAGGCGCTCGGGCGCTACGCGGTGGAGGTCTGATCCATGGGCGTGATGCAGCAAGCTTTCTACTTCGTGCTGGTGTTGGGGATCCTGATCACCTTTCACGAGTTCGGCCACTTCTGGGTGGCACGCCGCTGCGGTGTGCGGGTGTTGCGGTTCTCCATCGGTTTCGGGCCGGCCGTGGTGCGGTGGCGGGATCGACGCGATACCGAATTCGTGATCGCGCTGTTGCCGCTGGGCGGCTACGTGAAGATGCTCGACGAGCGCGAGGGCGCGGTGCCCACGGAGGATCTGAGACAGGCTTTCAACCGCCGCCCCGTGGCGCAGCGCATCGCCATCGTCGCCGCCGGCCCGCTGGCCAACTTCCTGCTCGCGATCCTCGCCTACTGGCTGGTGTTCGTGCACGGCCTCGAGGGGGTGGCGCCGGTGGTGGCGGAGGTCGCACCGGGCTCGGTGGCGGAGGCGGCCGGGCTGCGCCCCGGGCAGGAGATTCTCGCCGTGGACGGGGGGCGGACACCGACGGTGCAGATGCTCGGCGAGCGCCTGGTGCGGCGGCTGGGCGACAGCGGAACCATTGCGTTTCGCGTGCAGGCCGCAGACTCCGACCTCGCCCAGGAATTGAGCGCAACGCTGCGGCACTGGGATCTGGACCCCGATCTGCCCGATCCCATCGGGGCCCTCGGCCTCAAGCTCTATCGCCCGCCGGTACCGGCGATTGCCGCGGCGGTGGAGCCGGGCGGCCCGGCGGCGCTGGCCGGCATGCAGCCGGGCGACCGGGTGCTGGCGGCGGATGGCCAGCCGATCGCGGACTGGGACGCCTGGGTCGGTTATGTGCGCGCGCGCCCCGGGCAGCAGATCGCGGTCGAAGTGGAGCGCCAGGGGCGAACCCTGGTCCTGGCGATCACTCCGCAAGCCGTGGCCGAGGGAGCGGCCACCCATGGCCGGGTGGGCATGGCGGCGGCCGGGGTCGAATGGCCCGAACGCTATCGGCGCGAGGTCCGCTTCGGCCCGCTGCAGGCCCTGGGTCGCGGGGTCGCCGCCACCTGGGACAACGGGGCGATGATCCTCGACTCCCTCGGCAAGATGATCACCGGCGACATTTCGGTGCGCCACTTGAGCGGGCCCATCACCATTGCTAAAGTGGCCGGCGCTTCGGCGCAGTACGGCCTGGTGCCCCTGTTGCAGTTCCTGGCGTTGTTGAGCGTCAGCCTCGGGGTGCTGAATCTGCTGCCGATTCCGGTCCTCGATGGCGGACATCTGCTGTACTACGGGATCGAGGCAGTGCGCGGCAAGCCGTTGTCGGAACACATCCAGGAACTGGGTTTCCGGATCGGCTTGTCCCTGGTGATCGGACTGATGCTGCTGGCGCTATACAATGACGTGTCACGCCTGTGACCCCTGCCTGAATCCTTGTCCTCCGGTGGGTAGCCTCCGGTTCTGGCGTGATACGTCCCGTTCGCTCGACCGGAGTCGCTAACCATCAAATTTCCCACGCTGAACCCAGTTGCGATCCGGGCGGTGCGGCGCTTCGGCCTGCCCGCGGCGCTGCTGATGCTGCTGCCGCGCCTGGCGCTGGCGGCGGTGTTTCAGATCGAGGACGTGCGCATCGAGGGCCTGCAGCGGGTGTCCGCGGGGACGGTGTTTGCCGCCCTGCCGGTCAGCCCCGGCGACCTGATCGACGATGCCGGGATCCGCGCGGCGGTGGAGACCCTGTTCCGCACCGGCTATTTCGAGGACATCCGCATCGGCCGCGACGGCGACGTACTGGTGGTGCGGGTGGTTGAGCGCCCAGCCGTCGCCGAGATCCACATCGAGGGCAACAAATCGATCGAGACCGACCAGTTGCTGAAGGCACTGCGCGATGCCGGGCTGGCCGAGGGACAGATTTTCCGCCAGGCGGTGCTCGACGGTATCAGCCAGGAGTTGCGCCGCCAGTACGTCGCCCAGGGCCGCTACGGCGCCTCGGTGAACGCGGAGGCGCGCGAGCTGCCCCGCAATCGGGTCGCGATCCACATCGATATCGTCGAGGGCAAGGTCGCGGCGATCAAGCACATCAACATCGTCGGCAATCGCAGCTTCCCCACCGAGCAGCTGCTGAAGCAGTTCGAACTCAAGACTACCGGCTTTTGGTCCTGGTTCAGCAACGATGACAAATACTCGCGGGAAAAGTTGTCCGGCGACCTGGAACGCCTGGAGAGTTGGTATCGGGACCGCGGCTATCTGCAGTTCGAGGTAACTTCCACCCAGGTGTCCATCAGCCCGCAGAAAGACGCGGTTTTCATCACCGTGAATGTCCGCGAAGGCGATGTCTTCAAGGTCAGCGAAGTGGAGCTCGGGGGCGAGCCGATTCTCCCGGAGGAGGAGCTCTCCCGGTTGATCGTCCTGCGCGAGGGGATGATCTTTTCCCAGGTGTTGATGACCACCAGCAGCGAACTGATCACCAAGCGCTTGGGTGTGGAGGGCTACACCTTCGCCAAGGTCGAGGGCTTTCCGGAGATCGACGAGGCGAACAAGACCGCCAAGGTGACCTTCTTCATCACGCCCGGGGACCGCGCCTATGTGCGGCGCATCGAGTTTCGCGGCAACACCAAGACCGCCGACGAAGTCCTGCGCCGGGAGCTGCGCCAGATGGAGGGCGCCTCGGCGTCGACCACCCTGATCGAGCATTCCAAGACCCGGCTGGAAAGACTCGGCATCTTCAAGACCGTGGAAGTCGAAACCAGGGAAGTGCCCGGGACCAGCGATCAGCTCGATGTCATCTACACCGTGGAGGAACAGCCGTCGGGCAGCATCGGCGCCAGCCTGGGGTTCGCCCAGGGCGCGGGGGTGATCCTCGGCGCCAACATTCAGGAGAACAACTTTCTCGGCTCGGGCAACAGTGTCGGCTTCGGGGTCAGCACCAGCGAGTATCGCAAGCTGGCCTCGTTCAATTTTGCCAACCCCTATTTCACCAAGGATGGCGTGAGCGTGGGCTACAGTCTGGCGTTCACGGAAACCGACTACGGCGAGTTCAACCTGTCGTCCTTTTCCACCGACAGCGTGACCCTGAACGCCAACTTCAGCTATCCCTACTCGGACACCGGCCGGATCGGGTTCGGGGCCGGCATCGAGACCCTCAAGCTGGACCCGGGGTTCTTCACCTCGCTGGAGATCATCGATTTTCTCCAGCAGAACGATGACAGCTACAACATGTTTTCCGCCAATGTGCAGTGGAGCGAATCGACGCTCAACCGCGGCGTGCTGCCGACCAACGGCCGGTCGCACCGGGTGGGCTTCGAAATGACCGTGCCGAGCAGCGATCTCGAATACTACAAGCTCACCTATGCGGGCAATTATTACCGGCCTCTAACCGGCGATCTGGTATTGCACCTGCGCTCCGATCTCGGCTACGGCGGCGGGTTTGGCGACACCGAACGCCTGCCCTTCTTCAAGAACTTCTTCGGCGGCGGCTTCGGGTCCGTGCGCGGCATCAAGCGCAATACCCTGGGGCCCCAGGATACGCCGCTGTTTCCGGACCTGGATGATTCGGACGCCTTTGGCGGCAACGTGCGGATGGAGGGCAGCGTCGAGGTGCTGTTTCCCGTGCCTTTCCTGCCCGATCGGCGCAATGTGCAGATGGCCGCCTTTCTGGATGCGGGCAACGTATTCGACACCGACTGCGGGAGCCAGCAGGTCAACTGCTTCGAGCCGGACCTGGGCGAGCTGCGCTACTCGACGGGCTTGAGCGGGATTTGGCTGAGCGGCTTCGGTCCCATTCAGGTGAGCTTTGGCAGCGTGCTGAATGCGGACTCGGAAGATGAAACCGAATTCTTCCAGTTTTCCTTTGGGCAAACGTTTTAACGGGCATCCGGATGTCGCCGGGTTCCCCGGCGATCCGGAATTTTCTTGATTCTGCTGGTGAGATTTCCATATGAAGGGAACGATGATTGGGCGAACCTTGATCGGATCTGTGGTGCTGCTGGGCTTGTTGAGCTTGCCGGTCGCGGCTGCCGAGAAAATCGCGGTGGTGGATATCCAGCGTGTCATCTTCACCTCGGAGGTCGCCAAGGCGCGCCAGCAGCAGGCCAAGACCAAGCCGGAATTCGTGGAATTGCAGGCCAAGTACGACAGCATTGCGGCGGATGTCAAAGCACTCCAGCAGAAGATCGAAGCCGAGCGCGATACCATGTCCCGGGAGCAGGCCACCGAAAACCAGAAAAAGATGGAGTATCTGCGCGCCGACTATGAGCTGGTCTCCCGCAAGCTGCAGGCGGAAGTCCAGCAGTTGCAGGGACAGCTTCTGGAGGAACTCCAGCCCAAGGTGCAGGCGGCACTCAAGGAATTGGTCGATGCCGAGGGGGTCACCCTGTTGTTGCAGCGCGATGCGGTGATCTTCGCCGCGCCGACCCTGGATCTGACCGGCAAGCTGCTCGAGCGGCTCAACGCCAAAACCCAGTGACCGCGCGCGCCATAACTCTCGGCGAGATCGCACGCCACATCGGTGCCGAACTGCGCGGCGATCCCGGCCAGCGGATCGTTCGGCTGAACACGCTCAGGGATGCCGAGGCCGGGGATCTCGCCTTTCTGGCCAACAAGGCCTATCGCCGGCAACTCAAGGACACCGCGGCTTCGGCGGTGATCCTCGGCGCCGACGATGCGCAGGGTTTCGCCGGTGCGGCCCTGATTGCCGCCGACCCCTATGTCGCCTACGCCCGGGCCACCGCCCTGTTCGATGACCGCCCGCAAGGTGTGCCGGGGATTCACCCCAGCGCCGTGGTGGATCCCTCGGCGCGCATCCATCCCAGCGCCTCCCTGGGGCCGCTGGTCGTGGTCGGGGCCGGGGCCGAGGTCGGCGCCGAGACCCAGGTCGGTGCGGGTGTCAGCATCGGTGCCGGCACGCGGATTGGCGTGCGCTGCCGGATCGCCGCCAATGTGTCGATCTACCATCGCGTGCAGATCGGCGATGAGGTGGTGATTCACAGCGGTGCGGTGCTGGGCGCGGACGGCTTCGGGTTCGCCAACGACGGCGGGCGCTGGATCAAGATCCACCAGCTCGGCGGCGTGGTGATCGGCGATCGCGTCGAGATCGGCGCCTGTACCACGATCGATCGCGGCGCGCTGGGCGATACCGTGATCGAATCGGGCGTCATCCTCGACAACCATGTCCAGATCGGCCACAACGTGCGCCTGGGCGAGAATACCGCGATGGCCGCCTACGCCGGCATCGCCGGCAGCACCACCATCGGCAAGAACTGTATTTTTGCCGGGCAGTCCGGCGCGGTCGGGCACATCAGGGTCTGCGACAATGTCATCGCCCAGGCGCGCTGCTCGCTGTCGAAATCGATCAGTCGCCCGGGCTCCTACTCCGCCGACCTGCTGATGGAGGAAACCCCGCGCTGGCGCCGCAACGCGGCCCGCTTTAGGCAGCTTGACGAAATGGCCAGGCGCCTGAAGAAACTGGAAGAGAAGATCGCCCATGACAGTTGATATTGCACGTTCGGCGGAGGGGTTTGCCGGGATGGATGCGGAACAGATTCAGCGCCTGTTGCCGCACCGCTACCCCATGTTGCTGATCGACCGCGTGGTGGAGCTGGACAAGGGCAAGCGCATCCTGGCCTACAAGAACATTACCATCAACGAGCAGGTGTTCAGCGGCCATTTCCCCGTGAAGGCCATTTTCCCCGGCGTGCTGATCATCGAGGCCATGGCGCAGACCGCGGGCGTGCTCGGCTTCGCCTCGGTGGACAAGCAGCCCGACGACAAGCGCCTGTACCTGTTCGCCGGGGTCGACGGCGTGCGCTTCAAGCGGCCCGTGGTGCCGGGCGACCGACTGATGATGACCGCCGAGATCGATTCCTGCAAACGCAACATCTGGCGCTTCTGTTGCAGCGCCAAAGTGGACGGATTGTTGGTCTGCGAGGCCACCATCCTGTGTGCGCTGGAGGCGCCCTGAGGCGATGCTCGACCCGCTCGCGAAGATCGATCCCGGTGCGCGGCTGGGCTGCAATGTGCGCGTCGGGCCCTGGACCTACATCGGTCCGGAAGTGGAGATCGGCGACGACTGCGTGGTGCATTCCCACGTGGTGATCAAGGGGCCGACCCGCATCGGCCGCCACAACGAAATCTTTCAGTTCGCCACCATCGGCGAGGCCACCCCGGATCTCAAGTACCAGGGGGAGCCGACTGAGCTAGTCATCGGCGATCACAACCGGATTCGCGAAGGGGTCACCATCCATCGCGGCACCGTGCAGGATCGGAGCGAGACCCGTATCGGCAGCCACAACCTGATCATGGCCTATGTGCACATCGGCCACGACTGCGTGATCGGCGACCACGTGATTCTGGTCAACAACGCCTCGCTGGCCGGCCACGTGCAGGTCGACGACTGGGCCTTCCTGTCCGGATATACGCTGGTCCATCAGCACGTCAACGTCGGCGCCCACGCGTTCGTGGGTGCCGCCGCCTATCTCAATCAGGACGTGCCCGCCTATGTCATGGCGACCGGCCATCCGGCGGTGCCCCGCACCATCAACAAGCTGGGACTGGAGCGGCGCGGCTTTTCCGCCGAGCAGATCAGGGCGCTGCAGCGCGCCTACCGGACGCTGTATCGGAAGGGCCTGAAACTCGAACAGGCGCTGGCGGAGTTGGAGGCCGATGCGCAGCACCGCGAGGTGCTCGCGCCGCTGATTCACTCGGTCCGGCGCTCCCGCCGCGGCATCATCCGCTGAGCCCGATGGGCGAGAGTCCGCTGATCGCTCTGGTCGCCGGCGAGCCGTCGGGCGACCGCCTCGGCGCGGGGCTGATCCAGGCCTTGCGCCGCCATTTCCCCGAGGCCCGCTTCGAAGGGGTGGGTGGCGAGGCCATGCAGGCCGCCGGCCTGCGCAGCCTCTATCCGATGGAGCCCCTGTCCGTGATGGGGTTCGTGGAGCCCCTCAAGCGGTTGCCGGAGCTGTTGCGCATGCGGCGCGGGCTGTACCGGTATTTTCGCCAGCGCCGCCCGGCGCTCTTCGTCGGCATCGACGCGCCGGATTTCAATCTGGGTCTGGAATCGCGGCTGCGCCGCGCCGGCGTGCGCACCGCCCATTACGTGAGCCCCTCGGTGTGGGCCTGGCGGCAGGGGCGCATCCGCCGCATCGCCCGTGCCGTCGATCACATGCTGGCGCTGCTGCCGTTCGAAGCCGAATTCTACCGGCGCCACGGCGTGCCGGTGACCTGGGTCGGACATCCACTGGCCGACGACCTGCCGCTGATTCCGGACACCGGCGCGGCCCGGGCGCGGCTGTCGCTGCCGGCGCAAGGGCGGGTGCTGGCGCTGTTGCCCGGCAGCCGGCGGGGCGAGGTCGAGCTGCTCGGGCCGGTGTTTCTGGACACGCTGGAACGCTGCCGGGAGCGGCTGCCGGATCTGCACTGCCTGATTCCGGCCGCCAGCGCGGCGCGCCGGACCCAGCTCGACGCGCTGCTGGCCGGGCGGCCGGGGCTCCGGGTGCAGATCCTGGACGGCCAGTCGCACCTGGCGATGGCCGCCGCCGACGTGGTGTTGCTCGCCTCGGGGACCAGCGCCCTGGAGGCCATGCTGCTGAAAAAGCCGATGGTGGTGGCCTATCGCGTCGGGCGCCTGACGCACTGCATCGCCGCGCGCCTGGTGCATCTGGAGCATGTCTCGCTGCCCAACCTGCTGGCCGGGCGCGCGCTGGTGCCCGAGCTGCTGCAGGATCGGGCCCGGGCGCCGGCCCTGGCGAACGAGGTCCTGCGCTGGTTCGAGGACGATCGGTCGCGCGCTGCGCTCGTCGCCGAATTCGAGCGGCTGCACGCGAGCCTGCGCCGCGATGCCAGCGCGCGCGCCGCGGACGCCCTGGCGCCGCTGATCGGGGCGGCTGCCTGATGGCGGTCGCCGCAGGGGGGAGGGGCGCCGCGGCGCACTGCGGGGTCGATGAAGTCGGCCGCGGCTGCCTGGCGGGCGATGTGCTCGCCGCGGCCGTGATCCTGGATCCGCAGCGGCCGATCGCCGGGCTGGCCGATTCCAAGCGGCTCAGCGCCGCGCGCCGCGAGCGGCTCTACGAACAGATCACCGCCCGGGCGGCCGCCTGGGCGGTGGCCCGGGCCAGCGTGGCCGAGATCGACCGGCACAACATCCTGCAGGCCAGTCTGCTGGCCATGCAGCGGGCGGTCGCCGCCCTGCAATTCCCGCCCGGGCTGGTGCTGGTGGACGGCAACCGGCTGCCGGATTGGCCCTACACCGCGCGCGCCCTGATCGGCGGCGACGCGACCATTCCCTGCATCAGCGCCGCCGCGATCCTGGCCAAGGTCACCCGCGACCGCGAAATGGTCGCCCTGGACGCCCGGTTTCCGGGCTACGGGTTTGCCCGCCACAAGGGCTATGGCACCGCCGAACATCGCGCGGCGCTGCTGCGGCTGGGGCCCTGCGCCCTGCACCGGCGCAGTTTCGCCCCGGTACGACGGGTGAGCGGGGCGCCCTGATTGCGTTGCATCCACCCATTGTGTAGAGTCCCCGGCCCGCCGGTGAGGTGTCCGAGTGGCTGAAGGAGCACGCCTGGAAAGTGTGTATACGGCAACGTATCGAGGGTTCGAATCCCTCCCTCACCGCCAAATGAAAAACCCCCGCGAGGGGGTTTTTTGCGTGTGAATCGCCGCGCGATGCGAGGCCCGCACTCCAGCCGGTGAACCGGCCCGCGGCCCGCCCCGGCCGCAACTCCGCGACCGGCGCCCGTCGAACCCATCGGCGTTCACCGCCCGGGTCAGCGGCGCAGGGGTGGCTGTCATCGAACCGCCATATGGTTCCATCATCATGGAACCATGGAAGAGTCGGAAGTCATCCGATCCCTTGCCGCCCTGGCGCAGGGGCATCGGCTGCAGGCGTTTCGCGCCCTGGTGGTCGCCGGCCGGCAGGGCCGGACTCCCGGCGTGCTCGCCGCGGACCTGGGCCTGCCGGCCGCGACCCTGTCCTTTCACCTCAAGGAACTGGTCAACGCCGGCCTGGCGACCCAGGAGCGGCAGGGCCGGCACCTGATCTACCGGGCCGGCTTCGACCGGATCGACGAGCTGCTGGCCTACCTCACCACCAATTGCTGTCAGGGGCAGCCGTGCCTGGACGCGGTGGCCGCCCCCGTCCGCCGCGGGAGCCGGCCGTGAGGCGCTTCCGGATGCGCGCTCCGCACCGCGCAGGGATCCGCGCGGCGGATTCACGCGCGGCCGGCGGCTTCGCCCACTGCTGCCCGGAGTGCTGCCGATGATCCAGGTGCTGTTCCTGTGCACCCACAATGCCGCCCGCAGCCAGATCGCCGAGGGACTGCTCAACCACCTCGGCGGGGACCGCTTCCGCGCCCATTCCGCGGGCAGCGCCCCGCGGCCGGACCAGCGGCCCCATCCCCTCGCGCTGCGGGTGTTGCAGGAGGCGGGCATCCCCACCGACCGCCTGCGCAGCAAGCCCTGGGATGAGTTCGCACGCCCGGATGCCCCGCGGATGGACCTGGTCATTACCCTGTGTGACGCCGCGGCCGGAGAGAGCTGCCCGCTCTGGCCGGGACATCCGGTCACCGCCCATTGGGGCTTTCCGGACCCGTCCGCGGTGGCGGGCACCGACGAGCAGCGGCTGCGGGCGTTTCGTGAAGTTTTGGGGGCGATCCGGCGGCGGATCGAATCGCTGCTCCGGTTGCCGGTGGATCGCCTCGAACCCACCGCCCTGCAGTCCGCGGTCCGGCGGCTGGCCGGGGAGGAATCATGAACGAGCTTGCCTCGCCGGCGGTCCCCGGCCGGTCGATGAACGTTTTCGAGCGCTATCTCAGCCTCTGGGTGGTGCTTTGCATCGTCGCCGGCATTGCGCTCGGCCGCAGCTTTCCGGGACTCTTTGGCTCGATTGCGGCGCTCGAGGTCGCGCGGGTGAATCTCCCCGTCGGCCTGCTCATCTGGGTGATGATCATCCCGATGCTGATGAAGATCGACTTCCATTCGCTGCACGAGCTCCGCGGGCAGGGGCGCGGCATCGTCATCACGCTGCTGGTCAACTGGGCGATCAAGCCGTTCACCATGGCGGCGCTGGGCTGGCTGTTCATCTACCAGGTGTTCGCGCCCTGGCTGCCCGCCGACCAGCACGACAGCTATGTGGCCGGCCTCATTCTGCTCGGCGCCGCACCCTGCACCGCCATGGTGTTCGTATGGAGCGACCTGTGTCGGGGCGATGCCAACTTCACGCTGTCGCAGGTCGCGCTCAACGATCTGGTGATGGTGTTCGCCTTCGCCCCCATCGTCGCCCTGCTGCTCGGCGTCTCGTCGATCCCGGTGCCCTGGGACACCCTGCTGCTTTCGGTGGTGATCTACATCGTGATCCCGCTGACCATCGCCCAGGCGCTGCGCCGGCGGCTGCTGGCGGGCGGTCCGGCGGCGCTCTCCGATGCGCTGGAGCGGCTCGCGCCCTTTCCCGTTCTCGCCCTGCTGGCCACCCTGGTGCTGCTGTTCGCCTTTCAGGGCGAGGCAATCGCGGCGCAGCCCTTCGTCATCGCCATGCTGGCGGTGCCCATTCTGCTCCAGGGCCTGCTCATCGCCGCGATCGGCTACGGGCTCAACCTGGGGTGCAGGGTCCAGCACCGGGTGGCCGGTCCGTCCACCATGATCGGCGCCTCCAACTTCTTCGAGCTGGCGGTGGCGGTGGCCATCGTGCTGTATGGCCTGGGCAGCGGCGCGGCGCTCGCCACCGTGGTGGGGGTGCTGATCGAGGTCCCGCTGATGCTGGGGCTGGTGAAGCTGGTCAACGGCACCAGGGCCTGGTACGAAGCCCGAGTCTCCTGACCCGGGCACCCGCGGCGGTGCGTCCCCAGGATCCGCGGGTCAGCCCCGCCGGACGGTGTCGGTGCGCACCCGGAATTCGCCTTCCCGGCGATCCTGAAAAAAATACTCCAGCGTCCTGCGCACCGACGGAAAGGCGATCTCGTCCCAGGGGATCTCCGCTTCGCGAAACAGCTCCACCGCCAGGGATTCGCTGCCCGGGCTGAATTCCGGCGCGGCCAGCTCGCCGCGAAAGAACAGGTACACCTGGTTGATGTGGGGGATGTCGATCATCGCGTACAACTGGGGGTTGACGACCCGGGCGTTGGCCTCCTCGAGACACTCGCGGACCGCGCCCTCGGCGGTCGTCTCGCCGTTTTCCAGGAACCCGGCGGGCAGGGTCCAGTAGCCGCGGCGGGGCGCGATGGCGCGCTTGCACAGCAGGATGCGGTCCTCGTAGACCGGCACGCAGCCGGTGATGATGCAGGGATTCTGATAATGTATGGTGTCGCAGTAATCGCAGATGTGGCGGCGGCGATCGTCCCCGCTCGGGACCCGCAGGCTGACGACGCTGCCACATGCACTACAGAAATTCATGATCGAAGATCTTCGCGATGAAAACCCAGGGCTGCCCCCTGCCGGCGGTGCCGCGGCCGGACCGGGACGCAATCCGCGCCTGTCGGCTCGGCCTTGGCGGGGCCTGAAGGCGCTCGGATCGCGCGGATGACGAGTCGCATGGACGCTGCCGGGGACCAGATTCTAGGGAACCTCTGATTAATCCGCCACATCGGCGATAATAATGCTTGTCGATCCCACTGCATGGAGCGGTCCGCGATGCGCCAGAAGACGTTTGCCGGTGAAGGCTTTGAGAAGTACCGCAAGGCGA
>JBMOPO010000016.1:0-11676 GCA_049325095.1 Pseudomonadota bacterium | reverse complement strand
GGCTCGATAAACCCGATCCGGCCCTGGCCCCATTAACCCGATCACAGGGTGGCGCCAATAACCCGATCATCCGCTGGCTTCATTAACCCGATCCCGAAATGGCTCCATAGTGGCGATCGCTGACAGGTGCAAGGACCGGCAGGCGGCGCGGGGACGGCGCCGGATGCGCTTCGCTTCCGGCCTGGGGGCTGAAATCCACCGGGCGGCCGAGCGGGCCCCGCGCAGCGGATGGCAGAAGCGGAAAGTACGGCGAGGCAGTGAATTTTATGGTGTTATTGCCAGAATTACAGCGCTTTCCATGAAGAGAGAAAAATAGAATTGCAATAAAAATGCAATAATTGCTGCATTATAGAGAGAAACCGGCCGCTTTCGCAGGGATTGCTATTCTTGTCCCGACGAGGCCGGATTGGGCCTTCAGCCGGCCGCACCCGGGTCCGGACAGATCGGCGTGCGCAGGGGGGGCGGCAGCCGGGGGGTGGGTCCGCCCGCACTGAGCTGCTGCAGCGAGGTCTGCTCCAGCACCTGCAGAACCAGGGCATTGACGCCGCGCCAGCGCGACGCCAGTGCGCAGCGCGCGGCGATGTCGCAGTGGCCGTTTTCGCTCGCACAGGCGGTCAGCGCCGGCCGCCCCTCGATGGCGGCTATGGCATCCGCCAGGCTGATCTGCTGCGGCGGCCGCGCCAGTTGATAGCCGCCCAGGGGACCCCGCTTGGAGATCACCAGACCGGCCTCGGCGAGCAGCCGGGTGAGCTTGCGCACCGTGGGCAGGGGCACCTGGGTGAGCTCGGCGAGCGACTCCATGGACAGCCGCGCCGGCCGGACCCGGCCCAAGTGGTGCAGGATCAGGATTCCGTAGTCGGCGAGACGCCCCACTTTGAGCATGATCGATGGCCGCGGCTGTCCACTGGCGAGCCATTGTATACCTGTGGGGTATTGAATACCAAGGGCGTATCCATTAGGCTTGCAGCATCACCTTGCTGTGCTTGCCGGAAGCCCGGGATGTCCAGTGCAGCGAGTTCGCGGGAGGCTGGTCATGGTTGAAAATGTGGGTCCCATCGAGCGCGCCGTCCACGGCGGCTACGAGGCCGGCTGGATCACCGAGATCGAGTCCGACACCCTGCCGCCCGGCCTCGACGAGGACACCGTCCGCTTCATCTCGGCCCGCAAGCAGGAGCCCGCGTGGCTGCTGGACTGGCGCCTCAAGGCCTTCCGCAACTGGCGGACCATGAAACACCCGACCTGGGCGCACGTCCACTATCCGCCCATCGACTATCAGGCAATCTCCTATTACTCGGCCCCGCGCCGTCCCGGAGAGGGGCCCCAAAGTCTCGACGAGGTCGATCCCGAACTGTTGCGCACCTATGACAAGCTGGGCATCCCCCTGCACGAGCAGGCCATGCTCGCCGGGGTGGCGGTCGATGCCGTGTTCGACAGCGTGTCCGTGGTGACCACCTTCAAGGACAAACTGGCCGAGGCGGGGGTGATCTTCTGCTCCATCTCCGAGGCGGTGCGCGAACACCCCGAGCTGGTGCGCAAATATCTGGGCAGTGTGGTGCCCCTGCACGACAACTTCTTCGCCGGCCTGAACTCGGCGGTGTTCAGCGACGGCTCCTTCGTGTACATCCCCAGGGGTGTGCGCTGCCCGATGGAGTTGTCCACCTATTTCCGCATCAACGCCCGGCACACCGGACAGTTCGAACGCACCCTGATCATCGCCGACGAAGGCAGCCATGTCTCCTACCTGGAGGGCTGCACCGCACCCCAGCGCGACGAGAATCAACTGCACGCGGCGGTGGTCGAGCTGGTGGCGCTGAAGGGAGCCGAGATCAAGTATTCCACGGTGCAGAACTGGTACCCGGGCGATGCCGAGGGCCGCGGCGGCATCTACAACTTCGTCACCAAGCGCGGCATCGCCCACGAGCGCGCCCGTATCTCCTGGACCCAGGTCGAGACCGGCTCGGCCATCACCTGGAAATACCCCTCGGTGATCCTGCAGGGCGATCACTCCGTCGGCGAATTCTATTCGGTGGCCCTGACCCGCGGCCGCCAGCAGGCCGATACCGGCACCAAGATGATCCACGTCGGCCGCAACACCCGCTCGACCATCGTCTCCAAGGGCATCAGCGCCATGCGGGCGGAGAACTCCTACCGCGGCCTGGTGCACATCACGCCGGGCGCCGACCATGCGCGCAACCACACCCAGTGCGATTCGCTGCTGATCGGCGATCGCTGCGGGGCGCACACCTTTCCCTACATCGAGAGCCGCAACCCCACGGCGACGGTGGAGCACGAGGCGACCACCTCCAAGGTCAGCGAGGATCAACTGTTCCTGTGCCGCCAGCGCGGCCTGGATCCGGAAAAGGCCGTGTCCATGATCGTCAACGGCTTCTGCAAGGAAGTCTTCCGCGAGCTGCCCATGGAGTTCGCCGTCGAGGCCGGCAAGTTGCTGGAAGTCAGTCTGGAAGGCGCGGTGGGCTGAGCGCCCGGGAGTACACGGATTCATGCTGAAAATCACTGATCTGCACGTCCAAGTCGGCGGCACCCCCATCCTCAGGGGAATCGACCTGGAGATCCGGGCCGGCGAGGTGCACGCCATCATGGGGCCCAACGGCTCGGGCAAGAGCACCTTGGCCGCGGTACTGGCCGGCCGCGAGGGCTACGAGGTCACCGGCGGCCGCGTCGAGTACCTGGGCCGGGATCTGCTCGCCCTGCCGGTCGAGGCGCGCGCCCGCGCCGGGCTGTTTCTCGGCTTCCAATACCCCGTGGAGATCCCCGGGGTGTCCAACATGGAGTTCCTGCGCGCATCCCTCGACGCCATCCGCACGGCGCGCGGCGAAGCCGCGCTGTCGGCGGTCGAATTCATCAAGCTGGCGCGGGAGACCTGCAAGCGGGTACAGCTCGATCCCGAATTCCTCAAGCGCGGCGTCAACCAGGGTTTTTCCGGCGGCGAGAAAAAGCGCAACGAGATCCTCCAACTGCTGCTGCTGCAACCGCGCCTGGCGCTGCTCGACGAGACCGACTCCGGGCTCGACATCGACGCCCTGCAGGTGGTGGCCGACGGCGTCAACGCGCTGCGCGCGCCGGACCGCGCCATCGTCCTGGTGACCCACTACCAGCGGCTGCTCAACCATGTGGTGCCGGACCGCGTCCATGTGCTGGCGGGCGGCCGGATCCTGCGCTCCGGCGGCCGCGAGCTGGCCCTGGAGCTCGAGGAAAAGGGTTACGGCTGGCTGCTGGAGGCGGTGGCCTGAGATGGCCGTGAACGCGGGCCGGCGCGCGCAGCGCATCGAGGCCTTCGACCGGGAGGCGCGCCGGCGCATCCGGGAGCTGCCCCCGGCCGCGGGCCTGGTGGAGCGCCTGCGCACCGCGGGCGCAGCGGCCTTTGCGGCCGCCGAGCTGCCCACGCCCAAGACCGAATCCTGGAAATACAGCCGCATCGGCCCGCTGCTCGAAGCCGGCCTGCTCGACCGTCTCGCCCCCGGCACCGCCCGGGTGGCGCCCCTCCCGGGACTGGACAGCCACCGCCTGACGATCGTCGACGGCCTGCCCCAGCCGGTTCCGGAAGCCCTGGAGCCCGGCCTGTCGGTGATCCGGTTTGCAGACCTCCGGGGCGCGGATCGCGCAGCCGCCGAGCGCCTCGCGGGCCAGCTCGCGGACGCCGCCGGCCGTCCCTTCGTCGCCCTCAACGGTGCCCTGGTCGAGGACGGCCTGTGCATCCGGGTCGCGCGCGGCGCGCAGCTCGAGCGGCCCATCGAGCTGGTGCTCGCCCAGGGCGAGGCCACGGCGCCGCGCGGCGCCCACCCCCGGGTGCTGGTGGTGCTGGAACCCGGCGCCCGCGCCACCCTGGTGGAGCGCCAGCTCGGCGCCGGGCTGGCGTTTACCAATTCGGTGGTGGAGATCGCCGTCGGAGACGGCGCGCGCCTGGACCATCTGCGCCTGGCCGCCGATGCCGGCGCCGGCCGCTGGCTCAGCGCCCTGGCGGTGGAAGTGGCGCGCGACGCCGCTTACGACCTGTCGCTGATCGAGCGGGGCGCGGCCTTCCGCCGCAATGAAATCGACATCCGCCTGACCGGGCCCGGCGCCGAGGTCCAGGTGCGCGGCGCCGGCCTCACCCGGGGCGGCCGCCATCTCGACCACCAGATGAACCTCGAACACCGCAGCCCCGGGGCGACCTCGCGGCAGCGCTTTCACCTGATCGCCGGCGAGACCTCCCGCGCAGTGCTCAACGGCCGCATCCACATCCATCCGGGCGCCGGCAGGAGCGACGCCGCACTCCAGGCCCGGGGGCTGTTGCTGGCGCGGGGCGCCGAGATCGACCTCAAGCCCGAGCTGGAGATCTACGCCGACGACGTGCAGTGCGCGCACGGCGCCACCCTCGGCCAACTGGACGCCGACGCCCTGTTCTATCTGCGCTCCCGCGGCGTGGACGAAGGCGAGGCCCGCGCGCTGCTGAGCTTCGCCTTTCTGGCCGAGATCGTCGCCGCCCTGCCGCTCGCCGCAGCGCGCGAATGGGTGACTCCGGTGTTGCGCGCGGCCTTTGCCGCGCCCGCGGAAGAGGAGCAGACGCCGTGAATACCCGCATCATGGGCCGCTTCGACATCGCGGCGGTGCGCCGGGAATTTCCCATCCTGCACCAGGAAGTGAACGGCCATCCGCTGGTCTATCTCGACAACGCCGCTTCCATGCAGAAACCCGCAGCGGTGATCGACGCCATCGCCCGCTACTACCGGCGCGACCACTCCAATGTGCACCGCGGCGCCCATGCGCTCGCCAACCGGGCCACCGAGGCGCTGGAACATGCGCGCCAGCGGGTGGCGGACTTCCTCGGCGGGGTGGCGCGGGAGGAGATCCTCTGGACCCGCGGCACCACCGAGAGCATCAACCTGGTGGCCAACAGCTGGGGGCGGGCCAACCTGCGCGCCGGCGACGAGATCCTGCTGACCGCCATGGAGCACCACGCCAACATCGTGCCCTGGCAGATGGTGGCTCAGGCCACCGGCGCCCGCATCCGGGTGCTGCCGGTCACCGATGCCGGGGCCCTGGAGCTGGCCGCGCTGCCGGAGCTGCTCAACGAGCGCACCCGGCTGGTCGCGGTCACCCAGGTCTCCAACGCCCTGGGAACCCTCAATCCGGTGGCGGAGATCGTCCGCGCGGCCCATGCCGCCGGCGCCCTGGTGCTGGTCGACGGCGCCCAGGCGGTCAATCACTTGGCGGTGGACGTGCGCGCGCTGGGCGCGGACTTCTACGCCTTTTCGGGCCACAAGCTGTTCGGCCCCACCGGCATCGGCGTGCTCTACGGGCGCCGCGCGCTGCTCGACGCCATGCCCCCCTGGCAGGGCGGCGGCGAGATGATCGAGCGGGTGTCGTTCGCGGGTACCACCTATGCCGAGGTGCCCTGGCGCTTCGAGGCCGGGACCCCGCACATCGCCGGCGCCATCGGCCTGGGGGCGGCCATCGCCTGGCTGCAGGAGCAGGATCGGGAGGCCGCGGCGGCCCACGAGCGCGCGCTGCTCGCGCGTCTCGACGCCGGCCTCGACGCCATCCCCGGGGTGCGCCGCATCGGCACCGCCGCCGAGCGCGTGTCGATCGCCTCCTTCGTGGTCGAGGGCACCCATCCCACCGACGTCGGCCTGCTGCTCGACCAGCAGGGCGTGGCGGTGCGCGCCGGCCACCACTGCGCCATGCCCCTGATGGAGCGCCTGGGGATCCCCGGCACGGTGCGGGCGTCCCTGGCGCTGTACAACACCGCGGCCGAAGTCGATCGCCTGCTCGCGGCGCTCGACAAGGCCTTGGGTTTTCTGCGCTGAAAATTCGGAGAGCATGCGATGTCCGTGGAAACCTTCGATCCCGTCGCCCATGACAGCGTGCAGATGACGCCTGCCGCGGCCGCCCATGTGCGCCGCCAGCTCGACCGCGCCGGCGCCCGCGCCATGCGGATCGGCGTCAAATCGAGCGGCTGTTCGGGCTACAGGTACGAGCTCGATCTGGTGGCCGGGCCGCAGCCGGGCGATCTCGAATACCAGGTCGCCGAGGGGCTGTGGGTCTATGTCGACCCCGAGGCCCTGCCGCTGGTGCGCGGCACCGAAATCGACCTGGTGGTGGAGGGCCTCAATTCCACCCTCAAATTCCGCAACCCCAACGCCCAGGTGCACTGCGGCTGCGGCGAGTCGTTCGGAGTCTGAGCATGGAGCGGCGCATGGTGGCGGTGCGGCGCGACTGCCCGGCGCGGCTGGTGCCCTCGGGCACCCGCATCACCATCCCCAGGGACACCTTCGTCGGCCTCACCCAGGATCTGGGCGGCAACTACACGGTCAACGTCGGCGGCAACCTCGCCCGGGTCGACGGCACCGACGCCGACGCCCTGGGCCTCGCGCCGGTGGAGCTGGAATTTCCGCCGCCGACCTCCGCGAGCGTGGATCCGGACCAGGTGTGGCAGGCGCTGGCCTCCATCTACGATCCAGAGATTCCGGTCAACATCGTCGAGCTCGGGCTCATCTACGACTGCCGCATCCAGGGCCGCGAGGTCGCCATCCGGATGACCCTCACCGCGCCCGGCTGCGGCATGGGCCCGGTGCTGGTGGACGACGTGAAATACCGGGTCGGCAAGGTGCCCAACGTGGACCGGGTGGAGGTCGAGCTGGTGTTCGACCCGCCCTGGAGCCGCGCGCGCATGTCCGAGGCCGCGCAGCTCGAACTGGGGATCTTCTGATGGACGGCGGCGCGAGCCTCGACAGCCTGTTCGAGCGGGTGCCCTACGGCCGCGGGGTCAGCGCCGAGGAGGTCGCCGAGAACTTCGCGTTCTTCGACGACTGGGAGGATCGCTACCGCTACCTCATCGACCTGGGCCGCGCGCTGCCGCCGCTGCCCGACGCCTGCAAGACCGAGGACAACTTCATCCACGGCTGCCAGAGCCAGGTGTGGATCGTCCATCGCCTGGACCCGGCCAGCGGCCGGCTGCAATTTGCGGTCGACTCCGACGCCCTGATCGTGCGCGGCCTGGCCGCCGCCGTGCTCGCCGCGCTCAACGACCGCACCCCGGAGCAGATTCTCGCCGCCGATGTCGAGGGCTATTTCGAGCGCCTCGACCTGCTGCGCCACATCTCGCCCACCCGGGGCAACGGCCTGCGCGCCATGGTGGGCAGGATCCGCCGGCTCGCCGAGCAGCACCGGTCGGGCTGAAGGCTGCCGATTTCCCCGGGCGAACCGACGCCCGGATCAACCGACCCAGCGCATGCGGCCCAGCTCGAAGGGATGGGCGAGCAGTTCGTGCCAGGGATAGACGCGGAGCTGATAGCTGAGCAGGCCCGCGGCCGGGGGCGCGAGATCGAGCGCAAACAGCGCGCGGCCGTCGCCCGCGGCGCCGCGGTATGCCAGCGGATGGACGGAGATCCGCTCGAAGACACCTTCCGCGGTTTCCCGGCTGAGCACGCACTCGACCGCCACGTCCCCCGGTTCCAGCGCGCCCAGCGCCACCGCGACCTGGACGTCCAGCCGGCGATCCTGGTAGATGCTGGCCGGGGCCTCGCCGACCAGTTCCACCCGGACTTCCGACCAGCCGGCGAGCACGCGGCGCTTCCACTGGGCCAGGGTCCGGGCCGCGGCATGCCGGCCTTCGGCCAGACGCCGGCCCTGGGCCGCCGCCGGCAGGTAGTACTGGTGGAGATAGTCGGCCACCATGCGCTCGGCGTTGAAGCGCGGGATGATGGTTTTCATCGCCATCTTGGCGCGCTCCACCCAGCCGCGCGAGTAGCCGTGGCTGTTGCGCTCGAAATAGAGCGGGATCACCTCCCGCTCCAGCAGATCGAGCAGCTCGCCGGCCTCCTCCCGATCGCGGAATTCGGCGCTGAACGCCGAGCCGTGGGGAGCGATCCCCCAGCCGTTGTCGCCGCTGTAACCCTCGGCCCACCAGCCGTCGAGCACGCTCAGGTTGAGCACCCCGTTGATGGCGGCCTTCTGTCCCGAGGTGCCGCTCGCCTCCAGAGGGTATTGCGGCGTGTTGAGCCAGACGTCCACTCCGGTGACCAGCTTGCGCGCCAGGGCGATGTCGTAGTCCTCCACCAACAGCACCCGGCCCTCGAACTCGGGCTGGGTGGCGTAGCGGTGCAGGATCCGAATCAGCTCCTGTCCGGGTTGATCGGCCGGGTGGGCCTTGCCGGTAAAGATCAGCATCACCGGGCGCTGGGGATCATTGAGCAGCCGCGCCAGGCGCGTGGGGTCGGAGAAGATCAGGGTGGCGCGCTTGTAGGTCGCGAAGCGGCGCCCGAAGCCGATCATCATCACGCTGCGCTCGTTGCGCTCCAGGTGGCGAGTCACCTTGGCGATCTGGGTCGGGCTGTGGCCGTTGCGGGCGAGCTGCCGCGTCAACCGCTCGCCGAGCGCTTCGGCGAGCTTGGACTTGAGGTGCTCGCGCTGGCTCCAGAACACATGGCCCGGGATCTGGTCGATGCAGTCCCAGTACTCGGCGTTGCACAGCTCGTTGCGCCAGTTGCCCCCGAACTGCTGATTGAAATAGGTGACCCATTCCCGCGCCAGAAAGGTGGGCACGTGGATGCCGTTGGTGACATGGCCGATGGGGTTCTCCTCCGGCTCGATCTCCGGCCACACATAGGACTCGGTGCGCGAGGCGACGCCGCCGTGGATGGCGCTGACGCCGTTGTGGAAGCGCGAGCCGCGCAGCGCCAGGGCGGTCATGTTGAACAGGTGGGCGCCGTCGGGGCTGGCGCCGAGGGCGAGGAACTCATCGGCGGAGATGCGCAGCTCGGCGATGCAGGGCTCCAGGTAGTGCTGCACCAGACCGCGCTCGAAGCGGTCATGGCCGGCCGCGACCGAGGTATGGGTGGTGAAGACAGTCGCCGCGGCGACCGCCTCCAGGGCGGTGGCGAAATCCAGTCCCGAGGCGACCAGCTCGCGACAGCGCTCGACGATCTGGAAGGCGGCGTGGCCCTCGTTGATGTGCCACACCGTGGGCGCGAGCCCCAGCGCCCGCAGGGCGCGCACGCCGCCGATGCCGAGCACCATTTCCTGGCAGATGCGCTCGACCTCGCCGCCACCGTAGAGCTGATAGGTGATGGCGCGATCCTCGCGCGTGTTGGGCTCGATGTCCGAGTCCAGCAGATAGAGCCGGATGTGTCCCACCTCGGCCACCCACACCCGCAGATGCAGGGTGCGCCTGGCGATGGGCACCTCGACGATCAGGGGGCCGCGCTCGCCGCCGGCGCAGCGCACCGGCAGGTCCTCGATGCGCGACGGGTGGTAGTGGGCGATCTGGTTGCCCTGGGCGTCGATGGTCTGCCGGAAATAGCCCTGCCGGTAGAGCATGCCCACCGCCACGAAGGGCAGGTCCAGGTCGCTCATCGCCTTGCAGTAATCGCCGGCCAGGATCCCCAGGCCGCCGGAGTAGATCGGAAAGCTTTCGTGCAGGCCGAACTCGGCGCAGGCGTAACACACCAGATCGCCGCGATCGGACCGCAACCCGGTGTTCCCGGGCTCGTGACCGCGGCGGAACTCCAGATAGCTCTGGTAGCCGGACATGACGCTGCGGAAATCCTGGAGAAACACCGGATCCGACCCCGCGCGGTCGAGCCGCTCCTGGGCGACGCGGCGCAGGAACACCTTGGGGTTGTGCCCGCAAGCTTCCCAGAGCTCGGCGTCGAGCCGGTAGAACAGCCCGCGCACGCTGCGATCCCAACTGTAGAGGAGGTTGTCGGCGAGCTGCTCCAATCCCTGGAGTTCGGGCGGCAGGCGGGGCTGGACTTCGACGCTGAAACGCTGGCCGGACATGGCATCTCCCGGGTTGCAGACAAGGATATCTAGGGCTTCGACCGCCCGCCGGCCACCCCCTTCTCACCGCCGCCGGGCGGGTGTCACGACCGGCGGTGGCACGGCGGGCTCCGTTTCAGGCGATGGTGACCCGGGGCGAGAGGTAGACGTCCTGGATGGCATGCAACAGGCGCACGCCTTCGGCCATGGACTTCTGGAATGCCTTGCGCCCCGAAATCAGGCCACTGCCGCCGGCGCGTTTGTTGATCACCGCGGTGCGCACCGCCTGGTGCAGGTCATCGCTGCCGGAGGCGCCGCCGGAATTGATCAGCCCCACCCGCCCCATATAGCAGCAGGCGACCTGGTAGCGCACCCAGTCGATGGGATGGTCGGCGACCAGTTTGCCGTACAGGCGGGCATCGGTCTTGCCGAAGCCGAGGGCCGCGAAGCCGCCGTTGCACTCGGCCTGCTTCTGCTTGACGATGTCGGCCTCGATGGTGGCCGCCAGGTGGTTGGCCTGGCCGGTGAGATCGGCCGCGGTGTGGTAGTCGGTATCGCCCTGCTTGAATTCTGGGTTGCGCAAATAGGCCCAGAGCACGGTGACCATCCCCAGTTCGTGGGCCCGCGCGAAGGCCGCGCTCACCTCGCCGATCTGGCGGCGCGACTCGGGGGAGCCGAAGTACACGGTCGCGCCCACCGCGACCGCTCCCAGATCGAAGGCCTGGTCGACCGCGGCGAACATGGTCTGGTCGTGGATGTTGGGATAGGTCAGCAGTTCGTTGTGGTTGAGCTTGACCAGGAAGGGAATCCGGTGCGCGTACCTGCGGCTCACCGCGCCCAGCACCCCCAGGGTCGAGGCGACGCCATTGCAGCCGCCCTCGATGGCCAGTTCGACGATCCTGGCCGGGTCGAAATACTCCGGATTGGGGGCGAAGGATGCGCCGGCGGAATGCTCCACGCCCTGGTCCACGGGCAGCAGCGAAAGGTAGCCGGTGCCCGCCAGCCTGCCGGTGTTGAACAGGCTCTGCAGGTTGCGCAGCACCGCCGGCTTGCGGTCGCTGTGCGCCCACACCCGATCCACGAAATCCGGACCGGGCAGGTGCAGCTGCGCGGCGGGGATGCCGGTGCAGCGGTGGCCGAGCAGCGCTTCGGCCTCGGCGCCGAGCAACGATTCGATGGCGTCCATGGCTTCACCTCAGCGGTCACGGCGGAACGGGGCGCTCAAGATAACCCATCTCCGCCCGCCTTGGCAGGAGCCCTCGGGCGGGGTTGCACAAAGGCGGGGAGCCGGGGATACTCAATCATAAGCCTGACATATGGATTGCATCCCATGGGTATCGACAAAGACAGCCTGGGCTTTCTGGTGGCGGACGTCTCCAGGCTGCTGCGCATCGCCTTCCAGCGTCGATTGGGCGACGGCGGGCTGACCTTCTTGCAGGCCCGCGCCCTGGTGTACATCTCCCGCCACGAGGGTGTGCGCCAGAATCAGCTCGCCGATCTGCTCGAGATCCAGCCGATCACTCTGGTGCACATCATCGATCAGCTGGAGGCCCGCAAGCTGGTCAAGCGCACCACCGACACCCGCGACCGCCGCGCCAAGCTGCTGTTCCTGTCGCCAGCGGCGCAGCCGGTGCTGGCGTCCATTGAAGGCGTGGTCGAGTCGATTCGCCTCGACGCCATGACCGGGCTGGACCACCAGCATGCCGATCTGGCCATTTCCGCGCTGCACCGGATTCGAGACAATTTGAGTCCGGAAGCCCCGGCCTGAGCTTGTGAATTTTTCAAGCTCAGGCCGGCCAGGGATGGCCGGTCGCGGATCGAGCACACAAATGCTCGATCCGCGCGAGCAAGTCCGGGCCTGTACCGGACTTGCGACAGAAGCAATGCACAGGACATGCATTGCTTCACAGACCCTGA
>JBMOPO010000015.1:0-1154 GCA_049325095.1 Pseudomonadota bacterium | reverse complement strand
ACTTCATGGCCCACAAAAACACGAGACCCGCACCGATGGCACCCACGACGGCAGCCCCGATGAAAAAATACAGGACGTTCATGCGGTCCTCCTTTCCTTGAGCAGAGTGCCTTGCCGGGCCGCGCCCAGCTCCCCCGCCTCGCTGCGCACCAGGCGCATGGCGTTGGCCACCACGATGAGCGAACTGGCCGACATGCCGATGGCGGCCATCCACGGCGTCAGCACGCCGGTCATGGCCAGCGGCAGAGAGATCACATTATAGCCCACCGCCCAGCCCAGGTTCTGCCGGATGATCCGAAGCGTGTCGCGGGCCAGCTGCAAGGTGGCCGGAATCTGCTGCAACTGGTTGGAGAGCAGGATCATGTCGGCGCCCGCGTGCGCCACCGCCGTGCCGGCGCCCATGGCCATGCTCACCTGCGCCCCGGCCAGCACCGGACCGTCGTTGACCCCATCGCCCACCATGCACACCACCGCGCCCGCCGCCTGCAGGGCGCGCAACTGCGCCAGCTTGTCCTCGGGCCGCAAGCCCGCCCGCCAATGGGCAACGCCGGTATCCGCTGCCGCCAAGGCCACCGCGCCCGCGTGATCGCCGCTCAGCAGCCAGACCTCGTAGCCCGCCGCCTGCAGATCCGCCACCGTTTGCCGCGCCTCGTGGCGCAAACTGTCGCCCAAGGCGAAAAGGCCGAGCCAGGCGCCGTGCCGGCCGACCGCCACCAGACTCAGTCCTTCCGCCTGCCAGGCCGCCACCAGAGCGCGCCAGTCGGCCGGCAATTCGCCGGCGATCTCGCCCACGAAGTCCAGCTTGCCCAGGCGCTGCACCTCCCCGTCCCGGGTCGCCTCCATGCCGGATCCGGGCACATTGCGGCCGGCGCGCGCGGGCTCGACAGCAATGCCCCGCTCCTTGGCATGCGCCAGCAGGGCCAGGCTGAGCGGGTGCTCGGACAACTGCGCCAGCGCGGCAGCGACGGTCCACAATGCTGCCTCATCCCCGTCGGGCGCCGGCAGGACGTGGCGCACCCGATGCCGCCCTTCGCTCAAGGTGCCGGTCTTGTCGAAGACCACGTGCGTGACCCGCGCCATGCTCTCCAGGGCATGCCCGCGCGTGCTCACCACCCCCTCGCGCGCCAAGCGGCCGGTGGCCGCCGTCACCGCCA
>JBMOPO010000014.1:0-12917 GCA_049325095.1 Pseudomonadota bacterium | reverse complement strand
CCGGCAGGAAGGGCCGCGCAGGCTGACCGATCCAAGGTCAGCCTGCGCTCAATCACACCGTCAGGGGGGTCAATTTTACTTCGGCGACAGGAGCGTAAAGGGGGTCAATTTTCAGTCGGCGTTGACATGGGAGAAAATTCTACTTCCGGGAACGGTGGTTTTTAGGGGGGATTACCCAACCGAACCACGATCCCTCCAGGTGAGGTCATCTTTGTAACACGATGAGAACGTTGTACGTTTCGCTGATCGCTGTGGCTCTCCTAGCGTCCGTGGGCCAAGTCGCTGTGGCCCAGAGCCCTTGGCAGCCCGACCGTACGCGCTGTGTCCGGAAGGGGTCATTCGAGGTCAGCAAGTGGGAAATCGCTGAGCTGCGCCTTGAGCACAGCTCACTGAGCGACGTCGAGAAGATCGTCGGCCTCGCGAAGCGGGTGCGGATCGGTAGCGATGCGGTGTCGGCCAAGGCCCTCTGCTACAGCCTTGGCGAAGATCAGGTGGTGGTGTTCGAATCAGGCCCGCTGGGTGGGCCGCGGGAGCTGCTGACCGCGGTTTCTGTCCTCAAGCGCGCCGAGGCTTCGTTCGCAGCCGAGTGCGCGCAGCCGACGCGGGATTTGAAGAAGGATGTTTCCTGCGATCGAGCGGTTGGCGCCGCCAGGGCGGACGTCGAGAAGATCGCGGGCGCCGAACACTGCTATAGGGATGGGGCGGCGACGGAGTGGAACTTCGAGCAAGAGCACGACGATTGGACCACCCTCTCAGGTCTGCACGCGTCCTTCGACCAAGACAAGCTCCGGTGGTGGCGCGTCTACAGCGTGACCAGTCGCTGAGGGAACAACAGGAGGTTCCGGTACCACCCGGCTGCGAGCCACAACCAAATCCGGTGTATGGGCGGGAATCGAAGAAACCTCGCACCCTGCCGAATTCGGTTTGCGGAACTGATAGCAGGAGTTGGGGTATGCCACCCAAGGGTGACGACCAGGTGATCGGCCTGCGCGGGCCGGGCCGGTGGAAGACTCCTCGACCGGGCTGCTTCGCGACTGCGCGGGGCCGATCGAGAAGCATCAGCCGGTGTGCTGAAAGACCACGGCCCGGGCGAGCAGTGGCAATGCCTGCACCCGATATTCAAGGCTCGGGAATTGGCCGGCAACCGGTTCCACCGCGGCCAGGCCCAGAAAGTCGGCGAACTGTACCAGCGTGCGCCGGCTGTAGCAGCGGCGAACGATTTCCTCGGGGGTGGTCAGCGGCCAGGACGGGGCTTCATTCAGGATCATCGGGAAGGCGCGCAAAAATGCGTCTTCATAGAACCTCTGCGGCCGCCAGGTGCCGCCGTGGCGCGCGAGCAGGTAGAGCGTGAACAGAAAGGCGCGCTGGATGAAACCCAGTTCCGGATAGCCATCCCGGTACGCCCAATTGAACCTTTCGACATAGGCCCTGAACAGCCGTGGATAGATCGCACCCAGGCCGTCGCCGGCCAGCAGGCGGCGGCAGTCGCGGCCGAGGATCAGGCGGCCCCGGTGCCTGCGGATCAGCCCGGCCAGTTCGGCCACCAGCCGGGTGGCGTGCAGCTCGTCGAAGTCCGCTTCGCTATGGATGTCGCCAAAGCGCGTCCGCTCCCGGTGGGTCGCCTCTCCCCAGTAGGCCAGCGCGGCCTCGCGGCAGACCTTGCGCGGCAGGTTGCCCTTGGCGGTCGGTTTCAGGCCCTGCGCGCCGATGGCGTCTGCCAGCAGGCTGAACAGTTTCAGGATCGGCGCCGACGGGCTGGCATCCAGCACTTCGGGTATGTGGACCAGGTCCGGCGACGCGAACGGCAGGTAGAGCACGCAATGCATCTGGTCCGGCGACAGGCCCTGAAAGTCGTCCAGCGCGCGCCGGTTTTCCCGTTGCACAAACGCGGTGACGAACGCCTGGACCTCCTCCAGCGAGTTGAACTGCCGGCCCTGGAGGACGCTGCGCAATGACTCTGAGTGGTGCGCCGCGCCCGGGCGGGGTGGCGCGGCGTCCTCCCTGCCCAGGCAGCAGTGTCGGAATAGCCGCCCGCTGCCGCAGGGGCAGGGGTCGTCGCGGTCGATGCCAGAGGTTTGCATGGCGTCTCCTCCAAGCTGCGGCTCCGCGGATCGGGTGCCGGGGTCGCGTCATTTGCCGGTGAAGCGGGGCGCGCGCTTGTCCAGAAAGGCCGCTTGGCCTTCCTTCAGGTCGGCGCTGCGAAAGGCCGCGGCCACCAGGCGGTCGGCTTCGGCCTTGAGTCCGGGCTGGAGCGCCGGGGCCTCCAGCGCGTTGAGAATGCGCTTGATGCCGCGCAGCGCCAGGGGCGCGTTGCGGCTGATCTCCTCGGCCAGGGCGAGGGTGGTCGGCGCCAGTTCGGCGGCGCTCACCCAGTGCTCGACGATGCCCAGGCGGCGCAGTTCCTCGCCGCAGTAGCTGCGCCCGGTGAAGAACAGTTCGCGGGTGCGGGCGCTGCCCAGCACCTGGAGGAACTGCCACAGGCCCTCGGCGCCGTAGACCACGCCCAGCCGCGCCGGCGGCATGCCCATGCTGATGTGGTCGGCGGCGATGCGCAGGTCGCAGCACAGCGCCAGGTGCAGGGCGCCGCCGAAGCAGTGGCCGTTGATCATGGCGATGCTGGGGTAGGGGAAGTCGCGCACCGCGGCCAGGGCGCGCTCGAAGGGCGTGCCGCGCCGGCCGTCGCGGGCGGTGCCCTCCGGTCCGACGGTCTCGATGGCGCCGATGTCGTAGCCGGCGGAGAACGCCCGGTCGCCGGCGCCGGTGATCACCAGGGCGCGCACCCCGCCGTCCGCCGCCCAGTCGGCGAGCACCGCGCACAGTTGCTCCAGCAGTTGCGGGGTCAGGGCATTGCGTTTGCCCGGGCGGTTGAAGGTGAGCACGCCCACGGCGCCGCGGCGCTCGGCGAGCAGCGGATGCCCTGGGTCGGTCGGCGCGGTCAAGGTGGGACCTCCGGAAGTCGGTGACAGGTGCCTTGGCCCGCATTTAACCACCAACCGGCCCGCGTTGCGGGCGGCGCCGCGCCCGGCTAGCATCGGGCCTGGTCGCGCGGCGCGCAGCCGGGAGGTAGCCATGACCGAGACGATCCGACCTTTCCGCATCGATGTTCCGGATGCCGTACTGGAAGATCTGCGCGAGCGCCTGGCGCGGGCGCGCTGGCCGGAGAAGGAGGTGGTGGACGACTGGTCGCAGGGCATTCCGCTCGCCTATGTGCAGGAGGTCTGCCGCTACTGGCAGAACCATTACGACTGGCGGGTCCGGGAGGCGCGGCTCAACCGCTTCGACCAGTACCTCACCGAGCTCGACGGCCTCGACATCCACTTCATCCACCAGCGCTCGCCGCATCCCCGGGCCCGGCCGCTGCTGATCACCCACGGCTGGCCGGGCTCGATCGTCGAATTCCACAAGGTGATCGAACCCCTGGTGGATCCGCCCGCCCATGGCGGCGACGCCGCCGATGCCTTTCACGTGGTGTGTCCGGCGCTGCCCGGCTACGGCTTTTCCGGCAAGCCCAGCCGGCCCGGCTGGAACATCGACAAGATCGCCGGCGAGTGGAACCGGCTGATGCTGCGGCTGGGTTACGACCGCTACTTCGCCCAAGGCGGCGACTGGGGTGCGGCAGTGACCACCGCGATCGGCATGCAGAACCTGGGCAACTGCCAGGCCATTCACCTCAACATGGTGATCGTGGAGCCGGATCCGGCGACCTTCGACAGCCTCACGCCGCTGGAAAAGAGTGCGCTCGAAGGCATGCAGCACTACAGGGACTGGGATTCCGGGTATTCGAAAGAGCAGAGCACCCGGCCGCAGACGGTGGGTTACGGGCTGGTCGATTCGCCGGTGGGCCAGGCCGCCTGGATCCTGGAGAAATTCTGGGCCTGGACCGATTGCGACGGCCATCCGGAGAACGTGCTCGGCCGCGACGAGCTGCTCGACAACATCATGTTCTACTGGTGCACGGCGAGCGCCGCCTCCTCGGCGCGGCTGTACTGGGAGAGCTTCAATCATCTCTCGCGCGATCCGGTGGCGCTGCCCACCGGGTGCAGCATCTATCCCAGGGAAATCTTTCGCAGCTCGCGGCGCTGGGCGGAGCGGCGCTTCAGGAAGCTGATCCACTGGAACGAGCTCGACCGCGGCGGCCACTTCGCGGCCTTCGAACGCCCCGAGGTGTTCGTCGACGAGGTGCGCCGCTGCTTCCGGTCGGTCCGTGACGGTTGAGGGCGCCGGCCCGGGCTGGGTGCTCTGGGCCGATCGCGGCGGCACCTTCACCGACCTGATCGCCCGTGATCCCGGCGGCGGCATCCATACCGCCAAGCTGCTGAGTGCCGCGCCCGGCCAATACCAGGATGCGGTGGTCGAGGGCGCGCGGCGCCTGCTCGGGGTCCCGGCCGGCGCACCCCTGCCCGCGGGCCGGCTCGCCGAGCTGCGCCTGGGCACCACGGTGACCACCAACGCCCTGCTCGAAGGGCGCCACGCGCCCTGTGCGCTGCTGACCAACGCCGGGTTCGAGGATCTGCTGTGGATCGGCGATCAGTCGCGGCCGGAGCTCTTCGCCCTGGCCATCGAGCGCCCGGCGCCGCTGTGCACCTGGGCGCTGGGCGTCGCGGTGCGGCGCGATGCGCAGGGGCGGCTGGTGCAGCCCCTCGACGAGGACGGCGCCCGCGCCCGGCTGGGCGCGCTGCGGGCGGCGGGCTGCGAGGGCCTCGCCATCGCCCTGCTGCACGCCACCGCCGAGCCCGCCGACGAGCGCGCGCTGGCGGCGCTTGCCCGCGATGCCGGTTTCGCGGCGCCGGTGTGCAGCCATGAGGTGTCGGCCGAGATCGGGCTGCTGGAGCGCGCGCAGACCGCGGTGGTGGAGGCCGCGCTCGCGCCCGTCCTGCAGCGCTACACCGCGCATCTGGCCGCGCAGCTGCCGGGCACCCGCATCCGCCTCATGCAGTCCGACGGCACCCTGGCCGATGCCGGGCGCGCCGCCGCCCGCAGCTCCATCTTCTCCGGCCCGGCCGGCGGGGTCATGGGGGCCCGCGGCAGCGCCGCGGCGCTGGGCATCGACCGGGTGATCGGCTTCGACATGGGCGGCACCTCGACGGACGTCTTCGCCGCGGCCGGGGCGCTGGCGATCCGTCCCGCGGCCGAGGTCGCCGGCCAGGTGGTGCGCGCGCCGACCCTGGATCTGCACACGGTGGCCGCCGGCGGTGGTTCGCGGGTGCTGTTCGACGGTGCCCGGCTGCGGGTGGGCCCGGAATCGGCCGGGGCCGATCCCGGCCCGGCCTGCTATGGCCGCGGCGGTCCGGCGGCGGTGACCGACGCCAATCTGCTGCTCGGCCGGCTGTATCCGGAGGGTTTCGCGCCGGTGTTCGGCGCCACCGGGGACCGGTCCCTGGACCGGGCGGCGGCGCGGGCCGCCTTTGTCGCCCTGGCCGGCACCGGCGCCGGCGACGACCAAGCGCTGGAGCTGGCCCGCGGCGCGGTGCGCATCGCGCTCGAACACATGGCGGGCGCGGTGCGGCGGATCAGCGTGGCGCGCGGTCTGGACCCCCGCGGGCACTGCCTGGTGGCCTTCGGCGGCGCCGGCCCGCAGCACGCCTGTGAACTCGCGCAACTGCTGGATATCAGCCGGGTGCTGGTGCCGGCCCGCGCCAGCCTGCTGTCGGCGGTCGGCCTGGGCCTGGCTGCCGCCGGCGTCGAGTGCCAGGCGCCGCTGGTCGCCGAACTCTCCGCGGCCGCCCTCGCCCGGGCGGAGGCGCTGCTCGCCGGGTTGCGCGCGCAGGCGGTGGCCGGCCTGCGCGCCCAGGGCGAGACGCCGGCAGAGGTCGACCTGCTGCTGCGCCTGCATTACGCCAACGCGGATACCGTGCTGGATCTTCCCCTGGCGCCGCTGGCGGCGCTGCGCGAGGCCTTTGCCCGCGAGCACGAGGTCCGCTTCGGATTTGCCGATCCAGAGCGGCCGGTGCAGATCGCCCTGGTGCTGGCGCGGGCGCAGGGGCGGCAGGGGACGGCACCGGCCGCGGCTGCGGCGCGCGGGGTCCGGGTCGGCGAACAGCTGTGGATGCCCCTCGACGGCACCGCCTTCCAGTCGATCCCGGTATGGGACGGCGTCGGTGCCCGAGGTGTCGCCGGGCCGGCATTGATCCTGCTCGACCAGTCCAGCCTGCTGCTGCCGCCGGGCTGGCGGGCGCAGGCCACCGTCCAGGGCCTGCTGGCCACGCGCGCGGCGACCGCCGCGGCGGTCGCGGCCGGCGGCGGCGTCGCCGAGCTGGAGCTGGCCAACAACAGGTTCATGGGCATCGCCGTGGAGATGGGCGAGACGCTGCGCCGCGGCGCCCACTCGGTGAATGTGCGCAACCGCCTCGACTACTCCTGCGCACTGTTCGACGCCGGCGGGCGGCTGGTGGCCAATGCGCCCCACATCCCGGTGCATCTGGGCTCGATGGGCGACTCGGTGCGCGCCATCCTCGACCGCCACGGGGGCGATCTGTGCCCGGGCGGTGCCTGGCTGATCAACGACCCCTATCGCGGCGGCACCCATTTGCCCGATCTCACCCTGGTGATGCCGGTGTACGAGCCGGGCGGCGCCGGCCGGCGGTTCGCGTTCGTGGCCGCACGCGCCCACCACGCCGATATCGGCGGCCGCACCCCGGGTTCGATGCCCGCCGACAGCCGCAGCCTGGCCGAAGAGGGGCTGTGCTTCGCCGGCGAGCGCATCGCCCGCGACGGGCGCCTGGATGCCGAGGCGGTGCGCGCGCTGCTCGCCCGGGGGCCCTGGCCGGCGCGGAATCCGCAGGCCAACCTGGCCGACCTGCGCGCCCAGTTGGCCGCCTGTGCGCGCGGCGCCGGGCTGTTGCGGGCCCTGGCCGAGGCGCAGGGCATTGCCCGCATCGGCACGCAGATGGCGGCGCTGCTCGACTACACCGCGGGGGCGCTGGAACGCCTGCTGGCGCGGCTCGCGCCCGGCGCCCACAGGGTGGTCATGGACGAGGGCCAGCGCATCCAGGTGCGCCTGGAGCCCGGTGCCGGGCGCCTGCGGATCGACTTTTCCGGCACCAGCGGCATGGACCCCGGCAACGCCAACGCGCCCCTGCCGGTGGTGCGCGCCGCGGTGATGTATGCGCTGCGCTGTCTGATCGGCGAGCCGCTGCCGCTCAACGAGGGCTTCCTGACCCCGATCGAACTCCGCGTGCCGGCGCCGTCGCTGCTCGACCCGCGACCGCCGGCGGCGGTGGTGGCGGGCAATGTGGAGACCTCCCAGGCGGTGGCCGATGCCCTGCTGGTGGCGCTCGGCGCCCTGGCCGAATCCCAGGGCACCATGAACAACCTCAGCTTCGGCAACGCCCGCGTGCAGTACTACGAGACCCTGGGCGGGGGCGCCGGCGCCGGCCCCGGGTGCGCGGGTGCGAGCGGCGTGCACACCCACATGACCAACTCGCGGATCACCGACGCCGAGGTCATCGAGCGCCGCTTTCCAGTGCGCATCGAGCGCTTCGCGCTGCGCCGGGGCAGCGGCGGCGCCGGGCGCTGGCGGGGCGGCGACGGCCTGCTGCGGGAAATCCGCTTTCTCGAAGCCATGGAGCTGGCGCTGATCGGCAATCGCCGCCGGCGCGGACCACGCGGCCAGGCCGGCGGCGGCGACGGCCTGCCGGGTGTCAATACCCTGGTGTACCCGGACGGCCGCAGCGAAGCCCTGCCCGGCCGCTGGAGCGGCACCCTGGCCGCGGGCAGCCTGGTGCGCATCGAGACGCCGGGCGGCGGTGGCTGGGGGAATGCGCAGGAGGATCCGGCGAGCGCCGGTCCGCCCCCGTCCCCGGCGGCGCCGGCCGGGGGTTGAGCCCGCGCTCCCCGCCGGCGCAGCGAACCGTCGCCGGTCGAGGATCCGGCCGCCGGACCACGCCGCCGACCCGTCGCGGTCAGGGTTTCGAGCCGCTCCGGGTCGCCGCGGGCGCGGCCGGCGGCCGGTAGCTGCGCCCGCGATAGTGCACCGCGTGCAGCCGGGGGATGCCGCTGCCCGGGACGGGCGGATCGAGGTGCAGCGCTCCGTCCTCCAGCCGCAGCCCCAGCAATTCATAGGCGGTCCACAGCATGCGGGCGGCGGCGCCGGTGTAGCCGGTCCAGCCGCCGTGGCCGTCATGGCCGGCGCCCCAGCACACATCCGCGGCCTGCTGGTAGGGCGGCAGGCCGAGTTGCAGCGGGTCGGCATCGAGCGGCGAGAGCTTGCGCCACAGGGCCCAGGCCTGCCGCTGCCACTGCCCGGCGCACTCGGTCTCGCCCGCGCCGGCCGCGGCCCGGCCCAGGCTGAGCGCCGCATCGACCAGCCAGGTGGCGCCGTGGGTGTACTGGCCGCCGTTTTCGCGCACCCCGGGGGGATAGAGCGCGATCCGGCCCGGATAGGGGCGGCTGTCGAAGTCGAAGGTGGTATCGAGCAGGCGGATCAGCACGGGGGTTTCGAGCCCGGCGAGCCCGGCGCGCAGCGCGGTTGCCGCGCGCTCCCGATCCACCGCCCCCGAGATTGCGGGCCAGGCCGACATCAATGCGCTCAGGGGCGCGAACGGCTCGCCTTTGTCGCTGGTGGCGCGCAGGAAGCGATCGCCCAGCCAGCAGGCATCGATCGCCGCGCGCAGGCGCCGGGCGGCCTCGAGATCCCGCCGTTCGGCCCGGGTGCCTTCGACGCACCGGGCCAGCGGCGCGAAGCGCCGCAGTACGTCGTGCAGAAAGAGCGCGAGCCACAGGCTCTCCCCGCGGCCCTTCAATCCCAGTCGATCCAGGCCGTCGTTCCAGTCCCCCGCGCCCATCAGCGGCAGGCCGCGCGGGCTGAGCCGCGCCAGGCTGAAATCGATGGCGCGCCGGCAATGGCGATAGAGGCTGTCCCGTTCGCGCGAGACGCGCGGCACCAGGGCGATGTCCGGCCAGCCCCGGGGGATGGCCCGGCCCTCCAGGTAGGGCACCTGGGTTTCCAGCGCGCTCCAGTCGCCGGTCGCCATGACGTAGTGGCTGACCAGATAGGGCAGCCACAGGTGCGGATCGCTGGCGCGGCTGCGCTGGCCGAGCCCGATGCCGCCATTGGCGGTCGGGTGCCACCACTTCAGTACATCGCCCTCGCGGAACTGGACCGCGGCATGGCGCAGGATCTGCTCGCGCGCGAGCTCCGGCCAGGTCCAGAGCAGCGGCTGCATGTCCTGGAGCTGGTCGCGAAAGCCATAGGCGCCGCTGCGCTGGTTGGGGCCCAGCCGGCCCCAGAGCCGGGCGCTGAGCACCTGGTAGGGCAGCCAGTCGTTCACCAGCCGGTCGAAGGCCGGATCATCGGTGGTCACGCGCAGGCGGCCGAGAAGCTCGTCCCAACCGGCGCGGGTGCGGGCCATGGCGCTGCCCGCGGCGCCGTTGCCATACGCCCGGATCAGGCGAGCGGCAGCGGCCGCGGTGGGCGCCTGACCCATCAGCACCACCAGTTCGCGCACCGCGAAGGGCGCGAGCCGGAACACCCCGCTCAGGGCGGCTACGGTCTCGCCGTCGGGCCGCTGATCGTCCGCCGGATGGCCGTCGAGGGCCAGCGCCGGCCGGCCGCCGGCGCCGGTCGCGCCCCGGAACGCGCGGCGGCTGAAGGTGTGCGCCTCCACCGGGAGATCGATCGCCAGAAAGCCGGTGCCGCCGCGGCACTGCGGTTGGCGGCGCTCGAACAGGCAGGCGCGCAGCGCGGCGTCGAAGCGGGTCCGGAGCTGGCCGCGACTGTCCTCGGGCAGCTCGGCCAGCGCTAACCAGGCCTGGGCGGTCAGGCGCAGGGTGCGGGCGCGCGGCGTGCGGTTTTCCACGCGCACCAGCCGGACTTCGAGCGGTTCGTCGGGCAGCACGGCGATGCGGAGCTCGACCCGCAGATCCGCGCGCGCGGCGGACAGCACCGCCTCGCCCGGCGCGAAGCGGATGCGGTGTTCCGCCGCCTGGCGCAGCGGAATGAAGCCGGGGGAGAGTAGGGCGCCGCTGTCCAGATCGGTGACATAGATCGCCTGGGCGCAGGCCTGGGCGGGCAGGGTGTCGAGGGTGAAGGGGGTGAGGCCGTTTTGCTGCGCATTGCCGGAAAACGAGAACAGGGTGCCGTCGTTGCCGACCAGCACGCCGTATCCCTGCCGGTTGGCGAGGACATGGGTCCAGGGGCGGGGCGTATGCGGGCTCAGCTCGAACGCGCGGCCCTGGGCGGTGAAGCCGGCCGCGGGGTCGAGCCCGGGGCGCGGCAGGAGCTGGCGCCAGCGCGGCGCATCCGGCACGGCCGGGGCAGCGCCGAACTCGGCGGCGATCGCGGCGAGCGCCGCGCGCTCCGAGGCGGCCCAGCCCTCGATCCAGCACACCTCGAGCGTGCCCTGGGGTGGGAGTTCCAGTTCCACCTGCAAGGCGGCGATGGGATCGAAGGGATAGAGCAGGCCCTCGTCCTGCACCGCCCGCAGCGCCGGCCGGGACAGCGCCTCCGGGGCCGGCACCGTGCCGCGGCCGAGGAAGCGGCGGCGGTCGTCCTCGTAGCCGACCAGCCGGACATGCGGGCCTTGCGCCACCGCCACGAAGCCGCAGCCCGGTGGATGCCGGTGCGCGTCGGCGCCGCCCAGCAGGCGGTTGTGGGCGAGCAGCGCGGCCGGTTCGCGGACGAAGCGCACGCCGATGTGGAGGGCGTTGAAATCCGGGTGGCGCAGATAGACATCGGGCCGGTTGAGGGCCCATTCCAGATAGCTGGTGAGGCGCAGCCGCCGGGTCCGGTCTCCGCCCTGGCGCAGCCGGATGCGCCAGCGCATGGCCTCGCTGCGCGCGCAGGGCGTCACCTCGATGCGGAGCTCGACGCCGTCCGGATGCTGCCGCGCGAAGACCGGGGTTCCCTGCGCGCTGCGCGCGGCGCTCGCCCCGGGACCCAGCAGGTCGAGCGGCGCGCTCCAGCCCTCGGCCGGCTCCGCCAGTTCCTGAAGATAGAACCTGTGCCCCTGGGGCAGGTCGGGGTCGGCGGCACGGCGCGCGCCGTCGAGCGGCTCGCCCCGGACCTGGTACACCCGGGAGCGGCTGTTGCCGTTCGCATCCACCTCGAGCCGGTAGCGCCCGCTGCCCAGTTGCGCCAGCAGGGGGACGCGGAACGGTCGGCTCCGGTGCAGCCGCCGCAGGATCCCCAGCAGGCCGAGCAGCGCGGCCAGCGCAGCGGCCCCATAGACGCCGAGCAGCAGCCCGGCGCCCGGCAGCAGGGGCGCATCGGCGCGGGCGGTCAGCCGCTCGGCTTCCTGCCAGACGAAATCCCATTCCGCCCCGCGCGGAATGTAGAACGGCAGCAGCAGCGGCGCCCAGGTGGCGAAGCGGCGAATGCCCTCGGGGATCACCGGGGTGGGCGCGGCATGGCCCAGCCAGCGCGCCAGGCGCGCTTCGAGCCGGTCCACGCCGATGAACGACAGATTGACCAGGGTGGCGACCCGCAGGCCCATGTGGTCGAACCAGATCAGGATGCGCAACCAGCCGTAGGTCATCAGGCCCAGGAAGGTCTCCAGGCTCCACTGGCGGAACGCCGCCTCGTCCAGGCGCAGGCTCTGCACCGTGGCCAGCCCGGTGCGCAGCGCGCCGTCCTGGTTGTACCAGGCGGGATTGGGCGCCATCTTGAGAAAGGTCTGGATGATGGGCGCCATCCACAGCCCCCAGCGCTGCACCCGCACCGCCTGGGTCACCACGCCGGCCAGCCCGTCGCGGCTGAACAGGTGGCGCAACGGTTCGAGGCTGCGCTGGAAGACCGCGGTCAGCACGACCAGGTTGATGCTGAACAGCGGGGCGGCGATCGACCAGTTGATGACCCCGGCCAGCGAATCGCAATAGAACTGCTTGAGCCCACCCGCCACCGCGCCCAGCTCGATGCCGCCCCAGCGGCTGAACAGCGGATAGGTGACATAGTCGTACACCGGCTGGCCCGCGGCGGGGCCGTGGATCAGGGCATAGCGCAGCAGCTTGTCGCCCACCACTTGCAATTGCGCGGCATCGAAATACCAGGCCAGCATGCCGCCCACGCCGCCGCCCAGCAGTCCGGCGAAGACATAGGCCCGGCCGCTGTCCAGCCGCCGGCGCCGGCCGCGCAGCCGCGCCATGCCGTCCGCCGCCCAGTCCACGCCCGCGCCGGCCAGCACGCCGAGGAGGAAGCCGGCCGCGAACCGGACCCCGTTCGCCGAGGCGACCAGCTCGCGCTCCATCAGCAGGGCAAGCCCCACCCCCAGCACCACCCCGCGGCCGTAGTTGCGCGGCAGGCGCAGGTTGTCGCGCAACCGCCACACGAAGGGCGCACCGCCGTCGAAGCTTTCGAGCAGGGTCCGCGCCAGCCCGAACAGCAGCGGGCCGAGCAGCGCACCCGCCAGTATGGGTGCCGTCGCCAACCCCTGGCGGAACGGCGCGCTGCGCCAGAGCAGTGCCGCCACGCCCAGAATCAGCATGAACAGGGCGCCGTACAGAGCCCCTTTGGCGGCGCCCTCGCGCGCCTGCGGCCCCAGCGTGGCCCATTGCGGCCGCTGGCCGCGCAGGCCCTGCATCAACAGCCCGGTGGCGAGAAAGGTCTGCGCCCACAGCCCGCCCTGGGCCAGGGCCGCGAGCCCGATCACGCCGGGGAAGGCCAGCGCCGGGTGCAGCCCGGCCAGGGTCGAGCTGCTGCCCCAATCGGCGAGCAGCGGCGTCCAGGCGGCCCATACGCCACACAGGGCCACGCCCGCCCACAGGCGCCAATCGCGGCTCGCCCGGCCATCGAGCAGCATCCCCATGCCCCAGACTGCCGCCAGATCGAGCCCGCCGAGCAGCAGGCTGCGCCCGACCGCCCCGCGCAGCGCGGCAGGCGCCTGATCGCCCAGCAGCAGGCCGCCCCAGGAGGCCAGGAGGGAATCGTGCCCGAGCAACAGGAGCAGATTGAAGCCGATCGGCACCGCCAGAAAGGCCAGGGC
>JBMOPO010000013.1:0-1255 GCA_049325095.1 Pseudomonadota bacterium | reverse complement strand
CCAGGCCGGGCTCCACCCAGGCGCCCAGCGGCAGTTCACTGAACGCCTCCAAATGGGCGTAGTAGTGCAACTGCCCGCCCGGCCCGAGCACCATCACCACGCGCCCGCCCAGCCGATTGTCGCCCCGCCGCACGATCACGCCGCGCGTGGTGCTGAGCACCGGCGTGTGGCGCGGCGCGAAGATGTCGATGCCCTCGTGGCGGCGCCCGCCGCTGCGGGGCGCGCCATAGGTATCGACCAGCCGCGCCGGCCGCGCGTCGGCAACGGGCAGCGGCAACTGCGCCGGCGGCGGCTCGCGCAGCAGGGCGATGATCCTGAAGGTGTGCTGCAGCGGCGGGAAAAGCCAGCGCAAGCCGCCGGCCAGCGCGGCAACGGCGATCAGAGTCCAGACGATGCGGCGCAGCATGGACATCCCTCTATGGCGGCGCTTGTCGAGCACGCGTTTGCAACACGCCAGCGCTGACCCCGGGCCATGCTGGGCCGATAAACCGCCGCCCTGAAAAATGGATTGGTTATCGAGGGCAAGCCCGCTCCTACGCCGAACGCCGCATCTTGCCCGCGATTGCCCTCCCCTGCCATCGGCATCGCCGGGAGGCAGAGGCCCGCCCTATTCGCCCACGTGCAGGAGCAGGCCGCGCCGCCGCGCCGTGTGGAAGGCGGCCAGGAAGATGGCGATGCCGATGGCCAGGTAGAGTGCATTCAGGGCCATAGCGTTGGAGAACAGCTCCGTGCAGAAGACGTGTTCGAGCATGACCGCGCGCATGCCCTCGAAGACGTGGCTGGACGGCAGCACCCGGTAGCGGTGGCGCAGCATGTCATCTCCGAAGATGTGGATGCGCCCGGAGATGGGCAGTAAAAGCCCCAGCAACATGGCCAGCGTGGTTGATCTTGCCGGCGCCGTCGCCGCCCAGGAGCGCGCAGATGCTGTTGCGGCGCACGGTGAAGCTGATACCGTCCACGGCGCGGACCTCGCCGTAGCGCTTGCAAAGCGCCTCCACCTGGATGGCGATGTCGTTCACGGGCCCGCTCCTCCCTCAGGCGTCGGCCAGGCTCTTGGCGACGATCTCGTAGACGTCCTTGGACAGGCTCGGGGCCGCCAGGATGCGCTCGAGCTGGGCCCGCATCAGTGCCTGGCGCCCGGCATCGAAGCGGCGCCAGCGGCTCAGGGCGGCGACCAGGCGCGCCGCCACCTGCGGGTTGAGGGGATCGAGCCGCAGCACCTGCTCGGCCACGAAGGCATAGCCCGCCCCGCCGG
>JBMOPO010000012.1:0-1268 GCA_049325095.1 Pseudomonadota bacterium | reverse complement strand
GCCGACCGCCACGAGCCGCTGAAGGACTACTGCAAGGGGCTGCTGCTGCCGGGCGAGCGCAAAAGCATCGAGCCGATGGCCGCGCGGCTCCATCCCGAGCGCGTGCAGGCGGCCCGGCAGTCGTTGCACCATCTGGTGGCCCAGGCGCCCTGGAGCGACGAGGTCGTGCTGGCGGAAGTACGCCGCCGCGTGCTGCCCTGGATGCAGCAACGGGGGCCGATCGTGGCCTGGATCGTCGACGACACCGGGATTCCGAAGAAGGGCCGGCACTCGGTGGGTGTGGCGCGGCAGTCCTTTGGCCAGCTGGGCAAGCAGGACAACTGCCAGGTGGCGGTGAGCCTGAGCGTCGCCACGCGCGAGGCGAGCCTGCCGGTCGGCTGGCGTCTGTACCTGCCCGAGGAGTGGGCGCGAGACCGGCAGCGGCGGCGCCGGGCGGGCGTGCCGGAAGAGGTCGAATTCGAGACCAAGCCGGAGATCGCGCTCGGGTTGATCCGCCGGGCGGTGGAAGAGGCCGTGCCCATGGGAGTCGTGCTGGCCGACGCGGCTTATGGCAGCGATACGAAGTTCCGCGAAGGACTCGTCGGACTGGGGCTGCAATATGTGGTGGGAGTGCAATCGAGCCTGAGCGTGTGGCGGCCCGGAGAGACTCCCCTGCCGCCGAAGCCGCGCCGGAAGACGGGGCGGCCACCGAAGCTGTTGCGGCGGAGCGAGCACCAGAAGCCGGTGTCGGTGCGCGAGCTGGTGCGCGAGGCAGGACCGCAGGCGTTCCGGACGGTGCGCTGGCGGGAAGGCGGGCGAGGCTGGCTCCAATCGCGCTTCTCGCGCGGTGCGGGTGCGACCGGCGCATCGGGACTACTGGCGCAGCGAGCCTCACGCCGAACACTCCTCTGCTGGTGGAGTGGCCACGGGGTGCACAAGAGCCGACAAAATACTGGCTGTCGAATCTGCCGGTGGAAACCCCGCTGAAGAAGCTGGTCGAGCTGGCCAAACACCGCTGGATTGTCGAGAGGGATTATCTGGAGCTGAAGCAGGAGCTGGGACTGGGACACTTCGAGGGCCGCTGCTGGCGTGGATTTCACCATCACGCGACACTTTGCATTGCGGCGTATGGGTTCCTGGTGGCCGAGAGGAGCCGTTTTCCCCCCTCGGCCCGTGTCGGCAGGCTTGAGCTCAGCGTGCCGCCGCAGCCGGAGACCTGGCAGCCCCGGGGCGGAGTCGGGCGACGGCCGCCGGGCTGAGCCGCAGTCGATCGCGAGCCTGCGGCAGAA
>JBMOPO010000011.1:124078-156121 GCA_049325095.1 Pseudomonadota bacterium | reverse complement strand
ACACCAGCGTACCGACTGACATCCGGCGTCAAGGGTTCGCTGCGCCGGGCTGCGCCCGCCCTTGACCCCGGCTGCCAGCCAAAACACCACCGAATCCACCCACTCGGAATTCAAGAGAGGCTGAAATATCGACCGCTGCTTGAGGAGAAAGAGAAAGGCGGAGGCACGAATTACATGTGGGCAGGCTCATTTGAACAACGTCGCAGGCTCTCAGCGAATGAAACTGAAACAGAGGCCAAGTTGCCAACCGACCTTTTCTATCCAAGCGATTTTGCTTCGTCTGGTTATACAACTACGTGCTTCTACGAGTTTGAGCTGTATGGGCGAAGAATTCGGGCAGGTAAGAAAAGTTGGCGCACGAATATCGTAGGGATGGAGAGACTCAAGAAATCTAGTCGGTTGATGCCTATCGGAAACAACGACCGCCCTTGTTTCATTCAGTACCACCTGGATAATCCTACCCAGCAGATTAAAAACACATGGTTTGATACCCGATCTGCAATGGACAAGATTTATGTGGTCCAAACACAAGACGAAGTTGTGAAGCGTTGCGTATTAATGGCGTCCGACCCCGGCGACCTAGTCCTCGATCCCACGTGCGGCTCTGGCACCACCGCCTATGTCGCCGAACAATGGGGCCGCCGCTGGATCACCATTGACACCTCGCGGGTCGCGCTCGCGCTGGCCCGCGCCCGCATCATGGGCGCGCGCTATCCCTGGTACCTGCTGGCCGACAGCCCGGAAGGCCAACAGAAGGAAGCGGAAATCACCCGCACCGCGCCCTCCACCCGGCCCGCGCGCGGCAGCGTTCGCCAGGGCTTCGTCTACGAACGGGTGCCGCACATTACTCTTGGAGGCATCGCCAACAACGCCGAGATTGATGTCATCTGGGAGAAGTTCGAGGCGCAGCTCGCGCCGCTGCGCCAGCAGCTCACCGCACACCTCCCCGCCGACTGGCTGGCCGCGTATCGCAAGGCGCAGAAATACACCGCGCCGGTGCCGGACGACATCCAGGAATGGGAAGTGCTGCGTGAGGTGCCGAAGGACTGGCCGGAAGCCGCCGCACCGCTGCACGCGCGCTTCTGGGAGCTGCGCATCGCCCGCCAGAAGGAGATTGACGCTTCCATCGCCGCCAAGGCGGATTCCGAATACCTCTACGACCGGCCGTACGCGGACAACCGGAGGGTCCGCGTGGCCGGGCCGTTCACGGTGGAGAGCCTGTCCCCGCACCGCGTGCTGGGCGTGGACGAGAACGACGAGCTGCTCGACACCGTGGCCGAGCCGGACGGCGGGTACGGAAAGGGCCGCGACTTCGTCCAGATCATCCTGGAGAGCCTCAAGACCGCCGGTGTGCAGCAGGCGCACAAGCAAGACCGCATCACCTTCACCTCGCTGGTGCCCTGGCCGGGCGAGCTGGTGTGCGCGGAGGGGCGATACCTCGAGTCCCACCCGGAACGAGACGACGGTCCGGGCACCGAGAAGCGCGCCGCCATCTTCATCGGCCCGGAGTTCGGCACCGTCTCCCGCCCCGACCTGGTCGAAGCCGCCCGCGAGGCGGCGGACGCCGGCTTCGACGTGCTCATCGCCTGCGCCTTCAACTACGACGCCCACGCCGGCGAGTTCGCCAGGCTCGGCCGCGTCCCCATCCTCAAGGCGCGCATGAACGCCGATCTGCACATGGCCGACGACCTCAAGAACACCGGCAAGGGCAACCTGTTCGTGATCTTCGGCGAACCGGACATCGACATCCTTGAAGCCGGCGACGGTCAGCTCCAGGTCAAGGTCAACGGGGTCGACGTTTTCCATCCCCAGACCGGCGAAGTCCGCTCCGACGGCCCCGAGGGCATAGCCTGCTGGTTCATCGACACCGACTACAACGAAGAGAGCTTCTTCGTTCGCCACGCCTACTTCCTCGGCGCCAACGACCCCTACAAGGCGTTGAAGACGACACTGAAGGCCGAGATCGACGGGGAGGCCTGGGCCACGCTCAACAGCGACACCTCGCGGCCGTTCGACAAGCCGAAGAGCGGGCGCATTGCGGTGAAGGTGATCAACCACCTGGGGGATGAGGTGATGAAGGTGTTTCGGGTCTGAGAAAATTGCAGGTGCTGGCTATGACAAATGACAGTGATGAACTCCAGGTTGATGGCGAAACTGAAGACACAGCGGCCTATGTCCCTTACGACATTACAGCTTATCCATCTGATCTTACTTTAAGTGTTATACATGAGATGTGGCACGAGGGAGACATCGTTGTCCCGGACTTCCAGAGGAAGTTCGTATGGACGATTCATCAGTCATCACTTCTGATCGAGTCGTTTCTCATGGGCCTTCCAGTTCCACAGGTATTCTTCTACGTGGACGAAAACAACAGAAATATGGTGATTGATGGGCTCCAGAGAATTATGTCTCTAGTCTATTACATGGACGGTTTCTTTGGGGACGAAACCATTCACGGACGTAAACAAGTATTTCGGCTTTCTGGACTTAGTGACAGAAGCCCGTTTAGTAGAAAGGCGTTTGAAGACTTGGAAGAGCCAGCCCAACGAAAGCTGCGTGGTTCGGTACTTCGTGCAATCAATATTCGGCAAATGAATCCCAAGGGCGAACACACGAGTGTTTATCACATCTTTGAGCGGCTCAATACCGGCGGCACCCCTCTCACCCCGCAGGAGATTCGTAATTGTGTGTTTCGCGGAGAATTAGCGTCGCAACTTCGGGAGCTTAACGAAAATTCTAGGTGGCGTGAGATACTGGGAAAAAAAACGCTAGACCGCCACCAGAAAGATATTGAGTTGATACTCCGCGTGTTCGCGTTGTCTACGCGACTCGATAAATACGAAAAGCCTATGAAGGAGTTTCTCAATCAAACAATGCTGGAAGAGAGGAAAGGCAGATCATCTCATGCTCGGAAGTTCGCGCAAGACTTTCCGAGGGTGTGCGATCTTATCGTGTCCAAACTTGGGGCACGCCCATTTCATCTTCGTGGCCCCCTAAATGCCTCTGCACTCGACTCTGTGATGAGTATTTTGCTGACTAACCTGGACGCGATTCCGGCGGATCTTTCCGACCGTTATCTGCGGCTTAAGGAGGATAAGGACTTCAACGAAGCAACCTATTACGGAACTAGCGACGTGGCAGTTTTGAAAACTCGATTTCAGAGGGCAAAGGACCTGCTGATTGAGTGACTATTGTGCCCTATACAGATCGTTTGCAGCTAGTCGATGGGCTTACGCCGCACCTAGACACAGTCGTAGTCCCTGGCCTTGACCCGGTGCTTACGAGCAAGTATGTGGGTTTTCTTTGTGTGTCCGCGGTGACGGTTATAGAGCTAGCCGTGAAAGACATCCTTGTTGAGTTTGCAGCCAGGAAGCACAAGGTATTTGGAGGGTTCTGCCAGGATCTTTACGACAGGCTAAACGGCCGGATTACTCTAAACGACCTTCGTAAAAATCACGTTAAGAGGTTTGGAGATCGTTACGTGACGCGCTTTGATAGATTGCTAAATGCGGAGGAAGACAGAGAACTACGGGCATCGGGGCGGAGCATCAGGTCGTCGTATGGGAATCTGATCACGTGGCGACACTCCTACGCGCATCAAGGAATTCTTCCGCCGAACGCATCTTACGGAGAAGCAAAACAAGGATTCGAGCTGGGTAAACACATTCTGAAATGCCTTGACACTGCTATGAGGCGATAGCCGCAAAATGGGATTCCGCATCGCCGACACTTCCACCCACCTGACCGGCGATGCGCCGAAGGCCGTCAAGACCACCGACCTCCAACTGAGCCCCGTGGTTTGGGGCCGGCCCGCGCAGCCCTGATCGAGCCATGTTCCGCGCTTTACCCTGTACGCGCCGGCTTGTACCATAACGCCATACCACCATGCTGGAGTTGCCATGGCCAAAATGTCCGTCCGTTCCACCTACGCGCTGGACGAGCAGACTGCGCAGCGCATCCGGCACTTGGCGCGCGTCTGGGGCGTGTCACAGGCCGAAGTGATCCGCCGTTCCGTGGAGCTCGCCGCGGCCGAGCAGCACGAGGCTGCGCCGTCGCCGGCCGAGGTCGTCGCCCACTATCAGCGGCAGCCGTTGCCCCGGACCAAGGCGCAAACACGCCGGCTGATCGCCTCTCTGCGCGCCGCGCGGCACGCGGATGATGCGCATCGCGCCGGAAAATCCTGAGGGTGCTTCATTTCGATACCAACGCCCTGATCGCGCTGCCGCACTGGGCGCGGGAGGGACATCCAGCCGTTGCGCGCGTTCTGGCGGGGGAAGCCGTCGCCGTCAGCGCGCTGGTCTGGTACGAATTTCTTTCCGGTCCGCTGGCTGAAACGGAAGCCGGCCTGGCGCGCGCATTCCTCGAAGGACGCATCCTGCCAGTCGGCGAGGACGCCGCCGAGCTGGCGGCCGAGTTGTTCAATGCTGCCGGCCGCAAGCGCACGCTGAAGACGGATGCGCTCATCGCGGCGATGGCAATTCGGGCCAAGGCCGAATTCGTCACCCTGAACGGTGCGGATTTCGAGCCCTTCGTCAGCCTGGGTCTGCGCCTGTTCCCGTTTCCGGCCTGAGCACGCATGAACTTCCGCATCGCCGATACCTTCATCGACAGCCTCGCCAGGTTGACCGGCGACGAACAGAAGGCCGTCAAAACGACGGCATTCGACTTGCAGCTCAATCCGGCGAACCCCGGAATGCGGTTCCACAAGCTGAATGCCGGACGGGATCCCAATTTCTGGTCGCTGCGGGTCAGCCGTGATATCCGCTTGATCGTGCATCGCAGTGCCGACAGTCTGTTGCTCTGCTACGTGGACCACCACGACAAGGCCTACCAGTGGGCCGAGCGGCGCAAGCTCGAGACGCATCCGAAGACGGGAGCCGCGCAGCTCGTCGAGATCCGCGAGCGGATCGAGGAGGTCGCCGTTCCGGCCGCTGTCGCGGAGGAGCACCCCACGCCGACCAGGGCGGCCCTGTTCGACGACGTACCGGAAGACGATCTGCTGGCATTCGGTGTGCCGGCCGAGTGGCTGGCGGATGTCCGGAATGCGGATGAAGACCGGCTTCTCGAGATCGCCGACCACCTCCCAGGCGAAGCGGCGGAGGCGCTCCTGGAGCTCGCCACCGGCGGGCGTCCGCAACGACCGGCGGCGACGATGGGCGCCGCCGACCCCTTCGACCACCCGGACGCCCGGCGGCGCTTCCGGATCATGGCGGACGCCGACGAGCTGGCGCTCGCGCTCGAGTATCCCTGGGAGAAATGGGCGGTATTCCTCCATCCCGCGCAACGCGACATCGTCGGCAAGGACTACAACGGACCAGCGCGGGTCTCGGGTTCCGCGGGGACCGGAAAGACCATCGTCGCGCTGCATCGCGCCGTGCATTTGGCGCGGAGCGATCCGGACGCGCGCGTTCTCCTGACGACCTTTTCCGATGCCCTGGCCAATGCGCTGCGAGTGAAGCTGCGTCGACTGATCGGCAACGAGCCGCGCCTGGCGGAGCGCCTGGAGGTTCACGCCATCGACCGGGTCGGCGAGCGTCTGTATGAGGCGCATATCGCTCGTCCGACTCTTGCAACCAGAGATCAAGTCCGGCAACTGCTGGCCGAGGCGCTGGCTGGCGGCGGGGCGCAGAGGTTCGGTCCGAGGTTCCTGCTCGGGGAATGGGAAGAGGTCGTCGACGCCTGGCAGTTGCGGACCTGGGAAGACTATCGCGACGTCAAGCGCCTGGGGCGCAAGACGCGCCTGTCGGAGCCGCAGCGCCTCGCCCTGTGGGAAGTGTTCGCGCAGGTGCAGCGTCGCCTGGATGAACAGGGGTTGGTGACGCGCGCGCAGATGTTCAGCCAGCTTGCGGAGCAACTCCAGGGTCGTCGGAGCCCGCCGTTCGACTGTGCCGTGGTCGATGAGGCGCAGGATATCGGTGTTGCCCAGCTGCGCTTCCTCGCGGCCCTGGGCGGCGGTCGGCCCAACGCGCTGTTCTTTGCCGGTGACCTCGGCCAGCGCATCTTTCAGACGCCATTCTCGTGGAAGTCGCTGGGCGTGGATGTGCGGGGCCGCTCGCAGCGGTTGCGGATCAATTATCGGACCTCGCACCAGATTCGCATGCAGGCTGACCGCCTGCTCGGGCCCCAGGTCTCGGACGTTGACGGCAATGTGGAGGATCGGCGCGGAACGGTCTCCGTATTCAATGGGCCGCCGCCGGACATTCGTGTGTTTGACGGGTGCGAACAGGAGATTGCGGCGGTGGGTGCGTGGCTGAGCGCGAGAATCGCGGCGGGTATGGCACCCCACGAGATCGGCATCTTCGTCCGCTCAGCGGCGCAGATAGACCGTGCCAGGCAGGCCGCGCAGGCCTCGGGAGCGCCGTTCAGGGTGCTCGACGAACACCTGGCGACCGGCACCGGCGCGCTGGCGGTCGGTACCATGCATCTGGCCAAGGGGCTCGAATTCCGCGCCGTCGCGGTGATGGAGTGCGACGATGAAGTGATTCCGCTGCAGGAGCGAATCGAATCCGTTGCCGACGACGCCGATCTTCAGGAGGTTTACGACACGGAACGCCACCTGCTGTACGTGGCGTGCACCCGGGCGCGGGATCACCTGCTGGTGACCAGCGTCGACCCCGCCTCCGAGTTCCTGGACGACCTGCGCGGTTGATGCTCGCAGCGGTTGACTTGGCCCGAAGGTGCGCCCCGCGACAGCGGTTGCAAAGCCCTTCCATGGGCTTGTTCGACTCGCCTTTCGGAGGCGCTCGACGGTGCCTGTTGCAACCCGCCGTCAGCTGGGCATGCTTCCCGGCAGGCCGCCGGCCTGCTTGGCGCCCTGTAGCGACTTGCAGTTCGCGGCCCACTCGTAGCCGGCGATGATGCGCTGGCAGCGGGTTTCGATCAGGTGGCGCAGGCTGGGGTCGGTGAAGATGTAGAACTGGTTTTCCCGGATCGCCTCCAGCACCAGGTCGCCGACGATGTTGGGGTCGAGGCCCTGGGCGAGCATTTCCGCGGTGCTGTCCTTGTCGCTGGGTTTCACCGCGCCGCCGTACTCCTCGGGGCGGTTGCGGCCGGATTCGCCGATGTTGGTGGCGACGATGCCGGGGCACAGCACGGAGGCGTCGATGTTGTGCTTGCGGTGGTCGGCGGCGAAGGTCTCCATCATGCCCACCACGGCGAACTTGGTGGCGTTGTAGGGGCCGGCGCCGCGCAGGCCGACCATGCCGGCCATGGAGGCGGTGCTGACCACATGGCCGCCCTCGTCCTGTTCGAGGATGCGGGGCACGAAGGCCTGCAGGCCGTGGACCACGCCCCAGAGGTTGACGTCCACCACCCAGTGCCAGTTGCGCATGTTGCAGGTTTCGCTGTAGCCGCCCACGGCGACGCCGGCGTTGTTGGAGATCACGTGCACCTTGCCGAAGGTCTTGATGGTCTGGTCGGCGGCGGCCTGCACGGCTTCCAGCTTGCGGACATCGACCTGCACCCAGGCGGCGTCGAGGCCTTGGCCCTTGAGTTCGGCGGCGGCCTTCTGGGCGGGTTCGGCCTCGATGTCGGCGATCATGACTTTCATGCCTGCCCTGGCGAACGCCCGGGCCATGCCCAGGCCCATGCCGCTGGCCGCGCCGGTGATGAATGCGACTTTGCCTTCTACGTTTTTCATGGTTGTTTTCGTCCGCGGTCGGGCCGCGGTCGCTCCTGTAATGGATTGCAGTGGGATGGATAGGGTGAATGTGAAGGATGAATGGGGCGGGGCAGGGCCCCGCATCCGGTTTTTTTTGCGCTGCCAGCTTTGCCCAGGTCGGGCGGTGGGTCAAGCGCGGGGCCCGGTGCGCCGGGTGCGCTGCACTCGCCGGGCCTGGCGTCCGGTCAGGATTTGGGCGTCAGCGCCAGGGCCACGGCATCCTCGACCCGCTCGATCCAGTGCAGCTCGAGCTGTTCCCGGGCGGCCGCGGGGATGTCGTCCTGGTCCTTGCGGTTGCGCGCCGGCAGCAGCACCGTGTGGATGCCGGCGCGCAGCGCGGCCAGGGTCTTTTCCTTGATACCGCCGACCGGCAGCACCAGGCCGCGCAGGGTGATCTCGCCGGTCATGGCGATGTCCTCGCGCACCCGGCGCTCGCTGAGCAGCGAGGCCAGCGCGGTGTAGAGCGCCACCCCGGCGCTGGGGCCGTCCTTGGGGATGGCGCCTCCTCGATGTGCAGATCAAATATTGACTCGCAGTGAAAAGGGCGGCTAGTCTTTCTAATACTTGACGTTGCAATCAATAAGAAGAGAGGGCCTTCATCATGAGTCTAAACGCCGTGAATCGGTCAATCGCAGCAACGGTGCTTATCTTTTTGGCCGCAATCTCTCCAGCCGCCGCGACAGAGAGGATCCAGGTTGGTTTCGGTTCCACCATTAACGACTCGGAAATCGCTGATATTCTGTAGCGTAATTCCGTTTCGCCGATGGCGGCGTTCACGTGGTCGGCTGGGCTAACGGGGACACATAGGATGTATGAGGAGGTGCTGCCGGCAGAGTTCATCGTCGAAGTAAGGAATCAGGCAATTTCGTTCTTTGAAGATGCCATAGCAGCTAATGACGTGCGACTGGAGAAGTTCTTGGCCAGTCACAAGAAGGAGGAGGTGGCGACCGACGAAAAGCTACAAAAAGAAGCGCGTTCTTTGCTGAACATTCGCAAACAGTTTCAAGATGCCCTCCTGGCGGCGCGTTCCGGTGGGCCATTGGTGTTTGCTATTGAAGCGGAGGGCGAATCCGGCGGGATTGCCAAACTGCTGGCAGAGCCGAAGGTTCGAGCGTTCGTTGACGTTGACGCAGTATCGGAGAATCCGAAGGCGGGTGCGGCAAGGCTTAAGCCCGAGTCCTATCGGCGGGACTTCATGGACCCGAGTGTCCAAACCATTAGTCCCAGCGATCTCTATGACGTCATATCCGAAGCCAGCAACTCCAAGTAAGGAGATCAAGCGATGATTTTGAGAGCGTTTCGCGTGATTGTTGCGATGGTGACATTGTTCGGGGGTATTGCGGGCGCACACGCCGCGTATTATCCGAATGAAGGTGACCTTTACTACAACGGTGCTTTCTATCTTGATTCCTACTTCCGGTGGTCTGCGACGGGACCTTTCTCCGTTGTGGATCCCGGGTATGAGCATGACCTTTGGGTTCACGACCCGAACTTCTTTACCTCCACGTGTACGACGTACACCAATCTCCCTGACGGATACAACGATTGTCCTACCGCAGGCACTGGTGACCCCAACGGCCCCGTCTTCAGCTTCGGGAGCTTTGATGCTCTCGCCATCGCTTCCGGTACGATCTATTTCGGAGCGTGGGCGTTTACCACTCATGGTGTTGCTGGGTACACTCCCTTCAACCTTCAAGGACAAGAGAACCAGAACCTGTGTCTGGGCTTACCGACAATCTGGTGCATGTATTCTACCCAAACAAAGAACCTCATCACCGGTTGGTACATGGTGTGGGGCGGCTATCCCAGTTTCGTGACGTGGTAGCTACAGGTCGTGCTCGCAGCAGGCCCTTCCAGTGAAACGCCTGCTCGGCATCATGATCGCCGTGGTGGGGGTTGGTCTGATGGGAATAGCCACGACCAAAGTTGTGCATCCCGTTGAAGACGGGTTGTTCGGTAACCGAGAGCAACGGGCTATCGCGTACGCCATGCGCTGCGTCGAAAACCCGGTCCAGCGATTGCCGGTGGTTACGTACCGAATCACGTCCATCGACCGGCAGATTGGTAGTGTCGAGCAAACGCGCGTCGATGCTCAAGTCACCAGTAACAGGGAGGTGGTCGGCGCGCTGGTGCCGGGTAGCATCGAGCAAACACCGTTCGATGCTCAAGTCACGGCATACACGCTATTTGCCCTACCTTTGTACCGCATTTCGGTCACCGTCCCTGTTGGGTGTCGGTTGGTCTCCAGGTAACTGGCGGAACCGCCCCTACAGAGCGTCATACAGCAGATGCCGCCGGCATCGGGGGTTGCGGCGAGCACCCGACGGGTTGCGGGTTTTGCCGGCTGCGCCCCGGGGTTTTGCCGGCTGCGCCGCCGCCCGGTCAGGATTTGGGCGCCAGCGCCAGCTCCACCGCGTCCTCGACCCGCTCGATCCAGTGCAGTTGGAGTTGTTCCCGGGCGGAGGCGGGGATCTCCTCTTCGTCCTTGCGGTTGCGGGCCGGCAGCAGCACCGTGTGGATGCCGGCGCGCAGCGCCGCCAGGGTCTTTTCCTTGATGCCGCCCACCGGCAGCACCAGGCCGCGCAGGGTGATCTCGCCGGTCATGGCGATGTCCTCACGGACTCGGCGCTCGGTGAGCAGCGAGGCCAGTGCGGTGTAGAGCGCCACGCCGGCGCTGGGGCCGTCCTTGGGGATGGCGCCGGCCGGCACATGGATGTGGATGTCGTTGTGCTCGAACAGTTCGGGGTCGAGTTCCAGCTCCGCGCAGCGGCTCTTGATCAGGCTGAGCGCGGCCTGGGCGCTCTCCTTCATGACGTCGCCGAGCTGGCCGGTGAGGATCAGCCGGCCCTTGCCGGGCGCGCGGCTGGCCTCGATGAACAGGATGTCGCCGCCGGTCGGGGTCCAGGCCAGGCCGGTGGCCACGCCGGGCACGCTGGTGCGCATGGCGACCTCGTCCTCGAAGCGCGGTGGCCCCAGGATCCCGGGCAGGTCGTCCGGGCCGATGGTGGCGCTGGTGATGCTGCCCTCGGCGATGCGCACCGCCACATGGCGCACCACGGCGCCGATCTCGCGTTCGAGGTTGCGGCAGCCGGCCTCGCGGGTGTAGTCGGCGACGATGCGCGACAGGGCGGCGTCGTCGATCCGGCACTGCTCCGGGGTCAGGCCGGCGGCCTTCAGTTGCCGGCCGACCAGGTAGCGGCGGGCGATCTCGATTTTCTCCTCGCGGGTGTAGCCGGGCAGCTCGATCACTTCCATGCGGTCGCGCAGCGGGCCCGGGATCTGGTCGAGGACGTTGGCGGTGCCGATGAACATGGTGTGCGAGAGGTCGAAGGGCACGCCCAGGTAGGTGTCGCGGAAGCTGGCGTTCTGCGCCGGGTCGAGCACTTCGAGCAGCGCCGAGGCCGGGTCGCCGTGAAAGCCGGTGCCGAGCTTGTCCATCTCGTCGAGCATGAACACCGGGTTGCGGGTGCCGGCCTTGCGGATGCTCTGGATGATGTTGCCGGGCAGGGCGCCGATGTAGGTGCGGCGGTGGCCGCGGATCTCGGCCTCGTCATGGACGCCGCCCAGGGCGATGCGCTGGAACTGGCGGCCCATCGCGCGGGCGATGCTCTGCCCCAGCGAGGTCTTGCCCACCCCCGGCGGGCCGACAAAGCAGAGGATCGGGCTCTTGCCCTCGGGGTTGAGCTTGCGCACCGCCAGGTGTTCGAGGATCCGCCGCTTGACCTTCTCCAGGCCGTAGTGATCCTCGTCGAGCACCCGGCGGGCCTCCTCGATATCCAGCTTGTCCTCGGATTCCCTGCTCCAGGGCAGCTCGGTGAGCCATTCCAGGTAGGTGCGCACCATGGAGTATTCGGCGGCGGCCTCGGGCATGCGCTCCAGGCGCTTGATCTCGCGCATCGCCTGGGTCCTGGCCTCCTCGGGCATGCCGGCTTTTTCGACGGCCTCGGTCAGCTCGCGGATCTCCTCGGCGCGGTCTTCGCCCTCGCCCAGTTCCTGCTGAATGGAGCGCAGCTGCTCACGCAACATGGCTTCGCGCTGCCGCTCGCTCATCCGCTCGCGGGTCTGCTGGCCGATCTTGTGGGACAGCTTGAGCACCTCCACCCGGTAGTCGAGCAGTTGCTGGACCTTGTCCATGCGCTGCTTGAGGTCGAGGGTTTCGAGGATGCCCTGCTTGTCCTCGGGCTTGAGGTCCATGTAGCCGGCCACGGTGTCGGCGAGCACGCCGGCGGAGGTGATGGAGCGCACCGCGTTGACCAGTTCCTGGGGGGTCTGGGGCAGCAGTTGCAGGGCTTCCAGCGCCCGCTCGCGCAGGGTCAGCAGGCGCGCGTCGAGCTCCGGATCCTGGGCGCCGCGCGGTTCGTGCAGCCGCTCCACCCGGGCGGCCAGAAAGGGGGCGCTGGGGATGAAGTCGAGGATGCGGAAGCGCGATTCCCCCTGGCAGATCAGATGGTGCTGCTGGTCGTCGGTGGTGACGAAGCGCAGCACATTGGCGATGGTGCCGATGCGGTAGAGGTCGTCCGGCCCCGGGTTCTCCAGGTCCGGATCGCGCTGCAGGATCAGGCCGATCGGGCGCTCGGCGCGAATCGCCTCCTGGGCGGCGGCGATGGAGTTGGGGCGCCCCACGGAGAGCGGCATCACCAGTTCCGGGAACAGCACGAAGTTGCGCACCGGCAGCAGGATCACGAAATCCTCCGGCCAGTCGCGGGTCGAGGTGCCGGCAGCTTCCGGCGTTGGCTGATCGTTCATCGGCACATCCTAGGGTTTGCGAAAGCCGAGGTAGAGGCAGCCGTCGGCGAGTTCATTGAATACCAGCTCCAGCGGTTGCGGCGGCAGCGCCAGGCGCCGCGAGAAGCGCCCGCTGGGAATTTCCAGGCGGTGCGTCAACCCGACCCGTGCGGCCTTGGGCAGACGCCGCTGGCCGCTGAGCACCAGCACTCCCGGCTGGAGGTCGATGCTGAGCTGGTCGGCGGCGACTCCGGGCAGGGCCGCCACGACCCACAGATGTTCCGGGGTCTCGTAGACGTCGATCGCGGGCTCCCAGCGGCGGGCGCCGGCGCCGCCGGGCGGCAGCAGTTGCCGGTGCACGCGTTCGGCGCGATCGAGCATGCGCATCGCCTCCGCCCACATCCACTGTTCCAGATCGCGCGATGGCATGGGGTCGCTCCCGCAGGGTCGATGACGGACTTCCGAGGCCGCTAGAGTGGGGATGCCCGCGCCGGAACGCAAGGCTGGACGTCCCGGTCCGGGGCCCGAACCGGGAATTCAGCGCGCCGCGCCGAGCTGCGCCACCAGCGCGTCGATGTGGGGGTCGGAGGCGCCGAGGGTGCGCAGGGCGGCCGCGAGCTCGAGCAGGTAATCGAGGTTGGCGCCGCTCGGCCCGCGCGCGGCGGCGATCTGGCCGGCGATGTCGGCGAGCGGCGCCGGGCCCAGAAAGGCCGGGTTGCCGGCGTCGGCGATGTAGACCAGCCCCGCGACCGTCCCGCCGCCGGCCAGGTGCAGGTCGGTGCCGAGGCGCAGGTAGCCGTTCTTTTCGCGGCGATCGAGATGGTGGAACACCGCGCCCCGGATCCGGTAGGCGACGCCGTGGCACAGGGCGTCCGCGGGCACCAGGGTGACCACCCGCCCGGGCGCCTGCGGGGTGCCGCGGTGGTCGTGGGAGCCCTGCCAGAAGCGCCGCGCCCAGCCCCGGATATGGGCGGCGCGTCTCTCCAGATAGGGGAAATCGGCCTTGAAGATCAGCGAGCCGTAACCGAACAGCCAGACCTCATCGCCGTCGGCCAGGGGGTGGCGGCGGCGATTGAGGGCACTGGTGTCGGCAACCATGGCGGGCGGGTGGAATCGGGACTCGGAGGCCAAGGCGCCATGGTATATGATCTGGATCAAATGGCGGCTGTGGCGGGCGATTACCATGCCCAGCGCCGGAGCAGTTCGAGGCGGGCAATGGAAACCATGGAACGCGGATCGCTGTTCAGCCTGCTGTTCGATCCCGGCACCGCGCTGCGGGAACTCGCCCGCGCCGACCGCGCCCGGATCCGGGCGGTGCAGCGCTACCTGCCCCTGCTGCTGCTGATCCCCCCCGCGAGCGCGGTGGTGGGGGGCATCCTGTTCGGCTGGCGCCTGGGCGCCCCCGAGCCGCTCTATCTGGATACCCCGCAGGCGGTGACCGTGAGCCTGCTGTATCTGTTCGCGCTCTGTTTCGGCTTCTTCACCACCGTGGGGCTGGCGCGCTGGATGGGCGTGACCTATGGCGCGGCGGGCTCCTACCGGGTCTATCTGGCGTTCTTCACCGTGGTCTGCGCGCCGCTCGCGGCCGCCAGCCTCGCCCACCTGTTTCCCCATGTGTTCTTCAATGTGCTGGTGATGATCCCGGCGGCGATCTGGAGCATGACCCTGCTCTACCGCGGCCTGCCGGTGGTGCTCCACATCCCGCCGGAGCGCGGCATGCTGATGTCCTCGGCGCTGGTGGGCTGGCTGCTGGTCGCGGCGGTGAGCCTGCTCGGCATCAGCGCCTGGTTGTGGACCGCCGGCCTGGGGCCGGCGATCAGGATCTGAGGGGGAGTCGATGCCGCAGCCGAAGCCGGAAATCTACGCCGACCAGGTCGTCGCCCGGCTGGTCCAGTTCGCGGTGCTGTGGGCGGTGCTGGCCATGGCGGTCGGGGTCTGGGTGGCCGCCGAGCTGCTGTGGCCGACGCTCGATTTCGGCCAGTTCTGGCTGTCGTTCGGCCGCCTCCGGCCGCTGCACACCAATGGGGTGATCTTCGGCTTCGGGGTGTCGGCGCTGATGGCCACCGCCTTCTACAGCGTGCAGCGCACCAGCCATGTGCCCCTGTTCCTGCCCCGGCTGGCCTGGTTCTGCTGCTATGCCTGGCAACTGGTGGTGCTGCTGGGCGGCCTGTCGCTGCTCGCCGGCTGGACCTCGACCAAGGAATACGCCGAGCTGGAATGGCCGTTCGACATCGCCATCACCCTGATCTGGGTGTGCTTCGGCATCGTGTTCTTCGGCACCATCGCGCGGCGCCGGATCCGGCCCATCTACATTTCGAACTGGTTCTACGGCGGGCTGATCATCGTCATCGCCATGCTGCACATCGTCAACAATCTGGCGCTGCCGGTGACGCTGGACAAGTCCTATTCCCTGTACGCCGGCGCCCAGGACGCCATCGTGCAGTGGTGGTACGGCCACAACGCGGTGGGCTTCCTGCTCACCGGCGGCTTTCTGGGCATGCTCTATTACTTTCTGCCCAAGCAGGCCGAGCAGCCGATCTGGAGCTATCGGCTCTCGGTGGTGGCGTTCTGGGCGTTCACCTACAGCTATATCTGGGCCGGCCCCCACCACCTGCACTACAACGCTATCCCGGAATGGGTGCAGTCGTTGGGGATGGTGATGAGCCTGGTGCTGCTGGCGCCGTCCTGGGCCACCCTGATCAATGGCGTGATGACGGTGAGCAAGGCCTGGACCAAGCTCAGGACCGACCCGGCGCTCAAGTTCATCGTGCTGGCGCTGGCGTTCTACGGGCTGGCGACCTTCGAGGGGCCGATGATGGCGATCCGCAACGTCAACGTGGTCAGCCATTTCACCGACTGGACCATCGGTCATGTGCACTCCGGGGCCCTGGGCTGGAACGCCATGGTGACCTACGGGACCTTCTACTTCCTGGTGCCCCGGCTGGTGGGTGCGGAGCTGCACAGCGTCCGGCTCGCCAACCTGCATTTCGTGCTGGCGCTCGCCGGCACCCTGCTCTACATCCTGGCGATGTGGGCCGCCGGCGTCTCCCAGGGCCTGCTCTGGCTCAGCGTGGATCGACTGGGCGAGCTGAGTTTCGGGTTCCGCGACGTCATGGTCGCCATGCGGCCCTACTACGGGTTGCGGCTGGTCGCCGGGCTGCTGTTCTGGAGCGGCACCCTGTTGATGGCCTGGAACCTGTTCATGACCCTGCGCGGGCGCCGGATCCAGGCGGTGGCGCCGCCGCCGGTGCCCGAACCCTGGCGGCTGGAGCGCCCGGCCGCGGGCGTCGCGGCCGGGAGGGCCGGCGCATGAACGCCCTCGAGCTGCACAAGAAGATCGAGGAGAACGCCGGCCTGCTGATCTTCGGCATCCTGCTGGTGTCGGCCATCGGCGGCCTGGTGCAGGTGCTGCCCAGCCTGTTCCAGGAATCGCTGAGCACCCCCCTGGCGACCACCAGGGTCTACGATGCGGTCGAGCTGACCGGCCGCGACATCTATATCCGCGAGGGCTGCCACGTCTGCCATTCCCAGCAGGTGCGCCCGCTGGTTGCCGAGGTGGAGCGCTACGGCCCCTACTCGCGGGCCGGGGAGTTCGTCTACGACCGCCCCTTCCTGTGGGGGTCCAAGCGCACCGGGCCCGATCTGCACCGGATCGGCGGCAAGTACAGCGATCGCTGGCACGAGGTCCACCTGCTCGACCCGCGCCAGGTGGTGCCCGAATCCATCATGCCGGCCTATCCCTGGCTGGCCGAGCGGCCCGCGGCCGGCGTGGGCGACATCCAGGCCAAGCTGCGCGCCCTGCGCCGGCTGGGGCACCCGTATGCGGAGGCGGACATCGCCGCCGCGCCCGGGCGTCTGGAGGGGCTGCGCGAGATCGACGCCCTGATCGCCTATCTGCAGATGCTGGGCACCGGGCTGGACGCCGATGCCGCGGACAGCCACGGGGGGCACTGACATGATCTGGTTTCTGTTTCTCGGCGACATGCTGGTGATGCTGTTCATGGTCCTGCTGGTCACCTGGCTGTCGCTGCGCTCCACCCGGGAGACGCTGGATTTCAGCGCCCGCATACCCCTGGAGGACGAACGGGATCATGGCTGACCTGCCGGCGGACTTCTGGAGTGGCTGGATCATCCTGCTGTCGGTGCTCAGCTTCGCCGGCCTGTTGTGGCTGGTGCTCAGCGTCTACTTCCTGCGCGCCGGCCCGGAGCGGGGCAAGGTCTCCGGCGAGGATCCGGTGTGGGACGGGAACCTGCACGAGGGCGACAGCCCGGCGCCCTTCTGGTGGTTCTGGCTGCTGCTCGCGGCCATGGTGTTCAGCGTCGTCTACCTGATGCTGTACCCCGGTTTCGGCTCCTACGCCGGGGCCCTGAAGTGGTCCCAGGGCGGGCAGTTCCGCGAGCACCACCGCGAGTTCGTCGCCGAGTTCGCGGCGCCGCGGGCCGAACTGGCGGGGCGGGATCTGGCGGCGCTGGCCGCCGACCCGGCGGCCATGGAGGTCGCGGCCGGGCTGTTCGCGCAGCACTGCGCGGCCTGTCACGGCAGTGACGCGCGCGGCCAGGCGCGGCTGTTTCCCGACCTGCGCGACGCCGACTGGCAGTGGGGCGGCAGCCCCGCTCAGATCGAACAGACCATCCGCCAGGGCCGGATGGCGGCCATGCCCGCCTGGGGCGCGGCGCTGCAGGGCGACGACCTGGGCGCGGTCGCCGACTATGTACAGCGGCTGGCGGCGGGGGCTCCCCCGGACCACCCGGGCCGGGCCGTCTTTGCGCAGTACTGCGCGGCCTGTCACGGGCCCGCCGGGGAGGGCAATCCCCTGCTCGGCGTGCCGCGCCTCAGCGACACCATCTGGCTCTACGGCGGCGATCCCGCCGCCCTCCAGGCGACCATCGCCGCGGGGCGCAACGGGCGCATGCCGGCGTTTGCGGGCCGCCTCGATGACTTGCAGATCAAACTGCTGGTGGCCTGGCTCGCCGGCGGGCAGCCGCCGGCGCCGAGCGCCGCACCCTGATGCAGGTCATGGCCGCGGGTGCCGCGCCGTGCACAATGTCCGGCGACGGGATTGGGGAGACGACTGATGGCAGGTGAGCACGCCCAGGCGCGCGAACTGGTGGCGGCGGCGTTCGCCGCTGCCGGCGAGCGGCCGGAAATGAGCCCGGACGCCATGGGCCGGGCGCTGATCCAGGCGGTGGTCGAGCGCTATCTCGCCTATCGGTCGCTGGATGATGTCCGCAGCGAACTGGCCTATCTGGCGGAAAGTCTCGACGACGCCGAGCCGGTGGTCACCCGCGGCTGCTGAACCCCGCCGCCGGGCGCTCGCCGCCTGCCAAAACCCGCAAGCCGCGTTGCGCGGCAGCGCCCACAGACGGACAATTCCGGCATAATCCCGCCTTGTCCAGGGCCCACCGGGAAGCTCCATGATCTACGCCGAGATCACCGGGTGGGGGCGTTGTCTGCCGCCCGCCGTGCTCGCCAACCGCGACATCGAAACGATCATGGACACCAGCGATGAATGGATCGCCACGCGCTCCGGCATCCGCGAGCGGCGCATCAGCCATGTCACCAATGCCGCGCTCGGCGAGGTCGCCGCGCTGCGGGCCCTGGCCGCGGCCGGGGTCGACGCCCGCGAGGTCGAACTGATCGCCTATGCCACCACCACCCCGGACGAGGTGGTGCCCAACACCGGCTCCATCGTGCAGAACCGGATCGGCGCGGTGCATGCCGGGGTGCTGGATCTCAACGCCGCCTGCAGCGGGTTTCTCTACGCCTTCAACATGGTCTCGGACATGATCCGCATGGGCAGCATCCGCACCGCCCTGGTGATCGGCTCCGAGCGCCTGAGCTCGCTGATGAATTGGTCGCGGCGCGAGTCGGCGATCCTGTTCGGCGATGGCGCCGGCGCCGTGGTGCTGCAGGCCTCGGCGCGCGAGTCGGGGTTTTTCGCCGGCAAGCTGGGCTGTGTGCCCGGCACCCGGGAGCTGCTCGCCATCCCCGACTTCGGGCTCGACGCCATCGCCCAGTTCCGCCCGCTCGACATCACCATCGACTTCAGCGGCCCGGAGATCTTCAAGCACGCGGTCAAGGGCATGGGCGATGCCTGCGAGGCGGTGCTCACCCAGAGCGGCACGCGCCTCGACCAGCTCGATCTGATCATCCCCCACCAGGCCAATGTCCGCATCGTCGAGGCGGTGGTCAAACGCCTGGGCGCGGACATGGGCAAGGTGGTGCTGACGCTGGAAAAGTATGCCAATACCTCGACCAGCACCATCCCCATCGCGCTGTGCGAGGCCCTCGAGGAGGGGCGCGTGGCGCCCGGCATGACCATCCTGTTCACCGCCTTCGGCGCCGGGCTGACCTGGGGGGCAAGCCTGCTCAAGTGGGGCGACCGGGTCACCCCCCTGGGGATCACCGAGGCCGAACTGCCGCCCTGCGAGCAAACCGGGCTGGAGCTGGTGCGGGCCGCCATCGCGCGCCGCGCCCGCCAGCAGCCGGCGACCTGAAGCGGATGGCCACAGCCGACCCGCCGCCGTTCGTCCACCTCAGCGTGCACAGCGAGTACTCGCTGGTCGAAGGCCTGCTGCGCATCGACGAACTGGTGGAGCGCACCGCGCAACTGGGCATGCCCGCGGTGGCGCTGACCGATGTCTGCAACTTCTTCGGCCTGGTGCGCTTCTACCAGGCCGCGGAGGCGCGCGGCCTGAAGCCGATCTGCGGCGCCGAATTCAGCGTGCTGGCGGCCGGGGATGCGCCGCCGGCGCGGTTGACGCTGCTGGTGCAGGACGCAACGGGCTACCGCAACCTGACCCGGCTGATCTCGCGCGCCTACCTGGAGGGCCAGGTGCGAGGCCGGCCGATGCTGCGCCGGGAGTGGATTTCCGCGGCGGCCGAGGGCTTGATCGCCCTCTCCGGAGGGCGCGCCGGCGACATCGGCCAGGCGCTGCTCGCCGGGCGCACCGAGGCCGAGGCGCTGCTCGATGGGTGGCTGGCGGATTTCCCCGGGCGCTTCTATCTCGAGCTGCAGCGCACCGGCCGGCCCGGCGAGGACGAGTACCTGCAGCGGGCGGTGGCACTGGCCGCGGACCGCCAGTGCCCGGTGGTGGCCACCAACGACGTCTGTTTTCTCACCCCCGATCAGTTCGAGGCCCACGAGGCGCGGGTCTGCATCCAGGAGGGCCGGACCCTCAACGACCCGCGCCGCGAACGCCGCCACAGCGACCGCCAGTACCTGCGCTCGCCGGCGGAGATGGCGGAGCTGTTCGACGACCTGCCCGAGGCGCTCGCCAACAGCGTGGAGATCGCCCGGCGCTGCAACCTGGAGCTCCGGCTCGGCGAGGTGCGGCTGCCCGACTATCCGGTGCCGGACGGGCTGTCCCCGTCGCAATTCTTCCGCCGCTGTGCCCAGGAGGGGCTGGAGCGGCGCCTCGCCGCCTTGCCGGAAGTCGAAGCCGCGGCGGCGGAGCAGCGCCGGGCCCGCTATCAGCAGCGGCTGGAGTTCGAGCTCGGCGTCATCGAGCAGATGGGCTTCGCCGGCTATTTCCTGATCGTCATGGACTTCATCCGCTGGGCGAAGCGCAACCACATTCCCGTGGGTCCGGGGCGGGGTTCCGGCGCCGGCTCGCTGGTCGCCTACGCGCTGGAGATCACCGATCTCGACCCCATCGCCTACGACCTGCTGTTCGAGCGCTTTCTCAATCCCGAGCGGGTGTCGATGCCGGACTTCGACATCGACTTCTGCATGGACAACCGCGACCGGGTGATCGCCTATGTCGCCGAGCGCTACGGGCGCGAGGCGGTGTCCCAGATCATCACCTTCGGCACCATGGCCGCCAAGGCGGTGGTGCGCGACGTGGCCCGGGTGCAGGGCAAGTCCTACGGGCTCGCCGACAAGCTCTCCAAGCTGATTCCCAACGAGCTCGGCATCACCCTGGCCCGGGCGCGCGAACAGGATGAGGCGCTGCGCGATTTCCTGGCCGGCGACGAGGAGGCGCAGGAGATCTGGGACATGGCGCTCCAGCTCGAGGGCCTGATCCGCAACGCCGGCAAGCATGCCGGCGGGGTGGTGATCGCGCCCGGGGCGGTGACCGATTTCGCGCCGCTCTACTGCGATGCCGCGGGCGAGGGCGTGGTCACCCAGTTCGACAAGGACGACGTCGAGCGGGTCGGGCTGGTCAAGTTCGATTTCCTGGGCCTGCGCACCCTGACCATCATCGACTGGGCGGTGCGCGACGCCAACCGCGAGCGCGCGCGCGACGGCCGCCCGCCCATCGACATCGCCGCCCTCCCGCTCGACGACCAGCCCACCTATGCGCTCCTCCAGCAGGCGCGCACCACGGCGGTGTTCCAGCTCGAATCGCGCGGCATCCGCGAGCTGATCCTGCGCCTCAAGCCCAGCCGGTTCGAGGACATCGTGGCCCTGGTGGCGCTGTTCCGCCCCGGGCCGCTGCAATCGGGCATGGTCGACGACTTCATCGACCGCAAGCACGGCCGCCAGCCGGTGGCCTATCCGCACCCGCGCTATCAGCATCCCGCGCTCAAGCCGGTGCTGGAGCCGACCTACGGCATCATCCTCTACCAGGAACAGGTGATGCAGATCGCCCAGGTGCTGGCCGGCTATTCGCTCGGCGAGGCCGACCTGCTGCGCCGCGCCATGGGCAAGAAGAAGGCCGAGGAGATGGCCGAGCAGCGGGCGGTGTTCGTGGCCGGCGCCACCCGCAACGGGGTCGCCGCGGAGCTCGCCGAGAACATCTTCGACCTGATGGAGAAGTTCGCCGGCTACGGCTTCAACAAGTCGCACTCGGCGGCCTATGCGCTGCTCGCCTACCAGACCGCCTGGCTCAAGGCCCATCACCCGGCCGCGTTCATGGCCGCGGTGCTGTCGGCGGACATGCAGCACACCGACAAGGTGGTGACCCTGATCGAGGAGTGCCGCGCACTGGGCCTGGAGGTCGCTCCGCCGGACGTCAATACCGGCCGCTACCAGTTTTCGGTATCCGAGGCCGGGCAGGTGATCTATGGGCTGGGCGCCATCAAGGGCCTGGGGCAGGGCCCGGTGGAGGCGATCATCGCCGCGCGCGAGGCGGGCGGGCCGTTTCGGGACCTGTTCGACTTCTGCGCCCGGGTCGATGCCCGGCGGCTCAACAAGCGGGTGCTGGAGGCGCTGGTCCGCGCCGGTGCCATGGACGGGCTGGGGCCCCGCCAGGACCCGCGCGGCGCCCCGGCCGACATCGGCTACCGCCGCGCGGTGCTGTTCGCGGCGATGGACCAGGCGGTGCAGCGCGCCGGCCAGCAGGCGCGCAACCGGGATGCCGGCATCGGCGACCTGTTCGGGGGTGCCCCGGCGGAGCCACCGGCGAGCGGCAGCTATGCGCCCTTCGCGGCGACCCGCGGCTGCGGGGTCGCCGAGCGACTGCGCGGCGAAAAGGAAACCCTGGGCCTGTACCTCACCGGCCATCCGCTCGACGAGTACGGCGGCGAGCTGGAGCGCCTGGTGCCGCAGCGCATCGCCGGCCTGCGCGCCGGGCGCGAAGCGCAGCGGGTGGTGGGGCTGGTGGTCGGACTGCGCACCATGAAGACCCGCCGCGGCGACGCCATGTGCTTCGTCACTCTCGACGACCGCAGCGCCCGCATCGAGGTGGCGCTGTTTGCCGAGCTGTACCGGGAACACCGCGACAAGGTCGGGCGCGACGCCATCCTGGTGGTCACCGGCCAGGTCGGCGAGGACGACTACACGGGCGGACTCAAGATGCGCGCCGAGGCCGTCCAGACCCTGGCCGAGGCGCGCGGCAGCCTGCTCAAGGGCCTGGTGCTGGAGCTGCGCACCGAGCAGATCGGGCCCGAGCAGATCGCGCGGCTCGCCGACCTCATCGCGCCCTATCGCAACGGGCCCTGCCCGCTGCGGCTGCGCTGCCGGCGGCCGGGCGCGATGGGCGACATCGCCCTGCCCGAGACCTGGGCGCTCAAGCCGGAAGATGAACTCCTGCACCGGCTGCGGGATAATTTCGGCCGCGACAGCCTGCAACTCAACTACTAAATAAGTCGGCGCGCCGGCGGCGCCCGCTCACCGGACCTCTCGATGAATCTCGATTATCTCGACTTTGAACAGCCGATCGCCGAGCTCGAAGCCCGGATCGCTGAACTGCAGACGGTCAGTGACGACAACGCGCTCAACATCGCCGAGGAACTGGCCACCCTGCGCGAGAAGTCCCGCAAGCTGACCGCCAGCATCTACAGCGATCTGACGCCTTGGCAGGTGGTGCAGATCGCCCGCCATCCGCTGCGGCCCTACGCCAGCGACTACATTCCGCGGCTGTTCACCGAGTTCGACGAACTGCACGGCGACCGCCAGTTCGGCGACGACCCGGCGATCATCGGCGGCGTGGCGCGGCTCGACGGGCGCCCGGTGGTGGTGATCGCCGAGGAGAAGGGGCGCGGCATCAACGAGAAGATCCGCCGCAACTTCGGCATGCCCAAGCCCGAGGGCTACCGCAAGGCGCTGCGCCTGATGGAGCTGGCCGAGCGCTTCTCGCTGCCGGTGCTGACCCTGATCGACACCCCCGGCGCCTATCCCGGCATCGACTCCGAGGAGCGCGGCATCAGCCAGGCGATCGCCCGCAATCTGGCGGTCATGTCGCGGCTGCGCACGCCCGTGATCTGCACCGTGATCGGCGAGGGCAGCTCGGGCGGGGCCATCGCCATCGGGGTCGGCGACTGGCTCAACATGTTGCAGTATGCGACCTATTTCGTGATCTCCCCCGAGGGCTGCGCCAACATCATCTGGAAGACCGTCGAGAAGGCGCCGCTGGCCGCCGAGGCCATGGGCGTGACCTCGAGGGTGCTGGAGGAGCTCGGCATCGTCGACGAGACCATCCCCGAGCCCCTGGGCGGCGCCCACCGCGACGTGGCGGCCATGGCGGAGACCCTGCGGGGGCGGCTCGCCGCGCAGCTCGAACGGCTGTGCGCCGAGTCGCTCGACGGCCTGCTGGAAAAGCGTTTCCGGCGGCTGATGTCCTACGGCAACGGCTGATTCCCGGCGGCCATGGCGCTGGCGGATGGCGACCTGCACGCGGCGCTGCCGGCGCCGCCGGCGGGCCGCATCCTGATCGGCTACAGCGGCGGCCTCGATTCCCGGGTCTTGCTGCAACTCGCCCGCGAGCGCTACGGCGCCGCGGTCCTGACTGCGATCCACGTGCACCACGGCCTGTCGCCCAACGCCGACGCCTGGCAGCGCCACTGCCAGGCCACCTGCGCCGCGCTGGAGGTCCCCTGCCAAGTCGAGCGCATCCGGGTTGCGCCCGGCAGCGGAGGCCTGGAGGCCCGCGCCCGGGCGGCGCGCTACAGGGTCTTCGCCCGGTGGCTCGAGGCGGGCGACCTGCTGCTGCTCGCCCACCATGCCGACGATCAGGCCGAGACCCTGCTCTACCGGCTGCTGCGCACCGGCCGGCCGGCCGGCATGCCCGCCGCCCGGCGCCTCGGCCGGGGCCGCCTGGCGCGGCCGCTGCTGGGCTTCCCGCGCGCCCGGCTGCGCGCTTTCGCCCTCGCCCGGGGCCTGTGCTGGATCGAGGACGAGACCAACGCAGCCCTGTACGCCGACCGCAACCAGTTGCGCCACCGCGTGTTGCCCGCCCTGGCCGAGCGCTGGCCGGACGTCGCCCAACGGCTGTGCCGGGCCGCGGACCAGGCCGCCGCCGCGGCCCGCCTGCAACGCGAGCTGGCCGAGCTCGATCTCGGCGGCCTCGGCGAGCGCGCCGAGCGGGTGGGGCGCAGCCTGGAGTTGGATGCGCTGCTACGCCTGCCCGGCCACCGCCGCGACAATCTGCTGCGCCACTGGCTGCCGGCGCCGGACGTGCCCGAACCCGGCGCCGGCGCCCTGGCCACCCTGATGGACGACCTGGTCCCCGCCGCCGCCGATGCCGCGCCCCTGGTGAGCTGGCCGGGGGGGCAGTGGCGCAGATTCCGCCACCGCCTCTACCTGCTGCCCGCCGGCTGGGGCGCGGCGCCCCCGGCCGCGGGCGGCTCCTGGCGCTGGTCGCCGGATGAACCCCTGGCGCTGCCCGACGGCGCGGTGCTGAGCGCCCGCCCGGTCCGCGGCCGCGGGCTGCGCGCCGGGGGCGAATTGCGGGTGCGCTACCGCCGCGGCGGGGAGCGGGCCCGGCCCCCGGGGCGGGCGGCCTCCAACACCCTCAAGAAAATCCTCCAGGAGCAGGGTCTGGAGCCCTGGCTGCGCGACCGGGTACCCCTGATCGAGCGCGCCGGCCGCCTGGTCGCCGTGGGCGATCTGTTCGTCTGTGCCGAAGCCGCCGCGGGGCCCGGCGAATCCGGCTGGCTGCCGCACTGGGAATACCCGCGGCCGGAATGAGAAAAAATTCACGCAGACAGTAAATTGGCGCTGGAAATTCATGAAGAATTGAAGATACTAGCAGGGCGTTGAAAAACCCCCTGCCAGGCGCCGCAGGGAGGCGCCACATCGAAAATCAAACAGGCAAGTGTTTGATTTTCGCAGCGAAGCGAGTTGAAAAAGCCCGTGGATGGGCTTTTTCAACAACCTGCTAGGGGCGGCCGGACCCTCGGGTCACTGGCTTCGCCGCCAGCCGAAACAAGAGGACGTTGCATGAATATCCGTGATCTGCGCCAGGGGTTCATCGGCCTGCTGGCGGCTTTGGTGGTGGCGGTGGGCGCGGGCGCGGCCATGCCGCTTGCCGCGGCCACCAGGTCCCTGGCACCGGACGTGCGCTCCCAGGCCGCGTTGATCGTGCGCACCGACACCGGCGAGGTGCTCTACAGCAAGAATGCCGACCGCACCCTGCCGATCGCCTCGATCACCAAGCTGATGACCGCCATGGTGGTGATCGACGCCGGCCAGTCGCTGGACGAGAGGCTCCAGATCACCAGCGCCGAGGTCGATCGCCTGCGCGGGTCCAGTTCGCGGCTCGCGGTGGGTACCCGGCTGACCCGCCGCCAGGCGCTGCTGCTGGCGCTGATGTCCTCGGAAAACCGCGCTGCCGCGGCGCTGTTGCGCACCTACCCCGGCGGCCGGACCGCGGGGGTGGCGGCGATGAACCGCAAGGCCCGCGCCCTGGGCATGACCCGCAGCGGCTTCGTCGAGGGGACCGGGCTGTCCGGCGAAAACCGCTCGACCCCGGCCGACCTGGTGCGGCTGGTGCAGGCGGCGAGCCGCTACCCGCTGATCCGCGACTTTTCCACCCGCGAGCAGTTCTCCATCATGGTGGGCCGCCACCCGACCCTGTACCGCAACACCAACCCGCTGGTGCGCAACCCCGGTTGGGACATCGACCTCACCAAGACCGGCTATCTCAGCGAGGCCGGCCGCTGCCTGGTGATGAAAACCCGGATCACCAATACCCCGGTGGTGATGATCCTGATGAACTCCTGGGGCAACCTCACCCGGGTCGGCGATGCCAACCGGGTGCGCCGCTGGCTGGAGGCCGGGCACCTGGGTCAGGCCACCGCCAGGCGCTGATCCCCGGGCCGTCTTGCGGCCACGCCGGGAAGCGGTCGGTGGCGGTCCGGATTGAGCCAACCGCGGGGTTCTGCTAGCCTTTTGCGCCATCCGCGGAGGGACGCAAGCGGTTTCCTCCCCCGGCTCCGGCGCCGCCGGCACCCGTTGTTCCGCCACCCCGACCGCCGCGAAGGCCAGCGATGACGACGCGATTCATTTTCGTAACCGGCGGGGTGGTTTCTTCCCTGGGCAAGGGCATCGCGGCGGCCTCGCTGGGCGCGCTCATGGAGTCGCGCGGGGTCCGGGTGACGGTGCTCAAGCTCGATCCCTACCTCAATGTCGATCCGGGCACCATGAGCCCCTTCCAGCACGGCGAGGTGTTCGTCACCGAGGACGGCGCCGAGACCGACCTCGACCTGGGCCACTACGAGCGGTTCCTCAACGCCCGCATGTCGAGCCAGAACAATTTCACCGCCGGCCAGATCTACGAGACCATCCTGCGGCGCGAGCGCCGCGGCGATTACCTGGGCGGTACGGTGCAGGTGATCCCCCATGTCACCGACGAGATCAAGCGCCGCATCCTGGAGGGCGGGGAAGGCGCCGACATCGCCCTGGTGGAGATCGGCGGTACCGTCGGCGACATCGAGTCCCAGCCGTTTCTGGAGGCCATCCGCCAACTGAGGGTGGAGCTGGGTTCGCACCGCGCGCTGCTGATCCACCTGACCCTGGTGCCCTATATCGCCAGCGCCGGCGAGACCAAGACCAAGCCGACCCAGCACTCGGTCAAGGAGCTGCGCTCCATCGGCCTGCAGCCGGATGTGCTGATCTGCCGTTCCGAGGTGGCGATCGACGACGCCTCGCGCCGCAAGATCGCGCTGTTCACCAGCGTCGAGGAGCGCGCCGTGGTGCCGCTGATGGACGTCGAGAGCATCTATTCCATTCCCCGCCACCTGCACGAATGGGGCCTCGACGGCCTGGTGGTGGAGAAGCTCCAGCTGCCCTGTGCCGACGCCGATCTGTCGCAATGGGATCTGGTGGTGCACAACCAGCGCCATCCCGAGCACGAGGTGGTGGTCGCCATGGTCGGCAAGTACATGGATCTGCTGGATGCCTACAAGTCGCTCAACGAGGCGCTGGAGCACGCCGGCATCCACAACCGGGCGCGGGTGGTGGTGCGCCACATCGATTCGGAGGAGCTGAACACCGAGGCGGATCTCGACCGCCGCCTCGCCGGCTGCCACGGCATCCTGGTCCCCGGCGGCTTCGGCGAGCGCGGCGTGGAAGGCAAGATCCGGGCGGTGCGCTACGCCCGTGAGCGCTGGATTCCCTATCTCGGCATCTGCCTGGGCATGCAGGTGGCGGTGATCGAGTTCGCCCGCGACGTGGTGGCCCTGGCCGGTGCCAACAGCACCGAGTTCGATCGCGACACGCCGCATCCGGTGATCGGGCTGATCACCGAGTGGACCGATCGCCAGGGCCAGGTCGAGCGCCGCTCCGAGACCTTCGACTACGGCGGCACCATGCGCCTCGGCGCCCAGGAGGCGCGGCTGGTGGCGGGGTCGCGCGCGCGGCAGATCTATGGCCGGGACGTGATCGTGGAGCGCCATCGCCACCGCTACGAGGTGAACAACAACTACGTCGGGGTGCTGCAGGCCGCCGGCATGAAGGTAGGCGGCTGGTCCGCCGACGAGGCCCTGGTCGAGACCATCGAGCTGCCCGACCATCCCTGGTTCTTCGCCTGCCAGTTCCACCCCGAGTTCACTTCCACCCCGCGGGCGGGCCACCCCCTGTTCTCCGGATTCGTACAGGCCTGTCTGGCGCAGGCGCAGGCGGTGGACCGCGCCGCTGCCGCCGGCAACGAGTGACATGAGCCGGGTGGTGCGGGTCGGCGAGATCGCCGTCGGCAACGACCGGCCGCTGGTGCTGCTCGGCGGCATCAATGTGCTGGAGTCCCGCGACCTGGCGCTGCGCGCGGCGGAGCACTATGTCGAGGTCACCGCGCGGCTGGGCATCCCCTATGTGTTCAAGGCCTCCTTCGACAAGGCCAACCGCACCTCCATCCACTCGTTTCGCGGCCCCGGGCTGGAGGCGGGCCTGCGCATCCTCGACGAGGTGAAGGCGCGCTTCGGGGTGCCGGTGATCACCGATGTCCACGAGCCGGCCCAGGCCGCGCCGGCCGCGGAGGTCTGCGCGCTGCTGCAGTTGCCGGCCTTCCTCGCTCGCCAGACCGATCTGGTCGCCGCGCTGGCCGCTACCGGCCGGCCGATCCACGTCAAGAAGCCCCAGTTCATGAGCCCGGAGCAGACCGCGCACCTGGTGGCCAAGTTTCGCGAATGCGGCAACGACCAACTGCTGCTGTGCGAGCGCGGGAGCTGTTTCGGCTATGACAACCTGGTCGTGGACATGCTCGGCTTCGGGGTGATGAAGGCGGTTTCCGGCGGGTTGCCGGTGACCTTCGACGCGACCCATGCCCTGCAGCGCCGCGATCCGGGCGGCGCCGCCTCGGGCGGCCGCCGCGCCCAGCTCGCGGAACTGGCCCGCGCCGGGGTCGCGGCCGGCATCGCCGGGCTGTTCCTGGAGGCGCATCCCGATCCCGACCGGGCGCTGTGCGACGGCCCCAGCGCCCTGCCGCTTGTGCAACTGGAGCCCTTCCTGCGGCAGATCAAGGCGCTCGACGATTTCATCAAGGCGCTGCCGCCGCTGGCCATCGAGTGACGTGTCTCGCCCACCGACAGGATTTGCCATGACCAAGATCGCCGACATTCGCGCCTATGAAATACTGGATTCCCGCGGCAATCCGACCCTGAACGTGGACGTGGTCCTGGAGCGCGGCGCCCTGGGCAGCGCCTGCGTGCCCTCGGGCGCCTCCACCGGCTCGCGCGAGGCGCTGGAGCTGCGCGACGGCGATCCGGCGCGCTACCTGGGCAAGGGCGTGCGGCGGGCGGTGGCCAACGTCAACGGCCCGCTGCGCGACCTGCTGCGGGGCGCCGATGCCGCCGACCAGCGCGAACTCGACCGCCGCATGTGCGCGGCCGACGGCACCGACAACAAGGGCCGGCTGGGCGCCAACGCCATCCTCGGCGTCTCCCTGGCAGCGGCGCGGGCGGCGGCGGCGGGGCGCGGGCTGCCGCTGTACCGGCACCTCGCCGAGCTGTTCGGCGCCGGGGGCGGCGGCTACCGGATGCCGGTGCCGATGATGAACATCCTCAACGGCGGCGAGCACGCCGACAACAATGTCGACATTCAGGAGTTCATGATCCAGCCGGTGGGCGCGCCCAGCTTCGCCGAGGCGCTGCGCGCCGGCGCGGAGATCTTTCACGCCCTGAAGAAGGTGCTGCGCGGCCGCGGCCTGGCCACCGCGGTGGGCGACGAGGGCGGCTTCGCGCCCGACCTGGCCTCCAATGCCGAAGCCCTGGCGGTCATCGGCGAGGCGGTGGCGGCGGCCGGTTACCGGCTCGGTGCGGACATCACCCTGGCGCTCGACTGCGCCGCCTCCGAGTTCTTCCGCGACGGGCGCTATGAACTGCGCGGCGAAGGCCGCAGCTTCGCCGCCGCCGGCTTCGTCGACTACCTCGCCGAACTGTGCGCGCGCTATCCGATCACCTCCATCGAGGACGGTCTCGACGAATCCGACTGGGCGGGCTGGAAGCTGCTCACCGAGCGCCTCGGCGGGCGCGTGCAACTGGTCGGCGACGACCTGTTCGTAACCAACACCGCAATCCTGCGCCGCGGTATTGAGCAGGGGGTCGCCAATGCCATCCTGATCAAACCCAACCAGATCGGCACCCTGTCGGAGACCCTCGACGCCATCGCCATGGCGCGCGCCGCCGGGTATCGGGCGGTGATCTCCCACCGCTCCGGGGAGACCGAGGACACCACCATCGCCGACCTCGCGGTCGCCACCGCCGCCGGGCAGATCAAGACCGGCTCCCTGTGCCGCTCCGACCGGGTCGCCAAGTACAACCGCCTGCTGCGCATCGAGGCCGAACTCGGGGGTGCCGCGCCCTACCGGGGGCTGGCCGAAGTGCGCCGCGACTGAGCCGGCGGCGGGCAGCCAAGGGTGTGGATCCGGCCTAGAATCGCACCCATGCGCTGGCTGATCGGCATCCTGCTGCTGTTGCTCCTCGGACTCCAGTACCGCCTCTGGTGGGGCGACGGGGGGGTCGCCGAGCGCGCCCGGCTGCAGCGCCAGGTCGAGGCCCAGCAGATGCGCAACCGGGAGCTGGAAGTGCGCAACCGCAGCCTGGCCGACGAGGTCGAGCTGCTGAAATCTGGGATCGGCGTGGAGGAGCGCGCCCGCCGGGACCTGGGGCTGGTCGGCGAAGGCGAGGTGTTCTACATGCTGCTCGAAGACCGGGGTGACCCGCCTTGAAGCACTGGATCCTGGTGCCCGCGGCGGGGGCCGGCCGCCGCTGCGGCGGCGCCATCCCCAAGCAGTACCAGATGCTGGCGGGCCGGCCGGTGATTCTCCACACCCTGGAGCGGCTGCTGGGCGGCGGCGCCGCGGGGCTGGTGGTGGTGCTGGCGCCCGCCGACATCCACTGGCCGGCGCTGGCGCCGCCCGCCGATCCGCGCCTGCTGGTGGCCACCGGCGGCGCCGAGCGGATCGATTCGGTGCGCGCCGGGCTGGAGCGCCTGGCCGGGCTGGCCGCCGCCGACGACCTGGTGCTGGTGCACGATGCGGTGCGGCCCTGCGTGACCGCGGAGGATGTCGCCGCCCTGCTCGCCGCCGCCGACCATCCCGGCGGCGCGGTGCTCGGCGTGCCGGTGGTCGATACGCTCAAGCGGGTCGGCGCGGACGGCGCGGTCGCCGCCACCGAGCCGCGCACCGGGCTGTGGGCGGCGCAGACGCCGCAGTTGTTTCGCTTCGCGCTGCTGCGCGAGGCGCTCGCCCAGGCCGCCCGGGCCGGCGGCCCGATCACCGATGAAGCCGCCGCCGTGGAGGCGGCCGGACACCGGCCGCGGATGGTCCCGGGGCGGCGCGACAACATCAAGATCACCTGGCCCGGCGATCTGGAGCTGGCCGCGGCGATTCTCGCCCGCCAGGCGGCGGAGACGGCATGAAGCTGCGCGTGGGACATGGTTACGACGTACACCGCTTCGGCCCCGGCGACCATGTGGTGCTGGCCGGGGTGCGCATTCCCCACGGCGCCGGGCTGGTCGCCCATTCCGACGGCGACGTGCTGATCCATGCGCTGTGCGACGCGCTGTTCGGCGCCGCCGGGCTGGGCGACATCGGCCGCCACTTCCCCGACATCAACCCCGAGTACCGCAACGCCGACAGCCGCGTCTTTCTGCGCCGCGCCATGGCCCTGCTGCGGGCCCAGCACTGGGATCTGGTCAACGCCGACCTCACCCTGATCGCCCAGGCCCCGCGCATCGCCTCCCACCAGCGCGCCATGCTCGCCAACCTCAGCGCCGATCTGGGCGCCGATCCCGGGCAGATCAACATCAAGGGCACCACCACCGAGGGGCTGGGCTTCACCGGGCGCGGCGAGGGCATCGCCTGTCACGCGGTGGTGCTCATCGGCGGCCGGGACTGAGGCGGTGAACCCGGCGCCGGCCGGCGGTTTCGATCTGGCCTTTCCCCGCGCCCTGGGGCCGCCGGTGGGCAGCGCGCGGCTGCGCGCCGCGCCCGAGGACTTCCAGGTCGATGAACTGCTGCCGGCGGAGTTTGCGTTCAGCGGCGCCGGCGAACATCTCTGCCTGCGGATCCGCAAGCGCGGCCAGAACAGCCGCTGGGTGGCCGGCCAGCTCGCCGCCGCGGCCGGGGTCGCCGCCTCCGAGGTCGGCTTTTGCGGGCTGAAGGATCGCCAGGCGCTGACCACCCAGTGGTTCAGTGTTCCGGCGCCCGACGCCGCGGCGCCGGATCTCTCCGGCCTCGACGCCGAAGTCCTCGACCGCCGCCGCCACCGCGCCAGGCTGCGCCGCGGCGATCACGCCGGCAACCGGTTCCGGATCCGGCTGCGCGATTTCCGCGGCGACCGCGCCCGGGCCGACGCCCGGTTGCGGCAGATCGGCGCGGGGGTTCCGAACTATTTCGGGCCGCAGCGGTTCGGCATCGACGGCGGCAACCTGCTCGCGGCCGATCGCCTGCTGGCCCGGCGGCGCATTCGCGGCGGCGGGCGCAACGGCATCTATCTGTCGGCGGCGCGCTCCTGGCTGTTCAATCTGGTGCTGGCGGCCCGGGTCCGGGATGGCAGT
>JBMOPO010000011.1:0-124068 GCA_049325095.1 Pseudomonadota bacterium | reverse complement strand
CTCGCCCGCGCCCGAGGGGCCGGTGTGGGGCGGCGGGCGAGCGCCGGCGGCGGCCGCGGTGGCCGCGCTGGAGGCGCGGGTGCTGGCCGCCTGGGGGGACTGGTGCCATGCGCTGGAGCATACCGGGCTGCGCCAGGAGCGGCGCCCGCTGGTGCTGGTGCCCGAGGACTGGGCCTGGCATTGGCAGGGGGCCGACCTGGTGCTGGAATTCGGGCTCGGCAGGGGGCAGTTCGCCACCGCCGTGCTCGCCGAACTGGGGGATTTCGCGGCCCTGGGGCCGGCGGGGCCCTGTGCTATATTGCCGGCGACTGGGCAGGAAGACTGGGCGTGAGCTCCATCGACATCCACGGCGTGGGGATGACCTCCCGGCGTACCCGCGAGCGCTTGGTGGGGCGGCTGCGGGAGGCCGGGATCGACGACCCCCGGGTGCTCGAGGCGCTGCGCAGCACGCCGCGCCACCTATTCGTCGAGGAGGCGCTCGCCCACCGGGCCTACGAGGACACTGCTCTGCCGATCGGCTTTGGCCAGACCATCTCCCAGCCCTACATGGTCGCGCTCATGACCCAGGTGCTGCTGTCCCGCGGCCCGCGGCGGCGGGTGCTGGAGGTGGGCACCGGCTCCGGCTACCAGGCGGCGGTGCTGGCGCAACTGGTCGAGCGGGTCTACACCGTCGAGCGCATCCGGCCGCTGTTGCAGCGCGCCCAGAAGCTGTTTCGCCGGCTCCGCCTGCGCAATGTCGAGTGCGGCCTCCACGACGGCGGCCTGGGCTGGCCGGAGCATGCGCCCTACGATGCCATCCTCACCACCGCGGCGCCCGAAGCGGTGCCCGACCAACTCCTCCAGCAGTTGGCCCCGGACGGCCTGCTGGTGATCCCGGTGGGCCTCGCCGGGCAGCAGGAACTGCGCGTGATCATCCGCCAGGGCGACTCGGCGCGGTTCGCGGCGGAGGTCGTCGAGCGGGTGCATTTCGTGCCACTGCTGAGCGGCACCACCAGCGGCTGATCCGATGTGGCGGCGGCGCGCGCGCGGGATCGGAGCGAGCGGATGTGTCCTGCTGCTGTGCGGCCTGCTGCTCGGCGGCTGCGCCGCCCAGCGCGCCCCGGTGGTCAGCCGCGAGCCGCCGCCGCCCGAGCGGGGCCCCCGGGTCCACGAGGTCGCGCGCGGCGATACCCTGTACGCCATCGCCTGGCGCTACGACACCACGGTCGAGGAGCTGGCGCGGCTGAACAATCTCGGCCCACCCTATCTGATCCGGGTCGGCCAGCGCCTGGTCCTGGATGCGGCCGCGGCCCGCACCCTGGAGCGGCAACCCGCACCCGGGGAGGGCGCTGCGGTGGTCGCCCGGCCGGTCCCCGCGCCCGGCCTCGTCACCGGCTCCGCAGCATCCGCGGCACCGGTCGGGGCGGCCCCGCGGCGGCCGGATGCCCGGGCGCCGCCCGCGCCCCTGGCCCGGGCTTCACCTCCGCCCGCCCCGGCGCAGCCGCCGCCCGGCTCCGCCCCGCCGCCCGCCGCCGGCACCGCGGATTGGCGCTGGCCGGTCGAGGGCCGGGTGACCCGCCAATACGACAGCGGCCGCAGGTTCAAGGGGATCAACATCCAGAGCAAGCCGGGAGCGGCGGTGCGGGCCGCGGCCCCCGGTGAGGTGGTCTATGCCGGCGACGGGCTGCGCGGCTACGGGCAGCTGATCATCGTCAAGCACGATGCGGCCCATCTCAGCGCCTACGCCCACAACCGGGTGATGAAGGTCCGCGAGGGCGATCGGGTGAGCGGCGGCCAGACGATCGGCGAGGTGGGCGGCGATGCCGCCAACCCCGGCCGGCTGTACTTCGAAATCCGCCGCGAGGGCAAACCCATAGATCCGACCCGGCTGCTGCCCGCCCAGTAGCGGGTGCGCCCCGGGCCGTTGCGCGGCGGCCGGTGCCGGGAAAGCGCTCAGCGCTCCAGCAGCTCGCGCTTGCCGGGCTTGCCCTTCCACTCCTCGGCGTCGGGCGGCGGATCCTTGCGGACGGTGATGTTGGGCCAGATCTGGGCCAGTTCGGCGTTCAGCTCGAGAAATTCCCGCTGGTCCTCGGGCAGCTCATCGTCGGCGAAGATCGCGTTGGCGGGGCATTCCGGTTCGCACAGGGCGCAGTCGATGCATTCGTCGGGATGGATCACCAGGAAGTTCGGCCCCTCGTAGAAACAGTCCACCGGGCAGACTTCAACGCAATCGGTAAATTTGCATTTGATGCAGTTTTCCCCGACCACAAAGGTCATCGGCTGGTCTCCGGTTGGGCGTGGGGGCGCGATTATAGCAACCCGGGAATCCGTGATGCCGGGCCCGGCGTCCCCCTGCGAGCCGGCGCGGGCGGCGGCCGCCGTCACTCGCGATCCGCCGCCAGGGCCCGCAGCCGGTAGACCAGCTCCAGCGCCGCGCGCGGGCTGAGGGCGTCGGGGTCGGTGGCGGCGAGCAGTTCCCGCACCGGGTCGGCGGGCGCGAACAGATCGGCCTGGAGCGGGACCTCGGCGGTGCGCCGCCGCTCCGAACCCTGTTCGAGGCGTTGCAGTTCGGTGCGGGCCAGGGCGATGACGGATTCCGGCACCCCCGCCAGCCGCGCCACCTGCAGGCCGTAGCTGCGGCTCGCCGGCCCCTCGCGGACGCTGTGCAGGAACACGATGGCGTCGCGGTACTCGGTGGCATCCAGGTGCACATTGGCCACCCCTTCCACCTGCTCGGGCAGGGCGGTCAGCTCGAAGTAGTGGGTGGCGAACAGGGTGAAGGCGCGCACTTCCCGGGCCAGGTGCAGGGCGCACGCCCAGGCCAGGGCGAGGCCGTCGAAGGTGCTGGTGCCGCGGCCGATCTCGTCGAGCAGCACCAGGCTGCGGTCGCTGGCGTTGTGGAGGATATTGGCGGTTTCGGTCATCTCCACCATGAAGGTCGAGCGGCCGCCGGCGAGATCGTCGGAAGAGCCGATGCGGGTGAAGATGCGATCGATCAGCCCGATGCGGGCATATTCGGCAGGGACGCCGGCGCCGACGTGGGCGAGCAGGGCGATCAGCGCGGTCTGGCGCATGTAGGTGGACTTGCCGCCCATGTTCGGCCCGGTGACGATCAGCATGCGGCGCGGCTCGTGCAGCAGCAGATCGTTGGCGATGAAGGGCTCCTCCAGGGTCTGCTCCACCACCGGGTGGCGGCCGCCGCGAATCTCCAGGCCGGGCGTCTCGGTGACCTCCGGCAGGCGCAGGCCGAGTGCCGCGCCGCGCTCGGCGAGGTTGGCCAGCACATCCAGCTCGGCGATCGCCGCGGCGCTGTCCTGCAGCGGGCCCAGCGACGCATTGAGCCGGTCGAGCAGCGCCTCGTAGAGCAGTTTCTCCCGGGCCAGTGCGCGGCTCTGGGCGCTCAGCGCCCGATCCTCGAAGGCCTTGAGTTCGGGCGTGACGTAGCGCTCGGCGTTCTTCAGGGTCTGGCGGCGCTGGTAATCCGCCGGCGCCTGCCCGGCCGCGCTCCGCGCCAGCTCGATGTAGTAGCCGTGCACCCGGTTGTAGCCGACCCTGAGCGAGGCGATCCCGGTGCGTTCGCGCTCGCGGGTCTCCAGCGCGGTCAGGTAGTCGCCGGCATGGGTGGCCAGGGCGCGCAGCTCGTCGAGTTCGGCGTCGTGGCCCGCGGCGATGACGCCGCCGTCGCGCAGCACCATGGGCGGATTGTCGACCAGGGCCTCGCCCAGCAGCGCCGCCAGCTCCGGAAAGGTACCGATGCGCCGGGCGAGCTCGCCCAGGCGCGGCGCGGCGCAGGCCGCGAGCAAACCGGCCAGCGCCGGCAGCGCGGCGAGCGCATCGCGCAGCCGGGTCAGGTCCCGGGGCCGCGCCGAGCGCAGCGCCACCCGGCCCAGGATGCGCTCGATATCGCCGATCCGGGCCAGTTCGGCGCGCAGCGCCGCGCCGCGCTGGTCGTCGCCCAGTTCCGCCACCGCCTGCTGGCGGGCGGCGATGGCGGCCAGGTCGCGCAGCGGGCGGTTCAGCCAGCGCTGCAGCAGGCGGCTGCCCATGGCGGTGGCGGTGTCGTCGAGCACGGCGAGCAGGGTGTGGTCGCGGCCGCCGCGCAGGTTGGTGTCGATTTCCAGGTTGCGGCGGGTGGCGGCGTCGAGCTGCACGCAGTCGTCGCTGCGCTCGTGCACCAGGCCGCGCAGGTGCGGCAGGGCGGTGCGCTGGGTGGCGCGGGCGTAGCCCAGCAGACCGCCGGCGGCGGTCAGCGCCAGGGACAGATGAGCGCAGCCGAAACCGGCCAGATCGCGGGTCTGGAACTGCTCGCAGAGTTGCCGGCGGGCGCTGTCGAGCTCGAATTCCCACGGCGGCCGGCGCCGGGTGCCGCTGCGCCCGGCCAGCGCCGCATCGACGGCCAACCCCTCGGGCAGCAGCAACTCGGCGGGATCGAGGCGTTCGAGTTCGGCCGCCAGCGCCGCCGCCCCGGTCACCTCGGTGACCGTGAAGCGGCCGCTGCCGATGTCGAGGGCGGCGATGCCGTAGTGTTCCCCGCGGCCGTTGATCGCCACCAGCAGGTTGTCGCGGCGCTGGTCGAGCAGCGCCTCGTCGCTCACCGTGCCCGGGGTGACGATGCGCACCACGCGGCGCTCCACCGGGCCCTTGGCGGTCGCCGGATCGCCGATCTGCTCGCAGATGGCCACCGATTCGCCCAGCCGCACCAGGCGGGCCAGATAATTCTCCACCGCGTGGCAGGGCACGCCGGCCATGGGGATCGGCTGGCCGGCGGACTGGCCGCGGCTGGTCAGGGTGACATCCAGCAACTGCGCGGCACGCCGCGCGTCCTCGTAGAACAGTTCGTAGAAGTCGCCCATCCGGTAGAACAGCAACAGCTCCGGGTGCTCCGCCTTGAGCCGCAGATACTGCTGCATCATCGGGGTATGGGCGCCGAGCGCGGCGTCGGTCTGGTCGGTCAAGACGCGGTGTTCCCGGGGTGGCGGCAAAGGGGCGATTATCGGTGTCGCGCCGGCCGCCGCAAAGGCCGGCACAGCGTGCCGGTGGGCGCCCCGCGGCAGCGGTCCGCGCTCAACGCGCCGCCCGGCGCCGCGCCGTGCGGCGATTGCCGAGCAGGGGTTTGAGGAAGCGGCCGGTGTGTGACGGCCCGGCTTCGGCGATGTCCTCCGGGGTGCCGGCGGCGAGCAGCCGGCCGCCCCCGCTGCCGCCCTCGGGACCCAGGTCGATGACCCAGTCGGCGGTCTTGATGACGTCCAGATTGTGTTCGATGACGACCACGGTGTTGCCGTGATCGCGCAGCCGGTGCAGCACCCCCAGCAATTGCCTGACGTCGTGGAAGTGCAGGCCGGTGGTGGGTTCGTCGAGGATGTAGAGCGTGCTGCCGGTGTCGCGCTTGGACAGTTCCCGGGACAGTTTCACGCGCTGCGCCTCGCCGCCGGAGAGGGTGGTCGCGGACTGGCCGAGGCGCACGTAGGACAGGCCGACGTCGATCAGGGTCTGCAGCCGGCCGGCGATGGCGGGAATGGCGTCGAAGAATTGCCGGGCGTCCTCCACGGTCATCTCCAGCACCTCGTGGATGTTTTTGCCCTTGTAGAGGATCTCCAGGGTCTCGCGGTTGTAGCGCCGGCCGCCGCAGACCTCGCAGAGCACATGGATATCGGGCAGGAAGTGCATTTCCACCCGGGTGACGCCGTCGCCCTGGCAGGCCTCGCAGCGGCCGCCCTTGACGTTGAAGCTGAACCGCCCCGGCTGGTAGCCGCGTGAGCGCGCCTCCGGGGTGGCGGCGAACAGCTCGCGGATCGGCGTGAAGATGCCGGTGTAGGTGGCCGGGTTGGAGCGCGGGGTGCGGCCGATCGGGCTCTGGTCGATATCGACGCACTTGTCGAGGTGCTCGAGCCCCTCGATGCCCCGGTGGGGGGCCGGATGCAGGCTGGTGGCGCGGTTGAGCGCGGTCGCCGCGGCCGGAAACAGGGTCTCGTTGATCAGCGTGGACTTGCCCGAGCCGGAGACGCCGGTCACGCAGGTGAAGAGGCCGATGGGGATCTCCACGTCCAGCTCGCGCAAATTGTTGCCGCAGGCGCCCAGGATGCGCAGCCGGCGCGCCGGATCGGGCGGCGTGCGCCGCGCGGGGATCTCGATGCGCCGCCGGCCGGCCAGGTAGTCGCCGGTCAGGGATTCGGGGGCCCGCACGAGGTCGGCGACGCTGCCCTGGGCCACCACCCGGCCGCCGTGGACGCCGGCGCCGGGGCCCATGTCGAGGATGTGGTCGGCGCTGCGGATCGCCTCTTCGTCGTGCTCGACCACGATCACCGTATTGCCCAGATCGCGCAGCCGCAGCAGGGTGTTGAGCAGCCGTGCGTTGTCGCGCTGATGGAGGCCGATGGACGGCTCGTCGAGGATGTACATCACGCCCACCAGGCCGGCGCCGATCTGGCTGGCGAGGCGGATGCGCTGCGCCTCGCCGCCGGACAGGGTGTCGGCGCTGCGGTCCAGGGTCAGGTAGTTGAGGCCGACGTCGACCAGGAAGTGCAGGCGGTCGCGGATCTCCTTGAGGATCCGGGCGGCGATCTCGCCGCGCTGTCCGGGCAGCGCGAGCTGCTCGTAGTAGGCGAGCAGCTCGCCGGTGGTCTGGGCGGTGATCTCGGGCAGCGAGCGGCCGTCGATGAACACGTGGCGCGCGGCGCGGTTGAGGCGCATGCCGGCGCATTCCGGACAGCGCTGGGTGCTGAGATAGCGGGCCAGTTCCTCGCGCACCACCGCCGAGTCGGTTTCCCGGTAGCGCCGCTCCATGTTGGGGATGACGCCCTCGAAGCGGTGGGTGCGCCGGAACACCGTGCCGCGCTCGTTGACGTAATTGAAGGTGATGGGCTCCTCGCCGCTGCCGAACAGGATCAGTTGCTGGTGGCGCGGGTCCAGTTCGGCGAAGGGCTGGTCGATGCTGAACCCGTAGTGCTCGGCGAGCGAGCTGAGCATGTTGAAATAGAACAGGTTGCGGCGGTCCCAGCCGCGGATCGCCCCCTCGGAGAGGCTGGCCTCGGGGTGCTGGATCACCCGCTCGAGGTCGAAGAACTGGCGCACGCCGAGCCCGTCGCAGGCCGGGCAGGCGCCCGAGGGGTTGTTGAACGAGAACAGCCGCGGCTCCAGCTCGTCGAGGCTGTAATTGCACAGCGGGCAGGCGAAGCGCGCCGAAAACAGCCGCTCCGGCTGCCCGCCGTCGAGGAAGGCGACGATGGCGAGCCCCTCGGCGAGGCCGAGCGCGGTTTCGAAGGATTCGCTGAGCCGCAGGCGCAAGCCTGCCCCGGCGCCAGCCGGGGGCTTGACCCGCAGCCGGTCGACCACCGCCTCGATGCTGTGCTTGCGGTTCCGGGCCAGCTTCGGCACCTCGTCGAGCTCATACAGGGTGCCGTCGACGCGCACCCGCACGAAGCCGCGCGCGCGCAGTTGCTCGAACAGTTGCTGGTACTCGCCCTTGCGCTCCCGCACCAGGGGGGCGAGCAGCAGCAGCCGGGTGTCCTCGGGCAGCGCCAGTACCTGGTCGACCATCTCGGTGACGGTCTGCGCCGCCAGCGGCAGATCGTGGTCCGGGCAGCGCGGCTCCCCGACCCGCGCGAACAGCAGCCGCAGGTAGTCGTAGATCTCGGTGATGGTGCCCACGGTCGAGCGCGGGTTGTGGGAGGTGGACTTCTGCTCAATGGAAATCGCCGGCGACAGTCCCTCGATGTGATCGACGTCGGGCTTTTCCATCATCGACAGAAACTGGCGGGCATAGGCCGACAGCGATTCCACGTAGCGCCGCTGGCCCTCGGCGTAGAGGGTGTCGAAGGCCAGCGACGACTTGCCCGAGCCGGACAGGCCGGTGATCACGATCAGCCGGTCGCGGGGCAGGCGGAGGTCGATGTTCTTGAGGTTGTGGGTGCGGGCGCCGCGGATTTCGATGTGCTTCATGACCGGCGCCCCCGGCGCGAGGGGAGGGTTGCGTAACCAGCGCGCATTGTAATCGCCGCGTGGTGGACTGTCCGCGCGCAGCCGAAGTAAGCTTGCCCCGGCGAAAGCCGGGGGTGGCCGGGTTTAGGGCGAGGAGAACCGGGATGCACATCGTACCCGTGGTCTTGGCCGGAGGTGCCGGAACCCGCCTGTGGCCGCTGTCGCGGCGGCTGTTTCCCAAGCAGTTCCTGCCCCTGGTCGATGAGCTGCCCATGCTGCAGGCGACCCTGGGGCGGCTCGACGGGCTGGGCGCGCAACCGGCGATAGTGGTCTGCAACGAGGAGCACAGGTTCATCGCCGCCGAGCAGGCGCGCCGCTGGGGCGGGCCGCTCGCCACCCTGCTGCTCGAACCCGTGGCCCGCAATACCGCCCCGGCGGTGGCGCTGGCGGCGCTGCTGGCCCGGGCGGAGGGCGCGGATCCGCTGCTGCTGGTCCTGGCCGCCGACCAGGTGCTGGCCGACGTCGGGGCGTTCCAGGCGGCGGTGGCCGCCGCCGCCGGGCACGCCGGGCGCGGCAGCCTGGTCACCTTCGGCCTGCGGCCCACCGCGCCGGAGACCGGCTACGGCTATATTCGCCGCGGCGCCCCCCTCGACGGCGAGGTGCCGGCGCACGCGGTGGCGGCGTTCGTCGAGAAGCCCGACCGGGCGGCGGCCGCCAGCTATCTGGAGACCGGGGAGTACTACTGGAACAGCGGCATGTTTCTGTTCCGCGCCAGCCGCTATCTGGAGGAGCTGCGCCGCTTCCAGCCCGACATGTTCGCCGCCTGCGCGGCGGCGGCGGCCGGCTGCAGTCGGGATGGCGAGTTCACCCGGGTCGATGCCGCCGCCTTTGCCGCCTGTCCCGCAAACTCCATCGATTACGCCGTCATGGAGCATACCGGGGACGCGGCGGTGGTCGAGCTGGCCTCGCCCTGGAGCGATCTGGGATCCTGGGCCGCGCTCTGGGAGCTTGCGGACAAGGACGCCGACGGCAATGTCTGTCGCGGCGACGTGCTGCAGATCGACTCCAGCGGCAACCTGCTGCGCGCCGAGCATCGGCTGCTGGCGGCGGTCGGTCTGCGCGATACCGTGGTGGTCGAAACCAAGGACGCGGTGCTGGTGGCGCCGCGCGCGCGACTCGAGGGGCTCAAGCGGCTGGTCGGCGAGCTGGCGGCCCAGGCGCGTCCGGAGGAGGAAATCCACCGCCAGGTCTACCGGCCCTGGGGCAGCTACGATTCCGTGGATGCGGGCCACCGCTTTCAGGTCAAGCGCATCCTGGTCAAGCCCGGGGCCAGCCTCTCGACCCAGATGCACCATCATCGCGCCGAGCACTGGATCGTGGTCGCCGGGACCGCCCGGGTCACGCTCGACGGCCGCGAGCGCCTGCTCGCCGAAAACGAGTCGATCTACATTCCCATCGGTTCGGTGCATGCGCTGGCCAATCCCGGCAAGCTGCCGCTGGAGATCATCGAGGTGCAGACCGGTGCCTATCTGGGCGAGGACGATATCGTGCGCTTCGCCGATCGCTATGGCCGCAACTGAGCCCCGGCAGCGGCCGGCGGCAGGCGGGCGGGGAACCGCATGAACCCGGCCGCTTACTGTTGCCTGCCCGAGTGGATCGACGCCGGCGCGATCCGCCGCGAGCCCTTTGCCCACCTGGTGGTGCCCAATGCCCTGCCGGCGGCGCTCTACGCGGAACTCGACGCGGCCTGGCCGACCCTGGAGCAGGTCGCCGGCCCGGGGCCGCTGGAGAACAACCGGCTCTACAAGCTCGCCGCGGCGCAAGTGGTCGACAACCCGGCCATCGCCGCGCCCTGGCGGGCATTTTTCGCCTACCACACCTCCGCGGATTTCCTGCGCCGGGTGGCGGCGGTCTGGGCCCAGGAGCTGGACCTGGTGCACCCCGGTTTCGGCGCCGCGTTCGGCCGGCCGCTGGCGGAACTGTCCGCGCTGCCGCGCCGGCCCGGCAAGCGCGACAACGCCACCAACCGCGCCGCGGAACTCCTGCTCGACTGTCAGTTCGGCATGAACAGCCCGGTGCTCCGGTCGAGCTCGGTGCGCGGTCCCCACCTCGACAATCCCGCCAAGCTGTTCGCCGGCCTGCTGTATTTTCGCGCCCCGGGGGATGATTCCAGCGGCGGCGATCTGGAGCTGTACCGGCCCCGCGCGGGACGCCGGGTGCGGCGCTCGGGATCGCGGGTGGCGCCCGACTGTGTGGAGGTCGCGGCGACCGTCCCCTATGCCCCCAATACGCTGGTGATGTGGCTCAATTCGCCGTTCGCGATCCACGGCGTGTCGCCGCGTTCGGTCACCCGGACCCCGCGGCGCTACGTCAATCTGCTGGGCGAATGCTATCGGCCGGGCGTATCCTTCACCGACGCGGCCGGCGTGCGGCCGCGCTGGTGGCAGCCGGCGCGGTACTGGCGGCGATGACCCGCGGGCTGGCGCGCCGGCGCGAAAACCCCCGCCAACGGCGCCATGGCGACCGGCCCGCGGTGGGCCGGCGGCGGTCCCGCGGCCGGGATGCCCGGCACCAGCAGTAAGGGAGGTAGTGCCATGGACCAAACCAGAGTGACCGTGATCCCGGGCGACGGCATCGGGCCCGCCATCGTCGATGTGGCCCTGCAGGTGCTGGATCGACTCGATGTCGACCTGAGCTATGACCTGGCCATCGCCGGCCAGACCGCGCTCGACCGCGGCCTGGAGCTCATCCCCGAGGAGACCATCGCCCTGCTGCAGGCCAATCCGGTCGCGCTCAAGGGTCCGATCACCACGCCGATCGGCAAGGGCTTCTCCTCGGTCAACGTGTCCCTGCGGCAGCGCTTCGAGCTGTTTGCCAACGTCCGCCCGGCGCTGTCGATCCCCGGGGTGCGGTCGCGCTATACCGATGTCGATCTGATCATCGTGCGCGAGAACATGGAAGGCATCTATTCCGGTCAGGGGCAGAGCCTCAGCCAGGACGGCGAGCGCGCCGAGCTGACCAGCGTGGTGACCCGCAGCGGCTCGGAGCGGGTGTTGCGCTACGCCCATGAGATGGCCCGCCGGCTGGGGCGGCGCAAGGTGACGGTGGTCCACAAGGCCAACATCATGAAGAGCACCTCGGGGCTGTTTCTCGAGGTGGCGCGCGCGGTGGGCCGCGATTATCCGGAGCTGGAACACGAGGAGCTGATCATCGACAACTGCGCCATGCAGCTGGTGATGAATCCCCAGCGGTTCGACGTCATCGTGACCACCAACCTGTTCGGCGACATCCTGTCCGATCTCTGCGCCGGGCTGGTGGGCGGGCTGGGCCTGGCGCCCGGAGCCAACATCGGCGCCCACAAGGGCATTTTCGAGGCGGTCCACGGCAGCGCCCCGGACATCGCCGGCCGCAACATCGCCAATCCCACCGCGCTGTTGCTGGCTGCGGCCATGATGCTCGACCACCTGGAGCGGGGCGAAGCGGCCCAGCGGCTGCGCGCGGCAATCCGCCGGGTGATCGGCACCGGGCGCGAGCTGACCCCGGATCTGGGCGGCTCCGGTACCACCACCGGGTTCGCCGCGGCACTGCTGAGCGAACTCTGAGCGCCGGTGAATTCTTCAGGTCCTCCGTGCCAGGGGTGGCCGGAGGCGAATCCAGCGCGCAGGGGCTCGATCCGCGCGGGAGCAAGTCCGGGCCTGTACCACTTGCCAGGCAAGTGATGCCCGGGACGCGCGCTTCCGCACAAAACGGTGAGCAGCGCTGGAGGGCCCGGCGAAGTTTGCGTTTGCACGGCCATTGAGTATGCTTTGCGCCCTTCCGGTCGGCGCCTCGCATCCCCGACATGTTCACCGCCCTCGAATTGCGGGCCCTGTTGGGGCTGGTGTTTCTCTATGCCACGCGCATGCTCGGACTGTTCATGGTGCTGCCGGTGTTGGCACTCCATGCGCCGGACTACCGGGGCGCCACGGCGCTGACCATCGGGCTCAGCCTGGGCATCTACGGCCTCTCCCAGGGGCTGTTGCAGATTCCCTTCGGCGTCGCCTCCGACCGCTGGGGCCGCAAGCCGCTGATCGTCCTCGGCATCCTGCTGTTCGTGGCCGGCTCCCTGGTGGCGGCGGCGGCCGCTGACGTCCAGCAGTTGATGCTGGGTCGCGCCCTGCAGGGTGCCGGCGCGGTGTCCGGGGTGATCATGGCGCTGCTCGCCGATGTCACCCGGGAGCAGGTCCGGACCCGGGCGATGGCTGCGGTCGGCGGCAGCATCGGGCTGTCGTTCGCGGTGGCCATGGCGCTCGGCCCGCTGATCGCCGCCCACTGGGGCATGGCGGCGGTGTTCTGGGTGACCGCCGCCCTCGGCCTGCTGGGCCTGCCGGTGCTGCTCGCCATCCCCGCGCCGATATCGGCCGCCGGCCGCGAGCTCGCGCCGGTGCCCCGCCTGCTCGGCCGGGTGCTGCGGGACCGGGAGCTGCTGCGCCTCGACCTCGGGATTTTCGTGCTGCATTTCGCCCAGATGGCGACCTGGGTGTCGGTGCCGGTGCTGCTCGAACAGGTGGCGGGATTCGGGCGCGAGCACCACTGGTATCTGTATCTGGGCACCATGGCCGGCGGTTTTCTGTTGATGATCCCCTTCGTCTGGTACGGGGAGAGCCGGCAGCGGCTGAAGCCGGTGTTTCTCGGTGCCATCGCGCTCCTGGCGGCGGCGGAACTGGCCATCGCCCGGGTCGGCGCCACGCTCGGGGGAATGGTGATCGGCCTGTTGCTGTTTTTCACCGCATTCAATCTGCTCGAGGCGACCCTGCCCTCCCTGGTCAGCAAACGCGCTCCGGCAGGCATCAAGGGCAGTGCCCTGGGGGTCTATTCCACCAGCCAGTTTCTCGGCGCCTTCAGCGGCGGCGCCGCCGGAGGGATCGCCGCCCAGATATTCGGCTGGGACGGTGTGTTCTGGCTGGCCGGGGCCGCGGCCCTGATCTGGTTCGGCGTCGCCAGCGCCATGAGTCCGCCGCGGCGGCTGCGCAGCCTGGCGGTGCCGGTCTCCGAGGTCGGCATTCCCGGCCATGAGGCGCTGGTGGGTGTGGTCAGAGGCGTCGAAGACGTGATCCATATCCCCGGCCAGGGAGTGGCCTACATCCAGGTGGACGAGGACCGGCTCGACAGCGGCCACCTGGAGCGGGTGCTGGGCCGGAATCCGGTGCCCTGAACGAAGGGGTCGCGGTTGGCGGGTGTCGAGCCCAGGGGTTACACTGCCGGCCCAGGAGCACAACTCGCGAGAGGACTACGGCCATGGCCCGCGGCGTCAACAAGGTCATTCTGATCGGCAATCTGGGCAGCGACCCGGAAACCCGCTACCTGCCCAGCGGTGGGGCGGTGACCAACATCCGGCTGGCGACCTCGGAAAGCTGGCGCGACAAGCAGAGCGGCGAGCAGAAGGAACGCACCGAGTGGCACAACGTGGTGTTTTTCAACCGGCTTGCCGAGATCGCCGGGGAGTACCTCCGGAAGGGTTCCAAGGTCTATGTCGAGGGCTCCCTGCGCACCCGCAAGTGGCAGGGGCAGGACGGCCAGGACCGCTACACCACCGAGATCGTGGCCGGCGAGATGCAGATGCTCGACAGCCGAGGCGGCGGCATGGGCCTGCCGGCCGGCAAGGCCGAGGACGAATCGCCGCGCGGCGGTGGCCAGCGCGGCCGGGAGGCTGCGGCACCGGCCGGTCTGGAGCCCGAGCCGCAAACCTCCGGGTTCGACAGTTTCGATGACGACATTCCGTTCTGAGTGGTGTCCGGCGGGCCGCCGGCGCGATGGGGGAAAGTGCCCTTGAACAGCAACCTGACCTGGCACCACGCCCTGGTATCCAGGGCCGACCGCGCCCGCCAGAAGCGCCAACAGCCCTGCGTGATCTGGTTCACCGGCCTGAGTGGGGCGGGCAAATCCACGCTCGCCAATGCGCTGGAACGGGCGCTGTACGAGCGCGGCCATCACTCCTACCTGCTCGACGGCGACAACGTGCGGCACGGGCTCAACCGCGATCTCGGGTTCAGCGACGCCGATCGGGTGGAAAACATCCGCCGCATCGCGGAGGTCGCCAAGCTGTTCGTCGATGCCGGCCTGATCGTGATGACCGCCTTCATCTCCCCGTTTCGGGCCGATCGCCAGCTCGCCCGGGAACTGTTGGAGGCGGGCGAGTTCATCGAGGTCCATGTCGCCACACCGCTCGCGGTCTGCGAGGCGCGCGATCCCAAGGGCCTGTACCGCAAGGCGCGGGCGGGTCAGATCCCCAATTTCACCGGCATCGACTCGGCCTACGAGCCGCCCCTCGCCCCCGAGGTGGTGGTGGATACCGCGGGTTGCGATCTCGCTGCCTGCGTCGATCAGTTGCTCGCGCACCTGGAGGCGCGCGGGATCATCTGAACCCGCACTCAGGCGCCGCGGTAGCGCTCCAGCACCAGGCAGGCATTGGTGCCGCCGAAGCCGAAGCTGTTCGACATCACCCGCTCCAGTTCCACGCCGTCGATCCGCTGCCTGACGATATTGGCATCGGCGAGTTCGGCATCCAGGTTGTCGATGTTGGCGGAGGCGGCGATGAAGCCGTGGCGCATCATCAGCAGGCTGTAGATGGCCTCGTGGACACCGGCCGCGCCCAGCGAGTGGCCGGACAGGGATTTGGTCGAGCTGATCGGCGGCATGTCGGCACCGAACACCTCGCGAATGGCGCCGACCTCCTTGGCGTCGCCGAGCGGTGTGCTGGTGCCGTGGGTGTTGATGTAGTCGATCGGACCCGGCACCGTCTCCAGGGCCTGCCGCATGCAGCGCACCGCGCCCTCGCCGGAGGGGGCGACCATGTCGTAGCCGTCGGAGGTGGCGCCGTAACCGACGATTTCGGCGTAGATCCGCGCCCCGCGGGCGCGGGCGTGTTCCAGTTCCTCGACCACGAAGCAGCCGCCGCCGCAGGACATCACGAACCCGTCGCGATCCCGGTCGTAGGGGCGCGAGGCGCGCTCGGGCGTGTCGTTGTAGTGGGTGGACAGCGCGCCCATGGCGTCGAACATGCTCACCATCGACCAGTGCTCCTCCTCGGCGCCGCCGGCGAACAGGATGTCCTGCTTGCCAAGCTGGATCTGCTCCAGCGCCGCGCCGATGCAGTGGGCGCTGGTGGCGCAGGCGGAGGAAATGGAGATGTTGAGGCCTTTGATGTGGAAGGGGGTCGCCAGGCAGGCCGACACCGTGCTGCTCATGATCTGGGTGACCCGGTAGGGGCCGATGCGCCGCACGCCCTTGGTCCTCAGGGTGTCCACGGATTCGACGAATTTCTCGCCCGAGATGCCGCCCGAGCCCATGATGATGCCGGTGCGCGGATGGGAGATCTGGGCCGCTTCCAGGCCGGCGTCGTCGATGGCCTGCTGCATGGCGACGTATCCATAGATGGCCGCGGTGCTCATGAAGCGCAGGTGCTTGCGGTCGATCAGCTCGCCGGGATCGAGTTCGATCTGGCCCGCGATCTGGCTCTTCATGCCCAGTTCCCGGTAGATCGGCATGGCGCGGACCCCGGAGCGGCCCTGGCGCAGGGCCGCGGCGACGGTATCGACATCGTTGCCCAGGCAGGAAACGATGCCCATGCCGGTAATTACCGCTCTTCTCATGGTGTCAGTCTCTCGGGGTGACGGGAGGGGACGAGGGGGAGGGCCGGCCCGGAATTGTACGGGATGGCGCCGGCCGCCGACAGGTCGCGCAACGCCGCCGGCGGGATGGCGCAGGCCCCGGGGCGGGAAGCCGGGCGGCATGGTCCGGGAGGCGGGGTCCAGCGCCGGTGAGTGGGTGTTTCGAGTGCATTAGACGCCGCGCAGGCAGCGCGGGCTGCCGTTGGCCGCCCGCTAGAAGTTGCTGGTGGATTGAAAGATGCCGACCCGCAGATCCTTGGCGGTATAGATTTCGCGACCATCGACCGAGACCGAGCCGTCGGCGATGGCCATCACCAGTTTGCGCTCCACCAGCCGCGAGATGTCCAGCCGGTAGGTGACCCTGTCCGCACTCGGCAACACCTGCCCGAAGAACTTGACCTCGCCCGAGCCCAGGGCCCGGCCGTGGCCGTCGTTGCCCCGCCAGGTCAGGTAGAAACCCACGAGCTGCCACAGGGCGTCGAGCCCCAGACACCCCGGCATCACCGGATCGCCGATGAAGTGACAGCCGAAGAACCACAGATCGGGGTGGATGTCCAACTCGGCGATCACCTGACCCTTGCGGTGGCTGCCGCCGGCCGCGTCGATGTGGGTGATGCGATCCACCATCAGCAGTTGGCCGTCTGGAAGCCGCGCGGCCTGTTCCCCGAACAGTTGCCCGCGGGCGCAGGCGAGGAGTTCGTCGCGGTTGAAATGGCTCTTGCGGCCGCGGAGCCCGGCGGGGCTGGCGGTCTGTGCGCCGGAATGTTCGGGAGAAGCGGCCATGGCGTCCGGGTGTCCTGGAAATGCGGCATTTTACGCCACCCGCCGGTTTCCCGCAGCCGGCGCTGCGGCGGCTATCGACGGGCTGTGGGCCGGCGGGTAAGGTAGCGGCCCGGATCGGAAATGACGTTGCGATTGACACCGGATTCGCCCACCACAGGAAAAATTGCCATGTTGAAGAAGTGCCTGTTCCCGGTCGCCGGCTACGGAACCCGGTTCCTGCCGGCCACCAAATCCATGCCCAAGGAGATGCTGCCGGTGGTGAACAAGCCGCTGGTGCAGTACGGGGTCGAGGAGGCGCTGGCCGCGGGGCTCGAGGAGATCTGCTTCGTGACCGGCCGCGGCAAGCGGGCGATTCACGATCATTTCGACATCAGCTACGAACTCGAACATCAGATCGCCGGCACCGACAAGGAGGGCTATCTGGTGGAGATCCGCAACGTCATCAACCGGGGGCGCTTCGCCTCCACGCGCCAGTTGGAGATGCGGGGGCTCGGCCACGCGATCCTCACCGGGGAGGTGCTGGTCGGGAATCAGCCGTTCGGGGTCATCCTCGCCGACGACCTGTGCTTCAACGAAGGTCCGGGGGTGATGTCGCAACTGGTGGAGCTCTACCACCGCACCGGCTGTACCGTGGTCGCCATCCAGGAGGTCGAGGACAGCGACGTCGACAAGTTCGGCATTGTGGTCGGCGAGGAGGAGGAGCCCGGCCTCTATCGGGTCACCGACATGGTCGAAAAGCCCCGCCCCGACCAGGCGCCCAGCAACCTCGCGATCATCGGGCGCTATGTGCTGTCGCCGTTCATCTTCGAGATCCTGCGGCACACGCCGCCGGGCCGGAACGGCGAAATCCAGCTCACCGACGCGCTGCTGACGCTGGCCAGGACCAGCCGGGTGCTGGCCTACAAATTCAAGGGCCGGCGCTTCGACTGCGGCAGTGTCGGCGGCTTCGTCGAAGCCACCAACTACGTCTACGAGAACGTCTACCGGCGGGGTTGCAGGGGATGAGCGGCCGGATCGATTGCTTCAAGGCCTATGACGTCCGCGGCCGGGTGCCGGACCAGCTCGACGAGGACATCGCCTATCGGATCGGGCGCGCCTTCGCCACCTGGCGGCAGGCCCGCAGCATCGCCGTCGGCCAGGATATCCGCCTGACCAGTCCGGCGCTGTGCGCCGCGGCCATCGAGGGGATTCGCGATGCCGGCAGCGATGTGGTGCACATCGGTCAGTGTGGTACCGAGGAGATCTATTTCGCGACCTTCCACGGCGGGCACGACGGCGGTCTGGTGGTCACGGCAAGCCACAACCCCAAGGACTTCAACGGCATGAAGTTCGTCCGCGAGCAGGCCCGCCCGGTGAGCGGGGACGCCGGGCTGCCGGAGATCCGCGCCCTCGCCGAGCGCGGCTTCGGCGCCGCCGCCGGGCGCCGCGGTGCGTTGCGGCACTCGCCCGACAAGAGCGCCTACATCGACCATCTGCTGTCCTATATCGACCCCCGGGCGCTGCGGCCGCTGCGCGTGGTGGTCAACGCGGGCAACGGCGGGGCCGGGCCGGTGCTGGATCTGCTCGAACCCCGGCTGCCGCTGCGGTTCACCAAGCTGCTGCACGAGCCCGACGGCAACTTTCCCAACGGGGTGCCCAACCCGCTGCTGGAGGAGAATCGCCAGCTCACCGCCGCGGCGGTGCGCGCCGAGCGCGCGGATCTGGGCATCGCCTGGGACGGTGATTTCGACCGCTGCTTCTTCTTCGACGAGCGGGGCGAATTCGTGGAAGGCTATTACGTGGTGGGGCTGCTCGCCGAGGTCTTTCTGCGCAAGCATGGCGGCGGTGCCATAGTTCACGATCCGCGGCTGATCTGGAATACCCGGGAGATCGTCGCCCGCCATGGCGGCCGGGCGGTGCAGAGCCGTACCGGACATGCCTTCATCAAGCAGGTGATGCGCGATCAGGACGCGCTCTACGGCGGGGAGATGAGCGCCCACCATTATTTCCGGCAGTTCGCCTACTGCGACAGCGGCATGATTCCCTGGCTGCTGGTGGTGGAACTGCTGTCCCGGTGCGGCCGGCCGCTGTCGGAGTTGCTCGCCGAGCGCCAGCGCGCCTATCCGGTCAGCGGCGAGATCAATCGCGAAGTGGCCGACCCGGCGGCCGCCATCGAGGCGGTCGCCCGGCGCTACATCGCGGCCGGCGGCGAGGTGGATCGCACCGATGGCGTGAGCATCAGTTTCGCGGACTGGCGATTCAATTTGCGCATGTCCAACACCGAGCCCCTGGTGCGTCTGAATGTCGAGACCCGGGGCGATCCCGAGCTGCTGCGGGCCCGGACCGCGGAGCTGCTCGCCCTGCTGGACGCGGGCTAGAAGCCCCTCAGGCGGTGTTCAGCGCGGCGGTGATGTCGATCACGGCCTTCTTGCCATCGCCGAATACCATCAGGCAGTTGTCGAGCGCAAACAGCGGGTTGGGCAGGCCGGCAAAGCCCGAACCCAGGGAGCGCTTGATCACCACCACGGTGCGCGCCTTGTCCACGTTGAGGATCGGCATGCCGTAGATCGGACTGCCCTTGTCCTCCCGTGCCATGGGGTTGGTGACGTCGTTGGCGCCGATCACGATGGCGACGTCGGTCTGCTCGAAGGTGGGATTGATCCGGTCCATTTCCACCAGCTTGTCGTAGGGGACCTCGGCTTCGGCGAGCAGCACGTTCATGTGGCCGGGCATGCGGCCCGCCACCGGGTGAATCGCGAACTCCACCTCGGTGCCGCGCGCTTCGAGGACATCCATCAGTTCGCGCACTGCGTGCTGGGCCTGCGACATCGCCATGCCGAAGCCGGGGACGATCACCACTCGCCGGGCGGTTTCGAGGATCATCGCGACCTCCTCGGCCTGGGCGCTCTTGACCTTGCCGGCGTAGATGGCGTCGGCGTCGATGGCGGCGCCGCCCGGCGCCATCACCCCGAACAGCACATTGGTCAGCGAGCGGTTCATGGCCTTGCACATGATCTGGGTGAGGATGACCCCGGAGGCCCCGACCAGGGAGCCGGACACGATCAGCACCGAGTTCTCCATGATGAAACCGGCGGTCGCGGCGGCGATGCCGGAGTAGGAGTTGAGCAGCGCGATCACCACCGGCATGTCGGCGCCGCCGATGGGCAGCACCAGGGTGACGCCGAGCACCGCGGCCACCGCGACGAGCGCCCAGAACAGGGCATAATTCCCGGGCTCGAGGCACAGCAGGGCGCCGGCGCCCAGTGCCGCCGCGAACAGCGCCGCGTTGAGAAACTTCATGCCGGCGAAGCCGATCGGCCGGCCGGAGATCAGCTCCTGGAGCTTGGCGAACGCCACCAGGCTGCCGCTCAGGGTCACCGCGCCGACCAGCACCGTGGCCATCACGAACAGCACTTCGATCCCGGCCCCGTAGCCGGGGCCGGCCAGGGTCATCAGATGGCTGGCCGCCGCGAGTCCCAGGGACGCCCCGCCACCGGCGCCGTTGAGTAGCGCCACCATCTGCGGCATGGCCGTCATGCGCACCCGGAGCGCGAAGATGGCTCCGGAGAGCCCGCCGGCGACCATGCCCGCCGCGATGTATTGGTAGCGGACGATATCGCGGTCGAGCAGGGTCATCACCACGGCGAGCAGCATGCCCACGGCGGAGATCAGGTTGCCCTGCGCCGCCGTTCTGGGCCGGGTCATGGCCTTGATGCCGAGGATGAACAGCACCGCGGCGAGCAGATAGACGAGTTCAACCCAGAGTTCGGTCATTGCGCGGCCCCCGCTTCACTTGCGCTTGAACATGGCGAGCATGCGGTGGGTCACCAGGTAACCGCCCACCACGTTCAGGGTCGCGGCGAACACCGCGACCAAGCCGAGCGCGTGCACCAGCCAGGACGGGCTGTCCGCCCCGGCGGCCAGCAGGGCGCCCACCAGGGTGATGCCGGAGATGGCGTTGGTGCCCGACATCAGCGGCGTGTGCAGCGTCGGCGGCACCTTGGCAATGAGTTCCACGCCCAGAAACAGCGACAGCACGAAGAGGGCGAGCAGCGGCATCATGGCTTCCATCAGGGCGTTTCCCGGTCGGCGGTTGCAGGTTGGAGCGGTGGCAGCCCGAGGCGCTCCCGGATGGTCCGGTGGGGGATGTCACCGCCGTGGGCGATCACGGTCTCGGCAATGATTTCGTCCGCGAAGTCCAGGCGCAGCCCGCCCGCGGCGTCGAGCAGGTGAGAGAGCAGGGTCTCCATGTTCTTGCCGTACATCTGGCTGCCGTGAATGGGCAGGGTCGCGGCCAGGTTCTCGGGGCCGATGATGGTGACGCCGCCCACCTCGATGGTTCTGCCCGGCTGGGTCAGTTCGCAGTTGCCGCCGCGTTCGGCGGCCAGATCCACGATCACGGTGCCGGGCTTCATGGCCGCCACCATGGCTGCGGTAATCAGGATCGGCGCGCGTGCGCCGGGCACCGCCGCGGTGGTGATCACCAGATCCTGCCGGGCCAGCACCTCGGTCATCAACTCCTGCTGGCGGCGGATGAACTCGGCGCTCTGCTCGCGCGCGTAGCCGCCGCTGCCCTCGGCGGCCTCGGTCTCCAGCGCGAGTTCCACCGGCCTGGCGCCGACCGAGAGGATCTGTTCGCGGGCCGCCGGGCGCACGTCGTAGGCCTCCACCACTCCGCCCAGCCGCTTGGCGGTGGCGCAGGCCTGCAGCCCGGCCACGCCGGCGCCCATCACGAACACCCGCATCGGCTGCAGGGTGCCGGCCGCGGTCATCAGCATGGGCATGATGCGGGGCGCCGCGGCGGCGCCGACCAGCACGGCCTTGTAGCCGGCCAGGGTCGCCATGGAGGAGAGCACGTCCATGCTCTGGGCGCGGCTGATGCGCGGCACCAGTTCCATGGCGATGGCGGTGACGCCGGCATCGGCCAGGGTCCGGGCGATCGCCGGCTCGCCCAGCGGGTCCATCAGGCCGGCCAGCAGCTGGCCGGCGCGCAGCCGGGGGAGGTCGTCGGCGCCGTTGACGGTGTTGGCGCCCGGGGCCTGGACCTGGAACAGGATGTCGGCGCGGCCGAACAGGGTCGCGCGGTCGGCGAGTTCGGCGCCCGCCGCCTGGTAGTCGGCATCGGTGGCGCCGGCCGCCCGTCCGGCGCCGGGTTCGACCAGGAACGCGATCCCCTTGGCGGCCCAGGGGGAGACATTGGCGGGGAGCATGGCGACCCGGGACTCGCCGGGTCGGATTTCCCTGGGGATTCCTATGATCAAGGGGTTACCTCATCTTGTGCGGTCGACGTCGGGAGCCGATGGTGCGGCCGCGGGCAACTCTACCCGAAAGCGGCGGGCCGGGACATCGCGCCCCCGACCCTGGGGCAGATGGCCCCGCTCACCCCGCCGTCGGGTTGGCGGAGCGCCAGCGGGCGAGCAGGGCCCTGGTCGAGCCGTCCAGCGCCCGGCAATCGCCGCCGCGCAGTGCTTGATCCACCGCGCTGGCGGCCTGTTTGCCGAGCTCCACGCCCCATTGGTCGAAGGCGTTGATTCCCCAGATCGCGCTCTGCACGAACACGCTGTGCTCGTAGAGGGCCAGCAGCGCGCCCAGGCAGCGCGGCGAGTGCGCCTCCAGCACCAGCGTGATGCTGGGCCGGTTGCCCGGCACCGCGCGCTGGGCGGCGAGGCAGCGCGCCTGCTCCGGAGTCTCGCCGGCGGCGAGCAGCTCGGCTTCCAGATCCGCCGCGTCGCGGCCCAGCATCAGCGCCCGGCTCTGCGCCAGGCAGTTGGCGTACAGCAGGCGATGCTGCTCGGGTGCGCAGTGGGCCTCGGCGGTGGCGATGAATTCCGCGGGTACCACTTGGGTGCCCTGCAGCAGCAACTGGTGAAAGGAATGCTGGCCGTTGGTCTCCTCGGCGCCCCAGAGCACGGCGCCGGTGGCATAGCCCAGCTCGCGGCCCTGGTGATCGACGCGCTTGCCCAGGCTCTCCATGACCAGTTGCTGGAGATAGTCCGGCAGCAGGCGCAGGCCGTGCACATAGGGCAGCACGGCCTGACTGGCGTAGCCCTGGAAATTGATCTGCCAGATCCTCAGCAGCCCGTGCAGTATCGGCAGATTCCGCTGCGGGGGCGCGCTGCGGAAGTGCTCATCCAAGGCGCGGGCCCCGGCCAGCAGCTCGGCGAAGGTCTCGGGGCCCAGCGCCACGGCGATCGGCAGCCCGATGGCCGACCACAGGGAAAAGCGGCCGCCCACGCCTTCCTCGAAGTCCAGCAGGCGGTCGGCCGCCACACCCCAATCCCGCGCCCGCTCGGGCCGGCTGGTGATGGCGATCCAGTGGCGGTCGAGGGCCTCTTCCGCGATGCCGCCGGCGCGCAGCCAGGTGCGGGCGAGGCCGGCGTTGGACAGGGTCTCCAGGGTGGAGAAACTTTTCGACGCCAGGGCGAACAGGGTGGTCTCGGGGCGGCAGTGCGCCAGCACCCGGGCCAGCGCGCTGGCGTCCAGATTGGCGGCGAAATGTACCCGCACCGGCCCGCAGGCCCGCTCCGGGAAGGCCGATACCACCAGTCGCGGCCCCAGATCCGAGCCGCCGATGCCGAGCTGCACCAGATCCGTGACGGGTTGCCCGCCGGCGCCGCGCAGGGCTCCGCTGCGCAGCGCGCCGGCCAGCGCCAGCATCCGCCGGCGCTGCTGCCGGAGTCGGTCGGCGAGTTCGGGATCCGCTGCGGTGCCCCGCAGCGCCGGATGGAGCGCGGCGCGCCGTTCGGAGCGGTTGACCGGTTCGCCATCGAACAGGGCCCGGATCTGCGCCGCCAACCCGGCGGTGGCGGCGAGTTGCAGCAGCAGTTCGACGCCGGTGTCGGTGAGATGCTGCTTGGCGTAGTCGAGGTGAAGGCCCGCCGCGCTGGCGCTGAACCGCTCCGCGCGCTGCGGATCACCCTCGAACAGGGCGGCTAGGGACAGTCCGGAACAGTCCGCGCGGTGCCTGGTCAGCGCGCGCCAGGCAGGGGTCCGATCGATGGGTTCGGCGCGCATCGCGGTGACCGTTCGGACGGGAGCGCTACTCTCTCAAAACTCCCGCTGGGCGGCAAACCCGGCCAGCTCCAGCAGGGCGCGGCGCGGCGCGGAATCCGCGACCTGGGCCAATGCGGCCTGCGCCTGGGCGGCGTGGTGGCCGGCCAGTTGGCGGGTGTACTCCAGCGCGCCGCTGGCGCTGACGATGCCGGCGATGGCGGCCAGATCGCCGCCGCGCCCGGTGATGGCGCCGCGGATCAGCGCGGCCTCGGCCGGCGCAGCACCCGCCAGGGCCCGGATCAGCGGCAGGGTCATCTTGCCTTCGGCCAGATCGTCGCCCAGGTTCTTGCCCAGCCGTGCCGCGTCGGCCTGGTAGTCCAGCACATCGTCGACCAGTTGGAAGGCCATTCCCAGGTGGTGGCCGTAGAGGCGCAGCGCGGTGGTTTGTGCGGCCGGTACGCCGCCGATCAGGGCGCCGGCCTCCGCCGCCGCCTGGAACAGGGCGGCGGTCTTCTTGCGGATCACTTCGGCATAGGCGGCGCCGTCCAGATCCGGATTGCCGGCGTGGAGCAGCTGCTGGACCTCGCCCTCGGCGATGGTATTGGTGGCATCGGCCAACACCTGCATGACCCGCATCTCGCCGATCCGCACCATCAGCTGAAAGGCGCGCGAATAGAGAAAGTCGCCCACCAGCACGCTCGCCGCGTTGCCGTATTCGCTGTTGGCCGTGGTGCGCCCCCGGCGCAATTCGGAGGTGTCGACCACGTCGTCGTGGAGCAGGGTCGCGGTGTGGATGAGTTCGACGATGGCCGCAAGGGCGACGGGGCGCTCGCCGGCCGCTCCGCCGCAGCGCGCGGCGAGCAGCGCCACCATTGGCCGCAACCGCTTGCCGCCGGCGTTGATCAGGTATTGGCCGATCTCCTCGATCAACTGGACCTCGGAGCCGAGCTCCGCGATGATCAACCGGTTGACCGCATCCAGATCCGGCTTGACGACCTCCAGAAAAGGCAGCATGCGGTGTGCGTTCAGCGTGGCGGGGGCGCGGGCATGCTAGGTGCGGCCCCCACCCCTGTCAAGAAACCCTTGGTTCCGGCGACCGCGGTCGGCGCCGCCGCCGGGGCCCGGCACAGCACCCAGGGAGCACCCCATGAAGCTCTTCACCACCATTCCCCAGCACGATCTGCGCCTGGTACCGGATGCGGCGCGCGGTATCGAGGCCGCCGGCTACGACGGCTTGATGACCATGGAAAATGCCCACGAGCCCTTTCTGCCGCTGGCGGTGGCGGCGGTCGCCACGCGGCGGGTCGAGCTGATCACCGGCATCGCCATCGCCTTCGCGCGCAGCCCCATGGTGGTGGCCAATGCCGGCTGGGATCTGCAGGCGGCCGCGCCGGGGCGGGTGGTGATCGGCCTCGGCAGCCAGATCCGCGCCCACAACGAACGGCGCTTCAGCGTGCCCTGGTCCGCGCCCGCCCCGCGCATGCGCGAATACGTGCTCGCGCTGCGCGCGATCTGGGACTGCTGGCAGGGCAAAGGCCCCCTGGACTTCCGCGGCGAGCACTACCAGTTCACCCTGATGACGCCCAACTTTGTGCCCGAACCCCTGTCCGGCCCGCCGCCGGCGGTCACCATCGCCGCGGTGGGCCCGGCCATGCTGCGCGTGGCCGGCGAGGTCTGCGACGGCGTCCGCCTGCATCCCTTCTGCACCCGCGCCTACCTGGATCGGGTGGTGCTGCCGCAGCTCGCGGAGGGATGGCGGCGCGGCGGCCGGGCGCGCGAGCGGTTCGAGATTTCCGGGGGCGGCTTCATCGCCACGGGTCCGGACGATGCCGCCGTGGCGCGGATGTGGGAATGGGTGCGCTACCGGGTGGCATTCTACGCCTCGACGCCGGCCTACTGGCCGGTGCTGGCCTGCCACGGGCTCGAGGATCTGGGCGCCAGGCTGAACCGGATGACCAAGGCCGGCGAGTGGGACCGGATCGCCGCGGAAGTGCCGGACGAGGTGGTGGCGCTGTTCGCCGCCCGCGGCCGCCACGATCAGTTGGAGGCGGCCATTGCGGCACGCTTCGGCGGGGTTGCCGACGCGGTGTTCGCCAGCGTGGCGACCGCGGTGCCGGCGGATCTCCCACCGGATCTGGTGCAGGATCTCCGCCGTATCCCGGCGGCATTCACCGGCTTTGCCCGGTGAATGCCGGCCGCGCCGCTACCATTTGATGACGGTGGTGCCCACGGTGCCGAAACTGCCCATGGACTCGATGACCTCCGAGGCCTTCTCGACCGGCAGCACATTGGTGACCATTTCGCCCGGGCGCAGCTTGCCGCTCTCGACCATGTTGAGCATGGAGCTGTAGCGGCGCGGCTGCATACCGATGGTGCCGACGAATTCCAGTTCCATGGCCACGATCAGATCCACCGGCAGCGACACGAAGCCCTTCTCCGCCTGGGTGGTGAGGCCGATCTGCAGGTGGCGGCCGCGCTTGCGCAGGCTCATGACCGAATTGAGGCAGGTGGTGGCGATGCCCAGGGCGTCGACCGAGACCTGGGCGCCGCCGCCGGTCAGCTCCTTGATCGCCTCGGCCGGGTTGTCCCTGCCGGCATTGACCGTGTGCACGGCGCCCATCTTGCGGGCCACTTCCAGGGCCTGGTCGTGGATGTCCACCGCGATCACGTTGGCGCCCAGGGCGTTGGCGATCTGGGTGGCGGCCAGGCCGATACCGCCGCAGCCGTGGATCGCCACCCATTCCCCGGCGGCGACCCTGGCCTGGTCGACGATGCCGTGGAAGGAGGTCATGAACCGGCAGCCCATGCTGGCGGCGTCGATGAAGGGGACCGATTCCGGCAGGCGCACCAGGTTGAGGTCGGCGTCGAGGATATGGGCGTACTGGCCGTAGCCGCCGGAGGTCTTGAAGCCGGCCAGATTGCCCTCGATGCAGACGTTCTGGTGGCCGCTCGCGCAGTATTCACAGGTACCGCAGCCCAGGTTGAAGGGGCACACCACGCGGTCGCCGACCTTGAACTTGGTCACCCGGGCGCCGACCTCCGCCACCTCGCCGACGAATTCGTGGCCGATCACATGGGGCAGTTCGGGTTGCAGGCCGAGCCAGCTCCAGTCGCCGACGCAGACGTGCCAGTCGCTGCGGCACACGCCGTTGGCGGCGACCTTGATGATGGCATCCTCCGGCCCGCACTTGGGCTCCGGCCAGTGATCGTGAATGACAAAGGGCTTGTTGAAGGCTTCCAGTACGGCGGCTTTCATGACGGGATTCCTCGTTTATTGTGGGTTGGGCGGGGCCACGGCCGGGCCGGGTCGCCGCCCGATCTTAAAGCATATCGCCGCGCCGCTTCGAGTCAGGCGCCGAGCAGCGCTTCCAGGCAGCCCTGATGACCGACCAGCAGGCGCAGGGCGCGGTCGGGCGCGGGCCGGGCACAGGGTTCGGCGCCCAACTGTTCGAGCAGGTTGGCGCCCCAGGTCGCCAGCGTCGGGGAGGCGTAGTAGCGGGTCGCCGCGCCCGGCTCTTCCGCCGCCAGCAGCGCCATGTCGTCCGGGCCGGCCGCGGCAGCGAAGCAGAGATCGAAGGCCATCAGCAGTTCGTTTTCCCGCGCGGCGCGTGCGGCGCGGTCCAGGGTGAAGGTGTGCCAGGTCATGGGCGGGCTCCGGAGGTGGAATCTGGATGTTGGCAGCGCTTCTCCGGCGGCGCAACGGCCCGGTGGCCGTACCGGTCAGGAGAGCCGGTCGCGGAAGTCGCCGTACCCGAAGCGGCGCACGATGCGCAGCGCATCGGTGCGGGAGTTCCAGATCGCGATCGCCGGCAGGGGCACGCCATTGAAGGTATTGGTCTTGACCATGGTGTAGTGGGCCATGTCGGCAAACAGCAGCCGCCGGCCGATGTGCAGCGGCTCGGCGAAGCTGTAGTCGCCGATCACGTCCCCGGCCAGGCAGGTCTGGCCGCCGAGCCGGTAACCGTGCGGCAGTTCCCCGGGCTCGCCCGCGCCCAGGATGCGCGGCCGGTAGGGCATCTCGATGACGTCGGGCATGTGACAGGTGGCCGAGGTGTCGAGAATCGCGAGATCGAGCTCGTTGCGCTTGAGGTCGAGCACCTCGGCGACCAGCACTCCGGCGTTGAGGGCGACCGCCTCGCCCGGTTCCAGGTAGACCGCCAGGCCGCGGCGGGCGCGGAAGTCGCGGATCAGGGCGATCAGTTCCTCGACCTGGTAGTCCTCCCGGGTGAGGTGGTGGCCGCCGCCGAAATTGATCCACTCCATGCCCTCCAGCCACGCGCCGAACTGGGCCTCGACGGCGGACAGGGTGCGCGCGAGCGGCGGCAGATCCTGTTCGCACAGGGTGTGGAAGTGGAGGCCGCTGATGCCGTCGAGCTCGGCGCCGGCCAGCTCCTCGCGGGTGACGCCCAACCGCGAGCCGGGCGCGCAGGGGTCGTAGATGGGCACTGCGCCCTCGGAGTGGCGCGGATTGACGCGCAGCCCGAAGCGCAGTTGCGGGCGCTGTTCAAGGGCGGCGAGACAGCGCTCGCGGAAGTGGTGCCACTGGCGCACCGAGTTGAACACCAGGTGATCGGAGTAGCCCAGCACCTCGTCGAAGTCGGCGTCGCGATAGGCGGCGCAGAAGGTGTGGACCTCGCCGCCGAACTCCTCGCGGCCCAGGCGCGCCTCGTAGAGTCCGCTGGCGCAGGTCCCGGCCAGGTAGCGGCGCACCAGGGGCGCCAGGCTGAACATGGAAAACGCCTTGAGTGCGAGCAGCACCCGGGCGCCGCTCTCGGCCTGCACCCGGGCCAGCAGGCGCAGATTGTCCTCCAGCGCCGCCTCGTCGACCACGAAACAGGGCGACGGCACCCGGCCCGGATCGAAGTTCACAAAGCGGTCGCGTGCCATGGCAGGCCATAGCGGTTGAGGGCGTCCATGAACGGGTCCGGGTCGAGCTGTTCGAGGTTGAACACGCCCGCGCCCTGCCATTTGCCGGTGAGCACCATCAGGGCGCCGATCATGGCCGGCACGCCGGTGGTATAGGAGATGGCCTGGGAGCCGACCTCCCGGTAGCAGGCCTGGTGGTCGCAGATGTTGTAGACGTAGTGGGTCTCCTCGCGGCCGTCGCGGGTGCCGCGGGCGACACAGCCGATGCAGGTGCGACCCTTGGTGAGCGGCCCCAGGCTGCCGGGGTCGGGCAGCACCGCCTTGAGAAACTGCAGCGGGACGATCTCCTGGCCGTTGTAGCGCACCGGATCGATGCGCGTCATGCCGACGTTCTGCAGTACTTCCAGGTGCTTGAGGTAGTTGTCGGAGAAGGTCATCCAGAAGCGCGCGGTCTCGATCTCTGGCAGGTGTTTGACCAGGGATTCCAGCTCCTCGTGGTACATCAGATAGATCTTGCGCGGGCCGATGCCGTCCGGAAAATCGAACTCCCGGCTTACGCTGAGCGGCTCGGTTTCGCGCCACTGTCCGCCCTCCCAGTAGCGGCCCCTGGCGGTCACCTCGCGGATGTTGATCTCGGGGTTGAAGTTGGTGGCGAACGGCTGGCCGTGGTCGCCGGCGTTGCAGTCGATGATGTCCAGCTCACGGATCCGGTCGAGCCGGTGCTTGCGCAGCCAGGCGGTGAAGACATTGGTGACGCCGGGGTCGAAGCCACTGCCGAGCAGCGCCATCAGCCCGCGTTCGCGGAAGCGGTCGTGATAGGCCCACTGCCAGGAGTATTCGAATTTCGCCTGGTCGCGCGGCTCGTAGTTGGCGGTGTCGAGGTAGTGGACGCCGGTGGCCAGACAGGCGTCCATGATGGTCAGGTCCTGGTAGGGCAGGGCGACGTTGATGACCAGTTCCGGCCGGGTACGCTCGAGCAGCCGGGTCAGGGCGCCGACATCGTCGGCATCGACCTGGGCGGTGGCGATGGGCCTTGGCAACTGCGCGGCGATGGCGTCGCATTTGGCCAGGGTGCGGCTCGCCAGCACGATCTCCGCGAACACCTCGGGAACCTGGGCGCACTTGTGGGCCACCACCTGGCCGACCCCGCCTGCGCCGATGATCAGTACCTTGGCCATGAGATGCTCCTCGGTCAACGCTCGAAGTAGGTGTAGCCACGCAGGCCGGTGGCGTAGAGTTCCAGCAACTGCTGGCGTTCCGTGGGGGTGATTCGGCCGCTGCGCACGCCCTGTTCGGCGCTGTCGCGGAATTTCTGCAGCAGGGTCTGGGGGTGGTATTCCACATAGCTCAGCACGTCGGCCACGCTGTCGCCCTCCACCTCCTTGACGTAGTCGAAGCTGCCGTCGGCATTGATGCGCACGCTCACCACATGGGTGTCGCCGAGCAGGTTGTGGAGATCGCCCAGGGTCTCTTGGTAGGCGCCCACCAGAAACACCCCGAGATAGTATTCGTCGCCTTCCACCAGGGGGTGCACCGGCAGCGTCCCGTGCAGATCGCCGTCCCAGGCGAAGCGGTCGATCTTGCCGTCGCAGTCGCAGGTGATATCGGCCAGGATCGCCTGGCGCGAGGGCACTTCGTCGAGGCGGTGGATGGGCATGATCGGGAAGACCTGATCGATGGCCCAGATGTCGGGCAGCGATTGGAACACACTGAAATTGCCGTAGTAGATGTCCGCCAGGCCTTCTTCCAGTCCGGCGAGGTCCGGGTATTCATCTTCCCTGCCGATGATGACACTTTTGATACGCTGCAGAATCTCCAGGTAGATATTCTCGGCCAGCGAGCGCGCGCGCAGGCTGATCTGCCCGCGGCGGAACAGGTCGCGGATCTCGTCGCGGTAGAACAGGGCGTCGTTGTAGCACTCCTGGGCGCGCTCGAAGGTGACCGAGGCCATCACCTCCCACAGGTTGTGGAGGTTTTCGTGCTGGTCCGCGCCGAGCGCGGGCGGCAGATTGTGGGCTTCGAAGCGGGTCACATCGAGGATGTTGAAGATCAGCACCGAGCCGTAGGCGACCAGCGCCCGGCCCGACTCGGTGACGATGGTCGGGTGCGGGATGTCGTGCGGGTCGAGCACGCTCATCACCACCTCGACGATGTCCAGGCAGTACTCCTCGAGCGAGTAGTTCATGCTGTGCACGCGGCTGGAGCGGCTGCCCTCGTAGTCCACCGCCAGGCCGCCGCCGAGGTCGAGATTGCCGAGCGGGGCGCCTTCCCGGAACAGATCGACGTAATAGCGACAGGCCTCCATGACCCCGGCGCGGATATCCCGGATGTTGGGGATCTGTGAACCCAGATGGACGTGCAGCATTTCCATGCAGTCGAGCATGTCGTGCGCCTTGAGCTCGTCCACCAGGTCGATCAACTGCATGGAGGTCAACCCGAAGATGCTGCGATCGCCGCTGGTGGCGTTCCAGTGGCCGCTGACCTGGGACGACAGCTTGACCCGGGCGCCCATGCGGGGGCGGATGCCGGCGCGCTGGCCGCAGCGGATCAACAGCGGCAGCTCCGCGGGCGTCTCCACCACGAAGAAGATCCGGTAGCCCAACTTTTGCGCCATCAGGCCGAGGTTGATGAATTCCTCGTCCTTGTAGCCGTTGCAGACGATGTAGCCCTGGTCGACGTTCAGGCTGGCCAGGGCGATCAGCAATTCGGCCTTGCTGCCGGCCTCCAGGCCGTGGCCGAAGCGGGCGCCGAAGCTGGCCACTTCGTCGATGATCTGCGACTGCTGGTTGACCTTGATCGGGAACACGCCCCGATAGTTGCCCCGATAGCCGGACTGGGCGATGGCGCGGGCGAAACTCTGATTGAGCTGCGCGATCTGGGCGTCGAGCAGGTTCTCGATGCGCACCAGTACTGGCATGGGCAGACCGCGCTCCTGGAGTCCGCGCACGATGTCGATCAGGTTGACGGTGCACTGTTCGCCGCCCACCTCGGCGCGGACCTGCGCCAGACCGGCTGCGGAGACCTGAAAGTGCCCGGCGCTCCAGTAATCGACGCCGTACAGATCGGCGGCGCGTTCCGCGCTCCAGTCAACCTCCTGGTGCGCCTGGGAAATTCGGTTCATGACGGCCTCCCGGGGGTGGGGAAAACGCCGCGCATGGTGCGGCCGATCCGGGCCGGGTTCAAGCCTTGAGCGCGGCTGGCGGGCGCCTTGGCGACCGCCGGATCAGCGGAACGGGTGGCGCAGGACAATGGTTTCGATCCGGTCGGGACCGGTAGAGATGATATCGATGGGCACCTCGACCACGGCCTCGATGCGCTGAATGTAGGCGCGCGCCGCGGCCGGCAACCGGGCGAGGTCGGTGACGCCCAGGGTCGAGGTCCGCCAGCCCGGCAGCGTCTCGTAGACGGGAATCACGCCGGCGTAGTCGTCGGCGTGGGTCGGGGCTTCCACCGGCGCGCCGTCGGCGCTCCGGTAGCCGACACAGATCTTGACTTCGTCGAGGCCGTCGAGCACATCCAGCTTGGTCAGGCACAGCCCCGACATGCTATTGATCTCGGCGGCGGTGCGCAGCGCCACGGCGTCGAACCAGCCGCAGCGGCGGGGCCGGCCGGTGGTGGCGCCGAACTCGTGGCCGCGGGCCGACAGATGGCGGCCGATGTCGCAGAAGAGCTCGGTGGGGAAGGGCCCGGAGCCGACTCTGGTGGTGTAGGCCTTGGTGATGCCCAGCACGTAATCGAGATACAGGGGGCCGAAGCCGCTGCCGGTGGCGGTGCCGCCGGCGGTGGTGTTGGAGGACGTCACGAAGGGATAGGTGCCGTGGTCGATGTCCAGCAGCGAGCCCTGGGCGCCCTCGAAGAGGATGTTCTCGCCCCGGCGCCGGGCTTGGTGCAGGATGCCGCGGACGTCGGCGAGCAGCGGCCGCAGGGCCGCGGCCCAGTCCCGGGCGCGGTCCAGGGTGGCCGCGATATCGCATCCCTCGACCCGGTAGTAGTTCTCCAGCAGATAGTTGTGATATTCGACCAGGGTGCGCAGCCGCGTCTCGAACAGCTCGCCCTTGAACAGATCGCCGAGGCGCAGCCCGCGCCGCGCCACCTTGTCCTCGTAGGCCGGGCCGATGCCGCGCCCGGTGGTGCCGATGCGCTCGGCGCCGCGCGCGTTTTCGCGGGCCAGATCGAGCGCCACATGGCTGGGCAGGATCAGCGGGCAGGCCGGCGACAGCTTGAGCCGCTCGCGCACCGGCACGCCGCGCGCCTCCAGCGCGGCGATCTCGACCAGCAGGGCATCGGGCGCCAGCACCACCCCGTTGCCAATCAGGCAGCACACGTCGGGGCGGAGAATGCCCGAGGGGATGAGGTGCAGCACGGTCTTGACGCCATCGATGACCAGGGTGTGACCGGCGTTGTGGCCGCCCTGGAAGCGCGCCACCAGCTTGGCCTCGTCGGTGAGCAGATCGACGATCTTGCCCTTGCCCTCGTCGCCCCACTGGGAGCCCAGAACCACGATGCTCTTGCCCATGATGTGCGTGCCTCAGCGCGTGGCAGGTGCCGGTTCGATCCGGTAGCCGGACGGACCGGCGGTCAGCACGCGGTCGCAACCCAGCTCCGCCAGCCGCGCCGGCTGGCCGGGGAAACCGCACACCACCCGCTCCCCGGCGCCGCGCAGGCGGGCGATCTCCGCCTGGGCGCCCGGGCCGAGTTCGGCCGGCGCGAAGATGCCCGGCGCCACCGGGTTTGCGCCGGCCACCAGATCGCACAGGAAACCCAGATCGATGCCGAACCCGGTGGCGGGGCGCGCGCGGCCGAAGTCGGCGCCGACCCGGTCGTAACGGCCCCCGTGACCGAGCGCGGCGGTGGTCGCGGAGCAGTAGGCGGCAAAGACGATGCCGGTGTGATAGCGGTACCCGCGCAGCTCCCCGAGATCCAGAAACAGGCCCAGGCCGGGATGCCGGCGGCCCAGCTCCCCGGCCACCTGCCGGAGCTGTTCCAGTGCCTCGAGCACGGCATCGGGTGCGGATGCGAGCTCGGTGGCGGCCCGTTCCAGCACTTCGGGGCCGCCGCACAGGCCGGGCAGCGCGCGCAGCAGCCGGGCGGTGGACGGATCCGCGATTTCCGCATCGATCCAGGCGGCGAGGCCGGCGTCCTTGCGCTGCAGCAGCTCGAACAGCTCCCGCCCGCGTTGCGCATCCAGGCCGAGCGCAAGCTCCAGGCCGCGGTAGATGCCGACATGGCCGAGATCCAGGTGCAGATCCGCGACGCCCGCGCAGTGCAGGGTTTCCACCAGCAGCGCGATGACTTCCAGGTCCGCCGCCAGCCCCGCCTCGCCGAACAGTTCGACGCCGAGCTGGATCGGGGAGCGGGATTCGAGCGGGTTGCGCGGGCGCGTGTAGAGTACCTGCCCGGCATAGCACAGCCGCGAGGGCCCCTCGCGGCGCAGGCTGTGGGCGTCCATGCGCGCCGCCTGCGGCGTGATGTCGGCGCGCACGCCCATCATGCGGCCGCTGAGCTGGTCGGTGATCTTGAAAGTCATCAGGTCGAGGTCCGAGCCCGCGCCGCTGAACAGGGCGGTGGTGAACTCCGCCAGTGGGGGAATCACCAGGTCGTAGCCCCAGGTGTGGAACAGATCGAGCAGCCGCCGCCGCAGCCGCTCCACGCGCAGGGCGCGATCCGGCAGGATCTCCTCGATGCCGTCGGGCAACAGCCAGCGGTCGTCGGAATCCATAGCCTTTCCCCTGGGGGTCGTCATCGACTCAGATTGAGCAGCAGCGCGCCGGTTGCGAGCAGGGCGAACCCGAGTGTGCGCAGGCCGCGGTCGCTGATCCGGGCAGCGCCCAGCGCCGCTTCACGCCAGCGCGCGGGCGCGGCGAACGGCAGCAACCCTTCGATGATCAGCACCAGGCAGAACGCCCGGAACAGTTCCTGCCAAGCCATTTGCGGTTCTCACACTGCGCGCACAAGACTCGTCGGGGCGGTCCGGCGGGCCGCCAGGGGGGCGCTCGGGCCTCGCGTTCCAGCTGCCGGCCGGCCAAAAAAAACCGGGTCGCCCCGGTTGAGGAATGCTAGCACTCCGCGCGTGGGCTGTCGCCCTTGCGGCTCAGTTTTTTTCGCCCTTGCTGTCCTTGAGGTAGCGGAAAAATTCGCTGTCCGGCTCCAGCAACAGCAGGTCGTCCCGGGACGCGAAGGCTTCGCGATAGGCCTGGAGACTGCGGGTGAAAGCGTAGAATTCCGGATCCTGCCGGAAAGCCTCGGCGTAGATCCGGGTCGCTTCGGCGTCGCCGTCGCCGCGCACCAACTGCGCGTCGCGGTAGGCATTGGCGCGGATCACCGTGACCTGGCGATCGGCCTCGGCGCGCAGTTTTTCCGCGGCCTCCAGGCCGACGGCGCGCAGTTCGCGGGCCTCTTTCTCGCGCTCCGCCGTCATGCGCTGAAAGACCTGTTCGCTGACTTCCGGGGGGAGGTCGATGCGCCGCACCCGGACGTCGATCACCTCGACGCCCAGGGACTTGCGCACCGCGGCGTTGAGGGTGGCGGTCATCTCGTCCATCAGCCGGTCGCGCTCCCCGGACACGACCTCGTACAGGGTGCGGGTGCCGAACTCGTTGCGCAGGCCGTCGTTGATGCGGTCCGCGAGCCGGGAGCGGGCGATCTCCTCGATCCCGCCGGTCGCCCGGTAGTACGAGGTGACGTCCGCAATCCGCCACTTGGCGAAGGAGTCGACGATCAGCCGCTTGCGCTCGATGGTGAAGAAGCTCTCCGGTTCTGCGTCCACCGTCATCACCCGGGCGTCGAACTTCTTGACCCGGTGGATCACCGGCAGCTTGAGGTGCAGGCCGGGAGGGATGTCGGACGCGACGATGCGGCCGAATTGCAGCATGATGGCGCGCTCGGTTTCCCTGACCACGAACAGGGAGCCGTTCAGCGCCAGCAGCGAGAACACCAGCCCGATCAACGCCAGGGTCTTGCGATCCGCGGTCATTATCGCCCCTCCCGGCGCGGTGCCATGGTCGCCTCGCGGCGCAGCAGCTCGGCTGCCCGTCCGGCGATGTCGTTGAGTTGCTCGCTGGTCAGGCGGCGGGTGCCGCTGTCGGGCGCGCGCTCGGCTGCGGCCAGCCGGTCGAGCGGCAGATAGATCAGGTTGTTGCCGCCGCTGACATCGATCAATACCTTGGAGGCATTGCCCACCACCTCGGCGATGGTCTCCACATAGAGCCGCTGGCGGGTGACCTCGGGGGCCTTCTGGTATTCGGCGAGCAGCTTGGCGAAGCGCTGGGCTTCGCCCTGGGCTTCGGCGACCACCCGTTCGCGATAGGCTTCGGCTTCCGCGAAGGTGCGCTGGGCCTGGCCGCGCGCCTCCGGCACCACGCCGTTGGCATAGGACTGCGCCTCGTTGATCACCCGCTCCCGGTCCTCGCGCGCCTTGACCACGTCGTCATAGGCGGAGCGCACGGCCGACGGCGGTTTGGCTTCCTGGATGTTGACCTTGACCACATGGATGCCGGTGCCGTACTTGTCGAGATAGCTCTGCAGCCGCCGCGCCACCGCCACGCTGAGATCGGCGCGGCCGGTCGAGATCACCGCATCGAACTGGGTATTGCCGACCTCGTGGCGCAGGGCGCTGTCGGTGGCCTCGCGCAGGCTGAGTTCCGGATCCCGCACGTTGAGCACATAGGCCTTCACGTCGCCGACGTTGTACTGCACGGTGAGCGGCAGTTCGACGATGTTCTCGTCCTCGGTGAGCATTTCGTTGCGGGGCTGGGTTTCGTAGCGGCGTTCGGTGGTCACCGCGACCTTGACCACCTGATCGACGAGCCGGGGGCGCCAGTGCAGGCCCTCTCCGGTGATTTCATGGAACTTGCCCAGGCGCAGCACGACCGCCTGTTGCTGGGCATCGACCTGGTACCAGCCGGACAGGAACCACAGCGCCGCCGCAGCGACCAGGATCAGCATCACCGGTCCGCGCCCGAGCCCGCCGCCATCGCCATCGCCATCGCCAGCGTTGCGATTGCGGCCGCCGAGGGCGCGATTGAGGCGTTCGGAAAAGCGCTTCAGCACCGCATCCAGGTCCGGCGGGGCGTTGCCGCCGCGGCCCCAGGGGTCTTTGCCGCCGGGTTCGTTCCAGCCCATGGTTGGCTCCGTTGTGTCGGATGATGTCCATGCCGCGGCCATCGCCCGGGGTGCGGGCGCGGCGGGGCGCGGTCTTGTTCAGTCTGCGAAATGGATGTCCGGTGCCCGGCTGTCCAGGATCCGCCGCAGTTGGCTGGCGGGAATGCACAATTCGATCATGGTACCACCATCCTCCGTGGGGCTTTCGGCGATCACCGCCCTGGCCTCGTAGAGCAGGGCGCGGATGCGCCCCTGTCGCGCGGAAAGATGGATGCATCGATGCACCCGGTCGGGTCCCAGGCGCTCGGCCAGCGCTGCGCGCAACAGGGGCAGACCGGCGCCGGTCGCCGCCGACAGCCAGATGGTCTCGGGCCGCCCCTCGGCGTCGCGATCCACCCGGGGCGCCGCGCCTTCGAGGCGGTCGATCTTGTTGAACACCCGCAGTCGCGGCACCCCCTCCGCGCCGATATCCCGGAGTACCTCCTGTACGCAGGCCGCCTGCCCTTGCCAGTCGGGGTCCGCGGCATCGATCACTTCGACGATCAGATCGGCCTGCGCGGCCTCTTCCAGGGTGGCGCGGAAGGCCGCCACCAGCTGGTGGGGGAGCTGGCGGATGAAGCCGACGGTGTCGGACAACACCACCGGGCCGATGCCGGGCACCGCCAGCCGCCGCAGGGTGGGATCCAGGGTCGCGAACAATTGGTCGGCGGCCAGCACCTGCGCGCTGGTGAGCGCATTGAACAAGGTCGATTTGCCGGCGTTGGTGTACCCGGCGAGGACCGCGGTCTGGGTCGAGCGGCGGCGCCGCGCGGTCCGCCCCAGTTGGCGGCGCCGCTGGACCTGCTCCAGCTTGCGGCGCAGGTGATCGATCTTCTGGCGGATCAGGCGGCGGTCGGATTCGAGTTGGGTTTCGCCCGGGCCGCGCAGGCCGATGCCGCCCTGCTGGCGCGCGAGGTGGGTACGGCTGCCGACCAGTCTCGGCAGCAGGTGATCGAGTTGCGCCAGCTCGACCTGCAGGCGGCCTTCGTGGGTGCGCGCCCGTTGCGCGAAGATATCGAGGATCAGGCCGGTGCGATCGACGATGCGGCAGCCCAGGGCCCGCTCCAGATTGCGTTCCTGGCTCGGTGTGAGCTGGTGGTCGAACACCGCGAGCGCGGCGCCGGTGGCGCCGAGCAGGTCCGCGAGTTCCACAACCTTGCCCGAGCCGATGAAGGTGGCCGGGTCCGGACTCGCCCGGCGCCCGCCCAGGCGGGCGGCCACCGTCCCGCCCGCCGCGTGCACCAGATCGTCGAACTCCTGCCGGTCGCCGGCGCGCTGCCGCGCACCCAGCTCCAAGGCCACCGCCACCACGGGTTCGGGGTGGGTCACGCCGGGCACCTTCGGTCAGTGCTCCGCCTCAGTCTCCTCCTCCTGCCCCGGGACGGCCATGGGCAGGCGGATCGGCCGTGCCGGCACCACGGTCGAAATCGCGTGCTTGTACACCATCTGGCTGACCGTGTTTTTCAACAGCACGACGAACTGGTCGAAGGATTCGATCTGGCCCTGGAGTTTGATTCCGTTGACGAGAAAAATCGAAACCGGAACGCGCTCCTTGCGCAGCAGATTGAGAAAAGGGTCTTGTAGGTTGTGCCCTTTTGACATGGCATGGCTCCTGGGTGGTGGTTGGGGCGGGATCCGGCAGGAGGAGAGCGCCGACCCCGGCCCCGGATTGCGAATTGCGGTCGCGTTGGCTTGCGAATTCGATAAGACACGACAATGCGCGGGGAGTTTCCCGCAAGCGGACAATGATACGCGCGCGGTCAGGCGATGTATATCTGGGTGTTCAGGCCCATCGCAACCCCTCGACCAGGGCGGCGGCGAGGCGGTCCGGGGGCTCGCTCAGTTGGCGGATGGTCCGCATCGGTTCCCGCCAGCCGCGCAGCCAGGTGAGCTGGCGTTTGGCCAGTTGCCGGGTCGCGGCGCAGGCGCCGGCGATCATGGTCTGCGCATCGCACTCCCCCGCCAGGTGGGCCCACACCTGGCGGTATCCGGCGGCGCGCAGTGCGGGCAGGCCGGGATGCAGGTCGCCGCGGGCCCGCAGCGCCCGCACCTCATCGACCAGCCCGGCCTCGACCATGGCGGCGAAGCGCCGTTCGATGCGGTGGTGCAGCAGGGCGCGATCGCCGGGTATCAGCGCGACGAACTCCAGTTCGTAATCCGCCGCCACCGGCCGGGCGCGGCGGGGCAGCAGCCGCGAGGGCCGCTGCCCGGTGGTGCGATAGATCTCCAGCGCGCGCTGGATCCGTTGCGAATGATTGGGGTGCAGCCGCGCCGCGGTCTCCGGGTCCACCCGCGCCAGCTCGGCGTGCAGATGAGGCCAGCCGTACCGCGCCGCGGCCGCATCGAGCTCGGCGCGCACCGCGGGGTCGGCGGCCGGCAACTCGGCGATGCCCGCGGTGAGCGCCTGGAAGTACAGCATGGTGCCACCGACCAGCAGAGGGATGCGGCCGGTGGCCCGAATCGCATCCATTTCGCGGTGGGCGTCGGCGACGAATGCGGCGGCCGAGTAGGCTTCGGCCGGGTCGCGAATATCGATCAGGCGGTGCGGCGCGCGGGCCAGGGTCTCCGCATCGGGTTTGGCGGTGCCGATGTCCATTCCCCGGTACACCTGCGCGGAGTCGACGCTGATGATGTCCACCGGGAGCAGTTCGCGCAGCGCCAGGGCCAGCGCGGTTTTTCCGCAAGCCGTGGGCCCCATGATCGCCAGGGCGCGCGGGCGCCGCGCCGCCGCCATTCAGCGGCCCCGCAGGAACAGCTGATCCAGTTCCGCCAGCGTCACCTGGGTCCAGGTCGGACGGCCGTGGTTGCACTGGCCGCTGCGCGGGGTGGTTTCCATGGCGCGCAGCAGGGCGTTCATCTCCGCCAGCGTCAACCGGTCGTTGACATGCACCGCGGCGCGGCAGGCCAGGTTGCCGAGCATGCTCTCCAGGTGGGCATCCCAGCGCTCGGTGCCGCCGCCCCCGGGGAGGTCCGCGAGCAGGTCGCGAACCAGAGTCTCGGCGGCGGCGCCGGGCACCAGCGCCGGCATGGCCCGGATCCGCACGCGATCCGGACCGGAGCGATCCAGGTCGAAGCCGATGGCCTGCAACACCTCGCCGGCGGCTTCGACCGCATCGGCGTCCGCGGGGCTGACCCGCAGCTCGAGCGGAACCAGCAGCGGCTGGCGGGCCGGTTCGCCGGAACGCTGCGCGGCCTTGAGGCGCTCGTAGAGGACGCGCTCGTGGGCGGCGTGGAGATCGACTAGGACCAGCCCGGCCGCGTTTTCCGCCAGGATATAGGCGCCCTTGAGTTGGGCCAGCGCGTAGCCCAGGGGCGGGATCCCGCCGCCGTCCCCGGCGGCTGGCGTCCCGGACTGCGGCGCCGCGGGCGTGCGCTCCGCTCCGGGATGCAATGCCCGGTAGGCGGCCAGTTGTTCCTGCACGGCGGCCGGCGGCGAGGCCAGCGGCAGTTGGGGCCGGAACCATCCCGGGGCGGCCTGGCGCGGCGGGTCGATCCGGGCCGGTGGCGGCTGCGGGTCTCCCGGAGTGATTTCCGCCAGCGCGCGATGCAGGGTGCCGAACAGGAAGTCGTGTACCCGGCGCCCGTCGCGGAAGCGCACCTCGTGCTTGGTGGGGTGGACATTGACATCCACTTCCGCCGGCGGCAGCACGAGGAACAGCACGAACGCCGGATGTCGCTGCTGGTACAGCACATCGCGATAGGCCTGGCGGACCGCGTGGGTCACCAGGCGATCGCGGACGCTGCGGCCGTTGACGAAGAAGTACTGGAGATCCGGCTGACTGCGCGAGAAGGTGGGCAGGGCGATCCAGCCGCTCAGCCGGAGTTCGCCATGCGCCAGCTCCAGGTGGCGGGCCTGCTCCAGAAACGCTTCGCCGCAGATGGCGGCCAGCCGCCGTTCGCGCGCGATCCGGTCCCGGGCGCCCGGGAATTCGTGGGTCTGGCGATCGTTGTGGCGTACCCGGATGGTCACTTCCGGATGGCCCAGCGCCAGGCGTCTGGTCACCTCCTCGATGCGCGCGTACTCGGTGCGCTCGGTGCGCAGGAAGCGCCGCCGCGCCGGGGTGTTGAAGAACAGATCCCTGACTTCCACCGTGGTGCCGCGCGGATGCGGGGCCGGCGCCGGGCCGCCGGCGAGGTCATCCCCGCGCACCCGCCAGCCGGCGCCGCCGGACTCGGTGCTGGAGGTCAGGGTGAGCCGGGATACCGAGGCGATGCTGGCCAGCGCCTCGCCGCGAAAACCCAGGGTCGCCACGGCGTCGAGATCCGCCAGCTCGGCGATCTTGCTGGTCGCGTGCCGGCACAGCGCCAACCCCAGATCGCCCTGGGCGATGCCGACGCCGTCGTCGCGGATGCGGATCAGGCCGACGCCGCCGTCGCGCAATTCGATGTCGATGCGCCTGGCGCCGGCATCGAGGCTGTTCTCGATCAGTTCCTTCACCACCGAGGCCGGGCGCTCGACCACCTCGCCGGCCGCGATCTGATCGGCCAGTTGCGGAGGCAGCGGGCGAATGCGGGCTGCGGCGGCGACCACGGTCAGGACGAGCCGGGGATCTTCAGGGTCTGTCCCACCCGGATCACGGCGGAATCGAGACCGTTGTGGGTTTGGAGTTGGCGCACCGAGACATTGTAGCGCTGGGCGATGTCCGACAGGGTATCGCCGGCATCGATCACATGGGTGCGGCCCAGGCCGTTGCGCCGCTGCCAGGCGATGCGGGTGCCATCCGGGGGATGGATCGCGAAATGGCGCTTGACCCCGTTGAAAATCGCGCCGGCCAGACGCCGCCGGTGTCCGGGGTCGTCCAGCTTGCGCGCTTCCTGGGGATTGGAGATGAAGCCGGTTTCGACCAGGATCGAGGGCATGTCGGGGGATTTCAGCACCACGAACCCGGCCTGTTCGACCTTGCGTTTGTGCAGTCTGTTGACCCCGCCCATGGCCTCGAGCACCTGGCCGCCGAGGTGCAGGCTGTGGGTCAGGGTGGCGGTCATGGACAGGTCCAGGATCACCTCGGCCAGCACCGGGTCCTTGTCGTAGAGCGCCACCGAGCCGCCGATCAGGTCGGAACGGTTTTCCCGTTCGGCCAGATACTTGGCGGTTTCGCTGGTGGCGCCGCGCTGCGACAGCGCATACACCGAGGCGCCCTGCGCCGCCGTGCGGTGAAAGGCGTCGGCGTGGATCGACAGCATCACATCGGCGCCGGCGCGGCGCGCGATGGCAGGGCGCTGGGCGAGCGGAATGAAGTAATCGCCGGTGCGCACCAGGACCGCGCGGTAGCCGGGCTCGCGATCGATGGCGGCCTTCAGCTCCCTGGCGATCGCCAGAACCACCTGCTTTTCGCGCAGCCCCCCCGGGCCGATGGCCCCGGGGTCCTGGCCGCCGTGGCCGGCATCGATGGCGATCACGATGTCGCGCAGCAGGCGGGCGTCGGGCGCGGCCGCTGGCGGTGGCGGTTCCGATCGGGGCGTGACAGGCGCGGTTCCATGTGGCACACGGGTGTCGGATCCGGCCGCTGGTGGAGGTGAGGTCGGGGTTGCGGGCGGAGTCGCCGCGGTCACCGCGGGCCGGCCCGGAGGCGGCGACCCGGCGCGGGCGGACGGCGGCGGGTCGGGCCGCGCCGGGGACGACAGCTCCAGCAGCAGCAGCGCCGGGCTCGCGCCCGTGGCCGCCCGGGTCGAACCCCGGGCGGCGACCGGCGCCGAGAGATCGAGCACGATGCGCAGATCCCGGCCGTTGCGGACCCCGCTGCGCACCGCGCGCACCGGGGTGCCGTCCAGGGCCGGAACCCGCAGGGGCCCGGACAGCCGGGCGTCGGTCAGATCGATCACCGCGCGCGCCGGGCCGGTCAGGGTGAACACCTGGTAGGCCGCGGGGGTGCCGTCGAGGGCGAGTTCGAACCGCGCGCCGCCGCCGGTGGGCAGCAGCTTGGCGCCGGTCACCAGGGTCGCAGCCGAGGCCGGCGGTGCGCCGAGCAGGGCGGCCAGCGCCAGCAGCAGCCCGGCGCTGAAATTCAGCGTCTGCGAAGCGATGCCCGTCCGGTGCATTGCTTCTGTCGCCAGTGCGGTACCGGCCCGGCCTTGCTCGCGTGGCTCGATCCCTGGCGTGCTCGCTCCGCGACCGGCCATCAGTGGCCCGGCCGAGCGCTTGAAAAATTCACCGGCTTTCAGTCGCCACCGGTGAGCCGGGCCAGCAGCTCGCGCCCCCGCGCACTGCCGGCACCGGCGAGCAGCCGGCGCCCGCCGTTGGCCGGGGTCAGCTGCAGGGTCAGATCCGGCGGCGGCAGCGCTCCGCTGCCGCGCTCGGGCCATTCGATCAGGCAGAGGCTCCCCCCGTCGAAGTAGTCCCGCGCTCCGATCCATTCGAGTTCCTCGGGATCCGCCAGTCGGTAGAGATCAAAATGATACACATTTCCGAAGGTTAGCAAATAGGGTTCAACCAAAGTATAAGTTGGGCTCTTGACCGGTCCGCAATGCCCCAGCGCACCGATGATGGCGCCGCACAGGCTGGTCTTGCCGGCGCCCAGCGGACCGCTGAGATAGATCACCAACCCGGGCGCGAGCAGCCGGGCCAGGCGCCGGCCGAAGGCCTGGGTCGCGTCCGGGTCCGGCAGGTCAATGATCGGCGCCATGGCATCCATTGAGCAGCTTGCGGATCCGGTCGGGAAGATCGGTGGCCAGCAGTCCCCGCTCGCCGTCCGCGGCGGCCGCGAGATCGGCGGCGCGGCCGTGCAGGCAGGCGCCCAGGCGCGCCGCCGAGCCGGGGTCGAGCCCCTGGGCGAGCAGGGCGCCGATGACGCCGGAGAGCACGTCGCCCATGCCGCCCGAGGCCATGCCGGGGTTGCCGTAGGGGCAGACGCCGAGGCGGCCTTCGGGATCGGCGATGAGAGTGCCGGCACCCTTGAGCAGCACCGCCCCGCCGAAGCGGTGCTGCAGTTGGCGGCAGGCGCCGGGACGGTCGCGCTGGATGCCGGCGTTATCGACCGAGAGCAGCCGCGCGGCCTCGCCCGGGTGCGGGGTCAGTACCCAGCGGCGGCCGGCGAACTCCCGGCCGAACCGCCCGCCGGCCAGGAGGTTCAGCGCATCGGCGTCGAGCACCATGGGGCGCTCGGCGGCCAGCGCCTGCTGCAGCATCTGCTCGGCCCAGGGCGAGCGTCCCAGTCCCGGACCCACCACCAGCACGCTGGGGGCCGCGAGCAGGGGTTCGAGCTCCTGCCCGGAGGGCACCCCCTTGACCATCAGCTCGGGCCGGCGGGCCAGGAAGCTCGCCGCGTGCTCGGGGTGGGTGGCGACGCTGACCAGGCCGGCCCCGGTGCGCGCCGCGGCCTCGGCGGCCAGCAGCGCGGCGCCGCCGAAGCCGCGGTCGCCGCCGATCACCATGAGGTGGCCGAACTGCCCCTTGTGGGCATCGCGCGCCCGCGCCGGCAGCAAGCCGACCAGGCCGGCCAGATCCAGAAGCTCGGCTGCGGCCGCGACCTGAGCGTAGACCGCAGCGGGCACCTCGAGCGAGTTGAACACCAGATCGCCGGCGCAGGCCGGCCCGCGGCCGGTGTAGAGGCCGAGCTTGCGGCCGATGAAGGTCACCGTGGCCGCGGCCCGGACCGCGACTCCCAGCTCGGCGCCGGTGTCGGCGTGCAGCCCCGACGGGATGTCGATCGCCAGCACCGGCGCGGGGGCGGCGTTGAGTGCCGCGATGGCCTCGGCGTAGGCCCCGGTCACCGGCCGGGTGATGCCGGTGCCCAGCAGAGCGTCCACCAGGACATCGCCATCCAGCGCGGCGGCGCCGTCCCAGGGGGCGACCGGTACCCCGGCGGCGACGGCGAAGTGGTAGGCGAGAGCTGCGTCCCCGGCGAGGCCTTGCGGATCGGCCAGCGCAACCACCCGGGCCGACAGCCCGCGCTGGCGGGCGAGGGCGGCGACGATATAGCCATCGCCGCCGTTGTTGCCGCCGCCGCAGAGCACGGTCAGGGTGCGCGCCGCCGGCCAGCGGCGGCGGAGTTCCGCCAGCGCGCCGGCGCCGGCCCGCTTCATCAGCACGATGCCGGGCAGGCCGTGTTCTTCGCTGGCGCAGCGATCCAGGGCCCGCGTCTGGGCGGCGGTATACAGGGCGGTGGCGGGCATGGGGGGCGAGCACTGGGGATCTGGCAGAATTATAGGCCAGCCCCCGCCGCCCGGAGCTTTCCGTGACCGCAGCAACCGCCGAACGGGATTCGGATCTGCCGGCGTCGATCACCGCCTGGGCGCAGGAACTTGGGTTTCAGCAGGTCGGCTTCGCCGATCTCGATCTCCGCACGGCCGGCGAGCAGCTGCGCACCTGGCTGGCGCGCGGCTTCCACGGCGAGATGGGCTGGATGGCGCACCACGGCGAACTGCGCGCCCGGCCGGACCTGCTGGTGCCGGGCGCGGTGAGCGCGATCTGCGTGCGCATGGACTACCGGCCGGCGCAGACCCGCATGATCGCCCGGCTGCGCGATGGCGAAAGCGCGTACATCGCGCGCTATGCCCTGGGGCGCGACTACCACAAACTGATGCGCCGGCGGCTGGCCGCGCTCGCCCGGCGGATCGCCGCGGCCCTGGATTGCACGGTGCTCCAGCGCCCCTTCGTCGACAGCGCGCCGATCCTCGAAAAGCCGCTCGCGGTCCGCGCCGGCCTGGGCTGGATCGGCAAGAACACCCTGCTGCTCAACCCCGGCGCCGGATCCTGGTTCTTCCTCGGGGAGCTGATCACCAGCGTGCCGCTGCCGCCCGCCGCCGCGCCCGTCGCGGACCAGTGCGGGAACTGCCGGGCCTGCCTCCAGATCTGCCCCACCGGCGCCTTTCCCGAACCCTACGTACTGGATGCCCGGCGCTGCATTTCCTATCTCACCATCGAGCATCCGGGCGCCATCCCAGAACATCTGCGCGCGGCCCTGGGCAACCGAGTGTTCGGCTGCGACGACTGCCAGATCGTCTGCCCCTGGAACCGCTTTGCCAGGCCCACGCAGGAGGACGACTTCCGGCCCCGCCATGGGCTGGCCGACGCCCGGCTGGCCGAGCTGGCGCTGTGGACGGAAGCCGAATTTCTGGAGCGCACCGCGGGTTCGCCGATCCGCCGCATCGGCTATCTGCGCTGGCTGCGCAACCTGGCGGTGGGCCTGGGCAATGCGCCGTCCACCGCGCCGGTGCTGGCGGCCCTGGAAGCGCGCCGCGACCATCCCTCCGCCCTGGTGCGCGAACATGTCGCCTGGGCGTTGGCCCGCCACCGCGAGCGCGGCGCCAGCCGCCCCGATGCGGGGGGGCGGGAGCACGGCCCGCCGGCCGGCTGAGGCCCGGGCGAGCGCTGCTGCGGTGCCGCCACCGGACCATGGGCGGCGGCAGCGATGGCGCGGAGTTGCGGTCGATTCGAGCCTTGAACGGCACCGGCAAACTGGCTATAGTGCCCCGCCTTGCGCAAACCACCTTCGGAGTCGATTTCGTGGCCAACACCCCTCAGGCGAAAAAGCGCGCCCGCCAGAACGAAAAGCGCCGCAGGCTGAAGGCCGGGCAGCGAGCCATGACGCGCACCTACGTGAAGAAAGTACAGGCGGCGCTGGTCGCCGGCGATCTCGACGCCGCCAGGGCCGCCTATGCCGCCGCGGTACCGGTCCTGGACCGGATCGCCGACAAGGGTGTGATCCACAAGAACAAGGCGGCGCGCTACAAGAGCCGGCTCAATGCGCGGATCAAGGCGCTGACCGGCCGCTGACCCGCCGCGGCGTCAAGCGCTCCGCAAGCCGGCATCCGCCGGCTTTTTTGTGGGCGGCTTGCCGTCCCCGGCCCATTGCCGGCGGCGGCCGGCGCTCGGAGTGGTGCCGCGCGCTGCCGGCCGGTCAGATCAGCACCAGATTGTCCCGATGCACCAGCTCCGGATCGCCGGCGTAGCCCAGCACCGCGGCGATGCGATCGCTCGGCAGGCGGAGAATCCGGGCCGTTTCCTCGCTGGCGTAGTTGATCAGCCCGCGGGCGACTTCGCGCCCGTCCTCGGCGACGCAGCGCACCAGATCGCCGCGCGAATAATCGCCCTGGGTGCACACCACCCCCACCGGCAGCAGACTGCGGCCGGACTCGCGCAGCACCCGCACCGCGCCGGCGTCCAGGGTCAGGGTGCCCTTGACCTGCAACTGCCCGGCCAGCCACTGCTTGCGGGCCACCAGGGGTTCGGTATCGGCCACCAGCAGGGTGCCGAGCGGCTCGCCGTCGGCCACCCGCAGCAACACGCGCTCCAGGGTTCCGCCCGCGATCAGGGTGTGCGCGCCGGAGCGGGCTGCCAGCCGGGCGGCGCGCAGCTTGGTGATCATGCCGCCGCGCCCCAGATGCCCGGCGCTGCCCCCGGCGCTGGCGTCCAGGGAATCGTCCATGGCGCGAGCGCAGTGGATCAGGGTCGCATCCGGCGCGGTCCGCGGATCCGCGTCATAGAGCCCCTCGCGGTCGGTGAGGAGGACCAGCAGTTGCGCCTCGACCAGATTGGCCACCAGGGCCGCCAGGGTGTCGTTGTCGCCGAAGCGGATCTCGTCGGTCACCACGGTATCGTTTTCGTTGACCACCGGCACCACGCCGAGCCGGATGAGTTCGAGCAGCGTGCGGCGCGCATTGAGATAGCGCTGGCGGTTCGACAGGTCGTCGTGGTCGAGGAGGATCTGGGCGGTGTGCCGCCCGTAGCGCTGAAAGCAGGATTCATAGGCTTCGACCAGGCCCATCTGGCCCACCGCGGCGGCGGCTTGCAGGCGGTGCAGCTCCCGCGGCCGCTGCGGCCAGCCGAGCCGCACCATGCCCTCGGCGATGGCGCCGGAGGACACCAGCAGGATTTCGTGACCCCGCGCCTGGAGCTGGTGGATCTGACTCACCCAGTCGGCGATCGCGGCGCGCGCCAGGCCCTGGCCGCCGTTGGTCAGCAGCGCGCTGCCGATCTTCACCACCCAGCGGCGGGCACCGGCCAGCGCAAGGCGTTCAGCTGCCATCGCCGGAGTCCGCGTCAGTCCCCATGGAACACCTCGGCAGCGCCGTCGTCGAAATCATCTCCGCCGGCCTCGGCTGCGCGCAGGGCCCGGCGCTGTTCGCGCAGCCAGGCGATGCGCTCCCGGGCCTCCCGCTGCATCTCCTCCTGCATTTGCGCCTCGCGCCGCGCCGCCTGCGGATCCTCGGCGCGCTCCCTGGCGAGCTCTTCCAGATGATTCATGACCGCCTCGCACAGGGCGCGGGTCCCGTCCCGGCCGGCGGCCGAGATCAGGAACCAGGGCGCCGGCCAGCCGAGGCGGCCGACGACCGCCGCGGCGACCCGGCGCGCGTCCGCGGCGGGCAGCAGATCGGCCTTGTTCAGCACCAGCCAGGATTCGCGGCGCGCCAGGGTGGGGCTGAATTTTTTCAGTTCCGCGCGCAGCAGTTGCACATTGGCCGCGGGATCGCTGCCGTCGACCGGCGCCAGATCGACCAGGTGCAGCAACAGTCGCGTGCGGGTCAGATGGCGCAGGAAGCGGATGCCGAGGCCGGCCCCCTCGGCGGCGCCTTCGATGACTCCGGGTATGTCGGCGACCACGAAGCTGCGGTGTGCCTCCAGGGCGACCACGCCGAGTTGCGGAACCAGGGTGGTGAAGGGGTAGTCGGCGATCTTCGGCCGGGCCGCCGAGATGGCCTGGATCAGGGTGGATTTGCCGGCATTGGGCAGTCCCAACAGGCCCACGTCGGCGAGCAGCTTGAGCTCCAGCCGCAGGTTGCGGTGCTCGCCCTCGCTGCCCGGGGTGGTGCGGCGCGGCGCGCGGTTCACGCTGGATTTGAAGCGGGTGTTGCCCAGGCCGTGAAAGCCGCCGCGGGCGACCGTCAGGCGCTCGCCGGGACTGGTCAGGTCGCCGATCACCTCTCCGGTATCGGCATCGAGCACCGTGGTGCCCGCCGGGACCGGCAGCAGCAGATCGGCCGCCGAGCGGCCCCGGCAGTTGCCGCCGCGGCCGGGCTCGCCATTGGCGGCGCGAAATATCCGCTGGTAGCGGTAATCGACCAGGGTATTGAGATCCGGGTCGGCCACCAGCACCACGCTGCCGCCGTCGCCGCCGTCGCCGCCGTCCGGGCCGCCCCTGGGGATGTACTTCTCGCGCCGGAAGCTCAGGCAGCCGTCGCCGCCCTTGCCGGCCTGCACGCTGATCGGAGCTTCATCGACGAATTTCATCAGGGATTGCTTGCGGAGTGCGAAAATCCGGTGCGCAGATCATACGCCGTCGGCGACACCACAAAAAAAGCCCCGGCGACGGGGCTTTTCACGCTGCGCCGGGCTTCCGGGTCAGTTCGGCAGCACGTCGACGAAGCGGCGGTTCCTGGGCCCCCGGACCGCGAAGCGCACCACGCCGTCGGCGGTGGCGAACAGGGTGTGATCCCGGCCCATGCCGACGTTGATGCCGCGGTGAAAGGCGGTGCCGCGCTGGCGCACGATGATGCTGCCGGCGCTGACCTGCTCACCGCCGAAGCGCTTCACGCCGAGGCGCTTGCTTTCCGAATCGCGACCGTTGCGGGTGCTCCCGCCTGCCTTTTTGGTTGCCATCTGTGTCTGCTCCCCTGAAGCGCGCCGCTCAGCCGGCGCTGATGCCGGTTATCCTGACCTTGGTGAACCACTGGCGGTGGCCCATGCGTTTGAGGTGGTGCTTGCGGCGCCGGAACTTGATGATCCGCACCTTGGCGCCGCGCCCCTGGGCGAGGACCTCCCCGGTGACCCTGCCGCCCGCGACATAGGGCGAGCCCAACCGGACGTCGCCGCCGTCGGCGATCATCAGCACCCGATCGAAGTCCACCGTCTCGCCCGGTGCCACATCCAGCTTTTCGATGTCGAGCACTTCGCCGGGCTCGACCCGGTGTTGTTTGCCGCCGCTTTCGATGACCGCGTACATTTGTGGCCTGCTCCTCGATGGGGCCGACCGCAGTGTCGGCGACCCTTGCAAAGGGCGGCGATTCTAAGCCACTCCCGGGGGCTGCCGCAAGGCGCGCAGGTTTCCAGGGGGCGCGCCGCAGACCGGCCGGCCGTCGGCGCGAGGCCTGCTGCGGCGCGGCCGTCAGATGTCCCAGCTCAGTGCCGTGGTGTAGGTGAAGTCGTTGTGCTCCGCGTCTTCGCCGACGGCGGAGTCGTATTCGTTGGTGAGGCCGATCTTGAGGCGCATGGCGGCATTGAGCTTGTTGACCCACGACAGGGAGGTGAGATTGCGGTATTCGCTCGGTTCATCGAACTGGGGATGCAAGGTGGTGGCAAACTCGATGCGGTGGTGCTCGCCGAGCTCCCAGAAACTCTCCAGGCCGAGCAGCCCCTCCGGCGACAGCGCGTCGTCCTCTCCGCCGAACTCGCGGCTGGCGCCCAGCCCGACCTTGCCGCGCAGTTGCCAGTCGGGGCGGTCGACGAACTCATAGCCGTAGCCGCCGGCGGCATTGATCCGGTAATCCCAGTCCTGGAAGTCGTCCCAGTCCAATCGCCCCAGCGCGAAGTAGAAATGCGGCGAGTCCGGGACCAGCCAGTCCCGGTTGCCCTGAGCGAAGAATTCCTGGCGGGACCGCTCGCCGTCCTTCTCGGCGGAGTCGTAGGCCAGCCGCACGTCCCAGCGATGTTCCGGCGATTCGGTCTTGGCGGTCAGGGCGCCGTGGATGGTGCGCGACTGGGAGTTGCCTTCCGCGCCGCCGACCCCGAGGTCGAACTGCCGCTCCCAGCCGGGCAGCAGCGGCTCCAGCAGCCCCGCTTCGGCGTCTGCGGCAGCGGCCGGCGCACCGGAGTCCGGCTCCGCGGCGGGTTGCTCGGCGACCACCGGCTGGGTTTCCGCGATCCGGGCTTCCGCCACCCGCAGCTCGCCGAGCGACTCGTGGCGGAGCACGACGACACCCGCTTCGCGGCCGATCAGCGTGCCGCTCAGGCGATCGCCGTTGGTCAGGGTCAACTGCACCGACTCGGTTTGGGCCAGTGCCGGGGGGATGGCGGCCAGGGCCAGCGGCAGCAGCGCGGGCGGGATGAGCTTGATCACGGGGTGAATCCTGTGCGGCCGGTACCGCGGTGCGCCCGCGAGGGAGGCCTCGGTTGCCGAGTGTCTCGGGCGGCTCTCAGGGGTTGCCGAAGGGCTCGATATCGCCGGGGGCGCGGAGCATCTTGTCCACTTCGCCTTGATGCAGTTCCTCATCGGCGATCAGGCGGCGCGCGTATTCTTCCACCAGCACCGATCTCCCTTCGGCGAGCTTCAACAGCCGCCGATAGAGCTCCAGCGACTGGCCCTCGTGGTCCAGGGATTCGCGCAGGATGGCGCCGATATCGTGTTTGTGGGTTTCGAGCAGCGGCCCGATCGCCAGCGAGGGATGGCCGCCGAAATGGGTGATCATCTCGCCCGCCTCGCGGGCGTGGGCGAGCGATTCATCCGCCTGTTCCTGCATCCAGGATACGATCGGGATGCGGTGGTAGCCGAAGATCATGAAGGCGTAGTGGGTGTAGCGGACCACGCCCGCCAGCTCCATTTCCAGAATCCGGTTGAGCAACGCGATGACTTGGTCCCGGTCCAGCTCGTTCACGGTGGATCCTCTCTCGTCTGCCACGGGTTTTGCATGGTACGCCGAACCCCGGTATGGATGGCAAGTCAGTGCCCGTGATAGACCGGCGGGCGCTTTTCCTGAAAGGATCTGACCCCTTCGGCGGCATCCTGGGTCAACGCCAGTTCCTGCATCACGGGGATGAATTCGGACAGCGCGGCCGCCGGGCCTTCCAGAAAGGCGCGGCGCACGTTGCGCAGGGTGGCCTGCACCGCCAGGGGTGCCTGGCGGGCGATCTCGGCGGCCAGTTCGATGGCGCGGTCGAGCTCCCGGCCGGCGGGCACGACCTCCTGCACGAAATTGAAGCGCAGGGCGTCCTCGGGGCCGAATTCGCAGCCGGTCAGCAGCACCTTCATGGCATTGCCCCAGCCGGCGCGCTCGGCCATGCGCAGCGTGGCCCCGCCCACCGCCATGACGCCGCGGCCCACCTCGAGTTGGGAGAAGCGGGTGCCCTCGGCGGCCACCACGATCTCGGTGGCCAGCATCAACTCGATGCCCGCCGTGTAACAGATGCCCTTGACCGCGCTCACCACGGGCTTGCTGCGATAGGGCGCGCTGAGCGAGAAGGGATCGATGCCACCGTTGGGGATCAGCGGCTTGCCCTCGCGCATGGTGGCGGCAAACTTGGGCAGGTCCAGCCCGGCGGTGAAATGCGCACCGTGCGCGAACAGCACCCCGACGCGCAGTTGGGGATCGTCCTCGAGGCGCTGGTAGGCGGCGCCCAGCTGCTGGAACATCTGGGGGGTAAAGCCGTTGTACTTCTCCGGCCGATCGATGCCGATCAGCAGCAGGTGCTCGCGCACTTCGGTGGTGACGCGCCCCCCGGGGTCGCGGCTGGCCGGTTCGTTCATGGCGGATCCTCAGGGTCAGTAGTGGGTCTCGGCGGGTTCGTGATAGACGTAGCCGGGATCGCCGGGGAGCAGCACCCCGGGCGCGCCGCTCGCGGTCTCCACGCGCAGCGGCAGGACGCGCGGAAATTCGGTTTTCGCCGCCACCGCGGTGAGCAGTTCGGCGGTATCGCGGCAGTGGGCGATGCCCTCGAGATTCTTGGCGGTGGGGAAGAAGATCGCGAAGTCGTCCTCCCGGGCGCGGCGCAGGGCCTCGGCCGGATTGATCCAGATCTGCGACACCGCCTCGCGGTTGTCGATCACCGGGTCCTGGTGCTCCGGCGCCCGGCACACGAAGAACCTGGTGTCGAAGCGGCGCGGCATGGGCACCGGGGTCACCCAGTGGCTGTAGTAGAACAACTGGTCGGTGGCCAGGCGCAGCCGTTCGCGGCGGCAGATGTCGAGCAGACCGAGTTCGCCGCGGTTGAGGGCGGCGCGGTATGCGGCGAAGCGCGCCTTGGTCTGCGGATCGTGCAGCCGCACGATGTCGCCGCGGCGGTCGTAGGCGAGCAGGATGCCGGCCTCCTCGAAGCTCTCGCGGATGGCCGCCATCCAGTAGGCGAGGCCATAACGCGGCACGCCCAGGATGGCGCTGGCACGGTGGTCGTCGAAGCCGGCGCAGAGGGCCTCGAAGTCGCCGTGGGCGTCGTGCAGGTCCACCTTGCCGCCCGGAAAGACGAAGGCGCCGCCAAAGGATTCCGACTTGCCGCTGCGTTCCAGCAGCAGCACCTCGAGCTCGCCGCCCGGGCCGTCGCGAAACAGCATCAGAGTGGCGGCATACTGCAATCGGGCGGTGTTCACTGGCGTTTCGATCCTCGTCATGGCGATGGGGGAACCCCGGGTTGCGCGTCGCGGCGGAGCGCCCGCGGTCAGTTGAAGTTCAGGCCGGCGCCGGTTTCACCGAAAATTCTGGCCTCCTCGCGCAAACGGAATTTCTGGATCTTGCCGCTCGGAGTGCGCGGCAACTCGTCGCGGATCTCCAGCCGTTCCGGCCAGTACTGGCGCGCCATGCGGTGCTGGTCCAGATAGCGCTGTAGTTCGGCCAGGTCGAAGTGGGCGCCCGGGACCAGGGTCACGAACAGGCAGCCGCGCTCGCCCAGGCGCGGGTCGGGCATGCCGACCAGGGCGGCGTCCTGGATCGCCGGATGCCGGTAGAGCAATTCCTCGACCTCGACCACGGGCACGTTCTCGCCGCCGCGGATGATGATGTCCTTGGAGCGCCCGGTGATGCGGATGTAGCCGTCGGCGTCCATCCGCGCCAGGTCTCCGGAGCTCAGCCAGCCGTCCTCGCCGATGGTCGCGCGGGTCAGGTCCTCGCGCTTGAGGTAGCCACAGCAGTTGTAGACGCCCCGGGTCTGCACCTCACCTTCCTCGCCGACCCCGACCGGGCGGCCCTGGGCGTCGACCAGGCGCAGCTCGACGCCGGATTTCGGGGCGCCGTCGGTCTCGTAGATCTTCTCCGGCGGGTCCTCGGGCACGGTCAGGGTGGCGAGCAGGCTCTCGGTCATGCCGTAGACGCCGTAGACCTGACAGCCCAGGATCTGGCGCGCGTGCTCGGCCACCGCCCGCGGGATGGGCGCGCCGCCGGTGACGAAGGTCCTCAGGGTCGAGGTGTCCTGTGGCGTCGCTTCCGCGGCCTGGGCCAGGTCGGCCACGAAGGGGGTGGCGCCCATGGTGAAGCTGATGCCCTCGTCCTGCACCAGGCGCAGCGCCTGGGCCGCGTTCCAGATGTCCAGATAGACCGTCTTGGCGCCCAGATACACCGGCAGCAGCAGGCCCACCAGAAAGCCGGTCTGATGGGCGAGCGGCGAGCCCATCAGGATGTTGTCGCGCCCGCTCAGGTGGTAGGAATCGGCGAAGTTGCGCAGACAGGCGAGCAGGGTGTTGGAAATGTGCATCACGCCCTTGGGTGCCCCGGTGGTGCCCGAGGTGTACATCACCTGCACCACGGCGTTGGGGTCCAGACGGCGCTCGGCGAAGATGGCCGCGCGGTCGAACTCGTCCTCCCGGCGCCGCTGCAACAGCTCCCGTTCGAACGAATCGGGTTGCGCCGGGCCTCCGACCACCAGCACTTCCCGCAGCGCAGGCAGATTGCCGCGCACCTCGTCCATCATCGCCGGGTAGTCGAAGCCGCGATAGCGGCGCGGCACGATGGCGAGCCGGGTTTCGGCGAAGCCCATCATGTACTCCACCTCGCGGTGGCGGAAGATGGGCATCAGCGGGTTGGTGACCGCGCCGATGCGCACCGCGGCCAGGTGGATGGCGAGAAACTCCCACCAGTTGGGCAGTTGGCAGGAGATGACGTCGCCCTTGCCGACCCCCAGTTGGATGAAGCCGAGCGCCAGGCGGTCGACCAGGATGCGCAGCTGGCGGTAGGACAGCGCGGTGCGCAGCCCGGTCTCGCTGTTGTGGTCGACCACCGCCAACTGTTCCGGGTGCAGATCGGCGTGCTGGTCGAGGTATTCGACGATGGTGCGGTTGCGCCAGTGCCCGGACTCGGTGCACTCGCGGATTCGCGCTTCGGTGAGGAAGGGTTGGATGGCCATTGCGGGGATTTCCTGTAGGAGAGAAGACATTTTTGTTGGCCCGCATTATAGGGCCTGGCCGGGAGCGGACAATTTGCCCGTCCCGCGTGCTTGAAATGCCGGCGCGCGCACCCATCTTAGGCCGGCGATCGTCCACGCCCGTCGGGAGGGAGCAGATGACCGAGGCCGCCCAAGCCCAGACCCTGGGATTTCAGACCGAAGCCAAGCGCTTGCTGCATCTGATGATCCACTCGATGTACAGCAACCGCGACATCTTCCTGCGCGAACTCATCTCCAACGCTTCCGACGCCGCCGACCGGCTCCGCTTCGCCGCCCTCGAAAATGCCGCCCTGCTGGCCGGGGATCCGGAGTTGCGGGTGCGCATCGACATCGACCCCGAGGCCCATCTGATCACCATTACCGACAACGGCATCGGCATGTCGCGGGAGGAGGCGATCGCCAACCTGGGCACCATCGCGCGCTCCGGCACCGCCGAGTTTCTCGACGCCCTGAGCGGGGATCGGAAACCGGACGCCAGACTCATCGGCCAGTTCGGGATCGGCTTCTATTCCGGTTTTCTGGTCGCCGATCGCATCCTGGTGGAGAGCCGCCGCGCCGACCTGCCGGCCGAGCAGGGCGTGCGCTGGAGCTGTTCCGGCGAAGCCGAGTTCACCGTCGAGACCATCGCCCGCGCGGCGCGCGGGACCAGTGTGATCCTGCACCTCAAGGAAGATGCCCGCGAGTACGAGAGCGACTGGCGGTTGCGCAGCCTGGTGAAGAAGTACTCCGACCATATCGCCATCCCGGTGGAGATGCGCGCGCCGCCCCAGGGAGATGGCGGCGCCGGGCCGGACGCCGGCGGGCAGACTCCGGCCTACGAGCGGGTCAACAGCGCCACCGCGCTTTGGACCCGGCCCAGGGGCGAGCTCGGCGATGACGAATACAAGGCGTTCTACCAACACATCTCCCACGACTTCCGCGAGCCCCTGGCCTGGGCGCACAACCGGGTGGAGGGCAAGCTCGATTACACCAGCCTGATCTATATCCCCGCCCACGCCCCCTTCGATCTCTACAATCGGGACACTCCGCGCGGCCTCAAGCTGTACATCCAGCGCACCTTCATCATGGACGATGCCGAGCAGTTCCTGCCCCTCTACCTGCGTTTCGTCAAGGGTGTGGTGGATTGCGCCGACCTGCCGCTCAATGTCTCCCGCGAGCTGCTGCAGCGCACGCCGGCGGTGGACAGCATCCGCGGCGCACTCACCAAGCGGGTGCTGGAGCTGCTCGAAACCCTGGCCCGGGAGCGGCCGGAGGACTACCGCGGCTTCTGGGGCGAGTTCGGCACGGTGCTCAAGGAGGGGCTCGCCGAGGACCCTGCCCACCGCGAGCGGATCGCCGGGCTGCTGCGCTTCGCCAGCACCAGGTCGGAGGACGGGCTCATCGGGCTCGCCGACTATGTCACGGCGATGCAACCCGGGCAGCGCAAGATCTACTATTTGATCGCCGACACCGAGCGCAGCGCGCGCCACAGTCCGTACCTCGAAGTGTTCCGCCAGCGCGGCGTCGAGGTGCTGCTGCTCGCCGAGCGGATCGACGAATGGGCCATGTCCCAGCTGCGGGCGTTCGACGGCCGGGAGCTGTGCGACATCAGCCGCGGCGAACTCGATCTCGACGGCCTGCCCGCGGACTCCGGCGGCGCTGCCGCCGCCCCGGCGGAAGGCGCTGGCACCGACTGCGGCGCGGCCCTCGACCGGCTCAGGGAACTGCTCGGCGACCGGGTCGCGGAGGTGCGCGTCTCCGCCCGGCTGACCGAGTCGCCGGCCTGCCTGGTGCTCGCGCAGCACGCACTGGGACCGCAGTTGCGCCGCATACTCGAAGCCTCGGGCCAGCAGGTGCCCGAGGCCAAGCCGGTGCTGGAGGTCAATCCGACGCACCCCCTGGTGGCCCGGGTGGGGACCGAGAGCGACGCCGGCCGCCGCGAGGATCTGGCCCAGTTGCTGTACGATCAGGCAGCCTTGGCCGCCGGTGAAACCCTGGCCGATCCCGCCGGCTTCGTGCGCCGCCTCAACCGCCTGCTGTCGGCCGGCTGAGCGCGGCGCCGGGGTCGCCGCGCGGTCGCCGTTGCAGAAGGGCGTCCCCATGAAATCCGCCGCGGCCAGACTGCGCGTCGTCACCTACAACATCCACCGCGCGATCGGCCTCGACCGGCGCTTTCAGCCGGAGCGCATCGTGCGCATCCTGCGCGACCACGATCCCGACATCGTGCTGCTCCAGGAGGTCGACGAAGGCGCGCCCCGCTCCCGCGAGCAGGACATGGCGCGGGAGCTGGCGGCGGCGCTGGACTATCCGCACTACGCGGCCGGGCACAACGTCAGCCTGCGCAAGGGCCGCTACGGCAACGCCACCCTGAGCCGCCACCCCATAGTGCGCGAGCGCAACATCGATCTCACCATCGGGGATCTCAAGCGCCGCGGCTGCCAGCACACCGCCATCGAGATCGATGTGGGCCGCGCCGCGCCCTTTCGGCTCGAGGTCTTCAACCTGCATCTGGGGCTGGCCACCCAGGAGCGCCAGCGCCAGGCCGGGCTGCTGCTTCGGTCGAAGGAATTCGCCGAACTCGACGCGGGGGCCGCCTGTATCGTCGGCGGCGATTTTAACGACTGGCTGTCGCGCCTGCGGGCGCTGTTCGTCGAGGGCCTGGGCCTGCGCTGCGCCACCGATCAGGAGACCCGCCATCGCACCCGCTCGCTGAAGACCTTTCCCTCCTTCGCCCCGCGCGGCGGGCTCGACCGCCTGTATTTCCGCGGCCGGCTGCGGCTGGTTGCGGCCGAGGTCTGCCGCCATCAGCTCGCTCGGGTGGCCAGCGATCATCTGCCGGTGATCGTGGATTTCGAGCTGATCTGAGGACCCCTCCCGGTCTTCGCCGGCGGCCCGGCGCCGCCGGTTGAATGCCATTTTCCCGGACCGGATAATGGGGCCCTTCCGATCGGGCGCATTGCAGATGGCCGAATCCCCCCGGATCGCCGTGCTCGGCGGCGGCAGTTTCGGCACCGCCATCGCCAACATGATCGCCGGCAACGGCCATCCCGCCACCCTGTGGATGCGCGATCCGGAGCGCGCGGCGCGCTGTCGGGAAACCCGGCGCAACGAGCGCTATCTGCCCGATTACCCGCTCGACCGGCGCCTGGCCATCACCGCCGATCTGGGCGCGGCCCTGGACGGGGCGGGGGTGGTGTTCTTCTCGGTGCCCACCGGCGGTTTCGAAGCGGTGGTGCGGGGGGCGGCGCCGCACCTGGGGTCCGGCACCGTGGCGATCAGCACCGCCAAGGGGTTGGCCCCCGAGGGTTTCACCCGCATGAGCGAGCTGCTCGCCCGGCACCTGCCGCAGGCCCGCATCGGGGTGATCAGCGGCCCCAACCTGGCGGGCGAGGTGGCGCGCCACGACCTCACCGCCACCGTCGTCGCCAGCCCGGATGCCGGGGTCTGCGCGCGGATCCAGCAGCTCCTGGCGACGCCCTATTTCCGGGTCTACGCCAATGCCGACATGTTCGGCGTGGAGCTGGCCGGCGCGCTCAAGAACATCTACGCGATCGAGGCGGGCATGGCCGCCCAGATGGGGATGGGCCAGAACACCATGGCCGTGCTGCTCACCCGCAGCCTCGCCGAGATGACCCGCTTCGCCGCCACATTGGGCGCCAATCCCATGACCTTTCTCGGCCTCAGCGGCGTCGGCGACCTGTTCGTCACCTGCACCTCGCCGCTCAGCCGCAACTTTCGCATCGGCCACGCGCTAGCCGCGGGTACCCCGCTGGCCGCGGCGGTCGCCGAGCTCGGTCAGGTCGCCGAGGGGGTCAACACCACCCGCATCGTCAAGCGCAAGGCCGACGAGCTGGGCGTCTACATGCCGCTGGCCAGCGCCCTGCACGCGGTGCTGTTCGAGGGGTTATCCATCGCCCAGGCGCTGGCGCGCATGGCGGTGTCCGAGCGCACCGATGACGTCGAGTTCCGGGTGGGCTGAGGTCCGGCGCCGATGCGGCTCTATCTGCTGCGCCACGGTGAGGCCGAATCCCGGGCCCGCAGCGATGCCGAGCGCCGCCTGACGGCGCTCGGCACGGCCGAGGTGCGCGCCGTGGCGGCCGCCGCGGCTGCGCGTCTGGCCGGTCTGCAACTGGTGGCCAGCAGCCCCTACCAGCGCGCCCGCCAGACCGCCGCCGAATTGCTGCGCACCCTGGGCTTTGCCGGCGAACTGGTGATGGTGCCGGAGCTGACGCCCGCGGGTCGGCTGCACGAGGTCGGCGCCTTCGTCGAAAGTTGCGCGGCCGGCGAACTGCTGCTGGTCAGCCATCAGCCGCTGGTGGGCGAGCTGTTGCGCGAGCTCACCGACGACGATGCCGCCGAACCCATGGCCACCGCCCATCTGGCGGCACTGGAGTTGACCGCCTTCGCGCGCGGTGGCGCCCGGTTGCTGTGGCGCCTGCGGCCGCCGCGCTGAATTCCTCCGCCTCTGCCCAGGATCTCCGGATGGCTCCTCTGCAACACGGCTTCGTCCACGACGGTCTGCGCATCGCCGCCTGCGAATGGGGGGATCCGGCCGGGCTGCCGGTGCTCGCGCTCCACGGCTGGCTCGACAACTGTGGCAGCTTCGCGCCCCTGGGCCGGCTGCTGCGCGGGGTGCGGCTGGTCGCCCTCGACCTGCCCGGCCACGGCCACAGCGACCACCGCTCCGCCGACGGCACCTACAACATCTGGCAGGATGTGGGCGTGGTCCACTCGGTGGCCGAACAGTTGGGCTGGGAGCGTTTCGGCCTGCTCGGCCATTCGCGCGGCGCCATGATCTGCACGCTCGCCGCCGGCACCTTCCCCGAGCGCGTCAGCCATCTCGGCCTGCTCGACAGCTTCGTGCCGGGCACCGTGGCCACCGCCGAACAGCCCGAACAGTTGCGCAGGGCGATTCTCGAGCGCGCGGCGCGCCGCGAACGCGCGCCGCGGGTCTATCCGGATCTGGATGCCCTGGCCGCCACCCGGCTGCGCGGGCCGACGCCGCTCTCGGCGCGGTCGACGCCGGACATTCTGGCGCGCGGCGCCGAAGTCACGGCCGGCGGCTGGCGCTGGCGCAGCGACGAGAAACTCAAGCTCGCCTCCGAGATCAAGCTGACCCCGGAGCTGGTGCGGGCCTTCGTCGAGCGCATCGACTGCCCGATCCTGCTGTTGCTGTCGGATCTGGCGCGACGCTCACGCTTCTACGGCATGGAGGCCCACGCCCGCGACCTGGAGATCGCCGAGGTGCCGGGCGGCCACCACTTCCACATGGAGGAGCCGGCGCCCGAGGTGGCGCGCCGGCTGGAGCGGTTCTTCGCCGCCGCGCCGGCCGCCTGAGGCCGCCCCGGCTCAGCGGCTGATCAGCGACAGGAACTCGTAGCGGGTCGCCTGGCGGCTGCGGAAGGCGCCCAGCATCGCGGAGGTCTTGGTGGTGGAATTCTGCTTCTCGACGCCGCGCATCATCATGCACATGTGCTGGGCCTCGATGATCACGCCCACGCCCAGGGCCCCGGTGACCTCCTCGATGGCGGCGGCGATCTGGGTGGTGAGGTTCTCCTGGATCTGCAGGCGGTGGGCGAACATGTCGACCACCCGCGCGACCTTGGACAGGCCCAGCACCTTGCCGTTGGGAATGTAACCCACGTGGCACTTGCCGATGAACGGCAGCAGATGGTGCTCGCACAGGGAATACAGCTCGATGTCCTGGACGATCACCATTTCGCTGCTTTCGCTCGGGAACAGCGCCTCGTTGACCACCTCGGCGAGGTTCTGGGTGTAGCCGCTGGTGAGGTACTCCATGGCCTTGGCGGCGCGCTCGGGGGTGTCGAGCAGGCCCGGCCGGCCCGGGTCCTCGCCGATGTGTTCGATGATCTTGCGGTAATACGCTTGCATGGCGCTGGTCTCGCTGCCGTCTCCAGGCCCCGGAGAGCGGCAAAGGTACAGCGAAAGCCCGCGGGGTGCCACCGCGGGGCGGCGCGGCGGCAGGGCAACCATGGCCGGGAAGGCGGAGCTTGCCGGCCGCCGATGAGCGCTCGAAGGCGTGTGGTTGAGGCCGCAGGCGCAACCCGGGCGGTTTCTCGGTTGCTGCTAAGCTTGCGGCGACACCCATCGCGGGCCGGGGGATCGCCGCCATGACCGTGGACGACTACGCCGCGCAGTTGCGCCTGCTGGAGCACTATCTGCTGCTCACCCTGGAAGCCTTCGAGGCGGAGTTCGAGGAGCTGCGCTTCGGGGAGCTCGGCGCGTCCCAGGAGCGGCTGCGCGCGGCGCTGGATCCGCTGATTCCCGCCACCCGGCGCGGCCTGATGGCCCTGGAGCCGCCGCCGGCGCGCGCGGATTTCCACCGCCAATTGATCGCCGCCGCGACCCGCTGCGAGGACGCCGCCCAGAGCTGGTTGCAGGGGCGGGGCGCGACCTTCGTCAACAGTCTGGTGCAATGCCGGCAACTGCTGGTGCAGACCCTGGAACAACTGTACCCGCTGCGCGGGCAACTGCCGGTACTGGGCGAATATTTCGGGCGAGCCCCCGCACCGGCCGCCGCCGGCACCGGCGCCGGCCTGATCGCCTGGGAGTCCTGCGACGATCACGAGGCCTGTGCGCTCTATGTGCCGGATACTTACGCGCCAGAGCGCGACTGGCCGCTGATCGTCGCCCTCCACGGCGCCTCGGGCAGCGGCCGGGAGTACCTCTGGACCTGGCAGCGGCCGGCCGCCGAGCGCGGCTATCTGGTGCTGGCGCCGAGTTCGGCCGACATCACCTGGTCGGTGCTGCAGCCGCCCGTCGATATCGCCTCGGTGACCGGCGCTCTCGACCGGGTGCTGGCGGCCTACCGCGTCGACCGGCGGCGCATCTACCTGACCGGGCTGTCGGACGGCGCCACCTTCAGCTATCTGCTGGCCTTCCTGGCGCCGGAATACTTCGCCGGGGTGGCGCCCATCGCCGGGGAGCTGAGCCAGGTCGCCGAACCCCTGCTGCGCCGCCGCGAGGGCCGCGAGGTGCCGCTTTTGGTGGTGCACGGCGCGCAGGATCACATCTTTCCGATCCAGACGGTGCGCAGCACCAGTGATCTGTTGCGCCATCTGGGTTACGACATCCGTTTCGAGGAGCTGCCGGACTGGGGCCACGCCTACCCCTATCGCATCCATCGCGAGCTGGTGCTGCCCTGGTTCGAGGAGTTGGCGGCGTGTGCCCCGGGAGGCTGAGCCGGTGAATTTTTCAGGCTCGCGGGAGCAGGTCGGGGCCTGTACCGGACTTGCGACCGAAAAAGGCACGGGACGTGCCTTGCTCCACGGGCGCTGCGCGGCGGTCAGGCGCGGGCCGCCTGGTAGAGGGTCAGGGCGCCGAGCGCGAGGAACAGCGAACCGGCGGCATAGCCCAGGACCTTGTCGCTCACCCATCGGCCGATCAGTCCCGCCGCGGCGACCGCGATGGCGCTGGTGACCACCAGCGCGAGGGCCGCGCCGGCGAATACCGTCCATTTGCTGGTCTCGCCGTCGGCGGCGAACAGAAAGGTGGCGAGCTGCGTCTTGTCGCCGAGCTCGGCCAGCAGCACGGTACCGAACACCGTGAGAAACAATTTGAGATCCATGTCCACCTCCGCCGCGAGCGCGCATGGTATCAAGTCGGTGGGCAGGGCTTCGATCGGGCCGCCGGCTCGGGTGCCTTGAGCCGCCGTCGGCGCCCGACGAGCGGGGCCGCGGCCGCCGCTCGGGCAGCGGAAGCGGGCGTTGGGTCGTGCGCCGGCCCGCCACTGGTTGCGGAGGCACCGGGGCCGGTTAGTATCGGCGGTCGGTTCCCGCCGCGGTCCGGCGGAGTCGGGCCGATGGCCGGCATGCCGGCGAGGGGCTGTACGGATGGCGATGGTGAGGTCGGAAGCAGGGAGATATCCACTCGGGGCGGTGGCGACCCGGGCGCTGGCGCTCTGGCTGGCGGCGCTGCTGGTGCTGGGGGGCGCGTTCTGGCTGCTCAATCGCGCCCAGCGCGCCGAAGCCCTGCGGGGGCTGGGCGCCCAGCAGCGCACCCTGGTCGATCGGGCTGCCGCCATCCTGGTCGCCGAACTGGTGCTGCCCAGCGCGGATCTGCCCTATATCGCCGGGCTGGAGGCGGTGCGGCAGTGGTCGGCAGGCGGCGACCAGGCGTCGCTCGAGCGGTTGGGTGCGGAGCTGTTGACCCTGGCGCGCCACCGTCCCGACTACGCCAAGCTGCGTCTGTTCGATGCCCGGGCGCGGGAGCTGGTGCGGGTCAACCAGGGGCCCGGCGGGCCGCGCCTGGTGCCCGCGGCCGAACTCCAGGACAAGGCCGGCCGCTACTTCGTGCACGAAGGGCTCGACCAGCCGCAGCACAGCATCCACGTCTCGCGCTTCGACCTGAACCAGGAAGGGGGCGCCATCGAGCGGCCGTTTCGCCCCATGGTGCGGTTCGGGCTTCCGGTGTGGAGTCCGGACGGGGTCCGGCGCGGCCTGCTGACCATCAACTACGGCGGCCGCGCCCTGCTGGGGCAGCTCGCCGCTCTGGCGGTGCCGGAGACCGCTGCCGGTGTCTGGCTGCTCGACGGCGAGGGCCATTGGCTGCTGGCGGAACGGCCGGAGGAGGCCTGGGCGTTCGAATTCGCGCCGGCCGGGGAGGGGGCGCGGTTCGGCGACCGCCATGCGGCGGCCTGGGCGCTGCTGCGCGACGCCGTCCCCGGGGAGACCGGCCAGGCCGAGATCGCCGGCGAGCTGTTCGCCTGGCGGCGGGTGGTGCCGCCGGCTCCCGAGGGGCCCTGGCGCCTGACCGGTCCGGGCGCCGCCGGCTGGCTGCTGGTCTCGCGCCTTCCCCGGTCGGTGATCGCGGCGGCCGCCGCCGTTGGCCGGCGGCCGTTGTGGGGCGGCCTCGCCGCGCTGGGACTCGCGGCCCTGGCGGCGGCGCTGGCCCTGGCGCACGCTCAGTTGGCGCGCCGCCAGAGCCTGGCCCGGTTGCGGGCCAGCGAGGCGCGCCTGCGCGGACTGCTCGAAGCGGCGCCGGATGCCCTGGTGATCCTCGACGAGCGGGGCCGGATCCGCCTGCTCAATGCCCGCGCCGAGGAGTGGTTCGGCTACCGCGCCGCCGAACTGCTCGGCCAGCCGGTGGAGCTCTTGGTTCCGGACCGGCTGCGGGACCGGCAGCGGGAATTGTTCGACGCTTATCTGGCCGCGCCCCGTTCGGGCCCCCTGCCCGCGGGGGCCGCCCTCGCGGCGCTGCGCAGGGACGGCAGCGAGTTTCCCATCGAGTTGAGCCTGAGCCCGGTGGTCGTCGACGAGGGCCGCCTGGTGATCGCCGTGATCCGCGACATCACCGAGCGGCGCGCCCTGGAGCGGGCGCGCGAAGAGGCCTGGGCCAGGTACCGCCAATTGCTCGACAATCTGCCGGTGGGCGTATTTCGCAGCAGCATGTCCGAGCGGCTGGCGGACGACCGCCACTTTATCGAGGTCAATCCGGCGCTGGTGGCCATGTTCGAGGCCGGCACCGCCGAGCGCCTGCGGGCCCGTCCGCTGCCCGGGCTCTACCACGATGATCGCGAGCGCGCGGCGCTGGTGGCCGAACTGTTCGCCCTGGGCTTCGTGGTGGGCCGCGAGCTGCAGATGGTCACCCTGAACGGCCGGGTGTTCGACGCGCGCCTGTCCGCGGCGCTGCGCCGGGGGCCGCAGCGGGAGCGCTTCGTCGACGGGGTCATCGAGGATGTCAGCGACCGCCGCCGCGCGGAGCGGGAGCGGGATCGGGCCGCCGAGGAGGCCCGGCGCAAGGCCGCTGCCCTGGAGGGGGCCAACCGCGAGCTGGAGGCCTTCAGCTACTCGGTGTCCCACGATCTGCGCGCGCCGCTGCGGGCGGTGGACGGCTTCACCCGGATCCTGGAGCAGGAGTACGGCGCGCGCCTCGACGAGGTCGGCCGCGGTTACCTGGCACGGGTCCGGGCCGCGGCCCAGCACATGGCGGCGCTGATCGACGATCTGCTCAAGCTGGCGCGGGTGGCGCGCAGCGAGCTGCAACCCGTGCCCGTGGCGCTGAGCGACCTGGCCTGGGAGCTGGCCGCCGCGCTCGAAGAGCGGCAGCCCGGGCATGTGGTCGAGTGGCGGATCCAGCCCGGGCTCTCGACCCGCGGCGACGCCCGCCTGTTGCGGGTGGCGCTCGACAACCTGTTCGACAATGCCTGGAAGTTCACCCGCGGGCGCTGCCCCGCGCTGGTGCAGTTCGGAACCTGTGCCGAAGCGGAAGAGGCAGAGGAACGGGAAGAGGTGGTTTATTACGTGCGCGACAATGGGGTAGGCTTCGACATGGCCTACGCCGACAAGCTGTTCGGCGCCTTCCAGCGGCTGCACGATGCGAGCGAGTTTCCCGGCACCGGCATCGGTCTGGCCACGGTGCAGCGGGTGATCCACAAGCACGGCGGCCGGATCTGGGCCGAGGCGGCGGTGGACCAGGGCGCGACTTTTTACTTCACGCTGGGCGCGCAGGAGGCGGCATGAGCGAAAAAGCCATTCTGCTGGTCGAGGACAATCCCGATGATGTGGCGCTGACGCTGCATGCCTTCGCGAGCAACCGGATCGCCAATCCGGTGGTGACCGCGCGCGACGGGGTGGAGGCGCTCGATTATCTGTTTGGCACCGGGCCGCACGCCGGGCGCGATCCCCGGGCGTTGCCGGCGGTGGTGCTGCTGGATCTCAAGCTGCCGCGCATCGACGGGCTCGAGGTCCTGCGCCGGGTCCGCGGCGACCCCCGCACCCGGCTCTTGCCGGTGGTGATCCTGACCTCCTCCAACGAGGACCGGGATCGCATCGAGGGCTATTCCCTGGGCGCCAACAGCTATGTGCGCAAGCCGGTGGACTTCGACGAGTTCGTGCACGCCGCCGGGCAGTTGGGCCTGTACTGGCTGGTGTTGAACCGCCCCCCGGCGGAGCATTGAGGGGCTGACGGACAGAGGGAGCGCAATGGACCTTGTTGCCGAGCCACTCCGCCTGGTCCTGGTGGAGGACGACGAAAACGACGCCCTGTTGCTGGTCGACCGGCTGCAGCGCGATGGCCTGCGGTTCGAGTGGCACCGGGTCCAGGACGAGCCCGGGTTGCGGGCCGCGCTCGAGCGCGGTTGCGATCTGGTGCTGTGCGACTATTCCATGCCCGGTTTCGACGGCCTGCGCGCCCTGCAGCTGGTCCGGGAGCGCGATGCGGACCTGCCGCTGATCTTCGTGTCGGGCACCATCGGCGAAGTCAACGCGGTCGATGGCCATGCGCCGGGGCGCCCGCGATTACGTGCTCAAGGACAATCTCACCCGGCTGCTGCCGGCCTTGCGCCGCGAGCTGGAGGAGGCCCGCCTGCGCCGCGAGCAGCGGCGGCTGGAGGCCCAGGCCGCGGCCGCCGAGCGGGAGCGCGCGCGGCTCGCCGAAGTGTTGGAGGCGACCCCGGACCTGGTCGCCATCGCCGATCCCGAAGGGCGGCTGAGGTTCATCAACCGCGCCGGCCGCGACCTGCTGGGGCTGGGGCAGGCGGCGCTCGACGGCCGCTGTCTGCACGACCTGTTCTCCGAGCATGTCGCCGCGCACCTGCTCGGCGAGGCCTTTCCGGCGGCCTGCCGCGACGGCCACTGGGTCGGCGAGATCGCCGTGCCGGCGCCGGCCGGATGCGCGGAAATTCCGCTGTCGAAGCTGGTGGTGGCGCACCGGGACGCGGCCGGCGAAATCGACTATCTGTCGATCGTGGCCCGCGATATCTCCGAGCGCAGGAAATTCGAGGCCGAACTCCAGCACCAGGCCACCCACGACCGCCTGACCGGGCTGCCCAACCGGTTTCTGTTGATCGATCGCCTGGAAGCCGAGCTGGCCCATGTGCGCCGCCACGGCGGATTCGCCGCGGTGCTGTTCTTCGATCTCGACAATTTCAAACGGGTCAACGACAGCCTGGGACACGCCGCAGGCGATGCGGTCCTGCGCCAGGTGGCCGCCCGCATGCAGGGCTGTCTGCGCCCCACCGACACCGTCGCCCGCCACGGCGGCGACGAATTCACCGTCGCGGTCGGCGACCTGCAACGGATCGAGGACGTGCTCGCCGTACTGCGCAAGGTGCGCGCCGCGTTCGAACTGCCGGTGACTGCCGGCAGCCAGGAGGTGTTCGTCAGCTTCAGCATCGGCATCGCGGTGTTTCCCCACGACGGCAGCGGTGTGGAGACCCTGCTGCGCAACGCCGACACCGCCATGTACCGCGCCAAGGCCGCGGGCCGCAACCAGTACCGCTTCTACGCGCCGGACATGAACGAGCGCGGCCACGAGCTGCTGGCGCTGGAGGCGGAGCTGCGCCGGGCGGTCGAGCGCCGGGAATTCGAGCTCTTCTACCAGCCCCAGGTGGAACTCGCCAGCGGTTGCATCCGCGCGCTGGAGGCGCTGATCCGCTGGCGGCATCCACGGCGGGGACTGGTCTCCCCCGCCGAATTTCTGCCGCTGCTGGAGGATACCGGCCTCATCGTCCCGGTGGGACAGTGGGTGGTGCAGCGCGCCTGTGCGGATCTGCGCGCCTGGCGCCGCACCCGCCCCGATCTGCTGCGCGTCTCGGTCAATGTTTCCGTGGTGCAATTCGCCGATCCGGAACTGGCTACCCGGGTCGGCGCCGCGCTGGTCGCCGAGCAGGTGCCCGCGGGCGGACTGGAGCTGGAAATCACCGAGAATCTGCTGATGCGCGATCCCGGCGCCACCGGGGCGATGCTGCGCCGGCTGCATGCACTGGGCGTGCGGGTCGCGGTGGACGACTTCGGCGTCGGCTACTCGTCGCTGGCCTATCTCAAGCACTTTCCCCTGGACGTCATCAAGATCGACCGCACCTTCGTGGCCGACCTGATTCGCGATGCCGACGATGCCGCGATCGTCGAGGCGGCCATCTCGCTGGGCCACAAGCTGGGTCTGGAGGTGGTGGCCGAAGGGGTGGAAACCGAAGCGCAGTACCACTTCCTGCGCGATCACGGCTGCGATCTGGCGCAGGGGTATTTTTGCTGTCCGCCGCTGCCCGCCGCCGAGGTCGACACCTTTCTGGCGGCGGGGCGGTGAGCAGCAGCGCGGCTTCGCCGAGCCCGGGCGGGGGCGCCGGTCTGCGCCTGGCGGTGCCGGCGCTGCTGCTGCTCGCCGGGGCCGGCGGCTGGTGGTGGTCGCTGCGCATGGCCGCCGACATGGCGGCCATGGCGGAGGCCATGCCCGGCATGGCGATCGCGGACATGGTGTCCCTGGCCGGCTTTCTGTTCGGCTGGGCGGCGATGATGGCGGCGATGATGTTGCCGGCGATGATTCCGGTGGTGCGCCTGTATGCGCTGGCGGCGGGGCGGGGCGGGGTGGCGCCGCTGCCGTTCTTTCTGGCCGGCTATCTGACCGTATGGACCCTGCCCGGGCTGCCCGGTTACTGGGTCTGGCGGTGGCTGGACGCCCCCCTGGGCGCGGCCTCGCCCTGGGCGGCGCGCCTGGCCGGCGCCGTGCTGCTCGCGGCCGCGGCCTGGCAGCTCAGCCCCTGGAAGGCGGCCTGCCTGCGCCACTGCCGCTCCCCGCTGGCGTTCTTCATGGAGTACGGCGGCGGCGCCGGACACCCGGCCGGAGCCTGGCGCCTGGGCGCCGCCCACGGGTTGTTCTGTTTCGGCTGCTGCTGGGCGATGATGGCGGTGCTGGTCGCCCTGGGCACCATGAACCTGGCTTGGATGCTGGCGCTGAGCCTGCTCATCCTGCTGGAGAAGAATGCGCCGGGCGGCAGGGCGGTCGCCGCCGCCGGCGCGGCGATCTTTGCGCTCGCCGGGATGGCGCTGTGGTGGGATCCCGGACTGTTGTCGGCCCTGGCGGGCCGTTGACACCGGGTCGGCGCACCCGGTTTCACGGCCGCGCCGGAAGACTGGAGACCCATCTCATGGGAGGCACGCCCCGATGACTACCCCGACCCCCTGGCAACTGCGCGGCACGGGCTTCGAGTTCTGCAACTGCCAGCCCGGCTGCACCTGCAATTTTTCCGGCTTTCCCAGCTCGGCGGACGGCAGCTGCAAGGCCGTGGTGCTGACCCGCATCGAGTCCGGCCGCTGCGGCGACCTCGATCTGTCCGCCATCGATGCGGTGGGCATCCTGGAGTGGCCCAGGGCGATCCACGACGGCGGCGGCCGTGCGGTGTTCGTGGTGCCGCCCGAGGTCGGCGACGATCAACTGGGCGCCCTGGCGCAGATCTTCACCGGCCAGCTCGGCGGCCTGCCCTGGGCGATTCTCGGCGGCACCTACAGCGTGGCCGGCGTAGTGCGGGCGCCGATCGCGGTGACCGATGACGATCTGCACAGCGGGTTTTCCATCCCCGGGGTCGGCCAGGCGCAGGGCACCACCCTGAAGAACCCGGTGACGGGAGAGGATCATCGGGTGGCCATCGATCTCGACCAGGGTTTCATCTGGAAGCGCGGCGATTGCGGCCAGGGGAGTTTCGAGGTCGCGGCGGAGGGCATCCACCTGAAGTTCGCCGACAGCAACTGGATCCGCTACCGCTTCGAGTGGAGCAATCGGGCCTGATCGCCCAGCCGCGCCCGTGAGCGGGCTGTCGACCGCGCGCATTTCGGTGCTCGACCTGGCGCCGATCCGGGTCGGCGGCGATGTCGGCGAGGCGCTCGCCAATTCGCTGGCGCTCGCGCGCTGTGCCGAGGATGCCGGGTACACCCGCTTCTGGGTGGCGGAACACCACAACCTGGACGGCATCGCCAGTTCCGCGCCGGCGGTGCTGATCGCCCATCTGGCGGCCCACACCGCCCGCATCCGAGTGGGGGCGGGCGGCGTCATGCTGCCCAACCATGCACCGCTGGTGGTCGCCGAGCAGTTCGGCACCCTCGCCGCCCTGCATCCCGGCCGTATCGACTTGGGCCTGGGCCGGGCCCCGGGCACCGATCCCTGGACCGCAGTGGCCCTGCGCCGCGGCCGCGCCGACGCGGCCGAGCACTTTCCCGCCGAGGTGGCCGAGATCCGCCGCCTGCTGGGGCCGGCACAGCCCGGCCAACGCCTGGTGGCGGTGCCCGGGGCGGGCAGCGACCTGCAGCTCTGGCTGCTGGGCTCCAGCCTGTTCAGCGCCCGGCTGGCGGCGGAGCTCGGGTTGCCCTACGCCTTTGCCTCCCATTTCGCGCCTCAGCAATTGGACGCGGCGCTGGCGCTCTACCGGCGGGAATTCCGCCCGGCGGCGGATCTGGCGGCGCCCCAGGTGGCGATCGGGGTGCCGCTGGTGGCGGCGCCGACCGACGACGAGGCGGAGTTTCTCGCCTCCAGTCTCCGCCGGCGCTGGCTGGCGCTGCTGCGCGGCGGCAGCCTGCGGCTGCCGCCGCCTACGGCGGACGCGCTGGACGCGAGCCCGGGCGAGCGGGCCGCCGTCGCCGAGCTGCTCGGCGTCGCCGCCATCGGGGGGCGCGAGCGCGTCTGCGGCCACCTGGCCGCCCTGCTGGCGCGGACCGGTGCCGAGGAACTGCTGTTCACCTGCGACATCCACGATCAGGAGCTGCGCCGGCGCGCGCTGCGGCTGCTTGCGGAGTGGCGGGCGGCGGGCTGAACGCCCGGTGGGCTGCCGGGCGGCGCCGGGGCCGGCCGGCGACTCTGGTACCATCCGCAGCGGTTCTCGCCGCCCCGTCCATCGCATGCCGGAACTGTCCAGTGCCACGCTGGTGCTGCTCGTCGCGCTCGCCTTCGGCGCCGGATTGGTGTCGTCCATGGCCGGTGCCGGCGGGCTGATCACCCTGCCGGCGCTCCTGTGGGCGGGATTGCCGCCGCTGTTCGCGCTCGGCACCAACAAGGTCCAGAGCGCGCTCGGCACCCTGGCCTCGACCCTGAACTACGCGCGCTCGGGGCATCTGCAGTGGTCCGCGGTGCGGCGCGGTCTGGCCGGCGCGGCGGCCGGGGCCGCGCTGGGCGCGCTCGCCGTGCAGCGGCTGTCGAATGCCCTGTTGGAGGCGATGCTGCCGCTGCTGTTGATGGCCATGGCGCTCTACTTCCTGGTGTCGCCGCGGGTCGGCGATGAGGAAACGCCGGCCCGCGTGGGAGCCGGGCTGTTCGACGGCGCGGTCGCCCCCGCCATGGGTTTCTACGGCGGTTTCTTCGGCCCGGGCATGGGCTCCATCCTGCCGTTTCTGCTGGTCAGTCTGCGCGGCTGCGACCTGCGCCGGGCGACCGCGCACACCAAGGCGCTGGTGCTGGTGATCAACGGGGTCGCGGCGCTGCTGTTTGCCGGTTCGGGGCGGGTCGCCTGGGGTCTGGCGCTGGCCATGGCGGGCGCCCAGATGCTCGGTGCCGGGCTGGGCTCCGGGCTGGTGATCCGCCGCGGCGCGCGCCTGGTGCAGCCGGTGATCGTGGCGGTCACCCTGGCCGTGGCGGTGCACCTGCTGTGGACCCGCTGAGCGGCCTGTGGTGGACCCTGGGCCTCGCGGTGGCGGTGCTCGCCGCGGTGCTGGCGGTGCTGCTGCGGGTGCGGACGCCCTACTTCCGGTTCGATCGCGGGCAGATGATCCGGGTGTTGAACCTGGTGCTCGACGGTCAGGCGCTGGCCCAGGACTGGACCCTGCTGATGGTCGCGCCGCTCCGCCATGATGCCGAACTGGCGCGGTTGCGGCGCCGCTGCCGGGAGATCGCCGCGGCCGAACTGATCGATACCGAAGCGGTGCGCTTCAGCGCCGCCGGCCGGCGCCAGTTGGAACAGGTGCTCAGTGAGCTGGAAGCCATGCAGGAGGACGGGCGATGATCGGTGGGCTCTCTTTGGCGGCGCGTTTTCTGCTGTACACGGCCGCCTTCGTGGTGGTGGTGGCGGGCATGAAGGCGGCGGCCTCGCTGCTGGTGCCCTTTCTGCTGGCGATCTTCATCGCCTTGATTTCGGCTCCGCCGGTGGCCTGGCTCAAGGCGCGCCGGGTGCCGGCCGGGGCGGCCATCGCCCTGATGGTGCTGGCGATCCTGGTCTCCGGCGTGCTGGTGGGGGCGCTGGTGGGCAATTCGATCGTCGAGTTCCGCCAGGATCTGCCGCGCTACCAGCAGCGCCTGCTGGACATGGGCGCCGGCGTGCAGAGCTGGCTGAACGCTATGGGTCTGGCCGTGGATATCGGGGATCTGCGGGACCGGATCAACCCCGGGGTGGTGATGCAGTTCGCCGGCAACACCCTGGCCTCGCTGGCCGGCATGACCACCGACGGGCTGCTCATTCTGCTCACCGCGGTGTTCATCCTCGCCGAGCAGGTGGGGTTTCGCGACAAGTTGGCGCAGGCGCGCAATGTGCCCGCGGCCTCCCTGGTGGCCATCGGCAGCTTCACCGACAGCGTCAACCGCTATCTGGGGCTGAAGACCCTGACCAGCCTGTTGACCGGGATGGTGGTCGGCCTGGGGCTTTGGGCGATCGGCGTGGACTACGCGGTGATGTGGGCGCTGCTCGCCTTTCTGCTCAACTATGTGCCGACCATCGGCTCGATCCTGGCCGGCGCCCCGCCGGTCCTGCTGGCGCTGGTGCAGTTGGGGCCGGTCAGCGCGCTGCTGGCCACGGTGCTGCAAGTGGTGGTCAATGTCGTGGTCGGCAACATCCTGGAGCCGCGCTGGATGGGCCGGGGGCTCAACCTCTCGCCCCTGGTGGTGTTCGTCTCCCTGGTGTTCTGGGGTTGGGTGCTGGGGCCGATCGGCATGTTTCTCTCGGTGCCCCTGACCATGCTGGTGAAGATCGCCCTGGAGAACGATCCCCATACCCGCTGGCTGGGATTGCTCCTGGGGCAGGGGCGGGCGGCCGCGCCGGCCGAAGCGCTGCCGGCCGCCGGCGAGGACCGCGGGTGACGCCGCCCCCCGGGCCGGCGGCGGCGCTCGGCCGCCTGGTGCCCGGCGCCCGCCTGCGGCTGACCGAGCCGCACCCGCCCGGCGGCCTGCACCTGTGGCTGATCGACCCGGAGGGCATGGCCCGGCCGCTGACCGAGGCCGAGACCGACGCGGTCTGGGAGGCGCCGCCCTACTGGAGCTTCTGCTGGGGCGCCGGCAAGATGCTGGCCGCGCATCTGCTGGCCCATCGCGAGTGGGTGGCCGGCCGCAGTGTGCTCGATTTCGGCTGCGGTTCGGGCGTGGTGGGCATCGCCGCGGCCCTGGCCGGGGCGGGGCGGGTGATCTGCTGCGACCGCGATCCCCTCGCCCGGGAGGCGGCGGCGGCCAACGCGCGCCGCAACGGCGTGCGCCTGGAGCTGGCGGCGGCGCTGGATGCGGTGGGCGGGGCGGTCGACCTGCTGTGCGCCGCCGACCTGTTCTATGATCCCGCCAACCTGGTGCTCGCCGAGCACTTCCTGGACCGCGCCGCGCTGGTGCTGATCGCCGATTCCCGGGTGCCGCGCTTCGCGGCGGCCGGCTACGCCCAGGTCGCCGCCGGCCGGGGTGTCACCGAGCCGGACCTGGGTGAACCGGAATCGGTCAAACAGGTGCGCCTCTATCGGGGCCGCGGCCGTCCTGCGCCGCAGACGGCGGCGCGCGGCCCGGCGCCTTGATGGGGAGACCGAGATGTCCAACCGAAGCATTGAACTCACGCCCCCGCTGTACGACTACCTGCTCGAGGTATCGCTGCGCGAGAGCGACGTGCTGCGCCGGTTGCGGGCGCGCACCGCGGCGCTGCCGGACAGCCGCATGCAGATCGCCCCGGAGCAGGGCCAGTTCATGGCCCTGCTGGCCCGGCTGCTGGGCGCGCGCAACGCCATCGAAATCGGCGTCTACACCGGCTACAGCGCTCTCTGCGTGGCGGCGGTGCTGCCCCCGGAGGGCCGCCTGGTGGCCTGTGACATCAGCGCCGAGTACACCGCCATCGCCCGCGACTTCTGGCGGGAGGCCGGGGTCGCCGAGCGCATCGACCTGCGCCTGGCGCCGGCCGCGGAAACGCTCTCGGCCCTGCTCGACGAGGGCGGGGGAGGCCGCTTCGATTTCGCCTTCATCGATGCCGACAAGACCGGCTACGCCGGCTACTACGAGCAGTGCCTGCGGCTGCTGCGCCCCGGCGGCCTGATCGTCGTCGACAATGTGCTGTGGGGCGGCCGGGTGCTGGAGGGCGCCGCCGCCGACCCCGACACCCGGGCCATCCAGGCCTTCAACCGCGCGCTGCGCGACGACCAGCGGGTCGATCTGAGCCTGGTCCCGGTGGGCGACGGCCTGACCCTGGCGCGCAAGCGCTGAGCCGCGCCGTGCACTGGTGGTATCTGGGGTTCGCGATCCTGGCCGAGGTGCTGGCCACCTCGGCGCTCAAGGCCGCGGCGGGCTTCACCCGGCCGCTGCCGTCACTGGTGGTGGTGGCCGGTTACGGCACCGCCTTCTACCTGCTGTCGCTGGCGCTCAGGACCGTCCCGGTCGGCCTCGCCTACGCCATCTGGTCCGGGGTCGGCACGGCCCTGATCGCCCTGCTCGGCTGGGTGCTGTTCGGGCAGACGCTGGATCTGGCGGCGCTGATCGGCCTGGCGTTGATCGTCGCCGGGGTGCTGGTGATCCAGCTCGGATCCCGTTCGATCGGCGGCTGACGCTCGGCGTTTGAGAAGCGATGCACGTCCTGTGCATCGCTTCTGTCGCAAGTCCGGTGCAGGCCCGGGCTTGCTCGAGCCGCGACCGGCCATCAGCGGCCGGGCCGAGCGCTTGAAAAACTAGCAGCGCTCAGGACACCGCCGGATAGCAGCTCGAAACGTCGGGCCAGCCGCGGGTCCGGAGCTGCTCATAGTGATCCCAGAATACGCTGTCGATGGCGCGCAGGCGGTCCGGGGTATCGGTGCGCCGGTAGCGGGAGAGTTGCCCCGGCCCCCCGTTGTAGGCCGCATAGGTGGCGCGCACCAGGTTGTCGTCGCCGCCGGGCTGGCGATGCTCGCCGCGGCGGATGGCGTAGTCGACCAGGTAGTGTTCGAGAATCTCGGTGCCGGCGCCGATGTTGTAACCGATGTCGTCCGCCAGGCGGCCCAGGTCGTAGAAACCCCGCCATACCCGGCCGTTGATCTGCATGATGCCCAGGGCGCCGACCGGCGACTTGAGCACCTGGGGGCGCTTGGGCGTGCCGGTGTACTGGCGCCAGCAGGATTCCTTCCAGGCGGTGGCCTGCACCAGGGGTTCGAAGGTGCCGGCCAGCCGGTCCGGCACCCGGCGCTCCCGTTCGAGCAGGTCGCGCGCCTGGAATTTGAGCAGCTCGGCGATCTGTTCGAGATAGCTCTGCAATTGGCCCGCGCTCGGCACCCGGTAGGCCACGGCCGGGGTGGCGGCGGCCCGGGCCGCCGGGATCAGCCAGTGCACCAGCGCGTTGAGGACCCTGGTCTGCAGGTTGGCGCCGGGCTCCCCCTCGCTGCGGAACAGGCGCCGCATGCGCTGGTCCACCTCCAGCGGCAGCGGCGTGAAGGAGGCCGGCGCGCGCTCGGCGAGCAGCAGCCGCGCCAGCCGGCGCAGGCCGTCGCGGGTGATGTCCAGGCCGTACTCCGGTCCCAGGGCGTCGAGCGCCCGCAGGGCGTCGCCGCCGGCGATGAACCCGGCCAGCCGCAGGTCGTCCTCGAACAGCGGCACATTGGCGGCGTCCATGGCGCTCAGGTGCGGGCGCAGGCGATCCCAGGCATCGATGAACAGGGTGCGCACCGGATCGCTGTGCGGATGGTTTTCGGCCAGCGCCAGCGCGATGGCGTAACGGGCATCGAGCAGCACGCCGAGCAGCTCGTAGCGCAGATCCGGGGACTGCGCGGCCTCCGCGAGCAGGGTGATGACGGTGGTGAGAAAGCCGTCCAGTTCATCCTCCAGGGTGGTCCAATTCGCCAGCTCCTCCGGATCCAGCGGCGGCTCTGCGCCGGGTCTGGTGGGGGGCGGTGGCACCGCGAGGCCGAGGGTCACCCGCAAGCCGTCCGGTATCACTTGAAGCGCCTGGACGCGGGTGCGGTCGGCGAGCGGTGCCGCCGCCTGGCGGTCGCCCGCGGCGAGGAAGTCGGCGATCAGGCCATCGATGGCGGCCAGGGGTGTGGAGAGGTCGACCCGGACCAGGCCCAGTTGCGGCAGGATCAGGCTCTCGGCCAGCGCGCGCACCGGCTTGGCGAACAGCCCTTCGCTGCCGTCTCCGCGGATCAGCCGGGCGCCGGTGGGGGTGAATTTCACGGCCAGTCCGGAAATGTCCACCGCCGGTTCGAGGGTGACGCTCATCCGGCCCTGCCAGGGTGCCGGTCCCTGGCAGGAGTCGAGCAACTCGACCCCGGTGTGCACCACCAGATGCAGCTCGACTTCCAGGTGCTCCCCGGCAATGCGGGTGGCCGGGTCGGCGATCTCCACCCGGTTGCAGCGGTTCTCCGCCAGCGCGCCGCGCTTCCCGGCGTCCAGGTCCAGGGCCTGGGCCACGCTCGCGTCGAGATGGCGCGGCTCCACCACCAGGGGGATGGCCAGGGTCTCGGCCTGGGCGGGCGCGATCGCCGCCCCGGGCAGGAGGAGGAGCACCAGCAGGCGGGTCAGGCAACGGCGCACGAACGACATTCCGGGGCTCAGGAAGAACAGCTGATCGCCAGTTTACGCCCCCAGTCGGGCGGCGGTGCGGCGTAGCGCTCGAACTCCGGCTGCTCGTCGAAGGGCCGGGCCAGCACCCGGCGCAGGGTTTCGATCTCGCGGTAGTCGCGCTCGTCCTCGGCCCGGCGGATGGCGATCTCGGCCAGATAGTTGCGCAGTACGTACTTGGGATTGACCGCGCGCATGGCCGCGGCGCGCGCCGCCGCACTGCGCTGCTCGGCGCCGAGGCGCGCGCCGTAGCGCCGCGCCCAGGCGTCGAAGGCCGGGCGGTCCGGGCAGAGGTCGCGCAGCGGCGCATGGTCCGCACCCGGCTGGAAATCGCCCAAGCGGCGGAAGAACAGGGTGTAGTCGATCCCCCCGCGGGCCAGCAGTTGCAGCAGGTCGTCGATCAGGGCGTCGTCGCCGGGCAGCGCGCGCTCGAGGCCCAGCTTGGCGCGCTGCAGGCGGCGCAGTTCGGCGAGCAGCAGCGGCTCGTATTCGAGCAGCACCTCGCGCAGCGCGGGCGCCGGGATCAGGGTGCTCAGGGCGTGGGCCAGGGCGTTGCAGTTCCACAACCCGATCGCCGGCTGGCGGGCGTAGGCGTAGCGCCCCTCGTGGTCGGAATGGTTGCAGATGTGGCCGGGGTCGTAGGCGTCGAGAAAGCCGTAGGGACCGTAGTCCAGGGTCTCGCCCAGGATCGACATGTTGTCGGTGTTCATTACCCCATGGCAGAAGCCGACCGCCTGCCACCGGGCGATCAGCCGCGCGGTGGCCTGCACCGCGTGGCGGAACAGGGCTACATAAGGCTCGGCCTCGCGGGCCGCTGCGGGCAGGTAGGTGTCGAGCACATGGTCGGCCAGGGCGCGGACCAGCTCCGGCCGCTGGCCGTAATGGAAGTACTCGAAGGAGCCGAAGCGGACATGGGTGCGCGCCAGGCGGATCAGCATGGCGCCGGTCTCGACCCGCTCGCGGATCACCGGCTCGTCGCTGCCGGCGATGGCCAGAGCCCTGGTGGTGGGGATGCCCAGGCCGTGCAGCGCTTCTCCCGCCAGATACTCGCGGATGGTGGAGCGCAGTACCGCGCGGCCGTCGGCGAAGCGCGAGTAGGGCGTCTTGCCGGCGCCCTTGAGGTGCAGATCGACCAGGCCCTGTTCGGTGCGCACCTGGCCGAGCAGCAGCCCGCGCCCGTCGCCCAGTTGCGGCGTGTAGCCGCCGAACTGATGGCCGCTGTAGACCATGGCCAGGGGCGCGGCGCCGGGCGGGATGGCGTTGCCGCTCGCCCAGGCGAGGAATTCGGCGGAATCGAGCCAGGCGGGATCCAGCCCGATCAGCGCGGCCGTATCCGGGTTGGCCGCCACCAGGTGTGGATTCGCAAATCCGGTCGGCGAGCGCGGCGTGTAGAAGTCCTCGCCGAGTTGCTGGAACCGGTTGTCGAAGTGCAGTACAGGCATGGCTGCATGTTACCAGAGCCGGGGAGCGCCCCGCGCCGGGCGGCTGCCGGGCAGGCGGGTCGGCAGCCCCTGCCAGGCGATGCGGTGCGGATCGGGACGGGCCGCCCGCGCCGCTGCGGGGCGCGCTGGCCTTGCGCGGCGATTGGGGGCAGCATGGGGTTCGCGCCGCAATTTTTTCGATCGGAGACATTGCCATGAGTTGGCCCGCCGACGCCAATCCGCGCGCCCTCATCGACTATCCGCTGGTGGATGCCGACTGCCACTACTACGAACCCGACGACTGCTACACCCGCCACCTGGAGGCGCGTTTTCGGGACGACGCCATCCGGGTGGTGCGCGGGCTGAGCCGCCACGCCCAAGTGCACTTTCGCGGTCGGCGCCTGAGCTTCTTCAGTGCGCCGCCGGGCGAGCACGCCGGCCGGCCGGGCTCCTACAAGGAGTTCTACCGCAGCGACCAGCCCAAGGGGGCGCACATTCTCGCCGCCGATCCGATCTCCTGTTTCGACCTGCCCGAATCCATGCAGCGCGATGCCCGGCTGCGCTGGTTCGATGCGCACGGGGTGGAGGCCGGCATCTTCCTGCCGTCGCTCGGTGTCGGCGTGGAGATGGAGTTGCGCGATGCCGGGCCCGAGGTGGTGATGACCAACCACCGCGCCTTCAACCGCTGGATCCAAGACGACTGGGGCTGGGATTATCAGCAGCGCATCTTCAGCGCCGCCCAGTTGTCCCTGGTCGATCTCGAATTGGCGGTGGCCGAACTGGAGCGGGTGCTCGCCGAGGGCGCGCGGCTGGTCAATCTGTTGCCGGGGCCGGTGTACGGCCGCTCGCCGGCCGACCCGCACTTCGATCCGTTCTGGGCGCGCTGCGAGGAGGCCGGCATCCCGGTCAGCTTCCATCTGGGCAACGCCGGCTTCGAAGCCCTGGTGTCCGCGGCCTGGGGCGAGAATCCGCGCCCGCCGCATCACAAGGTCACCGCCTTCCAGCATGTGGTCGGCATGATGGAGCGGCCGGTGCACGACACCCTGGCGGCCCTGATCCTGCACAACCTGTTCGGGCGCTTTCCCCGCCTGGTGGTGGTCTCCATCGAGAACGGCTCGGCCTGGGTGACGCCCCTGCTGCGCAAGCTCGACAAGTCGGCCAGAATCGCCGGCGACAATTTCACCTTCGGCAGGCTGCACGCCCGGCCCAGCGCGATCTTTCTCGACCGCATCCGGGTCTGTCCCTTCCCCGAGGACAACATCCCGGAACTGATCGCGGCCGTGGGTCCCGATGTCGCCCTGTTCGGTTCCGACTGGCCGCACCCGGAAGGCCTGGCCCAGCCGCTGGAATTCGCCGACGGCCTCGCCGGTCTCGACTATGGCCAGGTGTGCAAGGTGATGCGCGGCAACACCGCCGGGCTGCTGGGACTGCGCGGCTAGCCGGCGGGGGACGCCCTGCGCGCGGCTCGAGTACCCGCGCGCGCCCGACCCGCGGAGCTTGGCGGGCGTGGGCCGCGGCGAGCCGAGGGAACGGGGGCGCCCAAGCCGTCGTTCCACCTGCCGCTGGCCGGGCTAGGAGCGCTGTGCGGCGAAGAATTCCCCCAACTGGTTGCCGAGCCCCTCGCAGGCGCTGCTTTGCACCCGGGCGATGATGGGGATGGGCGCCAGCACGCCGATCACGTAGGAGGAGCCCTTGGCGTCCACCTTGACGCGGCCGCCCTCGGCGACCTCGCCCAGATCCCAGATCACCGCCTCGTAGCTCGCGGTCTTCTCCCAGGTGGCGAAGCCCAGGCAGCCGCCGCCGCCGGGTCCGATGGCGCAGCTCATGGAGCCGCCGCGGTCGGTGGTGGTGGTGTTGCCGTCCACCCAGATCAGGTAGCGCACCCCGGTCTCGCGCAGCCGCCGGCCGACGTCGGGATCGTCGAGCATCCTTTGCAGGCGGCGCAGGCCGAGCGGCGCGGTGCGCGGTTCGAACCAGGGGTAGACGCGGTCGATGAAGGTCTGCTCGGGCACCACCTGCAGGCGGTCGTCGAGCCGATCCCCGATGCAGCGGATGAGCTCCGGCTCGGTTTCGTATTCGCCGTCGTGGCGCCGGCCCAGCACCACCACCTGTTCGCCGCGGGCCAGCGGCAGCGCGCCGCCGGTTGCGCGGTACTCGTCGACCAGGGTGCGGGTGCAGCCGGCAAGCGTCACCAGGGCGAGCGCCGCCGCCACACGGCACAGACGCGCCGCGGCGGCCCGCCGGCGCAGCGACCCCCGGCCGGCCGAGGCATCGGCGGCGATGGCCGGCGATTTGGCGCGGCGCCCCAGGGTCATGTTCGACGCCCGTTCCGGTGCCATTGGCGAGGGATTCAGTATGGCCATTGCGCGGCCGGCGGCAAGGGCCTGGCCCATCACCTGGAGGTCTGCGGCTGCGCGGGGCAGGGGTCGCCGGACCGGCGCGGAGGCGCTGGGCTCAGTCGATGGCCGCGGCCTGGTCGCGCGCATTGCCGGTGTAGCGGCTCGGCACCAGCTCGAGCAGCCGTGCGCGGGCCTCCGCGGGCAGGGGCAGCCCGCCGATGAAGGCGCGCAGGGTGGCGGCGTCGATCCCCCGGCCCCGGGTCAGCGCCTTGAGCTGTTCGTAGGGCTCGGGGACCCGATAGCGGCGCATCACGGTCTGCACCGCTTCCGCGAGCACCTCCCAGGCCTGATCCAGATCCGCGGCCAGGCGCTCGTGGTCCACCTCCAGGCGGTCGAGCCCCTTGGCGGCGGACTGGTAGGCCAGCAGGCTGTAGCCCAGGCCCACGCCCATGTTGCGTAGCACGGTGGAGTCGGTCAGGTCGCGCTGCCAGCGGGAGACGGGCAGCTTGGCGGCCAGATGGCCGAGCACCGCATTGGCGAGCCCCAGGTTGCCCTCGGAGTTTTCGAAGTCGATGGGGTTGACCTTGTGGGGCATGGTCGAGGAGCCGACTTCGCCCGCGACCGGCCGCTGGCGGAAATAGCCCAGGGAGATGTAACCCCAGAGGTCGCGGTCGAAGTCGAGCAGCACGGTGTTGAAGCGGGCGATGGCGTCGAACAGCTCGGCGATGCAGTCGTGGGGTTCGATCTGGGTGGTATAGGGGTTCCAGGACAGGCCGAGCCCGGTGACGAAGCGCCGGGCGATGTCCGGCCAGTCCAGCTCGGGGTAGGCGGCGTAGTGGGCATTGTAGTTGCCCACCGCGCCGTTGAGCTTGCCGGTCAGTTCCACCGCCTCGATCTGGCGCAGCTGGCGCCGCAGGCGCGCCACCACATTGGCGAGCTCCTTGCCCAGGGTGGTCGGCGAGGCGGCCTGGCCGTGGGTCCGCGCCAGCATGGGTACCCCGGCCTGCGCGCGCGCCATGGCGGCGATCGCATCGGTCAGCGAACCCATCGCGGGCAGCAGCACCTGGTGCAGCGCATCGCGCAGCATCAGCCCGTGGGCGAGGTTGTTGATGTCTTCTGAGGTGCAGGCGAAGTGCACGAACTCGGTGCGATCGCCGAAGCCGCCCAGTTCGGCGAGGCGCTCCTTGAGGAAATATTCGACCGCTTTGACGTCGTGGTTGGTGACCGCCTCGATGGCCTTGATGCGCTCGGCATCGCCGGGGCCGAACTCCCGTTCGATGCGCTCGAGCGCCGCCGTCTCGGCGGGGGACAGCGCCGGCAGCTCGGCGATGCCCGGCTCGGCGGCGAGCTGGCGCAGCCACGCCAGTTCGACTCGTACCCGGTAGTACATCAGGCCGTACTCGCTGAAGTAGGCGCGCAGGGCCGAGACCTTGCCGCCGTAGCGGCCGTCTAGGGGGGAGAGCGCGGTGAGCGGGGACAGTGCCATGATCGTCCGGTCGCGGTGCGGACGCCGATTCTACCGGATTCGCGGCGCCGCCCGATTCACAGTTGCCGCCGCAGTCGGTGCGCTTCCCGCAGCAGCGGCTGGCGCCGCAGCATCAGGTGCCAGCGGCGCCCGCCGGCCTGGTGCCAGAGCACGGCGGCGCGGATCGCCGAAAACAGCAGGCAGCGCACCCGGGCGGCGATCGCCGGCTGGCGGAGATAGCCGCTCTCGCCCCGCACCTGGATGCGGAAGCGATAGGCGCCGAAGGTGTCCTGATAACACTGGGCCAGGCTGGCGATTACGTTGTCGTGGGTGGGGGAATACAGCTCCGCCTGGGTGCTGGCCCGCTCCAGGCCGGCGTAGATGCGGGCGCGGGTGGCCGGATCGCGCTGCAGGCGGCGCTGCAGATACAGGACTCCGATCAGGTAGCGCATCACCTGCGGGCTCAGCGTGTTGCGCTCGGCGCGCAGCAGGGGCTCGAGCAGCTCCAGGCCGGGGTACAGGTGGTCGGCGGCGCGGTACAGCGCCAGGCCGCGCTCGGGGCTCGGTTCGAGCAGGGTCGCCAGGGCGGCGCGCAGCCGGTCCGGGGGCAGGGCGCCAGTGCGCGCGAGTTGATCGACGCACTGGCAGTACAGCAGCAGCGCCGCCAGGGACACGACCTGCGCTTCGAGCGTGTCGCGCATGTTCAGCGGATGCCCGCGGTGATCACGCCGCCGCCCAGACAGCGGTCGCCGGCATAGAACACCACCGACTGTCCGGGGGTGATGGCGCGCTGCGGGGTGGTGAACTGCACCTGGCAGCGGTCGCCGTCGAGCTCCACGACGCAGTGCTGGTCCGGCTGCCGGTAGCGCGTCTTTGCGGTGCAGGCGAACCGGGTCTGGTGCGGCGGGTGCGGAATCCAGTGCAGTTGTTCGGCCAGCAGCCCGTGCCAGTGGAGCAGGGGGCTGTCGTCGCCCTGCACGACGACCAGCGTGCCGGTCTCCAATTCCTTGGCGGCGACGTACCAGGGTTGCGCACCGGCGCCGCGGATGCCGCCGATGCGGAGCCCGGCGCGCTGGCCGATGGTGTAGTACATCAGGCCTTGGTGCTCCCCCAGCACCCGGCCGTCCGGCGTCGCGATGGGACCCGGCCGGGCGGGCAGATAGTTCTTCAGAAAATCGGCGAAGCGGCGCTCGCCGATGAAGCAGATGCCGGTGCTGTCGCGCTTGTCGTGGGTGATCAGCCCGGCCCGGCGGGCGAGCTGCCGGACCCGGGGTTTGTCCAACTCGCCGAGCGGGAACAGGGTCTGGGCGATGGCCAGGGGGGAGACTGCGTAGAGGAAGTAGCTCTGGTCCTTGTTGGCGTCCCGGGCGCGCAGCAGCAACGTCTGGCCATCCGCATCCCGGCCGGTGCGGGCGTAGTGACCGGTGGCGATGCGCCGGGCCCCCAGTCGGTGGCAGTAATCGAGGAAGACCTTGAACTTGATCTCGCGGTTGCAGAGCACATCCGGGTTGGGGGTGCGGCCGGCGCGGTACTCGGCGAGGAAGTGGGCGAACACGCGATCCCAGTACTGGGCCGCGAAATTGACAGTTTCGAGTTCGATGCCGAGCCGGTCGCAGACCCGGAGGGCATCGAACAGGTCTTCCTTGGCGGTGCAGTATTCGGTCCCGTCGTCCTCGTTCCAGTTCTTCATGAACACGCCGGTGACGGCATAACCCTGGTCGCGCAGCAGCAGTGCGGCGACCGAGGAGTCGACGCCACCGGACATGCCGACCATGATGCGGGAACCGGGGGGCGGGGAATTCATCGGTGGGGAGCGGGCGACAACGGCGCCATGTTAGCGATAATCGCGCAGCAGCGCCAAGGGAAAGCGCCGGCCGGCCAAGTGGTCCTGCACCGCGCCGCGCACCATGGGGCTGCGGTGCCGGTAGCTGTGGTCGAGGATCCGTTCCGCCGGCAGCCACAGGCGGGAGTGGATCTCCGGGTGGAGTTCGCCGGTGACTTCCGCCACCGGATCGCAGAGGATCACGCAGCGATGAAAGGTGCCGCCGTCGGGCGCCACATAACAGGCCAGACCCAGGCAGGCGGTGGGGGCGACCCGCCAGCCGGTCTCCTCCAGGGTCTCGCGGCAGACGGCCTCCAGTGCCGATTCGCCCGGTTCGGCGTGCCCGGCGGGCTGGTTGAGTACCAGTTGCCCGTCGATGTCCTCGAGCACCATGAGGTAGCGCCCGTCGCGGCAGACCACCGCAGCGACGGTGAAATGAATCTGCGACTGCATGTTACGGCCCCGTGTGGGAGAACTACGGGTGCGGCAGGCCGGCGTGCTAAGATCCGGCGCCCTCGAAAGTCCTTTACACAATGACCCCTTGACCACCCCAGGAGGTATCGCGAATGGGCTACCAACACATCAAAGTGCCGGCGACCGGAGAGAAGATCAAGGTCAACGCCGATTTTTCACTCGCGGTGCCGGACCAGCCCATTATCCCCTTCATCGAGGGGGACGGCACCGGGGTGGACATCACGCCGGTGATGCGCAAGGTCACCGACGCCGCCGTGGCCAGGGCCTACGGCGGGCGCCGCGCCATCCAGTGGATGGAAGTCTATTGCGGCGAGAAGGCCGCCGGGTTGTACGAGGGAAACTGGTTTCCCCAGGAGACCCTGGAGGCGATCCGGGATTACGTCGTGTCCATCAAGGGGCCGCTGACCACCCCGGTGGGCGGCGGGTTCCGGTCGCTCAATGTGGCGCTGCGCCAGGAGCTCGACCTCTATGTCTGCCAGCGTCCGGTGCGCTGGTTCAAGGGCGTGCCCTCGCCGGTGAAGGAGCCGGGCAAGGTGGACATGTGCATCTTCCGCGAGAACTCGGAAGACATCTATGCGGGCATCGAGTGGAAGGCGGATTCCCCCGAGGCCCGGAAGGTCATCCGCTTCCTCCGCGAGGAGATGCAGGTGACCAAGATCCGCTTCCCCGAGCACTGCGGGATCGGTGTCAAGCCGGTTTCCGAGGAGGGGACCAAGCGGCTGGTGCGCAAGGCCATCCAGTACGCCATCGATCAGGGGAAGCCCTCGGTCACCCTGGTGCACAAGGGCAACATCATGAAATTCACCGAGGGCGCCTTCTGCGACTGGGGCTATGAGCTGGCCCGCGAGGAGTTTGGCGCCGTGGCGCTGGATGGCGGCCCCTGGCACGAAATCAGGAATCCGCAGACCGGTGGTCAGATCATCATCAAGGACGTGATCGCCGATGCCATGCTGCAGCAGATCCTGCTGCGCCCGGACGAGTACAGCGTGATCGCCACGCTCAACCTCAACGGCGACTACCTGTCCGACGCGCTCGCCGCCCAGGTGGGGGGGATCGGCATCGCGCCGGGGGCCAATCTGTCCGACACGGTGGCCATGTTCGAGGCGACCCATGGCACCGCACCCAAGTACGCCGGTCAGGACAAGGTGAATCCCGGCTCCCTGATCCTGTCAGCGGAAATGATGCTGCGCCACCTGGGCTGGAACGAGCCCGCCGACCTGATCGTGAAGGGCATGGAGGGGGCGATCTCGGCCGGGACCGTGACCTACGACTTCGAACGGCTGATGACCGGCGCCAGGCTGCTGTCCTGCTCGCAGTTCGGCGCGGCCGTCATCCAGCACATGTGAACCGGGCCGGCCGGCGCGGCTCCCGCGGAGGCGCATGGCCGGGGCGGGACCGGTCGCCGGCTCCGCCCCGGGGTTCGGAGTCCGTGAAGAAATGCACGTCCTGTGCATTTCTTCATGTCGCAAGTCCGGTACACGCCCGGACTTGCTCCCCCGAATCAAACGCTTGCGCGCTTGATTCGCACCCGGCCATCCCTGGCCGGGCTGAGCGCTTGAACATCACAAGCGCTCAGCCCGCCCGCTGCTGGGCGGGTGCGCCGGCCGCTGCGGATCCGCTGCCGATCGGTCGAATGTGGGCGGCATGGGCGCCCTTTTCGCCCTGACGGATCTCGAACATCACCCGCTGACCGGCCTTGAGGCTCTTGTAGCCCTCCATCTCGATCGCGGAGTAATGGGCGAAAACGTCTTCATCGTTGTCGGCGGACAGGATGAAGCCGTAGCCTTTGGCGTTGTTGAACCATTTGACGGTTCCCTGCGCAGTCATGAAACGACCTCCTGAGAAGTGGGTACGGATCCGCTCCGGAGTGCCCACGAAGGTTTAATTATTCTGAGCGGTTATCGCGGGCATAACTATCAGTCTGTCTCCCGGGCGAAGTCAAGCCCCTCCCGGCGACCGCTTCCGGGCCGCTGGTCCGGTCGTCGCCCCCGCAGGCGAAATCCGCTGTTTCGATCGCTCCGGATGGGATGCTCCCCTGGTATTGGGTAGTATTGCCGGGCAACTCAATTCCCCACCCCTGGAGGCAATCATGAAAATAAAGGCCGCAGTATTGCGGGCGATCGACCAACCATTCCAGATCGAGGAACTGGAGCTCGCGCCCCCCAAGGAGAACGAAGTGCTGGTGCGGACCGTGGCCAGCGGGATCTGCCACAGCGACTATTCGGTGGCCCACGGCATCCTGCGCGCGCCCCTGCCCGTGGTGCTGGGCCACGAGGGTGCGGGCATCGTCGAGGCCGTGGGGCCCGGCGTGTCCCACGTCAAGCCGGGCGACAAGGTGATCGCCTCCCTGTCCCCGAGCTGCGGCAAGTGCAGCATGTGCCGGGAGTCGAAGGAATACATGTGTTCCCAGATGAACAAGCTGCTCACCGACTGTACCCAGCTCGACGGCACCACCCGCCACAGGACCCTGAGCGGCGAGGATGTCTATGCCCTCTGCGGGGTGGGCTCGTTCGGCGAATACATGGTCATGCCCGCCGGATCGGCGATCAAGGTTCCCGATGACACGCCGCTCGACAAGACCTGCCTGATCGGCTGCGGGGTCACCACCGGCGCGGGGGCGGCGCTCAATACCGCCAAGGTGCAATGGGGCGAGAGCGTGGCCATCATCGGTTGCGGCGGGGTGGGCCTGTCGATCCTGCAGGGCGCGCGCATCGCCGGCGCCAGCATCATCATCGCCATCGATCCGATGCAGGAGAAGCGAGATCTGGCGACCAAGCTCGGCGCCACCCATACCATCAACCCCTTCGAGGAGGATCCGATCGCCAGGGTGAAGGAGATCACCGGCGGGCTCGGCGTGCACTACGCCTTCGAGGCGCTCGGCAAGGTCCAGACCATGCAGCAGACCTGGGGCATGATCCGGCCCACCGGGAAGGCGATCATCGTCGGTGTGGCGTCCCTCGATCAGTCGGTGAAGATTCCCGCCGCCGGCCTGCTCGCCGAATACGAAATCCAGGGCTCCTGCTACGGCTCCTCGACGCCCAAGCGCGACATTCCCCGGTTTGTCGATCTGTACAAGCGCGGACAGCTGAAGCTCGACGAAATGATCACCCAGCGGATCGGGCTTGCGGACATCAACCGCGCGTTCGAGGAGATGGGCCGCGGCGAAGGCGCGCGCTCGGTCATCATCTACGGCTGATATCGGACTGCACCCATTGCGCCGATCCGGAATCGGCTTGGAGACATGATTCATGAAAACCAAAGCAGCAGTACTCTATGAAATCGGCTCGCCGCTCGTGATCGAGGAGCTGGAGCTGGACGGGCCCAAGGCCAATGAAATCCTGATCAAGTACACCGCCAGCGGGATCTGCCACAGCGATTACTCGTTTCGCTATGGCGTCATCAAGAGCGAGATCCCCTCGGTGCTGGGGCATGAGGGCGCCGGCGTGGTGGAAGAGGTCGGTCCGGGTGTCACCGACCTCAAGCCCGGCGATCATGTGGTCGCGGCGCTGACCCCGGCCTGCGGCAACTGTCTGTTCTGTCTGGAGCGCAAGCCGTTCCTGTGTGTCGAGATGGGCAAGGTCATCTGGCAGGGCTGCCTGCCGGACGGCACCACGCGGCTGAAGAATTCGAAGGGCCAGGCCATCCGCCAGCTGGTGGGCGTCGGCACCTTTTCCGAGCGGGCGGTGATTCCCGCCGGCAATGCCATCAAGGTGGACAACAATGCGCCCCTGGATACCGTATGCCTGATCGGCTGCGGCGTCACCACCGGGGTCGGCGCGGCGCTGAATACCGTCAAGATCAACCCGGGCGACAGCTGTGCGGTGATCGGCTGCGGCGGGGTCGGGCTGTCCATCATCCAGGGGGCGCGCATTGCCGGTGCCGCGATGATCATCGCCATCGACCCGGTACCCCAGAAGCGCGAGCTGGCGCTGCAGTTGGGCGCCACCCACGCCATCGATCCCAAGGCCGTCAATCCGATCAAGGAAGTGCGCGCCCTGAGCCGCGGCGGGGTGCACTTCGCCTTCGAGGCCCTGGGTCTCAAGCAGACCATCGAGCAGGCCTGGTCGATGGCGCGCGCCACGGGTACCGCGGTGATCGTCGGCGTGCCGTCCCCCGACACCGAGATCGACTTGCCGGTGCTGGGCTTTTTCGGCGAGAAGCACTTCAAGGGCTCGGCCTATGGCACTTCGGTACCCTCGAAGGACATTCCCAAGTTCGTCGATCTGTTCATGAAGGGCGAGCTCAAGCTCGATGCCATGATCACCAACCGCATCAGGCTCGAGGACGTCAACGACGCCTTCGACGCCATGGGCCGTGGGGAAGGCGCCCGCTCGGTGATCATGTACAACTGAGCCGCCCGGGGATTTGGAGAGGAGAACGACAAGATGAAAAATCTGACGACCAAGCCTTTCGCGAAGGATTTCGTGTTTCTCGAAGGACCGCGCTGGCACGAGGGCAAACTCTGGGTCTCCGACATGTTCGGGCAGACGGTCTACACGCTGACCCCGGACGGTGCCCGCCAGGAGGTGGCCAAGCTTCCCAACCGGCCGTCGGGGATCAATTTCCTGCCCGACGGCTCGGTGGTGATCGTGTCCATGGCCGATCGCAAGCTGATGAAGGTGGACGGCGGCAGACTCAGTCAATACGCCGATCTGTCGGGCCTGCTCAAGTACGACATCAATGATTCCGTCTGTGCCGCCAACGGCAACATCTATGTCGGCACCTTCGGCTACGACGTCTTCGCCCACGAGGAGCCCAAGCCCGGCAGCCTGACCCTGGTGAAACCGGATGGCACGGTGAAAACCGCGGCCGACCAGGTGCACTTCCCCAACGGCGCGGTGATCACCCCCGATGGCAAGACCCTGGTGGTCGCCGAGACCTTCGTCGGCAGACTGACCGCGTTCGACATCCAGGCCGACGGCAGCCTGGCCAATCGGCGCAGCTTCGCCGAGCTGGCGCCCTACACGCCCGACGGCATCTGCCTCGACCGGGAAGGCGCGATCTGGGTGGCGGCGTTCGAGCAGGGCGAATTCATCCGCGTCCGGCCGGGCGGCGAGATCACCCACAAGATCGATACCGACGGGCGGCGCGCGGTGGCCTGCAATCTGGGCGGCGCCGACGGCCGGACGCTGTACTGCCTGATCTACGACGGCAATCTCGACGACATCCCCAAGGGGGCGCGCAACGCCCTCATCGAGACCGCCCAGGTCGAGGTGGCGGGAGCCGGCTCTCCCTGACGGGGTTTCCGGATAGAAAAGCAATAAAAAACCGCGGCTTGCCGCGGTTTTTTATTGCCATTTATGACCTTAGGGTTTGCGGGTGCTGAGCATGATCGCGGCGATCTTGCAGGGCTTCCCGGAGCGGTTGGACCAGGCGTGGTTGGTGCCGCGCTGGATCAGCACGTCGCCGGCCTTGAGCAGCTTTTCGCCGGTTTCCATCATCGAGTACACCTCGCCTTCCAGCACGATGATGATGTCGGTGGTGTCGGTGATGTGAAACCCGGGGTGGGAATCGACCCCCTGCCCGGGCTTGGCGACTCCGGCGGGCTCGGGCGGAAAGGTGGCCAGCCGGACCATCAGGGTGCCGGGGTCCGGTTCCAGTTCGAAGGGCCCTTCGCGCATGCTGATGACCGAATTGTCGGAGGGCAGCACACCCTTCCAGAGCTCCACCAGGGCGAGCGAGCCCTGCTCGTGAAAGCCCTCCATGCCGCCGCCGCCGAACACGTCGGCGAGCTGCTCGTCGCTGGTGAAGGTGGAGCGCCCCTGGGCGTCGAGACCGGTGACGATGCGTCGCACTTTCATGGTAACCCCCTGTGATGGATGTTGGATTGATGAACCGAAACCCGTCGGTCGCCCGATTAAAGCACAGATGTGCCGGCCGCCGGGCCGGCGCGGCGGCCGGCCGCTGCCTCCCGCCGCGAGCGCTCAGCCGATCATGCTGTAGCCGCCGCTCACCGACAGCACCTGCCCGGTGATGAAGCTCGCGGCACGGGCCGAGGACAGGAACACCACGGCGTTGGCGACATCCGCCGGCTTGCCGATGCGCTTGAGCGGCAGCGACTTGGCGATGGCCGCGAACTGCTCGTCGGTGAACATGGCGCCCTTGTCCTTCCACATGCTGTTGGCGCTGGTCTCCTCGGCGCTGTCGGGCACCGTCACCCCGGGGCACACGCAGTTGCAGCGGATGTTGTGGCGGCCGTTTTCCTTGGCGATGGTCTTCATGAAGCTGTTCACCGCCGCCTTGAGCCCGCCGTAGACGGCCTCGCGGGGTTCGCCCTGGCGGCTGGCGTCCGAGCTGATCGAGACGATCGAGCCGCCGCCGGCCGGAATCAGGTAATCGAGCACCGTCTTGGTGCAGTTGAGCACGCCCACGTAGTTGATGGCGATGAGCTTCTGCCACAGCTCCGGGGTGGTCTGGGTGAAGAACATCAGCTGGTCCCAGCCCACATTGTTGACCAGGCAGTGGATGCCGCCGTGGGCCTCGTTGGCCTGTCGGAACAGCGCCTGGACGCTGGCCAGGTCGGTGACGTCGGTTTTGACCACCTGCGCCGCCGCGGCGCCGGATTTGCGGGCCAGTTGGGCCACCCGCTCCCCGGCCTCGACGTCGAGATCGGCGATGGTGACCTTGGCGCCCTCGGCGGCGAACCCCAGGGCGATGGCGCGGCCGATGTTGGAGGCGCCGCCGGTGACGATGACGGACTTGCCTTGCAGATCGAGATCCATGTGCGGCTCCTGGTTTACCTGACGTATTTGCGGAATTCGGGCTTGCGCTTCTCCTGCAGGGCGCGCACGCCCTCGCGGGACTCCTCGGTGTCGTAATAGAGCTTGAGTGCCTGCAGGCCCAGACTGCCGATGCCGCGGATGTGCTCGGTGTTGGCCACGAACGAGCGCTTGGCGATGGCGATGGCGGTGGGGCTGCGCTCGTTGATCTCCGCGGCCCAGGCGGCGACCTCGGCGTCGAGCTGGTCGTCCGGCACCACCTTGTTCACCAGCCCCATGGCGAGCGCTTCCTGGGCACTGTAGCGGCGACAGAGGTACCAGATTTCGCGGGCCTTCTTCTCGCCCACCACATGGGCCAGATAGGCGGTGCCGAAGCCCGGATCCACCGAGCCCATTTTGGGCCCCACTTGGCCGAACTGGGCGCTCTCGCCGGCGATGGTGAGGTCGCACAGCACCGCCAGCACGTTGCCGCCGCCGATGGCGTAGCCCTGGACGCGGGCGATCACCGGCTTGGGCACGTCGCGGATCACCGTGTGCAGCTCCTCGACCGGCAGGCCGATGGTGCCGCGGCCGTCGTACTGGCCGTCGTGGGCGGATTGGTCGCCGCCGGTGCAGAACGCCTTGTCGCCCGCGCCGGAGAACACGATAGTGCCGATCTCCCTGTCCCAGCCGGCGCGCTGGAAGGCGTGGATCAGCTCGTCGCAGGTGATTCCCCGGAAGGCGTTGTACTTTTCCGGTCGGTTGATGGTGATGTAGGCGGTGCGGTCGCGCACTTCGTAGAGGATGTCTTGGTAGTTCATCCGCGGGGAGTCCTCGGTTGCGGGTTCAGCGGGCAAAGCGCGGGGCGCGCTTTGCGGTAAAGGCGGCGAGTCCCTCGGAGACGTCGTCGCTCTGCAGGGCCGGCGCGGCCAGCGCCAGTTCCAGATCCAGGGCCTCGGCTAGCGGCAGATCCAGGCCGCGGTCCACCAGCTGCTTCATCAGCGCGAGCCCCGGCCGGCTCCGGGCGGCCAGATTCCGGCAGTAGGCGAGGGCGCGCTCGCGCAGTTCGGCATCCGGGGCCAACTGGTTGACCAGTCCGAAGGACAGCGCCTCCCCGGCGTCGAGCCAGCGCGCGCTCAGCATCAATTCCAGTGCGCGGCGCCGGCCGATCAGGCGCGGCAGGCGCTGGCTGCCGCCCCAGCCGGGGACCAGGCCGAACTGGGCGTGCTGATCGCCGAGCCGGGCGGATTCCGCGGCGATGGCGATGTCGCAGGCCAGCACCAATTCCAGGCCGCCGGCCAGGGCCAGGCCCTGTACCGCGGCCACCACCGGCAACGGGCTCTGCTCCAGGCGCCGGAAGCTCTCCAGGCCGGTGGCGAGAAATTGTTCCAGCTTTTCCACGGAACCGCGCAGCGCCTGGACTTCGCCGAGGTCGGCGCCGGTGCAGAAATGCCTGCCCTCGGCCTGGATCAGCAGGCAGCGCACCTCGGGATGGTGTTCCAGTTCGTCGAGCGCTGCGCGCAACTGCCGGTGCATCTCCAGCGACAGGCAGTTGAACTGTTGCGGGCGGTTGAGGGTGAGGATGCCGACGCGGTCGCGCACCTCGGTGAGAATCAGGGGTTGTTCCACGCGACCTCCGTCGTCAATCCATCCGGCCCGCATGTTCGCGGGCGATGATCAGCTTCATGATCTGGGCGGTGCCGTCGCCGATCTGCATGCCCAGCACGTCGCGCAGCCGCTGTTCGAACGGCAGCTCGGTACTGTAGCCGCCGTGGCCGTGGGTCAGCAGACACTGTTGCACCACCTCGAAGGCGAGCTTCGGCGCCCACCATTTCGCCATCGCCGCCTCGCGGGTATGGGGCAGCCCCCGGCTTTTCAGCCACAGCGCCTTGAGGCACACCAGGCGCGCCCCTTCGAGCTGGGTCTCCAGTTCGGCGAGCGGAAAGGCGACGCCCTGGTGGGCCGCGAGCGGGCGCCCGAAGGCCTGCCGCTCACCGATGAACCGCCAGGTCTCGTCCAGACAGGCGCGCGCCACGGCGATGCACTGCAAGCCGATCAGGGCGCGGCTGAAGTCGAACCCCTGCATCACCTGGATGAACCCCTGGCCCTCGTCGCCGACCCGGTAGGCGGCCTCGACGCGGACGTCATCGAAGAAGATCGAGCCGCGGCCGACCGCCTTTTCGCCCAGATCCTCGAAGCGGGAGCGGCGGATGCCGGGGGCGTCCAGATCGACGATGAAGGCCGAGATGCCCCGGGCGCGATCCTCCACCGAGCCGGTGCGGGCGAAGGTCAGATTGAACCTGGCCTGGTCGGCCAGGGAGATCGAGGTCTTCTCGCCGTTGAGCACATAGTGATCGCCGCGCCGCTCGGCGCGCAGCATCATGGCCGCGGCATCCGAGCCGCCGCGCGGTTCGGTGACGCCGATCGAGCCCAGCATCTCGCCGCGGCACAGCGGCGGGATGACCGCGGCGATCGCCTCCGGCGTCGCGTGGCGCAGAATGCAGCTCGACAGCAGCGAGGCCATGATCTGCACATAGGCGACGTTCATGTCACCGGTCGCGATGGCTTCGGTGACCAGTCCGGAGGTGAGCTCGTCGAGCCCACTGCCGCCGTGCTCCGGCGGCACTTCCGGTGCGATCAGGCCCAACTCGCCCATGGCCCGGATCAGTTCGGGTTCGATGACGCCATGCCGCTCGCGATCGCGATACGCCGGGGCCAGCCGTTGCTCGGCGAAGCGGCGTGCCGCGTCCACCAGGCTGGTCTGCAGGTCGTCGAGCGCGAAATCCATCTGGGTTTCCTCGGCGCGGCGCATCGCGGGCCGCTTTGCACGAACGTCTGCCGGTGCGGCGGGTTTCTTTATATACTGGCCGTCAAAATTATAGCCCAGTCACTGCCATGGCCAGACCGGAAACCACCATCGCCTCCCAGTACACCCCGGAGAGGCTGTTCTTCCGCCTCTACCAGGCGTCCAATATTTCCCTGCGCCGCGCCGCGCAGATTCTCGATGAGTTCAACCTGAGCGCCCAGCAGCTGTCGGTGCTGGGCTCGCTGTCGCGGCCCGGCTTCGAGGCGGGCATGACGGTGTCCGAGCTGGTCGATTATCTGCTGGTCAGCCGGCAGAGTCTCAACGGCGTGCTCAATCGCATGGAAGCGGCGGGCTATGTGCGCCGGATGGTCAATGCCGACGACCAGCGCTCGCGGCGGGTGGTGTTGAGTCCGCTGGGCCGGGAGGTGTTCCGCAAGATGCGCCCCAGGATGCTCGCCTTCTATCGCGACAGCCTCTCCGACATGAGCGAGCAGGAGCAGGAGGACGGTATCCGGAGTCTCAACTCGATCATCGAGCGGATGACCGGCAAGAGCAGGAGTTGAAGCCATCACCTGATGATCGGGATGCGGGCGCGACCCCGGTCGATGCCAGCGATCGGCGCTGGATGCAGGTCGCCCTGGCGCTCGCCCGGCAGGCCGCGGAAGCGGGAGAGGTTCCGGTCGGCGCCCTGGTGGTGCGGGACGGTGAATCCCTGGGGCACGGCTGGAATCGCCCCATCGGCGCCTGCGATCCCACCGCCCATGCCGAGCTCAATGCCCTGCGCGCTGCCGCGCAGCGGATCGGCAACTATCGGCTGGCCGGTGCCACCCTCTATGTGACCCTCGAACCCTGCACCATGTGTGTGGGGGCCCTGATCCACGCGCGCATCGCCCGGCTGGTGTTCGGAGCGCGCGAGCCGCGCGCCGGGGCCGTGGTCAGCCGCCTGCAACTGGCCGACCAACACTGGTTCAACCACCGGTTGTCCTGGCGCGGCGACGTGCTGGCCGCCGAGAGCGCGGCGCTGCTGCAGGAGTTCTTCCGCGCGCGGCGGGTCTGATCCCCCGCGGTTGGCCGCCGCACCTTTTGCAGTACAATGCCGGCCTCCCCGGCCCCCTCCGGAGAGTCCCGTCGATGTTGATCCTGCCCGGATCCCCCGCGCTGTCCGCCTTTCGCCGCGATCGTCTGCTGGCCGCCATGCGGCGGCTGGTGAGCGGGATTCGCGACCTCAGGGCACACTACGTCTACCTGGTCCAGGTCGGCGAATCCTTTTCCGGGGCGGATCGGCGGCGACTGGAACAACTGCTGCGCGATCCGGTGGCGCCGGACGAGGACCCGGCGCACGGGTGGGCGGGCGCCGCCGAGCGCGGTGCGCTGCTCCTGGCGGTGCCGCGGCCCGGCACCATTTCGCCCTGGTCGAGCAAGGCCACCGATATCGCCCGCAATACCGGCCTCGCCGGGGTGGAGCGGATCGAGCGCGGGCTGAGCTATCGCGTCGTCACGGACGATCCTCTGTCTTGCCGGCAGCGCGCGCTGCTCGCGCCGCTGCTGCACGATCGCATGGTCGAGGCACTGCTCGACGATTTCGAGGCCGCGGCGCAATTGTTCGCCGCCGGTGCACCGCGCCCGATGGCCCGGGTGCCGTTGCTGGACCGGGGCCGGGCAGCGCTGGTGCGCGCCGATCGCGAACTGGGGCTCGCCCTGGCGGACGATGAAATCGATTACCTGGTGGAGAGCTTCCGGGCGCTGGGGCGCGACCCCACCGACGTCGAACTGATGATGTTCGCCCAGGCCAACTCCGAACACTGCCGGCACAAGATCTTCAACGCCAGCTGGACGCTGGATGGGCAGGCACGCGCGCACACCCTGTTTGGGATGATCAAGCACACCCACGCGCGGTCTCCCGACGGCGTGCTGTCGGCCTATGCCGACAATGCGGCGGTGGTCGCCGGGCCGCGCGCGGGCCGCTTCCATCCCGACCCGCGCAGCGGAGAGTACGGCTTCCATGAGGAGCCCGTGCACCTCCTGATGAAGGTGGAAACCCACAATCACCCCACCGCCATCGCGCCCTTTCCCGGCGCGGGCACCGGCGCCGGCGGCGAGATCCGCGACGAGGGCGCCACCGGCCGCGGCGCCAAGCCCAAGGCGGGGCTGGTGGGTTTCAGCGTGTCCCACCTGCGCATCCCGGGCTACGAGCAGCCCTGGGAGGACGACTACGGCCGCCCCGGGCGCATCGTCTCGGCGCTGGACATCATGCGCGACGGACCGCTCGGAGCCGCCGCCTTCAACAACGAGTTCGGGCGCCCCGGCCTGTGCGGCTATTTCCGCGCCTTCGAGGCCGAGCACGGCGGCGTCCGCTGGGGCTATCACAAGCCGATCATGATCGCCGGCGGCTACGGCAACATCCGCGCCGGGCACGTCGCCAAGCGGCCCCTGGCGGCCGGCCACCGGCTGATCGTGCTCGGCGGCCCCGCCATGCTGATCGGGCTGGGCGGGGGCGCCGCCTCCTCGATGGCCTCGGGCGACAGCGCCGAACACCTGGACTTCGCCTCGGTACAGCGCCAGAACCCGGAGCTGCAGCGCCGCTGCCAGGAGGTGATCGACCGCTGCTGGGCGCTGGGCGATGCCAATCCCATCGCCTTCATCCACGACGTCGGCGCCGGCGGGCTCTCCAACGCGCTGCCGGAGCTGGTCAAGGACGGCGGCGTCGGCGGGCATTTCGAGCTGCGCGCCATTCCCAGCGCCGAGCCCGGCCTGTCGCCGCTGGAGATCTGGTGCAACGAGGCCCAGGAGCGCTATGTGCTGGCGGTGGCGCCCGCCGATTTCGCGGTCTTCGCCGAGCTCTGTGCCCGCGAGCGCTGCCCCTTTGCGGTGGTGGGCGAGGCGGTCGCGGAACCGGCGCTGCGGCTCACCGACCGCCAGTTCGGCGAGCTGCCGGTGGACCTGCCGCTGGCGGTGCTGTTCGGCAAGCCGCCGCGGATGCACCGCGATGCGGTCAGCCTGGCGCGGCCCGCAACGCCGTTCGACACCCGGGCGGTGGCCATCGCCGCAGCCGCGGAACTGGTGCTGCGCCATCCGGCGGTGGCCAGCAAGGCGTTCCTGATCACCATCGGCGATCGCTCCGTCACCGGGATGGTCGCCCGCGATCAGATGGTGGGCCCCTGGCAGGTGCCGGTGGCCGATTACGGCATGACCACGGCCGCTTTCGACACCTGCGCCGGCGAGGCCATGGCGATCGGCGAGCGCACGCCGGCCGCGCTGCTCGACGCCGCCGCGGCGGCACGGCTGGCGGTGGGCGAGGCGCTGACCAACATCGCCGCGGCGCCGGTCGGGGCGCTCGGCAACGTCAAACTGTCCGCCAACTGGATGTGTGCGGCCGGGTTCCCGGGCGAGGACGCCAACCTGTTGCGCGCGGTCGAGGCGGTGGCGCTGGAGCTCTGCCCGGCGCTCGGCATCGCCATCCCGGTCGGCAAGGACTCGCTGTCGATGCGCACCCTCTGGCGGGAGGGCGGGGTCGAGAAGTCGGTTGCCGCGCCGGTGTCGCTGATCGTCTCGGCGTTCGCGCCGGTGCGCGACGTGCGGGCCGCGCTGACGCCGCAACTGAGCGGCGCGGACGGCGAACTGCTGCTGGTCGATCTGGGCGCCGGCGCCGATCGCCTGGGCGGCTCGATCCTCTGCCAGGTGTTCGGCGCGCTGGGCGATCGCCCCCCGGATATCGACGATCCGGCGCGCCTGGCGGCCTTTTTCGCGGTGATCCAGGATTGCCTGGGCGCCGGCGAGTTGCGCGCCTACCACGACCGCTCCGACGGCGGCCTGTTCGCCACGCTCGCCGAAATGTGCTTCGCCGGGCACTGTGGCGCCGAGGTGGAGCTGCCCGGCGCCGATCCGGTCGCCGCCCTGTTCTGCGAGGAGCTGGGCGCGGTGCTCGAAGTGGCGCCGGCGTCGGTGCCCCGGGTCCTGGCGCGATTCGCCGCCGCCGGCCTGGGCGACTGCGTACATCGCCTGGGGCGGATCAACGCCACCGACGAGCTGGTGATCCGGGCCGTGGCGGGCGAGCTGTATCGCGCGCCGCGGATCGCCCTGCAGCGCCTCTGGTCCGAAACCAGCTACCGGATGCAGGCCCTGCGCGACCATCCCGACTGCGCCGCCCAGGAGTTCGCCGATGTCGGCGGCGAGCTCGGCCGGCTGGTGGCGAGGACGACCTTCGACGTGGCCGAGGACATCGCCGCGCCGCTGATCGCCACCGGGGTCCGGCCGCGGGTGGCCATCCTGCGCGAGCAGGGCGTCAACGGCCAGGCCGAGATGGCGGCGGCCTTTCACCGCGCCGGATTCGCCGCGGTGGACGTGCACATGAGCGATCTGCTCGCCGGCCGGGTAGCCCTGGCCGGGTTCCAGGGGCTGGCGGCCTGCGGCGGATTTTCCTATGGCGACGTGCTCGGCGCCGGCAGCGGCTGGGCGCGCAGCATCCTGTTCCACGCCCGGGTGCGGGACGAGTTCGCGGCCTTCTTCGCCCGCTCCGACAGCTTCGCGCTGGGGGTGTGCAACGGCTGCCAGATGCTCTCCCAACTGAGCGAGCTGATTCCCGGCGCCGAGCACTGGCCGGGATTCGGCCGCAATCTCTCCGAGCAGTTCGAGGCGCGCACCGCGCTGGTGCGGATCGAGTCCTCACCCTCGGTGCTGCTCGCCGGGATGGCCGGTTCCGTGCTGCCCATCGCGGTGGCCCACGGCGAGGGGAGGGCGGTGTTCGCCGATCCCGCCGCCCGGCAGACCGCCGAGCGCGCGCGCCGCATCGCCCTGCGCTATGTGGACTCCGCGGGCCGGGAGACCGAGCGCTATCCGCTCAACCCCAACGGGTCGCCGGGCGGAATCGCCGGGCTGACCAGTGCCGACGGGCGGGTTACCATCCTGATGCCGCACCCGGAACGGGTGTTCCGGACGGTCACCAACTCCTGGCGGCCGGCCGGGTGGGGAGAGGACGGCGCCTGGCTGCGCCTGTTTCGCAACGCAAGGGTATTCGTGCAATGAACCAGCATGTGGTGGAAGTGACCCTGGAGAACGCCCGCCAGGTCCTCATCGATGAGTCGCTCAAGCGCCTGGTGGTGGTCGATTTCTGGGCCGACTGGTGCGCGCCCTGCAAGGCCCTGATGCCGGTCCTGGAAAAGCTGGCCGCCGAGTACGGCGGCCAGTTCCTGCTCGCCAAGGTCAACGCCGATCACCAGCCCGACATCGCCGGCCAGTTCGGGGTGCGCAGCCTGCCCACGGTCATTTTGATGCGCGACGGCCAGCCGGTGGACGCCTTCCAGGGCGCCCAGCCGGAGAGCCAGGTACGGCGCATCCTCGGCAGGCACCTGCCGCAACCCTGGGCCGTTCTGCTGGAGGACGCCGCCGACCGGATGCAGCGCGGCGATCCGGCCGGCGCACTGCCCCTGCTGCGCCAGGCCTATGAGGCCAGCGCCAGGGCGCCGGACATCGCCTTGGCGCTGGCCCGGGTGTTGATCGAACTCGCGCGTTGCGATGAAGCGGAAACCCTGCTCAAGGGCATCCCCCAGGCGGAGCGCGGACCGGGCTACGCCGAGTTGCTGGAACTGCTCGCCGAGCGCCGTGCCGGCCAGCGCTCGCCGGAACTGGAGGCGCTGGAGCGGGACTTCGCCCGGCGCCCGGAAGACGGCGAGCTGGCGCTTCGCCTGGCGCGCCAATACCGCGCCGAGCACCAGTACGAGGCCGCCCTGCAGACGCTGCTGGAGTTGCTGCGCCGCGATCTCGGCTTCGGCGACGGCAGCGCCCGCCGGGAATTTCTCGATACGCTCGGCGCGCTGGGCAAGGGCGATCCCCTGGCGGCGCGCTTCCAGCGCCAGTTCTTCAATCTGCTGTACTGAAAGCACCATGGCCGGGCCGCGCTCCTACAAGCTGTGCATCTACGTGCCGGAGGACGCCCTGGAGACGGTCAAGGAGGCGGTGTTCGCGGCCGGCGCCGGCCGCCAGGGCGATTACGACCGCTGCTGCTGGCAGGTGCGCGGCGAGGGCCAGTTCCGGCCCCTGGCGGGCAGCGACCCCCATATCGGCCGGCACGGGGAGGTGGCCAGGGTCGCCGAATACCGGGTCGAGCTGCTCTGCCCGGCGGAGTGCGTCGGGGCGGCGGTCGCGGCCCTGCGCGAGGCCCACCCCTACGAGGAGCCGGCCTTCGACCTGATCCCCCTGGCGGCCCCGCCGGAATAACCGCCGCCGCGGCGGTCACAGCGGAGCGGCGGCGGCGGCCCGGTTTCCACTATGCTGGCCGGGATGCCGATTCCCGACCCGGAGATCAGCCATGAAAGTCGATGTTCCCCTGCATGCCGAGCTGCGCGCGATTCCCGCGGCGGTGGCCGAGCTGGAGGCGGCCGGCTACGCCGGCGTGCAGACCGTGGAGACCGGCCACGATCCCTTCTTCCCGCTGCTGCTCGCCGCCGAACACAGCCGCCGCCTGGAACTGACCACGGCCATCGCGGTGGCCTTCGCGCGCAATCCGATGACCCTGGCGGCGATCGGCAACGACCTCAGCCGGTATTCCGGCGGGCGCTTCATCCTCGGCCTGGGCTCCCAGATCCGCGCCCACATCGAGCGGCGCTTCTCCATGCCCTGGTCGCAGCCGGCGGCGCGCATGCGCGAGTTCATCGCCGCCCTGCGGGCCATCTGGGCCAACTGGTATCAGGGCGAACCCCTGAATTTCCGCGGCCAGTTCTACCAGCACACGCTGATGACGCCGGTCTTCACGCCCAAGCCGAGCGAGGCCGGCCCGCCCCGGGTGTTTCTGGCCGCCGTGGGTCCGCACATGACGCGGGTGGCCGCGGATCTGTGCGACGGCCTGCTGGTCCACCCGCTGACCTCGGTGACCTACCTGCGCGACCACAGCCTGCCGGTGATCGAGGCGGGGTTGGCGGCGCGCGGCCTGGAGCGGCGGGCGTTCGAGCTGTCCCATGGGCCCTTCGTGGTGTCCGGGCGGACCGAGGAGGAGCTGGCGCGGGCGCGCCGCGCGGTCTGCGAGCGGATCGCCTTCTACGCGTCCACCCCGGCCTATCGCCCGGTGCTGGAGGTCCATGGCTGGGGCGAGTTGCAGCCGGAGCTCAACCGGCTCTCCAAGCAGGGTCGCTGGCAGGCCATGGGCGAGTTGATCGACGACGAAATGCTGCACACCTTCGCCGTGGTGGGCGAGCCCGGGGCGATCGTCCCCGAGCTGCGGCGCCGCTTCGCCGGCCTGGTCGACCGCCTCACCCTGGATTTGGATTTCGTCGCGCCCGAGGAGCGCGGCGCGCTGCTGCGCGCCCTGGCGCAATGACCGGCCGGGCGCCGGAGGAGGAGAAGAGATGATCGTCGAACAGATCTGGACCGGCAACGATTACCGCAACTTCAATTATCTGATCGCCTGCCTGGAAACCGGCGAGGCGCTGGCCATCGACCCCCTGGCCCACGACCTCTGCCTGGCGGTCGCCAAGGCGCGCGGCTGGGACATCACCCAGATCCTCAACACCCACGAGCACTTCGACCACACCGGCGGCAATGCCGCCCTGGCGGCGGCCACCGGGGCCAGGATCCTGGCCCACGCCAATGCCCGCGACCGCATTCCCGGCGTCGACCGCGGCCTGGCGGCGGGGGATGTGATCCGGGTCGGCCGCACCGTGGAGCTCCTGGCCCTGGACACGCCGGGTCATACCATGAGCCACATCTGCCTGTTGTCCAAGACCGAGCAGCCGGCGCTGTTCTGCGGCGACACCCTGTTCAACGCCGGGGCCGGCAACTGCCATCACGGCGGTCACCCGGAAGCGCTCTATCGGACGTTCAGCGAACAGCTTGCGCGGCTTCCCGATGACACCCTGATCTATCCCGGGCACGATTACATCGCCAACAACCTCAGGTTCACCCTTGACCGCGAGCCGGACAACGCGGCGGCCCGCGCGCTGCTGGCGCGCACCGAACAGCAGGACCCGGCGCGGGCCCTGGTCACCACCCTGGCGCAGGAAAAGGAGATCAACACCTTCTTCCGCCTGCACAGCCCCACGGTGATCGCGCGCCTGCGGGAGGCCTTTCCCGAGCTGGGCGAGCGGCCCGATCCCCAGACCCTGTTCCTCCGGCTCCGGGAGCTGCGCAACAACTGGTGACCGGCCGCGCGCCGGGTCGCGGGAGCGGGCGGCGCGCCGCGCTCAGAGTCTGTCGAAGCAATGCACGTCCTGTGCATTGCTTCTGTCGCAAGTCCGGTACAGGCCCGGACTTGCTCGCGCGGATCAAGCCCCGGCGTGCTTGATCCGCGACCGGCCCTCCCTGGCCGGGGCCGAGCGCCGGAAAAATTCACCGGCGCTCAGGCGGCGCGCAGGTCCGGCTGCTCGGCGAGCAGGCTCTGGTAGAGCGGCTGGAAGTTGAACCAGCCGGCCTGCTCGGTGCCCACGGTGTCGCGGGTGAGCGCGGCGACCTCCGGGCGGATCAGGCGCGGCGTCCCGGCGGCCTCGGCGAGCAGTTGCGCCTGACAGGAGCGCTCCATGGTGATGAACCACCAGGCCGCCGCCTCCAGGGTCCGGCCGACCGTCAGCAGGCCGTGGTTCTGCAGGATGCACGCCTTGTGCGGCCCCAGGGCGGCGGCGATGCGGCGGCCCTCCTCCGGGTCCAGCACCACGCCGGTGAAGTCTTCGAACAGCACATGATCCTGATAGAAGGCGCAGGCGTCCTGGGTCAGGGGATCGAGCGTGCGCCCCAGGCTGGACCAGCTCTTGCCGTAGACCGAATGGGCGTGGGCGGCGGCCACCACGTCGGGCCGCGCGGCGTGGATGGCGCCGTGGATCGCGAAGGCCGCGGCGTTGAGCAGTCCCTCGCCCTCCAGGATCTCGCCGCGGTGGTCGACCAGCAACAGATCGGCGATCTGCATGTGCTTGAAGGAGACGCCGAAGGGATTCACCCAGAAGCGGTCGGGGTATTCCGGATCGCGGACGGTGATGTGGCCGGCCGCGCCCTCGTCGAAACCGAACCTGCCGAACAGCCGCAAGGCGGCGGTGAGGCAGCGCTTGCGGTGGCTGCGTTCTTCTGCGGGGGAGGAGTGGACGGGCGGCTGCCAGGCCGTGCCGCCGCGCGGGGGCTTGATCACCTCGTAGGCCGGTTGGTTCATGGTCGGCTCCGCCGTCGAGTGCGTTTGGGATCCACTATAGGGGCCGGGCGGGGCCGCTGCCATGCCCCGCGGTGAACGGCGCGGCGCAGGCGGTCGTGCACAGCCGGTCCGGCGGCAGCCTCAGCGCCGGTGAATCTTGCTGCCGCGCTCGGCAGCCCGCGTTCCGGCGGTGCTCGCAATCCTCGGGTATTGCGATACCCTGCGGTTGCTCCGCTGCGGCGAAATGCGGCCTGCCTTCACCCGCGGCGCAATCTTTGCGGGCGCTCAGACCAGATTGGCGGCGAGGATGAACGCGAGCATCACCAGCACCAGGGTGCCGATGGTGATCGCCAGGCGTTTGGCGGTCTCTCTGTCGCTGAGCGCGTCCATGGGGGTCTCCCGAGCGGTAGTGGACAGGCGACAGCCTATGGCCCCGGCGCCGCCCGCCCAATGACGCGGATCAATGAGAGGTCGCCCGGGCGTCAATCGGCGGCGGGCAGTGCGAGCCGGGCGGTATCCGCGCGCGGCCGGCGGCGGGGCAGGCTGCGCGCCGCGAGGCGCAGCACCCGGGCGGCGGTGGCCCGGTAGCCGGTGAGCTTGCCGCCGTAGACTGCGATGTAGTTGGGCCGGCGCCGGGGAGAATGCATCAGCATCACTTCCCGGCTGCGCCGCAATGGCGCCGCCGATGCCGCGGGCAGCACGCGCAGGCCGGCCAGGCGCTCGCGAACCTCCACCGCCGCGTCCGGAAAATAGTGGTGCAGCACGCGCAGCAGATACCGCTCCTCCTCCGGGGTGATCCGGGCGTCCTCGGGAGCGCCGGAAAAGGGGGTTTCCGTGGAGCCGAGCAGGGAGCCCCCTTCCCAGGGCAGCAGGAACACCGCGCGGCCGTCTGCGGGGACTTCCAGGTAGTAGCAGCGATCGACGGCCGGCCGGGACAGCACCAGGTGGGCGCCCTGGACCAGCTCGATGCGCGGCTGGGGAGGTCGCGGGGAGAGGAGCCCGGCCACCTGATCGGCCCAGGGGCCCGCGCAATTGACGAGGATGCGGGCCGCCACCTCGCGGCGCCCCGCCGGCCCGTGCAGTTCAATCTGCCAGCGATCGCCCTGCCAGCCGGCCGCCAGCAGCCGCGCCGGGCAGGCCAGATCGGCGCCCAGCGCGGCGGCCGAGGCGGCCACCGCGGCGGTCAGGCGGCGATCCTGGGTGCGCGCGTCCGGATAGCAGAACACCGCCTCCAGTCCGTCGGTCCGCAGACCGCGGAGCTGCGGCCAGTCCGCCGGCTCCAGGCGGGTGAAGCGGCTGTCGGCGCCACCGCCGGCCAGCGCCCAGTACAGGCCGAGGCCCAGGCGCAATTGCCAGGGCCGGGTGCGCGAGGTCCGATACACCGGGATGTGAAAGCGCTCCGGCCACACCAGGTGGGGGGCGATGCGCTCCAGGATGCGCCGCTCGCGCAGGCTTTCGCGCACCAGCCGGAACTCGCCGTTGCGCAGGTAGCGCAGTCCGCCGTGGATGAGCTTGGTCGACCGGCTGGAGGTGCCGGCGCCCCAGTGGTCCCGCTCGACCAGTAGCACGCGGTGGCCGGCGGCGGCGCCGGCCTGGGCGACCCCGGCGCCCTGGATGCCGCCGCCGATCACCGCCAGGTCGTAGGGTCCGCCGGTGTGGTTCGCGCCGGCCGTCACAGCCGATGCCGGGTGAGGGCGTGCAGCAGGCCGCCGATGTCGAAAGTCTCGATGCGGTCGGCGCCGCGCTCCAGCCAGTGCAGGGCGAGGTCGGCAGTGGCGATTTCGTAGAGCACCAGTTCGGGGACCAGGTCGTCCAGCCGGGCCCGGGCGGGCACCTTGCGGTAATCGCAGAACAGGGCTTCAGGATGCAGCCCGGCCAGTTCGCGGCTGTGGTGATCGCGCCAGCGCTCCAGCACCAGGCCGCAGCGGCGCCAGCCCCGCTCACGGGCATGGGCGATGAACGCGTAGTCGAAGCTGATCAGCACGCACCGGCCCGCGATCGGCGCCAGGCAATCGGCGATGCTCCGGTAACAGGCCGCCGCCCCGGCGAAGGCCAGGGCTTCGCGCTTGACCTCGACATAGGCGGTGACTTCCGGGTGGTCGGCCAGCCAGGCCGCCAGCGCCGCCAGCGGCGTGATGGTGTTGGCGGCGAAGCGCTGGCCGAAGCGGCGCGGCTCATGGGCCGGCAGCCCCAGCAGTTGGCCGAGCGGGTGGGCGTCGATGCGCCCGCGGCGGCCGCTGACCCGGGCCAGGGTGGCATCGTGGTAGAGCACCGGCTGCAAGTCGGCGCTCAGTTGGATGTCGGTTTCGATCGCCCGCGCCCCGGCGGCCACGGCCTCGCGATGGGCGAGCAGGGTGTTCTCGGGGTAGTGCCGCCGGTAGCCGCGGTGCGCGACCAGCCGCTCTGCGAACGGCATCCCCGTCAGCCCGAGCGGCTCAGGTACAGGGCCACGTCGATCATGCGATTGGTGAAACCCCACTCGTTGTCGTACCAGCTCATGACCTTGGCCTGGCGCCCGGCGACCGCGGTGTGGTGGAGATCGAAGATGCTCGACGCCGGGTGGTGATTGAAATCGACGGACACCAGCGGCAGCTCGTTGCAGGCCAGAATCCCCTGCCAGGCACCGGCGGCGGCCTCCCGCATCACCTGATTGATCTCATCCACCGAGGTATCGCGCCGGGCGGTGAAATGGAGGTCGACCAGGGAGACATTGGCGACCGGCACCCGCAGCGCCATGCCCGACAGCCTGCCGGCCAGTTCCGGCAGCACCAGGCCCACCGCCGCCGCGGCCCCGGTCTTGGTCGGCACGATGGACTGCATGGCCCCGCGCGCCCGGTAGGGGTCGCCATGGGCCTTGTCGAGCAGCTGCTGGTCGTTGGTCACGGCATGGATGGTGGTCATGATGCCCTGCTCGATGCCGATCCGATCGTGCAGGATCTTGGCGACGGGAGCCAGGCAGTTGGTGGTGCAGGAGGCATTGGAGACGATGCGGTCGGCCGCGGTGAGCTGCTCGTGATTGACGCCGTAGACCAGGGTGCGGTCGGCATCCCCCACCGGGTGGCTGACCAGCACGCGTTGCGCGCCGGCGTCCAGATGGCCGGCCAGGGCGCTGCGCTGCTTGAACTTGCCGGCGCATTCGAGCACCAGGTCGACCTGGTGTTCGCGCCAGGGCAGATCGGCGGGATCCTTGATCGCCGTCACCGGAATCGCGCGGCCATCGACGATCAAGGTGCCGGGTCCGGTTTCCACGCGGCCGCGGAAGGGGCCATGGGTGGAGTCGAACCGGGTCAGGTGGGCCATGATCCCGAGGTCGCTGAGATCGTTGATGGCGACGATCTCCAGCCGGTCCTGCAGGTTCCGTTCGGTGATGGCGCGCAGGATGCAGCGCCCGATGCGTCCGTACCCGTTGATGGCCACTCGCATACTTCGATCCTCCGGGGTGGTGGGGGCGGAATCGCCGAGGCGGTCAGTTTCTCCCAATCGTGTTGCAGGGGGAATGCCGCCGGTCCGGGGTCAGAGATCCTCCGGCAGCAGGTGGCCCTTGTCCCGCTTGGAGCGGATGTAACGCAGATTGTGGGCGGTGACGCCGGATACCAGGGGTACCACCCGGGAGATTCGCTGCCCGCCGCGTTCGAGGTCCTCGCGTTTGTGGGGGTTGTTGGACAACAGTTGCACCGGCCGGTCGTCGAGCAGGTGGCGCAGCACGACCGCCGCGTCGGTGAAGTCGCGGGAGTCCTCGGGCAGCCCCAGCGAGACATTGGCCTGAAAGGTGTCCTGCCCGGCGTCCTGGAGCAGATAGGTGATGGCCTTGGCCCAGAGGCCGATGCCGCGGCCCTCGTGGCCCGACATGTAGATCACGGCCCCGGTGCCGGCGGCGAGCATCTGCTCGAAGGCCGCGGAGAGTTGCGGCCCGCAGTCGCAGCGCATCGAGCCGAAGATGTCGCCGGTCAGGCAGCAGGAGTGCACCCGGACCAGGGGCTCGGCGGCGGCGCGAAACCCCGGCAGGGCGAACACCGAGTTGACCGACATGTTGGCGTGCAGCAGCTCGCGGAAGGCGGCGCTGGCCCCGTCGGTGACCTGGCGGGCCGCCTCCAGCACCTGGGTGAGTTCCATCCGGCGCACGAAGGGGTACCAGTCCAGCGCCACCTCGCGGCCGTGGATGAGGCGCGGGATGGTCACCGGCCCCAGCAGCGAGATATAGGGTTGCCCCTCGCCGCGGATTTCCCGGCCTTCCCGGTCGAGATCGATGAGCTGATGTTTGGCGATGAGTTGCTCGCGAATGCCGGGGTCTACGTAGCTGAACACGGGTTGCTTCCGCCGGGTGACTGGGACTGGAGACGCCGGAGCCTCGGGGTGCGGCCGCTCAGGGCGCCGCCCGCTCGGCGGCCTCCAGGGTTTGCAGGATCAGGGTGTTGATGGTCATGGGCCCGACGCCCCCCGGCACCGGAGTATAGGCGGCGACCCGATCCCGTAGCGCGGCGAGCTCGATGTCGCCCACCCCGCCCGGATGATAGCCGGCGTCGACCACCACCGCGCCATCGCCGATCCAGTCGCCGCGGATGAATTCCGGTCGGCCGACGGCGCCCACCACCAGGTCGGCCCGGCGCAGGATGCCGGGCAGGTCGCGGGTGCGGGAATGACAGATGGTGACCGTGGCGTCGGCGTTGAGCAGCATCATCGCCATCGGCTTGCCGAGGATGGGGCTGCGGCCGACGACCACCGCGTGCCGGCCGGACAGCGCGATGTCATGGGCGGCCAGCAGGCGCATGATGCCCCGGGGCGTGGCCGAGCCGTAGGCGGGCACGCCCATGGCCATGCGGCCGAACCCGGCGCAGGTGACGCCATCCACGTCCTTCTCGGGAGCGATGGCGTCGAAGCAGCGCCGCTCGTCGATCTGCCCCGGCACCGGGTGCTGGAGCAGGATGCCGTGGCAGTCGGGGTTGGCGTTGAGCGCCGCGATCCGGTCGAGCAGCTCCTCCGTGGTGGTGGCGGCAGGCAGTTCCAGGGCCAGGGAATCCAGCCCGACCCGGGCACAGGCGTTGCGCTTCATGCGCACATAGGTGGCCGATGCCGGATCCTCGCCCACCAGAATGGTGGCCAGGACCGGTCGCCGGCCGCCGTTGCGGGCCATGAGGGCGCTGGTGCGGCGGGCGATTTCCGCTTCGGTGCGGGCGGCCAGCGATTTGCCGTCGAGAACAATGGCGGACATGCGGGGAGCTGCGAGCTGCGGGCCGGTATTGTGGCACGAGCCCCGCGGCCGTCGAAACCACGGGGCGGCGCAACCCGCGGCGAAATTGACCCTCCCCGGGGCCGGGCGTATGATCGCGCCTCGCTCACGCGAGACGGTAGCCCGGGGAATAGCGCAGTCTGGTAGCGCGCCTGCTTTGGGAGCAGGATGTCGGGGGTTCAAATCCCTCTTCCCCGACCAGATTGGCGGTATCGTCCTGGAGGTCGAGAGATGCCGGGGCCCGAGCGGGCTGGTCGCGCCACGGCCGTGCGCCCGTAGCTCAGCCGGATAGAGCAACGGCCTTCTAAGCCGTGGGTCGCAGGTTCGAATCCTGCCGGGCGCGCCAATTTCCCGTTGCGGCGGAGCGCGTGAACGCGCGCAGCCCGCCGCCGCAGGGATGCGAATCGGGCACGCGAGGGCTCGATTCGCGGGAGCGAGTCCGGGCCGGTCCCGGACTCGCGACGCGAGGAAGCAATGCACGGCATGTGCATCGCTTCACAAGCGCTGGGTCGAGGGGTTCCTGCCCCGGACATGGTGGCTGTAGCTCAGCTGGTAGAGCACAGGATTGTGGCTCCTGTGGTCGCGGGTTCGATCCCCGTCAGCCACCCCAACTTTCCCGCCGGCAACCCCCTGGCGGTCGGCGCCGGGGCCCGCCGCCCGTTCGCGACAGACCCCCATCTCCGCAGCACCCATGGAAACCCGGCGGGTGATGAACGCCGGTTGCGCAGGGGCGGGCGCCGGCCCCGGCGGGCTCAAGCCCAAAGTGCCGCAACGTCCCGGGCGATGGCCTCGACCTCGGCGGCGGGGTAGGCCGCGACCTCCTGCAAGTGCCCCCACACCGGCAGCGGCCAGCAGCCATCTCCCCGCCGGCGGCCGACCAGATGCAGGTGCAGTTGCGGCACCAGATTGCCGATGGCGGCGAAATTCACCTTGTCGAGATCCCAGCGCCGGCGCAGGTAACGATCGAGTCGCGCGCAGTCGTCGAGCACCTGCTCGCGCTGGGGGCGCGGCAGCAGGAGCAGGTCCGGCGCATCGGTGGTCGGAACCAGGATCAACCAAGGCACCCGGGCGTTGCGGTGCAGCAGGATCTGGCCGGACGGGGCGCGGCCCAGCCGGTGGCAATCGTCGCGCAGTTGCGGGTGGAGGTCATCCGGGTGCGGCCGCATGGGGAGCTCCTCCCGCCCGCCGAGGTGGGCGCATTGTATCGGGATCGCGGCTGAGCAGCGGTTCAGGCGCCGATCGGTGATACACTCGCCGGCGCTTTTTTGCCGGAGAACCACCATGAAAATCAAGGCCGTCGTCGCCCATGAACTGAACCGCTTCGCCGTCGAGAAGGTCACCCTGGATCCGCCGAAGGCGGGCGAGGTGCTGGTCCGGATGAAGGCGACCGGCGTTTGCCACTCCGATCTCTCGGCTATCAATGGCACCATCCCGGTGCCGTTCCCGATGGTGCTGGGGCACGAGGGCGCCGGCGTCGTCGAGGCGCTGGGGGAGGGCGTGACCAATGTCCGCCCCGGCGATCACGTCACCCTCTCGTTCGTGCCCAATTGCGGCGACTGCTTCCACTGCCTGCGCAGCGAGCCCTATCTGTGCCTGCGCAGCAATCCGGACGGCAAGATGATGGACGGCACGACGCGCGTGCACCTCGACGGCCGGGATCTCAACGTCATGCAGTTCCTGGGCAACATGGCCGAATATGCGGTCGTCCCCGCCATGTGTCTGGTCAAGATTCCGGACGATGTCGATTTCAAGGCCGCCGCGCTGGTCGGCTGCGGGGTCACCACCGGGGTGGGTGCGGCGCTCAAGACCGCGCAGGTCAAGCCCGGCAGCACGGTCGCCGTGTTCGGCGCCGGCGGGGTCGGGCTGTCGATCATCCAGGGCGCGCGCATCGCCGGCGCGGCGCGGATTTTCGCGGTCGATCTCTCGGAGGAAAAACTGGCCATCGCCCGCGAGCTGGGCGCCACGGACCTGATCAACGCCGCCGCGGACCCGCTCAAGCAGATCATGGCGGCGACCGGCGGCATCGGCGTGGACTACGGCTTCGAGGCGATCGGCATTCCGGCGGTGGTGGACCAGGCGCAAAAGGCCACTCGCCGCGGGGGCACCATGACCGTGGTGGGGGTGGGCAAGCTCAGCCAGAAGCTCGAATTGAATGCGCTGATGTTTCCCCTTACCGCCAAGACCATCAAGGGGTCCATGTACGGCAGCGCCGAGTTCCGGGTGGATTTCCCCAAATATCTGGAGCTCTACAAGCAGGGCAAGCTCGATCTCGACCGCATGGTGACCCACACCTACCGGATCGACGAGGCGCCGCAGGCGTTTGCCGACCTGGAAGCCGGCAGGAACGCGCGCGGCGTGATCGTCTACGACTGAAGCCCCGCCTGCGGTAGCTTCGCGCACCCGGGACGGCCGGCCGTTCGGCGCCGGCCGCCGGTGCCGGGGGTCACTCGTAGTCGGCCGGCCCGGTGCCGCCCGGTTCCTCCGCCGGGACTCGCTCCGGTTGCGACAGCGCCTTGTCGCTGATCGCCTCGCCGGCCTCGCGAGCCTTTTCCCCGGCGGCCTGGGTCGCCGAGCCGACTTGCCGGGCGGCCGCCTCGGCGGCGGTCTCCTCGGCTTTCCGCGCAGTTTCGATGGCCTTTTGTTCGGCCTTTTCCCGCAGGTCCGCGGCCTGTTCCTTCGCCGAGGGCGAGCTTTCCCCGGTGGTGGAACCCTGTTCGTCCGGCTTGCCGCACGCGGCCAGCGTCAGGCTGAGGAGCATTGCGGTGGCGCACAGTCCGGTGGTGGATCTTTTCATGCTGGACTCCAGGTCAGGTGTCGGTTTGTGGTCGGCGCCGCGCGCCGCCGCTCGCGCGGGCGGCTTGCCGGTGGCGGGCTACGGTCTTATGCTCGGCCGGGCCGCGCGGCGCCGAGGTCATGGTAGTCGGAACGCGATCGGCGTCAACCAACAATTCGCAACGGGGGAGAGCATCGTGATCAATTACATTACTTTGGGAACCAACGATCTGGAGCGTGCGGCTGGGTTTTACGATCAGTTGCTGGCCCTGGTCGGCGCCCGGCGGGCGCTGGCCACCGATCGTTCGGTCGGTTGGGTGGGGCCCAAGGGGGCGCCCATGCTGATGGTCATGAAGCCCTTCGACGGCAAGCCGGCCACCGCGGGCAACGGCACCATGGTGGCCCTGACCGCCGATTCGCCGGAGCAGGTGGCGGCCATTCACGCCAAGGCGCTGGAACTGGGGGGCACCGACGAGGGAGCGCCCGGTCCGCGCGGGGACGGCGCCTTTCACTGCGGCTATTTCCGCGATCTCGACGGCAACAAGTGGAATGCGTTCTACATGAAGCGCTGAGGGGCATCCGCCTCCCCACCGGCGGTGCCACCCAGGATGCGGGGCCCCGGCCCGGGGAGGAGCCATTGGCGCGGGATGCCGGCGCCTCAAGCCGTTGCCACGCCGGGATCAGGGACCCTCTCGCGCCGGGCGCGGCTGCGGTATAGTGCCCCGCCTCCGAGGAACCCCAACCCTTGGAGGGTTGCCCAGGTGTCCCACCCTGCAGCGATCCGCCACCGCTATTGCGCCGCCAGGCGCGGTAGCGGCGGCAGCGTGCCGGACATCGCCGGCGACCCGCGAGCCGGGTGCCGCGGGCCCTGCGCCGGTTGCCCGCGGTGCCGCCGGGATCCCCTCGCCGCCCATCGGAGAACACCCTGCACCATGACCGGCTCCGCCGATCTTCAAGTCCTGCCGGTGGCGGGCCGCGCCCAGCGGCGCGCCTTTCTGGCGCTGCCCGGGCGGCTGTATCGCGACGATCCGCACTGGATCGCGCCGCTGCGCTTCGAGGAGCGCCAGCGGGTATTCGGCCGCAACCCGCTGTTCGAACATGCCGAGGCGCGCGCCTGGCTGGCCTGGCGCGGCGGCCGGCCGGTGGGGCGCATCACCGCCCAGATCGACCGACTCCAGCAGGAGGTGCACCGCGACCGCATCGGCCTGTTCGGCATGCTGGAAGCCGAGGACGACCCCGAGGTGTTCAGGGCGCTGTTCGCGGCCGCCGAGGGCTGGTTGAAGTCCTCGGGCTGTACCCGGGTACAGGGGCCGTTCAATCTGTCGATCAACGAGGAGGTCGGCCTGCTGGTGGAGGGTTTCGACTCGCCGCCCTTCGTGATGATGGGCCACGGCCTGCGCTATTACCCCCGCCGCGTCCAGGAGGCGGGCTACCGGCGCATCCAGGAATTGCTCACCTACACCGTGGCCCCGAACTTCGTGCCGCCGGCGGTGATGACCCGCCTCGCGGCGCGCGTCGCCGGCGAGGTGCGCATTCGTCCCCTGCAGCGGGCGGCGCTCGATGCCGAACTGGAGATGCTGCGCGATCTGTTCAACGATGCCTGGGCCCACAACTGGGGCTTCGTGCCCTTCACCCGGGCGGAATTCCGCGCCCTGGGCCGGGTGCTGGCGGCGCTGATCCCGGACGACCAGGTGCAGATCGCGGAAATCCACGGCCGCCCGGCGGCCTTCATCGTCGCCCTGCCCAATGTCAACGAGGCGGCGCGCGATCTCGGCGGTCGCCTGCTGCCCTGGGGCTGGGCTAAACTCCTGTGGCGGCTCAAGGTGCGCGGCGTGCGCAGCGCCCGGGTGCCCCTGATGGGGGTGCGGCGCGAATATCAGCAGTCGCGGCTCGGCCCGACCCTGGCGTTCCTGGTGATCGATGCGGTGCGGGGCGGGCTGATCCGGCGCGGCATCGAAACCGTCGAGATGGGCTGGATCCTGGAAGGCAATTCCGGCATGCGCAACATCATCGAGAGCATCGGCGGAACCCTGTACAAGCGCTACCACGTCTATCAGAAAGAGTTGTGATTTGCTGACCTCCGCTCCAGGCGCCGCGGCCGCGGCGTTTTCCGCCATCGTGCTGGCCGGCGACCGCACCGCGGGCGACGCGCTGCGCGCCCATTCCGGGGTGAATGCCAAGGCCCTGATACCCATCGCTGGCGTGCCCATGGTGCGGCGCGTGCTGGCGGCGCTGGAGGCGGCCCGCCAGGTGGCCGACGTCCGCCTCGCCGGGCCGGCCGAGGCCGATCTGCGCGGCGATGCGCAACTGGCGGCCTGGGTGGACAGCGGCGCCCTGGGCTGGGCGCCGCCGGCGGCCACGCCCAGCACCAGCGCCTGCGCCGCCCTGGAGTGCATTCCCCGGGATCGCCGGGTGCTGCTCACCACCGCCGATCACCCGCTGCTCAGCGCCGAGATCGTCGACGCCTTCTGCGCGGCAAGTCTCGCCGAGGACGCCGACGTCACCCTGGGGCTGGCCCGCCACCAACTGGTCCGCGCCGCCTTTCCGGACATGCGCAAGACCGTGCTGCGGTTTCGCGACGGCGATTACTGCGGCTGCAATCTGTTCACCTTCCTCACCCCCCGCGGGCGCGAGATCGCCGGCTTCTGGCGGCGCATCGAGAACCAGCGCAAGAAGCCGCTGCGGCTGATCGGCCTGCTCGGCTGGCGCGCGGTGATCCGCTACCGGCTGGGGCGGCTGCCGCTCGACGAGGCCCTGGCGGGGCTGTCGGCGCGGCTCGGCATCCACATCCGCGCGGTGATCCTGCCCTATGCGCAGGCTGCGGTGGACGTCGATTCCCTGGACGATTTCCGGCTGGTGGAGGCCGGCGCCGCCGGCGTCAGCGGCTCCGGGCCGGGGGCCGCGGCACGCTGAATTCGCGCACGTCTTCCGGCGCGAAGCCGCCGCGGTCGCGCCGATAGCGGCGGTATTCCAGCCGTACCCGCCACCGGTCGGTGTCCGGGCTCACCCAATAACGGCCGTAGCAGGCCGCCTCGCCCTGCGCGCCCAGCGCCGAGGCCGAGGCGATGCCGTGTACCGGAATCCGCCCGCCGGGCCCCGCCAGTTCGGCGGTGCGGACCCGGTGGCGGTGGCCGTGCAGCACCAGTTCGGCGCCGGTGCGCGCCACCACCGCGGCCACCGCCGCCGCGTCCACCAGGCGCTTGCGCCAGGGATCCTGGCCGGGCACTGGGGAGTGGTGCAGATAGACCACCCGGAACAACCCGCGGCGGCCGGTTTCGGTCAGCAGTTGTTCGAGACGGCCGAGCTGCGCGCCGCCGATGCGCCCGGTGGCCAGCAGGGGCGGGGTGGGGAGGGCGCTGGACAGGCCGATCATGGCCACCCCCGCGCGCACCCTCAGGCTGGGAAAGGGCGCGCCACCGGCATCCGGATCGCCGGCCAGATAGGGCGCCCAGAACTCCAGGGTCGCCGCCCAGGGCTCGGCGCTGGTGCAGTCGTGGTTGCCCGGCACCAGGCCGACCCGCTCCGGCGGGCCCAGGGTTTCCAGCCAGCGCCGGCCTTGGGCGAATTCGGCCGGCTGGCCGAGCTGGGTGAGATCGCCGGTGATGAGGATGTGCTCCGGCGGGTCCGCGGCCAGATCGGCGCCCAGGGCCTCGAGGACCTCGGCGCGGTGTTCGTGGCGCCGCCGGCGCCGCCAGGACAGGTAGCCCAGCGCCCGCTTGCCCAGCCAGTCGCGCAGGCCCAATGCCTGCGGGGTGCTCAAGTGGGGGTCGGAGAGGTGCGCGAACTCGAGAGCGGCGGGGGCAATGCCTGGCTGTGGGTCCGGATTCACGGCGTGCCGGCCGCTCCGGCCACGCAGGCGTCGAAGGCCGCGATGACGCGCTCGATCTGGGCCTCGGAATGGGCTGCGCTGAGGCTGCAGCGCAGCAGGCTGGCGCCGGTCGGCGAGGCCGGGGGCACCACCAGGTTCACGTAGACGCCGGCGTCGAGCAGGCGCTGCCAGGCGGCGAGCGCGGCGGCCCGGTCGCCCATCAGCACCGCGACCACGGGCCCGGGCTGCGGGCCCACCTGCAGCCCCAGCGCGCGCAGCCCCGCATGGAGGCGCTCGGCATTGGCCCACAGGCGCCGCTGCAATTCCGGCTCGGCGCGCATGATGGCCAGCGCCGCGCGGGTCGAGGCGATCACCGAGGGCGAGGCCGAGGCGGTGAAGATGTAGGCCCGGGTGGAGAAGCGCACCGCCTCCAGGGCGGCGTGGGGGCTGGCGCAGAAGCCGCCGACGGCGCCCAGGCTCTTGCTGAAGGTGCCGACGAAGAAGTCCACCGCATCGGCCACGCCGGCCGCCGCCGCCGCGCCGCGGCCCTGTTCGCCGAGTACGCCCAGCGAATGGGCCTCGTCGACCATCAGCAGGCCGCCGTACTCGCGCTTGACGGCGGCGATCTCGGCCAGCGGCGCGGCGTCGCCGAGCATGCTGTAGATCCCCTCCACCACGATCAGGGTGTCGGCAGTGCGCTCGCCCAGGCGGCGCAGGCGCTTCTCCAGGTCGGCGGGGTCGCTGTGCTTGAAGCGGATCACCTCGGCGCCGCTGAGCTGGGCGCCGCTGTAGATGCTGGCGTGGCTGTCGGCGTCGAGCAGGATGACATCCCCCGGCCCCGCCAGGGTGGCGCACAGCCCCTGGGTGGCGGCAAATCCGGTGGTGAAGATCATCGCGTGGGGCACGCCGTAGAGCTCGGCCAGTTCCGCCTCCAGGGCCAGGTGTTCGGCGAAGGTACCGTTGGCCATGCGCGAGCCGGTGGTGCCCGTGCCCCAGCGCGCGGCGGCATCCCGGGCGGCGGCGATGCAGCGCGGGTCCCAGGACAGGCCCAGATAGTTGTTGGTGCCGGCCAGGATCACCGCGCGGCCTTCGACCACCGCTTCGGTGGCCGAGATCAGGCGCTCGGTGACGGCGCCGAAGGGGCGCAGCCCGGACGCTTCCAGTTCGGCGCGGATTGCCGCCATGGGTGCGAACTTGTCCAACAGCATGCCGGGTGGAAGCTCCGCTGGGTTTGCCGGGAGGGCGGCCATTGTAGTCGAGGCCGGGCGGCGCCGGCGCGGCGCGGTCAGTCCTCGATTTCGCTGAGCCGGGCGGCCAGATCGCCCACCGTGGTGATGTCGGGCAGGATGTTGAGCGGGATGGAGAGATCGAAATGGTCTTCCAGCCGTTCGATCAACTCCATCACCTGGAGCGAGCTGAGGCCGATGTCGGCCACCAGGTCGGTCCGCTCGTCGAGCGGCCGCGGGCCCCGGTTGCGGGGCTGCAGGATGCGGAGGATGTAATCGACGCAGGTCTGATAGTCGGGCATCGGCGATGGGGCGTGGCGGTCGCCTTGTCCGACGACCCGGGCTGGGCTACATTGCGCCGCGCCAATATACCCGCAGCTTCCCGCCATTACCACTTCGCCGCCCGCCGCCGATGCCGACCCCGCAGCGCTGCCGCGGGTGTGGCTGCTGGAACCCTATCGTGCCGGCGAGCAGCAGCAGGCGCTGGCGCTGGCCGAGGCGCTGGGCTGGCCATTTGCGCACCGGCGCCTGCATTACCGCCGCTGGCGCGGCGCCGCCACCAATCTGGGCCGCGGCACCGGCCTCGCCGGCATCGACGTGCGGCGCTCGGATCCGCTGGCGCCGCCCTGGCCCGACCTGCTGATCAGTGCCGGGATGCGCAACGAACCCGTGGCGCGCTGGGTGCGCCGGCAGAGCGGCGGCCGCACCCGCCTGGTCCATCTCGGCCGGCCCTGGGCGGATCCGCGGGATTTCGATCTGGTGATCACCACGCCGCAGTACCGGCTGCCGCAGCGGCCCAACGTGCTGCACAACGAGCTGCCGCTGCACCGCGTCCGCCCCGGGCGACTGGCGGAGGCCGCGGCGCGCTGGGGTCCGGCGCTGGCGCACCTGCCGGCGCCGCGCATCGCGGTGGTCGTGGGCGGCGACAGCGGCCCCTACACCCTGGGCGCGCGGGCCGCGCGGCGGTTGCTGGCGGAGGCCGCGGCGCTGGCGAAGGGCGCCGGCGGCTCGCTGCTGATCACCACCAGCCCGCGCACTCCGGCCGCCGCACGTCGGGCGCTCGACGCCGACTGCGGCGTGCCCGCGCACCGCTATTTCTGGCGCGCCGCGGATCCGGACAATCCCTACTTCGGTTACCTGGCCCTGGCCGACGCCCTGGTGGTCACCGCCGACAGCGTCTCCATGCTCGCCGAAGCGGCCGCCACCGGCAAACCCCTGTATCTGTTCGATCTGGGCGCTGGCCGGCACCGGATGCGGCCCGGCGCCGGCGCGGGCAGCGACGACTGGAGCCTGAAGGCGACCCTCTACCGGGCGCTGATGCGCTGGGGCTGGCGGCGCCTGTCGCGCGACATCACCCTGGTCCACCGCCGCCTGATCGCGAGCGGCCGCGCCGCCTGGCTGGGCGATCCGCCGGTGGCGGGAGCCGCCGTGGATGCGGATCTCGCCCGCGCCCTGGCCAGGGTCAGGGCACTGTTCGCGGCGCGCTGAGCCCGCCCCGCGGCCGTCGCGGTCAGGTCGCCGGATCGCGCCTGCTGCGCTGCCAGTGGCGCGCGGCGAGCACCAGCAGGGTGACGGCGATCAGCGGCAGCGCCAGGCCCAGCGCGGCGCGGTAGTCGTCGAGCGCCGGATGCCCCGTGGCATGGAGGATCAGATAGGCCGTATAGGCGATGTACAGGCCGATGAACAGGGTGCCCTCCCAGCGCGCGATGCGGCTGCCGTTGAAGAACACCGGCAGGCAGGCGATCGCCACCGCCACCATCACCGGCAGATCGAAGTGCAGCAGCGCCGGCGCCACGGCCAATGCCTCGGGCGCGATGGTCGCGGAGATACCCGCCACGGCAAGGATGTTGAAAATGTTGCTGCCCACCACGTTGCCCACCGCGATGTCGCGCTCGCCGCGCAGCGCCGCCAGGATCGAGGTCGCCACCTCGGGCAGCGAGGTGCCGGCGGCGACGATGGTGAGGCCGATCACCACCTCGCTGACGCCCACCAACCGCGCGAAGTTCACCGCGGCCTCCACCAGCCAGCGCGCGCCCAGCACCAGCAGTGCGAGCCCGGCCGCCACCAGCAGCAACTGGACGCCCCAGTGCTCCCGCCAGCCCGCCGCGGGCGTTGCGAAGGCCTCGGCATGTTCGGTTTCCAGTTGGGCCTGGACCGCGGCGGTTTCGCGCCGGCTCTGGCGCACCAGCACCAGGGTGTAGAGGACCACCAGCGCGGCCAGCAGCAGGCCCTCCCGGCGGGCGATGCCGCCATCGGCGGCCAGCGCCCACAGCAGCAGCGAGGCGCCGATCATGATCGGTACCTCCTGGCGGATGACCTGCTGGTGGACCACCAGCGGCACGATCGCCGCCGAGGCGCCGAGAATGAACAGGACATTGAAGGTGTTGCTGCCCACCACGTTGCCCAGGGCGATATCGACCCGCCCGGCCCAGGCGGATTGCACCGATACCGCGAGTTCCGGGGCGCTGGTGCCGAAGGCCACCACGGTGAGGCCGACCACCAGCGGGGAAATGCCGAACGCCAGCGCCAGCCGGGAGGCGCCGCGCACCAGCAGCTCGGCGCCCAGCACCAGCGCCGCCAGACCAATGACGAACCACAGCATCGAACAGTCCTCGGGACAGAAACCGCCGGACGGTGCGGCGGGAGCGCCGCCGGTGACCGGCGCGGCGCAGGGAGTCGGCCGCGGGCGCCATTGTAGCCGCCCGCCCTGGTGCCCTGCGGTGTTCGGAAGTCGGAGCCGGGGGTCGCGCGCTCAGCGATGGCCGAGGTTGGCGGGCTGTCCCGGGGGCAGCAGCCGGGCCCGCCCGCCCTGGAGCTGGTAGACCCGGTCGGCGATCTCCACCAGGGCGCTGTCGTGGGAGATGGCGAGGATGGTCAGCTCGCCCTTGAGCCCCGCCAGGGTCTGGCACACCTCCTGTTCGCTGGCCGGATCCAGGGCGCTGGTGGCCTCGTCGAGGATCAGCAGCCGCGGCCTGGTCACCAGGGCGCGGGCGATGGCCACCCGCTGGCGCTGGCCGCCGGACAGCTTGCCGCCGCGCTCGCCCACAAGGGTGTGGAGGCCCTGGGGGAGGGAGGCCACAAACTCCCAGATGCCGGCGGCGCGCAGGGCCCGTTCAGCGTCCTCCGCGGTGAGTGCCGGATCGCCCAGGGTCACGTTGTGGAGGATGCTGTCGTGGAGCAGCACCGTGTCCTGGGGCACATAGCCGATCAGGCGCCGCCAGGCGCGCAGATCGAGGGTCTCCAGCGGTGTCCCGTCGACGGCGACGGTCCCGGTCTGGGGCCGCACGAGGCCGATGACCAGGTCGATGACGGTGGTCTTGCCGGCCCCCGAGGGGCCGATCAACACGCTCATGGCGCCGGCCGGCAGCTCGAGGTCGAGGCGTTCGAACACCTGGCGGCCGTCGTAGGCAAAGCCGACCCCGGCGAAGGCGATGCCGCGCTCCAGGCGGGGCGCGCGGCCGGCGCCGAGCCGCTCCGCCGCGGCCGCGGCGCCGGCGATGGCCTCCTGCAGCGACCAGTAGGCGCTCTCGCCCTGGGTCAGCTTCTGGTACTGCTTCTGCACCTTGCCCAGCGAGCCGAAGGCGCGGGCGAGCGTGATGGCCAGCACCAGCACCGTGCTCAGCTCGACCCGGAAGACCACCAGGGCCAGATAGATGCCGAGCGCGATGAAGCCGGCGAACAGCAGATCCTGGACCGAATTGAGCAGCGCGGCGCTGAACACCTGGCGTTGCAGGGCGCGGTTGAGGCGCACCGTCTCGCCGGAGAGCACCTGGTCGGCGAGGTGCTCGCGGGCCATGGCCTTGAGCGGCTTCACCGATTGCAGGGTGTCGGTGAGGCGCGCCATCAGCGAGCTGAGCAGCCGGGTCTGGCGCCGGCCGGCGCGGCGCGTCATGCGCACCAGAAAGTGCGAGGAGCCGATCACCAGCGCCCCGGCCACCAGGCTGAGCAGCGTGGCCTGCCAGGAAATGGCCACCGCGATGGCGCCGTAGATCAGCGCGTGGATCAGGAAGGTGACCGCGGTGGCGCCGTAGACGAAGGAATCCGAGGAGCGCTGCGCCTCGGTGGCCAGCGCGTTGGTGAGCCGGCCCACCGGCTGGTGCAGGAAATACTCCCAGCGGCTGCGCAATACCGCGCGCAGTAGGTCGAGGCGCAGCTCGGTGCCGATCTGGGCCGCGGTGTAGCCCACCTGGCGCTGGACCGCGAGCAGCAGCAGGCTGCGGATCGCCACCCCGGCGACGATCACCGCCAGCAGGGAGCCGACCGTGGGCTGGATGCCAAGCCAGGCCAGCGCATCCATGACCCGCTGTTCGAACTCCCCCGGTGGCGCCCCCGCGCTCTGCCGTTCGGCGGCGATGGCGACATCGAGCAGCGGCAGCAGCGCGGACAGGCCGATGCCCTCGGCCAGCCCGGAGAGGAACAGGCCGAGGATCACCAGCGAGGTCCGCCAGCGGTGCTTGCGGAACAGCGCCAGCATCAGCCGCATGGCGGGGTCGCTCCTGGGTATCCTGTGGATGGGGCGGTGGCAGGAATGGCCGTCACGGCGCGCTGTGCGATCGGGGACGGCGGCGAAGTGTAGCACCGCCGCGGTTGGCGGCGGTGCCGGGACTGGCGCATACTGCGCGCCGATTCGGAGACCGTGAGCCGCGGAGGCGGAATGCAACTGAGCGACGGGGTCAAGAAAGGCCTCATCATCGCGCCCACCGAACTGCTGCCGGCCGGCGCCCGGGTGGCGCTGCGGCGCAGGTATCTCGCCCGCCTGGAACTGGCCAAGGCCGAGCGCGCCGGGCTGCTCATCATCGGCCATCCCAAGAGCGGCAACACCTGGCTCAAGGTGATGCTGTCGCGGCTCTACCAGGTGCGCCACGGCTTGCCGGCCTCCAAGCTCATCAACACCGACGAATTCGCCCGCAGGATCCCCCAGATCCCGCGCCTCGCCGCCACCAACGCCTGCTACAGCTACGAGGGCGCGGTGGGCGAGCGGCTCGCCGCCGGCGCCCCGGACAACCCCTTGCGCCACAAGCCGGTGCTGCTGCTGGTGCGCAACCCGATCGACATCGCGGTGTCCTGGTACTACCAGTTCACCCGCCGCCAGTCGCGCGCCAAGCAGGAGCTGATCAACCACGCCATCGCCCATCCCATCGACCGGCGCAGCGTGGGCCTGTGGGAGTTCGTCCGCCACAGCGACATCGGCCTGCCGTTCCTGATCGACTACCTCAACACCTGGTACCGCAACGTCCAGCAACTGGAGCGCCGGCTGGTGGTGCGCTACGAGGATCTGCGCGCCGAGCCCGAGCCGGTGCTGGCGCAAATCATTGCCTTCATGGGCGAGTCGTTCAGCGATGCCGAGATCCGCGAGGCGGTGCAGTTCGCCTCCTTCGACAACCTGCGCCAGATGGAGGCCAGCGGCTTCTTCCGCCAGGGCGGCATGCGCCTGCGCGGGCGCGGCGATCCCGCCGCCTTCAAGACCCGCCGCGGCAAGGTCGGCGGCTACCGCGACGAGCTGGGCGCGGAGCAGGCCGCCGAGCTGGAAGCCCTGGTCGCCGCACGTCTGGACCCGGCGCTGGGCTACACCGCCGCCTGACCGGGATGTTCCAGCTCACCCCGACCACCTGGCTGCTGCTCGGCGACAAGCGCGGCGACAACGGTCAGGTCGAGGCGGTCGCCGCCGCCCTGGGCTGGCCCTGCGACCGCAAGCGGCTGGAGATGCAGCCGCGCTACCGCACCGCCAAGCCGCGGTTCCGCGCCACCCTCGACCACCTCGACCTGGCGCGCTCCGACCCCCTGGCCCCGCCCTGGCCGGAGCTGATCATCACCTCCGGCCGGCGCCCGGCGATGGCCGCGCTCTGGGTGCGGCGCCAGTCCGCCAACCGCACCCGGGTGGTGCACATCGGCAAGCCCTCCGGCGCCATGCACGAGTTCGATCTGGTGGTGGCGAGCGGCGAGAACCACCTGCCGCCGCTGCCCAATTACCTGCCCATCACCCTGCCCCTGATGCGGGTGAGCCCGGACGCCATCCGCGCCGAGGCCGAGCGCTGGCGCTCGCGGCTGGCGGGGCTGCCGCGGCCGCTGATCGCCATCCTGGTGGGCGGCCCCACCGGCCCCTTCCGGATGAACGCGCGGGTCGCCCGGGCCCTGGTCGCCGAAGTCGAGCGCATCCGCGGGCTGGGCGGCTGCGCCTACGTGGTCACCAGCAGGCGTACCCCGGCCGCGGTGGTGAAAGCCCTGCGCAAGCGCCTGCCGGCCGACGTGCCGCTGTTCGCCTGGCCCGCCGAGGCGCCGCCGGAGGGAGAACCCGGTGCCGTCGAGAACCCCTACCGCGCGCTGCTCGGCACCGCCAACGGCTTCGTGGTCACCGGCGACAGCATCTCCATGCTGGTCGAGGTCGCCGCCCTGGGCAAACCGCTCGCCATCTTCCCGCTGCCCACCGGGCCGCTGGGCGGCCTCGATCAGTTGCGCCGCCGGTGGCAGCGCCGCCTGTACAGCACCCGCCGCGAAAGCCGCGGCGACCGCGCCCGCCAGGTTCTGGCGCGGCTGATCTACCGCCTCGATCGCCTCGGACTGCTCGCCGGCACCCGGGATTTCCGGTACTTCCACGAACTGCTGGTCGAGCGCCACCTCGCCGTCTGGGCCGGCCAGCCGCTGCGCATCGGCGGCACCCTGCCGCCGGACGACCTGCAACTGGTCAGGGCGCGAATTCGCAAACTGCTGGGGCTCGAGCCGCAGAACTGAGCGCCCGTCCAGCCCGGGGGCCTCGCGCCCGCCGGGATGGATCGCGCAGGATCGGGGTGTCACCGGACCTGATCGGAGCACCCGGGTCGATGCCATGCTCGGCAGCGGCCGCAACAGCCCTAACGGCCGGGGCGGTTTCGCCCCGGTGGTGAAACCGCGGGTTAGCGCCCGGCCCGCGGCGTGACCGGGCGCCGGCGGAAGGGCACCTGTCGCCTGGCCCTGCCCGAACACCCTGGCAGGGTCGCGGTCGCGCAGGGCAAACCCCAACCGCCTTTGTGCCGCTCACCCTGAACGGGGTTGGGGTTTGGTTATTGGTGGAGGCGGCAGCCTGCATCAAACGACCATGAAAGTCCGCAATCGTAGCGCTGTGGGTGGTTGCGACCCATCGCGAACTCGATCGACCAATGCGCGGGAACGCATTGGCACGGCGGAGCCGCCGGCAGGGCGAGGTCATGGATGGCCCGAGTAAAGGCCTGCCGGTACGCCCTGCGGCCGGGGGTGATCGAGCAGGTTTTTCGCCCTGATCGGTTGCCGATGTGCGGCGTCGATCCCGTCTGCTTTCCGGGCCGGTTCAATCCGTCTTTTCTTATCAAGCAGCGGAATCGAACCCGCGTCCCGTTCCGGTCAGCGCAGGCCGTACCAGACCCCGCGGCCACTGCCATGCTGATCCAGCGTGCCGCGCTCGACCAGCGCCCGGAAATGCTGCTTGAGCGTGTTGCGGCTGGCGCCGGTCAGCCTGATGGCTTCGCCGATGGTGATGCGCCCGTGTTCGCGGGCGAACTCGACGATCTGTAGCTGTAGTTCCGGCAGGGCCGCCAGCACGATCCTCTCGCGCTCGACCTTCTTCTCCAGGCGCCGCACCTGCTCGGCCAGGGAACGCAGGAAGAAGACCAGCCACGGCTGCCAGTTCGGTGCCTCCGTGCGGATCGTGCCCTGCGTCTGCCGCAGCGCCAGGTAGTAGGCTTCCTTGCTCTGCTCGATCACGCTCTCCAGCGAGCTATAAGGCACATAGGCGTAGCCCGCCTGCAGGAGCAGGAGCGTGGTCAGCACCCGGGAGAGCCGCCCGTTGCCGTCCTGGAAGGGGTGGATTTCGAGGAACACGACGACGCACAGGGCGATGATCAGCAGCGGGTGCAGCCGGGCCGTCTCGCGCTCCCGGTTCACCCAGGCCACCAGCTCCGTCATCAGGCGGGGCGTATCCAGGGGTGACGCGGTCTGGAACACGATACCGATCTGCGCGCCGGTTTCGTCGAAGGCGGCGACGCTATTCGGGTTGGTCTTGTAGTTGCCGCGATGCCGGGTGTCCTTCTCGCTGTGGCGCAGCAGGATCTGGTGCAACTGTTTGATGTGGTTCTCGGTGAACGGTATGTCCTGCCACGAGGAGAACACCAGCTCCATCAGCTCGGCGTAGCCGGCCACTTCCTGCTCGTCGCGGGTGGCGAAGGACCTGATCCCCAGGTTCGACAGCAGTTGTTCCACTTCGCGGTCGGACAGCTTGCTGCCCTCGATGCGGGTCGATGAGCCGATACTCTCGATGGTGGCCACGCGGCGCAGGGCCGACAGCCGGTCGGGCGCGAGCATGCCCAAGGCGCGCCAGGCGCCCTTGAACTCGTCGATCCCGGCAATGAGACTCAGGATCTCCGGGGTGATCTGGATGGTATCGGTTTTCAGCATGGACCAATGTTACACCCATTTACACCCATTTCCGTGGCGCATCTGTTTAAACACCCATTTGCACCCAATTTGGTGTGAGGAAAGAACGCTTGCGGGGAATGGCCGGCCTATTCGCCGCAGAAAATGCGGTGAACAGGCTTCCGAAAGGAGATCGCTTGGCTCCCCGGCGGAATGGCGCCTTCATGGATGCCTGCCAACTCGTTCGGAACGAAACCGGGATGGAAGTCGTTCATCTCGACCGGAGACAACCGGCCAGCCGCTGAGTTGTCAGCGAGGCTCGGCGTCTGCGCTGGCGCAGCGGGGGAAGCGGGCCGACGTTCCTGAAGCTCTGCGGTTGCGTCCTCCACCGCCAGATCGACATCGAGGCCCGCGAGGCGTCGTGCCTGGCGACCTCGACCAAGGGCCGCGGCGCCCGGGTGGGCGCGGAGTGCTGCGTGTTGCGTTTTGTCGGTAGATGCCAACAAGTAAAGACGATTCGGCATTAGGTCAGGTATCGAACCGGAAACAGGTCTTGACAAGCATGTGCGATATTGCAAATATCGCAAACATGACAAAACAAGCCCAAGCCCTACCCGCCACGCTTCGCGCCATCCGCGCCAGGCTTGATCTCACCCAGGAGCAGCTCGCCGAGCGGCTCGGGGTCTCGTTCGCCACGGTCAACCGCTGGGAAGGCGGTGGCAGCAAGCCGCAACGCGCGGCGCAGGAGGCCATTCTGGCGCTCGCCCGC
>JBMOPO010000010.1:0-1327 GCA_049325095.1 Pseudomonadota bacterium | reverse complement strand
CTTTCTCTAGGGCTCGCTCAGCTGTTGCGTGACGTTGCGTAGGCCGGCGACACGAACCGGTTCGCAACAGATCTCCCGGGCTGTGGTGCTCGTGGCTGGTAGTCGTTCAGATGCCTGCCACGAGAGGGGAGATCAAGGTGCGGGCGTTCCTGGTGAGGCTGCCGTCCGGCGCGCGGTACTGGACGGTGCTCGACGAGAAGCTGGCAGTGGTGGACGAGGCCGACGCGTTCTTGCGACACCTCCGGTTCGGCCGCGACGGTTCGGAGCTGACCACCCGGGCGTATGCGGGTGGGATCGCGTTGTTCCTACGCTGGTGCGCTCGCACCGGCCGGCATTGGCATGCCGGGGTTGAACAGCTGGGGTTGTTCATCACCTGGCTGCGGCATGCCGGGCCGCAGGCCAGCGCCCCCGAGGTTGTTGCGGGCGGTCAGGTGTTGGTGGGGCCGGGTGAGGAGCCGGCGCGGGGTGCTCGGCGGATCAATGGCGTGTTGACCGCGGTGCGCGGTTTCGTCGCGCACGCGGTGAGCACCGGGCAGGCTCCCGGCCGTTTGATGGCGCTGATCTACGAGCTGGCCGACGAGCGCGACCTGCCCGCGCAGGCCCGTGGCGAGGATTCCCGGATGGCGTGGCGGCTGCGGGCCCGGCATCGGCTGCACGAACCGGAGGCAGCGGTGGATCGGGCCAGCGACGAGGAGATCGTCGCGCTGCTGCGGGCCTGCCGATCGGCGCGGGACCGGCTGGTGGTGTTGCTCATGGCCCGGGCCGGGCTGCGTCGCGGCGAGCTGTGCGGGCTGCGCCGGTCCGACGTGCACCTGCTGGCCGACTCCCGGCTGCTCGGCTGTGAGGTGGAGCGGGCACACCTGCACGTGATGCGCCGGGACAACCCGAACGGAGCCTGGGCCAAGTCCCGCCGGCAGCGGGCGGTGCCGCTGGATTTCCTTGTCGTGCAGGCCTTCGACGCCTATGAGTTCGAGCGGCTCAGGGTGCCGCAAGCGGCCGAGTCGGACTTCGTGCTGGTCAACCTGTTCCGCGAACCGGTCGGCGCACCGCTGCGCCCGGACGCGGTCAACGAGCTGTTGACCGCCTGCTCCCGGCGGGCGGGGCTGGATCGGATGGTGCGGCCGCATCAGCTGCGGCACGCGTTCGGCAGCAACCTGGCTGACGCCGGCAGCGCGCTGGACGAGATCGCCGAGCTGCTCGGACACGCGTCGATGAGCTCCTCACAGGTTTACCTGCATCCCGACCCCGCCCGGCTGCGGGAGGCCATCGACCGGGTGCCAAGTCCCCGCGAGCGGACCGGAGTGAGGCGGTGAGCGCCGCGGAGGCG
>JBMOPO010000009.1:0-15773 GCA_049325095.1 Pseudomonadota bacterium | reverse complement strand
GAGGGCTCCCGGGCGCCTCGGCGACCCACCATGAGAAGATTTCTCAACCACTGAACGGATTCCGGAGGTCGTTCATGTTCGCAAGCTCCCGACCAGTTCGCGGCGCGGATTGTTCAGACCTTCCTTAAACACCAGGCACACCGGGGTCAACGCGAGCGGACCCGGGTCACTTCGGCGCCCGGGCCGGCGCGCGGCGGCCGACGGGTTCAGGTCCACACCCGCTCGACGTCGACCGCCACGGTCATCTCCCGGCAGTCGCCGCCATCGAAGATGATGCCGCGCAGGGGCGAGACGTCGGAATAGTCGCGCCCCCAGGCGGTGGTGATGTGCTGGGAGCCGGGCATGTTGTCGTTGGTGGGATCGAAATCCACCCAGCCCTCGCCCGGCACATAGACCGAGAACCAGGCGTGGGAGGCATCGGCGCCCACCAACCGCTGTTGTCCGGGAACCGGCGCGGTCTCCACGTAGCCGCTCACGTAGCGGGCCGGAAAACCCAGCGACCGCAGGCAGCCGATGGCCAGGTGGGCGAAGTCCTGGCAGACGCCGCGGCGGTTTTCCAGCACCTCGTCGAGCGGGGTGGCGACGGTGGTGAAATCCGGGTCGTAGACGAAGTCGCGGAAAATGCGCCCGGTCAACTCGCGGACGGCCGACAACAGCGGCCGGCCGTCGTCGAACGACGGGGCTCCGTAGCGGTGCAGCGCATCCCCGACGCGAATCATCGGCGAATCGAGCAGAAACTCGCGGGCCAGCAGATGCTCCTCGGCGGCCTCGCGCCACAGCCGCTCGCGCGCCGGCGCGCAGCCCAGGCCGAAATCGAGCGCCGGCTCGCCACGCCCGTCGCCGGTGATCTCGATCTGGCTCACCACCTCGATCGCCAGCTCGGTGTGCGGGCTCTCCACCGAAAAGAGATACAGGCGGTTGCCGAAATAATCGCGGCGCTCGGCGGCGACCGCGGGTGCCGGAAATACCTGGATGGCGCTGCCCAGGCAACGCTGTTGGGCGGTGTCGCGGGGCAGCACATGGGCGCGGTTGTGGGACTGGGACACGGGCCGCTCGTAGCGGTAGCGGGTGAGGTGCCTGACCTGATAGCGCATCAGCCGTAGCTCCAGTCGCCCTGGAACGGCTGCCGCTGCGCCACCCGGTGATCGAAGTAGCACTCCGCGAGCACATCCCCCAGGCCGCGCAGCAGGACATCCAGCCGGTCCAGCAGTCCGATCAGGCCCAGCGCACCCTCCTGGTCCCGCCCGGCGAGATCCTCCACCCGGCTCAGCCGCAACGCGGTGAGCGCCTCCAGCGCCAGGCGCCCGGCGCGCGACAGCCCGGTGCCCGCCTCCACCGCCGGCAGTGCGCCGAGATGCCGCTGCAGGCGCTCGACCTGATAGAGCAGCGCGCGCGGATTGCTCTCGTCGAGCACCATCAGCTCCACCCCGTGGGGGATGTCGGGTTCGGTCCGGTAGCGGCGGCGATAGGTGATCAGGGTCTCGCAGGTGAGCAGCAGCGACTCCACCACCACCGCAACGTCCTCCTCGGTGAGCTCCGGCACCAGCGTGGCCCGCAGCAGGCCGATCAGCTGGAGCGCCTTTTCGATGCCGCGACCCAGCTCCCAGAAGCGCCAGTTCATGCCCCGGAACATGCTTTCGTGGCGCAGTCCGGACAGCGCCAGCAGGGTGGTGACCAGGGGATCGAGCGCCTCCTCCGGCGCCACCAGTTGATCGCCGCCGAGCTGGGCGCCGAGTGCGGCCAGTTCATCGCGCAGATCGTTGAGCACCCGCTGGGTATCGGCGGAGAGCAGTTCCTTGACCTCCTCCCCGGCCTGCAGCATGGCCTGCAGGTTGGCCGCCACCGTGCCCGGCCGGGCACCGTCCAGGATGACCGCCTTGAGCTCGGCCTCGGGCCGCTCGAAGGGCGCCTCGGGGGCGGTGAAGCCGGGCGCCGTGTGGGTCAGCTCGGTCACCGCGCGCAGCAGGATCCGGCGCGCGCCGGCGGGCAGGGGCTCGACGCCGTTGAGCTGCAGAAACAGCGTCCGCAACAGGCGCAGCGCGACCTCGCCCCGCTCCGCATAGCGCCCCATCCAGAACAGATTCTCCACCACCCGGCTGGGCATGACGCCGCGCTCCGCCGCGGTGCCCGCCGCCGGCGGGTCGCGCCGCAGGCTGAGCTGCTTCTCGGGCTCGGAGGCCAGCACCCAGGTGTCCTTGCTGGCGGAGCCGGTCAGATTGGTCACCACCCGGGTGTCCGCGGCATGGCCGACCCGGGTCAGCCCGCCGGGCAGGAAGCTGTAGGAGGTCGGGTTGGCGACCGCAAAGCTGCGCAGCACCATGGGCCTCGACTGCAATGCGCCGGCCTCCAGCACTGGGGTGTGGGACGCGGTGAGCACCCGCTGCGCCACATAATCGAGCGGGGCCTCGGCGATCCGGCGCCGCCAGCGCGCCAGCTCGTCGGGGCCGAGCTCGCTGCCGAACACGCCGTTCTGGCCAAAGCGCCGGAAGGTCGGCTTGACCACCAGCCGCGGCAATTCGGCGAGCACCAGCTCGCGATCGCCCGGATCGCCGCACCAGTAGGTCTCCACACTGGGGATCCGCGGCTCCCGGCCGAAGAAAAAGCGGCCGATCGCGGGCAGGTACCGATACAGCGCCGGATTCTCGATGAAACCCGAGCCCAGGGGATTGGCGATCGCCACCCGGCCGGCGCGCGCCACCTCCAGCAGCCCGGGCACGCCGAGCTGGGAGTCGCCGCGCAACTCCACGGGATCGCAGTAAAAGTCGTCCACCCGGCGCAGGATCACATCGACCCGGCGCAGGCCCTCCAGCGAGCGCATCCACACCCGGCCGCCGCGCACCGTGAGATCACCGCCCTGCACCAGCGGATAGCCCAGGTAGTTGGCCAGGAAGGCGTGCTCGAAATAGGTCTCGCTGTAGGACCCGGGCGTCAGCACCACCACCTGGGGAATGCCCTCGCCGCCGCCCAGCGCCATCAGCTTCTGGCGCAACTGGTGAAAGAAGCCCGACAGCCGGTGGACGTGGCTGTCGCGAAACAGGCTGGGCAGCACCCGCGACATCACGGTGCGGTTTTCGAGTGCATAGCCCGCGCCGCTCGGCGCCTGGGCGCGGTCGCCGATCACCTGCAGGGTGCCCCCGGCATCGCGCACCATGTCGGCGGCGTAGAGGATCAACTGGTGCTCGCCGGGCAGGGTCAGCCCCTGGCACTGGCGCAGGAAACCCGCGTGGCCGAACACCAGCTCGGGGGGTAGGATGCGGTGGCGGATCAGTTCGCGCGGCCCGTAGCAGTCCTTGAGCACCAGGTCGAGCAGTTCGGCGCGCTCGATCAGGCCCGCCTCGATGCGGCTCCACTCCTCGCTCTCGATGAGCAGCGGCACCAGGTCGAGCTCCCAGGTGCGGCTCGCCAGGGGTTCGCTGGAGATGTTGTAGGTGGCGCCGTCATCGCGCAGCATGCGGCGCGCCTTGCGCACCCGCTCGTCCAGCGCCTCCGGGCCGAGCGCGCGCAGCGCATCGAGCAGATAACGCCAGTGCGGCGCCACCTCCCCGTGGACGTCCCGGGTCTCGTCATGGGCGCCGGCGCGCGGCGCATAGTCGGGCAGCCGGAATTCGACCGCGGCGCCGGGGCCGCCCTGGGGCCATTGCCCGGGCAGCGGTTGCAACGGCCGTGGGTCTGGACTGCGATCGGTCATGGCGCGGAAATCACCGGGCCGGATGGCGGGCGCAAATTCTGGCACAGCGGCCGGACGCCGGCACGCGGCGCCGGACCCCGCTCAGGCGCCACGCCGCAAATCCAGGGTGCAGGGGTATGCATCGCTGGGCTCGGCGGGCGGGGGCGCCATGGGGCGCGGCACCTGCCCGTGGGGGACGAAGCGGCGCAGGGTCGGAGGCAGCGCCGGGGTCGGGATCACCCCGGGGGTGTGGCCGAAATCCTGGAAGCGGCTGACCCGGCGCGCCTCGGCGGCATTGGCATTGACCGGAAAATCCGCGTAGCTGCGGCCGCCGGGGTGCACCACGTGGTAGGTGCAGCCGCCGATCGCCATGCCGTTCCAGGTATCGATCAGATCGAACACCAGCGGCGCGTGCACGCCGATGGTGGGGTGCAGCGCCGAAGGCGGCTGCCAGGCCCGGTAGCGCACCCCGGCCACGTATTCGCCATGGCGGCCGGTATTGCGCAGCGGCACCCGGCGGCCGTTGCAGGCCAGCACATGGCGGTGGTCGGTCAGGCCCTCGACCCGGACCTGCAGGCGCTCCACCGAGGAGTCCACGTAGCGCGCGGTACCGAAGCTCGACACCTCCTCGCCCAGCACGTGCCAGGGCTCGATGGCAAAGCGCAGCTCGATGCGGATGTCATCGATCCGGACCTCGCCGTAGTGGGGATAGCGGAACTCCGCGAAGGGCGCCAGCCAGTCCAGTTCGAACGCGAAGCCGTGCGCCTGGAGATCCGCCACCACATCGCGCAGATCCTGCCAGGCGTAGTGGGGCAGCAGAAAGCGGTCGTGCAGCGCGGTGCCCCAGTTGACCAGCGGCTTGCGGTAGGGCGATTCCCACAGCCGCGCCACCAGGGCGCGCAAGAGCAGCGCCTGGACCAGTGCCATGCGCGGGTGGGGCGGCATCTCGAAGCCGCGGAATTCGAGCAGTCCCTGGCGGCCGCCGGCGCTGCCCGGCGCATACAGCTTGTCGATGCAGAATTCCGCCCGGTGGGTATTGCCGGTGATGTCGGTGAGCAGGTTGCGCAGCAGGCGGTCCACCAGCCAGGGCTGGGCGACCTCGCCGCCGGGCAGTTGCTGGAAGGCGATTTCCAGCTCGTAGAGCGTCTCGGCGCGGCCCTCGTCGACCCGCGGCGACTGGCTGGTGGGGCCGATGAACATGCCGGAGAAGGCATAGGACAGCGCCGGGTGGTGCTGCCAGTAGGTGATCAGGCTGCGCAGCAGATCCGGGCGGCGCAGCAGCGGGCTGTCGGCCGGGGTGGGGCCGCCCAGGGTCACGTGGTTGCCGCCGCCGGTGCCGGTGTGGCGGCCGTCGAGCTGGAACTTCTCGGTGCCCAGCCGCGCCAGGCGGGCCTCCTCGTAGAGCGCCAGGGTGTTGTCGCGCAGTTCCCGCCAGTTGTGCGCCGGATGGATGTTGACCTCGATCACCCCGGGGTCGGGGGTCACCAGCAGGCGCAGCAGGCGGCGGTCGTGGGGCGGCTCGTAGCCCTCGATCACCACCGGCAGCTCCAGCTCGGCGGCGACCGCCTCGAGGGCGCCGATCAGCAGCACGAAGTGCTCCAGGTGCTGGAGCGGCGGCAGGAACAGGTGCAGGGTGCCATGGCGCGGCTCGACGCACAGCGCCGTGCGCAGCACCTCCAGCTCGGCGCCGGCGTCATCGGGGTCGGCGGGCGCGGCCATGGCCTGGCGGCCATCGCGGGCGGCGTCCAGGTTGGCCTGCGCGTACTGGCGGTAGTCGGCGTCGAGCGCCTGCACCGGAGCGAAGGGGTCGCGCTCGGGCGGGTGGCGCTCGTGCTCGCGCACCACTTCCGGCAGCGAATGCAGCGGCAGCCGGTAGCCCATGGGCGAATCGCCCGGGATCAGCACCAGTTGGCCGCGGCGCAGCGGCCAGGGCGAACTGCGCCAGCGCGCGGCGACCGGGTCCCAGCCCAGCGGCAGCGCCAGGCCGACCGGGGCGTCCAAGCCCTGCTGGAGCAGCCGCGCCAGGCGCCGGCGCTCCAGGTCGTCGCCCAGATCGGCGCTGCCCGGATCGAGGTTCGCCGGCAGGTCCTGCTCGCGCCACAGGTAGTGGAGGGCGTCCTCGCGGGCGTCGAGCAGATACCCGGGATCCAGGCCGAGCGCCGCGCACAGCCGTGCGGCGAAGCGGCGCGCGGTGGCGAAGTCGTGGCCGTGATGGCGATCGACCCGCGCCAGCCAGCGCGGTTCGCGCCACAGCGGCACCCCGTCGCGGCGCCAGAAACAGCCCAGTGCCCAGCGCGGCAGCTCCTCCCCCGGGTACCACTTGCCCTGGCCGTAGAACAGCAGCCCGCCGGGTGCGAAGCGCTCCCGCAGGCGCAGCAGCAGATCCTTGGCCAGGCGCAGCTTGTCCTCACCCAGCGCGGTGGTGTTCCACTGCGCCGACTCCATGTCGTCGATCGACACGAAGGTGGGTTCGCCGCCCATGGTGAGGCGCACGTCGGCGGCGCGCAGGCGCGCGTCGACCGCCTCGCCGAGAGCGTCGATCAGCGCCCACTGGCAATCGCTGTAGGGCCGGGTGACCCGCGGATCCTCGTGGATCCGGAACACCTCGTTGCTGTGGCTGAACCGGGCCTCGCAGGGGTCGGTGAAGCCCTCGATGGGCGCGGCGGACACCGGATCGGCGGTACAGGCGAGCGGAATGTGGCCCTCGCCGGCAAACAGCCCCGAGGTGGGGTCGAGCCCCACCCAGCCGGCCCCGGGCAGATAGACCTCGCACCAGGCGTGCAGGTCGGTGAAATCCGCCGCGGGCCCGGCTGGGCCGTCGAGCGCCGCGACATCGGGCTTCAACTGCACCAGATAGCCGGACACGAAGCGTGCGGCCAGCCCCAGGTGCCGGCAGATCTGCACCAGCAGCCAGCCGCTGTCGCGGCAGGAGCCGCGCGCCAGCGCCAGGGTCTCCTCGCAGCTCTGCACCCCGGGCTCCAGGCGCACCGTGTAGGCGATGTCGCGCTCCAGCCGGCGGTTGAGATCGACCAGGAAGTCGATGGTCGGCACCGGTGCGCGGGGCACGGTATCGAGCCAGGCGCGCAGCAGCGGGCCGGCCGGCTCGCGGTCCAGGTAGGGCGCCAGCTCGCGGCGATCGCGTTCGCCGTAGGCGAATGGAAAGCGCTCGGCGAAGGGTTCGAGAAAGAAATCGAAGGGGTTGATCACCGTCATCTCGGCGATCACTTCGACCTCCACGCGCAGGTGGTCGGTGCGCTCGGGGAACACCAGCCGCGCCAGATGATTGCCGAACGGGTCCTGCTGCCAGTTGAGGAAGTGCTGGCCGGGGCTCACCCGCAGCGAATAGCCGCGAATCGGGGTGCGGCAGTGGACCGCGGGCCGCAGGCGCAGCACATGGGGCGACAGACTGACCAGCCGATCGAACCGGTAATCCGTGATGTGCAGCAGTTTCACGCGAATGGTCATCGGACGGTTCCGCTCAGAGTCTGTAAGGCAGTGCACGCCTGGTGCACTGCTTCCGCCGCAAGTCCGGCACCCGCTCGGACCTGCGCCCGCGGATCAAGCCCCGGCGCGCCCGATCCGCTCCCGGCCAGTCCCGGCCAGTCCCGGCCGGACCCGGAGGCTGAAAATCCACCAGCGCTCACGCGACCGCAAACCAGGTATCGGCGATCTGTCGGTGCAGGGCCGCGATGCGGATCTGCAGTTCGTTGAGGTGGTCCCGAAACCGCTGGCCCAGGTCCTCGATCGACGCGATCGGATAGCGCGCCCCGGCCAGTTCGTCGAGCGGCCCGAGCACCGCCTTGTTGCGCGGCAGCGCGCGCACCGCCTCGGCCACCCGCTCCCGGCAGAAGCGGAGAGTGCGCGGGAAATCCGGATCCTCGAGCAGGAAATTGGCGACCTCGGGGCCGCCGACCCGCATCCGCGTCCGGCGCCGGAAGGCGAGTTCGGCGCTGAGCGAGCCCAGCACATGCCCCCACACGATCTGGCCCAGATTGACCTGGCCCTCCAGCTCCGGGGATTGCAGCAGGGTCACCGCGCCCGCGTCCAGGATCCGGGTGGTCATGTCGGCGCGCTCCAGGTAGCGGCCCAGCTCCAGGAACCGCCAGGCGGCGTCGCGGCTGGTGGTGGCCGCGATCTGGCCGGTGACCAGCTCGCAGCCGCGGATGATGCCCTCGCAAAACCCGTGGCGCAGCTTGCGGCCCAGCCCCTGCGCGATCTCGTCGCGGCTGAAGTAGAACAGATCGTTGACCAGCTCCCAGACCTCGGGCGCGAACACGTCGCGGGTGGTGCGCAGGTTTTCCCGCACCCATTTCAGCGAGGCCTGCAGGGAGATGGGGTTGTCGGCGTCGGCGAGCAGGAACTTGACCACGTTGCGCTCGTCCTGCACCCGGTAGCGCTCGGCGAAACTCGCCGCGGCGCTGTTGAGTTCGACCAGGTTGTACCAGCTGATGTTGAGCCCGCGGGGCAGATCGAGCAGCAGGCTGTCGTAGACCCGGATCAGCCGCGCGGTGTTCTCGGCCCGCTCCAGGTAGCGCGCCGCCCAGTAGATGCGCTCGGCCACCGAGGACAGCATCAGTGCGCCTCGGTGTCCACGATCCAGGTGTCCTTGCTGCCACCGCCCTGGGAGGAGTTGACCACCAGGCTGCCCTTGCGCATCGCCACCCGGGTCAGCCCGCCGGTGGTGACGTGGAGTTCCGCGGCCTGGAGCACGAAGGGGCGTAGGTCGAGATGGCGCGGCTCCAGGCGCCCGCCGTCGACCAGGGTCGGCGCCACCGACAGCTTGAGGGTCGGCTGGGCGATGTAGTTGCGCGGGTCCGCGCGGATGCGCTCGGCGAATTCGGCGCGCTCCCTGCGGGTGGCGTGCGGCCCGACCAGCATGCCGTAGCCGCCGGATTCGTTGGCCGGCTTGACCACCAGCTCGTCGAGATGGGCGAGCACGTATTCGCGCTGGCGGGGATCGGCGCACAGCCAGGTGGGCACATTGGGCAGCAGCGGCTGCTCGCCCAGGTAGTACTCGATCATGCGCGGCACAAAGGCGTAGACCACCTTGTCGTCGGCGACCCCGGCGCCCGGCGCATTGGCGATCGCCACCTGGCCGGCGCGCCAGGCGCGCAGCAGGCCGGGCACCCCGAGCACCGAGTCCGGGCGGAACACCTCCGGATCCAGGAACAGGTCGTCGATGCGCCGATAGATGACATCGACCCGCTCCAGGCCGGCGATGGTGCGCATGTAGACCTTGTCGTCGTCGACCACCAGATCGCGGCCCTCGACCAGCTCGACCCCCATCTGCTGGGCGAGGTAGGCGTGCTCGAAGTAGGCGGCGTTGTAGATGCCGGGGGTCAGCACCACGATGCCCGGGTTGCGCACCTTGCGCGGCGACAGCGCCGCCAATGTGTCGAGCAGCTGGGCCGGATAGTCATTGACCGGCAGGATGGTCTCGTGCTCGAACAGCTCGGGCAGCACCCGCTTGGTGATGGCGCGGTTCTCCAGCATGTAGGCGACCCCGGAGGGCACCCGCAGATTGTCCTCCAGGACGAAAAACCGGCCGCGCTCGTCGCGCACCAGATCGGTGCCGCAGATGTTGGCCCACACCCCAAAAGGTGGCGACACTCCCCGGCACTCGGGGCGAAAGTTCTTCGACTGGGCCAGCACCTCGGCGGGAAAGGCGCCGTCGGCGATGATGCGCTGCTCGTGATAGATGTCGTCGATGAAGCGGTTGAGGGCGCGCAGGCGTTGCTTGAGCCCCGCCTCGACGGCCCGCCACTGGCGGGCGGCGATGGTGCGGGGAATGATGTCGAACGGCCAGGCGCGGTCGATGTTGCCCTCCTCGGAGTAGACCGTGAAGGTCACGCCCATCTGGCGGATGGTGGCTTCCGCCATGCGCCGCCGCGACTCGATCTCGGCATCGCTGAGCGCGGCCAGGCAGGACACCAGGCGGCGCGCCGGAGCCCGGGCGTTGCCGGGACTGCTCATCAGCTCGTCGAAGAACCCCCCGCTGTCGTAATTCTTCCAGGCCGGTGCCATGTTCTCTGTCCGCCGCTGGGGCGGCGCCGGCGCGCGCCGCTCCACGGCTACCAGCCCGGAATCCGCAACCGCCACGGCATCAGGTTCCATGCTCCCTCCTCGACTCCACCGCCCGCCGGGGCCCGCAATTTGCGGGCCAACCGCCGGGGCCCGGCCTCCTCTCCGCCGCGCCGGCGAACCGGCGCTGACGGGCCATTGAAAAATCCCGTCCCCACCCCTATGGATCGGGGTCGCGACTTCCGGAACTTTGCCGAGGGGACCGGGTCCCCCGTCCGGGCCGCCGGCCCGGACGCCGCCCCGACAGGATCCGCCATGCTGACCACGACAACAAGAACCCGCGGCCTGCCCGCCCCCATTCCCCCGCCCCGGCCCGACTCGACTATCATCGCGGGCCCGCCCCGCGCACCCTCACTGCCACAGGCATCGCAGCACGGAGACCCCAGATGATCGAGGTGGAGCACCTGACCCGCCGCTACGGCGAGCTGACCGCGGTCGACGACGTTAGTTTCAAGATCGGCCACGGCGAAGTGGTGGGCCTGCTGGGCCACAACGGCGCCGGCAAGACCACCATCATGAAGATGATCACCGGCTACCTCGAGCCCAGCGCCGGCAGCATCCGCATCGACGGCCGGGAGCTGGGGCCAGACCCCCGCCCCATCCAGGCGCGCATCGGCTACCTGCCCGAAAACTGCCCGCTGTGGCCGGAACTGACGGTGATCGATTACCTCGACTACCAGGCCGCGCTGCACGGCGTGCCGGCCGACCGCCGCCGGGCCGCGGTAGCGCGGGCGATCCGCCGCACCGAGCTGACCACCAAGGCCACGGCCACCATCCAGACGCTGTCGCGCGGCTACCGCCAGCGGGTCGGGGTCGCCCAGGCGCTGCTCCACGATCCGGACATCATCATCCTCGACGAGCCCACCAACGGCCTCGACCCCACCCAGATCCTGCACATGCGGGAACTGATCGCCGAACTGGCCAGCCACGCCACCCTGATCGTCTCCACCCACATCCTGCAGGAGGTGCAGGCGGTGTGCGGCCGGGTGCTGATCCTGCGCGCCGGGCGGCTGGTGGTGGATGCGCGCCTCGACGAACTGCAGCGCGCCCAGGGCCTGCTGGTCACCGTCGACCGCGACGCCGGCGCGGTGCTGGCCGCGGTGCCCGGCGTCAACGCGGTCGAGGCGCGCACCGAGCGCGACGGCCGCTTCCACTACCACCTCGATGCCCCGGCCGAGTCGGCGCCGGCCGTGGCCGCGGCGCTCGCCGCCGCCGGCCTCGGGCTGCACGCCCTGCAGCCCCGCCGCCGGGATCTCGATACCCTGTTTGCGCAAGCCAACGCGGAGGTGGCCCATGGCTGACACCCTGCGCATCGCCCGCAAGGAATTCCGCGGCTTCTTCACCACCCCGGCAGCCTACCTGTTCCTGGGCGCCTTCGCCGCCGCGACCCTGTTCATCTTCTTCTGGGTGGAGACCTTCTTCGCCCGCAACATCGCCGACCTGCGGCCGCTGTTCGAATGGCTGCCGCTGCTGCTGATCTTCCTGGTGGCGGCGCTGACCATGCGCTCCTGGTCGGAAGAGCGGCGCTCCGGCACCCTCGAAACCCTGCTCACCGCGCCGGTGCGGCCCCTGCACCTGGTGCTGGGCAAGTTCCTCGGCGCCCTGGGGCTGGTGGCGGTCGCGCTCGCCCTCACCCTGCCGCTGACCCTGACCGTGGCCCTGCTCGGCCCGCTCGACTGGGGCCCGGTGATCGGCGGCTATGTCGCCACCCTGTTCCTGGCCGCCGCCTATGTCGCCATCGGCCTGTACATGAGCGGGCGCACCGACAACCCCATAGTGGCGCTGATCCTCACCACCCTGGTGTGCGGCATCTTCTATCTGGTGGGCTCCGGCACCCTCACCAACCTGTTCGGCCACCGCATCGGCGGGGTGCTGGCGCTGCTCGGCACCGGCACCCGCTTCGAGTCCATCACCCGCGGCGTGCTGGACCTGCGCGATCTCTACTACTACGTCAGCATCGTCGGCGTGTTCCTGGCGCTGAACCGCTTCGGCCTGGAGCGGCTGCGCTGGGCCGGCAATCCGACCAGCGGCGACCACCGCCTGTGGGCCCTGGCGGTGGGGCTGACCATCGCCAACTTCGTGGCCGCCAACCTGTGGCTGGCGCCGATCGGCTGGGCCCGCGCCGACATCACCCAGGAGCGCCTCTACTCGCTGTCGGCGGCCACCCGGGCCGAACTCGCCCGGGCCAGCGAGCCGCTGCTGATCCGCGGCTATTTCTCCGCCAAGACCCATCCGCTGCTGGCGCCCCTGGTGCCCCGGATCCAGGATCTGCTGCGCGAATACGCGGTGGCCGGGGGCGACCGGATCCACGTCGAGTTCGTCGATCCCCATGTCGACCGCGAACTGGAGGAGGAAGCCGCCGCGCGCTACGGCATCAAGCCGGTGCCGTTCCAGACCGCAAGCCGCTACCAGGCGGCGGTGGTGAACTCCTACTTCGACGTCCTGGTGAGCTACGGCGACCAGTTCGAGACGCTGAGCTTCGAGGACCTCATCGAGGTCAAGTCGCGCGGCGGGGACCGGGAGCTGGACGTACTGCTCAAGAACCCGGAGTACGCCATCACCCGCGCCATCCGCAAGGTGATCGACGGCTACCGGGCCGGCGGCAATCCGTTCGAATCGCTCACCGAACCGGTGCGCTTCCATGGCTATTTTTCTCCGGACGCCAAGCTGCCTGCGGAGCTGGTCGAGCTGCGCAGGAATCTCGCCGCGGCGCTCGACGACTACCGCAAGCAGGCCGGCGACCGGCTGCAGGTCGAGTACGCCGACCCGGAAGCCGGCCAGGGCGAACTGGCCAAAACCCTGGGCGAGCGCTACGGGTTCCGGCCCCAGATCGCCAGCCTGCTCGATCCCCAGCCGTTCTGGTTCTACATGGTCATCGAGAGCGGCTCGGACAGCGTCCAGGTGCCGCTGCCGGAAACCCTCGACGAGGGCACCCTGAAGCGCACACTGGACGCCGCCTTCCAGCGCCTCGCCCCGGGCTTTCTCAAGACCGTGGCCCTGGTCAAGCCGTCAGCGCCCTACGGGGCCGGCCCCAGCTATGAACATCTCATCCGGGTGCTGGAGGAAAATGTCCGCGTGCAGGTCACCGAGCTCGACGGCGGCCGGGTCCCGGAGGACGCCGACCTGCTGCTGGCGCTGGCCCCGCAGGATCTCGATGAGCGGCAACTGTTCGCCATCGACCAGTTCCTGATGCGCGGCGGCAGCCTGGTGCTGGCGACCTCGCCGTTCGCCGTCCAGTTGGACCAGACCCTCGCTGCCCGCCGGCAGCGGTCCGGGCTGGAGGACTGGCTGGCCGGCATGGGGCTGACCATCGAGGACACCATGGTGCTGGATCCGCGCAATGCCGCGCTGCCGGTGCCGGTGGAGCGCTACATCGGCGGCATCGCGGTGCAGGAGATCCGCATGCTGCCCTACCCGCACTTTCCGGATCTGCGCGGCGACGGCCTCGACCCGGACAACCCCATCACCGCGAGCCTCGACCAGCTCACCCTCAACTGGGCATCGCCGATTCGCATCGACGACGGCAAGCTCGAGGGCCGCAATCTGGTGCGCTTGCTGCAAAGCTCCCCGCAGAGCTGGCGGTCCGCGGATCTCAACCTGATCCCGGATTACGGCGCCTTCCCCGGCACCGGGTTCGCCGAACCCGAACAACGCGGCAGGGAGACCCTGGCGGTCGCCGTCGAGGGCCGGTTCACCTCGTTCTTCCGCGGCAAGGAGCCGCCGCAGCCCAAGGACGCCGATGCCGCCAAGGCCCCGGAAGGCGGCGAGACCCGACCGGTCGGCGACATCCGCGGCGTGATCGAGCGCTCGCCGGAGTCGGCCCGGCTGGTCCTGGTGGCGAGCGGCAGCTTCGCCAGCGACACCGCCATCGAGCTGGCTTCGCAGGGCCTCGGCACCCTCTATCTGCGCCCCGTCGAGTTCCTGCAAAACGCCATCGACTGGGCGCTGGAGGATCGCAACCTGCTCGCGCTGCGCGGCCGCAGCCAGCTCGCGCGCACGCTCGAGCCGCTCGGCGAGGCCGAGCAGCGGCGCTGGGAATATCTCAACTACGGGCTGGCCCTGCTGGGCCTGATCGCGGTCTGGGGCTGGCGCACCGGCGTCGCCGCCGCCGATCGCCGCCGCTATCGACAACTGCTCGCGGAGGTATGAGGGTGAACAGGACCATCCAGTGGCTCGCCCTGCTGCTCGGCATCCAACTGCTGGTGGCGCTGGGGCTCCATTTCACCGGGCCGGATCTGGCCCCCGGCGCCGCGCGGGTCCCGCTGCTCGCGTTCGACCGCGAACGGGTCGACCGCCTGCGCCTGGAGGGCCCGGAGCAGGCCGTCGTCACGCTGGAGAAAGGCGACGCCGGCTGGACGCTCAAGGAACTCGAGGGCTTCCCGGCCGACACCACCAAGGTCGATCAGTTGCTGGCGCGCCTCGCCGAGCTGCAGGGCGGCATCCCCGCGGCCACCAGCGCCGCGGCCCAGCCGCGCTTCCGGGTCAGCGACCAGGATTTCGAGCGGCGCATCGGCCTGTTCGCCGGCGACCAGGCCCTGGGCACGCTCTATCTCGGCTCGTCCCCGGGGATGGGCCAGATCCATGCCCGCGCCGGCGACAGCGAGCGGATCGAGGTCGTCGAACTGGCCGCCTTCGATATCCCCGTAAAGGCCGACGACTGGATCGACCGATTGCTGGTGCGGGTGCCGCGCGAGCAGATCACCGCCATCGAAATCGCCGGCCTGCGCATCGAGCGGGTGGCCGCAACCGAGGGCGATGAACCGCGGCCGCGGTGGCAGGCCACCGGGCTGGCCGAGGGCGAGCAGTTGAATCAGCAGGCCGCCGACACCCTGGCCGACCGCCTCGCCGAGCTGAGCATCGGCGCGGTGCTGGGCCGTGACGCCAAGGCCGAATACGGCCTCGACCAGCCGGCACTGACCCTGACCGTGGTCCGCACCGGCGGCGAATCCTTCACCTACCGGATCGGGAAGTCCGCCGGGAACCCGTTGTACACGCTCCAGGCGTCCAGCCGCCCCGAGTATTTCCGGATCCCCAGCTACACCGCGGAACAGTTGCTCGAAGCCGCCACCCGCGGCGCGCTGCTCGCTCCCGAGAAGGCCGGGGAGACCGCGCCGCCCGCAGCGCACGCCCAGGCGGAGGACGCAGAAGAAGAAGCCGCGGGCCCGGCCGCGGCACCGGAATCCTGACGTCGGGCTCCGGCCACCCGCCGCGGCAGGTGGCGGAAGTTCAGGATGCCGGGCTCGTCCGGGTGCGCTCCGGGCGCAATCCGGCAAACCGGCGCATCCATTCGCTGCCGTACAGCGGCCATCGCCGGATCGCTCAACCGGCCGACCGGCTGCATGAGCGGCACGCGCGGCACGGTCGACCGCGGATGCGCTGGCCGGCCCGCGCCGCCGCGCAGCACGCCGAGCGATCGGCGCCTCCGGCTGCTTCCCCAGGGCAGCGGCCCATCCAGCCGCTCCCGAAGCGGCTCCCTGTGCGTCCTGTGTCGCTCGATGGCGTAATCGGCTGGATCACCGCGGGTCCCGAGCGGATCGGCAAGTGCACCACTCCTTGGCTCTGGACCCTTTGCGGGCCGGTGCCACCGGGCTTTGCGAGCCAGCCGGCCGCGCCGGCGCCGGGTTATTGTTGATAGCATGCGCGCCAGTCCCGTGGAGCGCCCCATGCACTCTCTCCCATGCCGCCACAACGGCTGCCCCGCCGGGGTGGCGGGCCGATCTCGCCCGCGCCCAGGCGCCGGCGGCCGCCCCGAGAGCCGGTGAATTGTTCCGCCCGGCCCGGCCGGGGATGGCCGGTGGCGGATCGGGCACGCCAGGGCTTGGCCGGCGGGGGCAAGTCCGGGCCTGTGGTGGAGTTGCGACGGAAGCAATGCACCGGACGCGCAGTTCTTCACCCAGGCTGAGCCCAGTGCGCGGGGTGGAGTGGCCGGGCCGACGCGGCCGGACCCTCCCCGGCGCTTCCCGGCCGGCCGCGCCGGCCTAGCCGGCGGTCGCGCGCCGGCGGCGCTGTGGTGGTCCTCCCCGGG
>JBMOPO010000008.1:0-16622 GCA_049325095.1 Pseudomonadota bacterium | reverse complement strand
ATCAGCGCTTGCGAAAACCCCGAAACCCGGCAATCCTTGACCCCGTTCGAGCCCCCTCAAATGCCCTGTGCAGGTGGCCCCATTAACCCGATCATGGGTGGCTCCATTAGGGCGATCATTGACATGAACTTAGCGGGGTAAGGGTGAATCGCCTCGACGGCGGGCGCCCGCACGCGATTTTCAAAGCTCCAGTCAATGGCGGCAAGCCGTGTCTGCACCGTCGACCACGCACAGTCTCCGTTGGGATCGATGTCCGCTGTGCACATCACGCGGGTCACAGGGGTCAGGTCTTGTTTCATGCATCAACCCGTCGTTGCACTCGTGCATAAACGAGACCGGATCTGTCATCTGCCTTCTTCATGCGGCATTCACCTCAACAACTTCGCTGTAAGAGTGTGGCTCTGGAATTTCCTGTCCGTCCTCTTTCAGCCCCTCGATGTGAAACTCGATAGCCTCTCGAATGAGCGTCAGGACCTCACTATGACTCTCCCCGGCAACGACGCAACCTGGGAGATCCGGAACATAGGCTCCCCAACTCGTGGGTCCTTCTTCAATGATTACTGTGTATCGCATAGACATTTCTCACCTTTTCAAACCAGCCTGTTTCAGAGCATTATTAAGCGTACCGGGCGGCACATCGATATTCGGCTTCCCAGATACGGTAACGGTTCCCGGCTTGTCGGGGTGTTTGAATTGCCGGTGACTACCCCGTTGTCGCACTTGCGTCCATCCGTCCGCTTCGATCAACGCTATCAACTCCTTTACTTTCATTCCGGAAAATGTCACCGATTCACATGTTCCGCGTAGCAACCGCGCAAAGCGAGAGAAGTACGGACGCCGATTTTCATGTGTTTTTTATGGCTTAACCAGACTGCCGTACGCACTCGAATACAAGAATGTTGTGATACCAAAAGACAAACCGAGAGTACCCACTAGTCTAAAGTTCATTGCCAAACAAAGAGACCATAACCCACACATGAATAAGATCACACCGATCAATACAAGGCAGGTGAGGATGTTATCCGCCTTGTTCGTGCTTGTCTCTCTCGCTCGAGTTTCGCGAGATAATCCCGATGCGCTCACTAGAAATGGCATCGCTGCAAGAAACAGATGCGTTGCATATGTCTGATACTGTTGATCCGCGTTCTCAAGGCTGGGCACATAAACAAAGAGCGCAAAAGATGCGGCGGCTGCACCACCTGCACTCCAGTCCAGCATCCCATGAAATGTTTCCTGAAACGTGCTCTTAGCCATAGCACTGAGTATCTTAAAGTCGTCCGCAGTTAAAAGTGAAAGACGTCCGCATATCCCGCACGACCTTTGCCGGGTGAATGTATCCCAGATCGCGTAGCCGTCCGACCAAAAGGTGTTATTCGACAACCATGTGATAGCTCCATCGCGGCTCTTCCACGCGCTCCGATACAGGCCGGCCGCCGCGTCATTCCGGAACATTTCCATATCGCCCGAAGCGAAGTCGCCGGCAGCGGGCAATCCCCGTTCTGGCGTGGGTCACCGCCTGGCCAAGCTCCCTGGCGATGATCAATGCTGCCCATGGTGCCCGGTTCGGTTGCCGTTGCTGCGGAGTGTAATCCCGCCCGGGAGGAGTCGTCATGGGGGCCATCGACGGGGGCTCTTTCCGGCTCCCGGAAGAGGTCCGCAACCCGATCCGGGCGCGGCACTACAGCATCCGTACCGGGGATGCCTGTCTGGGCTGGATCCAGGGGTTCATCCCGGTCCACGGCAAGCGACGCCCGGTCCGGAAGGGCCAACCGGATGAACGAAGTGGTCTGATCATGCCGAGAGGTAACCCCCCCGACCGCAGTTGCAGGGCGCCGGGCGAAATTTCCGCTCCCGTATTTCCCGCCACCTGGATGGCGGCCGGCCGACTCCGGAGCCCATGAGGGGTTCGCGAAAGCCGAGGGAGGGGGCCGGCGAACTTCGCCCGCGGCCGGGTCGGCTATACTCCCGGCGCGATCCTCGGCAGGTGGCCGGAGCATGAATCTCGCCGACAAACTGGTTATCGCGATCTCCTCCCGCGTACTTTTCGATCTCAGGGAAAGCCATGAGATCTATGAAAAACAAGGTGTTGCGGCTTATTCCCAATACCAGATCGAGCACGAGGACGAGGTGCTCGCCCCAGGTGAGGCCTTCCCCCTGGTACAAAAGCTGCTGCGCATCAATGCGTTGCTGCCGGCGGGCAAGGGTGTCGAGATCGTCCTCCTGTCGCGCAACTCGGCCGATACCGGTTTGCGGATCTTCAATTCCATCGAGCATTACGGCCTGGAAATCTCCCGGGCTGCGTTCTGCGGCGGGCGCAGCCCCTATCGCTATGTGGGCGCCTTCGGCTGCGACCTGTTCCTCTCCACCCAGGCCGATGACGTGCGCAGCGCACTCGAGCACGGCTTCGCGGCGGCGACCCTGCTGCCGTCCAACCGGGCACTCAACGATACCGACGAGGTCCGCTTCGCCTTCGACGGCGACGCGGTGCTGTTTTCCGACGAGGCCGAGCGCGTCTTCCAGGAGCAGGGGCTGGCCGCCTTTGCGGCCAGCGAGAAGGCCGCCGCGCGGCAGCCGCTGAGCGGCGGTCCGTTCAAGAATTTCCTGCAATCGCTGCACCGGCTGCAGGCCGAGTTCCCGCCCGGCACCGGGCCGATCCGCACCGCGCTGGTCACCGCCCGCTCCGCCCCGGCCCATCAGCGGGTGGTGCTGACGCTGCGCCACTGGAATATCCGCATCGACGAGTCCCTGTTTCTCGGCGGGCTGGACAAGGGCGAATTCCTGCGCGCCTACGGCGCCGACGTGTTCTTCGACGACCAGCAGCGGCATTGCGATTCGGCGAGCGAGCACGTCGCCACCGGGCACGTGCCCCACGGCATCGTCAATCAGGGTTGAGCGGCCGGCGACCGCGCCGCCGGATGCATCCCCGGCTATGCTTGAAGGGCATATGCGCCTGTGTTCTTATGCGCTTTGATTGATGCTCCCGAGGCCGCCGCAAGACAGCACATGAAGCTTCAGCAGCTCCGCTACATCTGGGAGGTCGCCCACCACGATCTCAATGTGTCGGCCACCGCCCAGAGTCTCTATACCTCCCAGCCCGGGATCAGCAAGCAGATCCGCCTGCTCGAAGACGAACTGGGAGTGCAGATCTTCGCCCGCAGCGGCAAGCATCTGACCCGGATCACGCCGGCCGGCGAGGCGGTGCTGGCCATCGTCGGCGAGATTCTGGCGCGGGTCGAGAACATCCGCCAGCTCGCCCAGGAGTTCAGCGCGCCGGACCGCGGCAGCCTGTCGATCGCCACCACCCACACCCAGGCCCGCTATGCGCTGCCGCCGGTGATCGAGAAGTTCATCGCCAAATATCCCGGGGTTTCGCTGCACATGCATCAGGGAACGCCGATGCAGATCTCGGAGAAGGCGGCCGAGGGCAGCGTCGATTTCGCCATCGCCACCGAGGCGCTGGAGCTGTTCGGCAATCTGCTGATGATGCCCTGTTACCGCTGGAACCGCTGCATTCTGGTACCGCGCGGACACCCGCTCGCCAACCGCGGGACCGGGCTGACGGTGGAGGAGGTCGCCGAATACCCCATCGTCACCTATGTGTTCGGTTTCACCGGGCGCTCGCGGCTCGACGAGGCCTTCCACGCCCGCGGCCTGAAGCCGCGGGTGGTGTTCACCGCCACCGATGCCGACGTGATCAAGACCTATGTCCGCCTCGGGCTCGGCATCGGCATCATCGCCCACATGGCCTATGAGCCGCGCCTCGATGCCGATCTGGTGGCCCTGGATGCCTCCCATCTGTTCGCGCCCAGCGTCACCAGCATCGGTTTTCGCCGCGGCACCTTCCTGCGCGGTTTCATGTACGACTTCATCGAGGGTTTCGCGCCCCATCTCACCCGGGAGGTGGTGGATCACGCGTGCAGCCTGGCGAGCCGGGAGGAGCTCGACGCCTACTTCGCCGGTTTCGAATTGCCGAACTATTGATCCGACCCTGATCCGACCCTGATCCGACCCGACCCGCGCCGGCCCAGCGCCCTGACGCGCTCGACCGGGCGCATCCCGGCGCGGGGCCGGCATTGTCGGGCCGGAAGTCCCGCTTGCGGCCATAACGAAAAAACCCCGCGGTGCGGGGTTTTCGTCGAGCACCGGCCGGTGGCGCCGATCAGGATTCGATATTGACCGCGTGCAGGCCGCACTCCTTCTTGGTCGCCTCTTCCCACCACCAGCGGCCCTCGCGCTCGTGCTGGCCCGGGCCCACCGGCCGGGTGCAGGGCTCGCAGCCGATGCTGATGAAACCGCGGTCGTGCAGCTCGTTGTAGGGCACCTGGTGGTCGCGGATGTAGCGCCACACCTGCTGCGACGACCAGTTGGCCAGCGGGTTGAACTTGGTCAGGGTGCCGCCTTCGCGGGCGAAGGCCTTGTCGTCCTGAATGACGGGAATTTCGGCGCGGGTGTTGGGGCTCTGGTCCCTGCGCTGGCCGGTGATCCAGGCGTCCAGCGTCGCCAGTTTGCGCCGCAGCGGGCCGATCTTGCGGATGCCGCAGCACTCCTTGTGATCGTCCCGGTAGAAGCTGAACAGGCCCTTCTCCCGCACCAGGTTGCGCACCGCCTCGGCGTCTGGGTACAGGACGTCGATGGCGATGCCGTAGTGCTCGCGGACCCGGTCGATGAAGCGGTAGGTCTCGGGGTGCAGGCGCCCGGTGTCGAGTGAGAACACCTGGATGTCCTGGCGGATCCGGTACGCCATGTCGATGAGTACCACGTCCTCGGCGCCGCTGAAGGAGATCGCGATGTTGTCGAACCTTTGCAGCGCGTAACCGAGAATGTCCTGTGGCGACTGGTTGGCGAGGCTGGCGTCGATATCGACGAGATTGAGTGCCTGGCTGGCCATGGTCCTGCTCCCAAGCTGGATTCGGGGCGCAGCCTAACAAAGGCCGGACTGGCTGAAAAAGAATAAAACGTCATATTTTTATACGGAAATCCCCAAGGGGGCCGGGTTCAGGAACCGGCCAGCGGGATTTCGCCGACGCGGGGCAGGACCTCCTCGATCAACCGCCGGGTGTGATCCAGCAGTTGGGCATCATCCTCCGCCAGCGGGCGGAGAATGAACTTGGCGATGCCGTGGCGGGCGTAGGCGGCGATGGTGGCGCGGATCGCCGCCGCGCCGACCGCGATCAGGTGGCTGAGGTCGGCATCGGGCGCCGCCTTGCGAAACCGCGCCAGCTCGCGCCGGCAGACCGGGTCGTCGGGGGCGCCGAAGTGCACGAAGAAGCCGGTGCCGTAGTGCTCCGGGTCGATGGCGCGCCCGGTCTCGGCGAGGGCGGCGAGGATTCGCGCCCGCGCCTGGCCGGCGCGCTCCGGGTTTTCCAGGCCCGCCTGCCAGCCGGTGCCGAAGCGCGCGGTGCGGCGGATCGCGGCCGCGCTGCTGCCGCCGATCCACAGCGGCAGCGGCTGCTGGATCGGCAACGGGTTGATCACCGCGTCCCGGTAGCGGTAATGCTCGCCGTCGGTGCTCACCCGCTCGCCGCGCCAGAGTCGGGAGATGATGTCGAGCGCCTCGTCGGTGCGCCGGCCGCGCCCCTGGGTGCCGCGGCCGGTGGCGGCCCATTCCGGGGCGGTGTCGGCGCCGATCCCGAACGCCGGCAGCAGGCGCCCGCCGCTGAGAAAGTCGATGGTCGCGCACTGCTTGGCCAGCACCAGGGGGTCGCGCAGCGCCACCGAGGCGACGTTCATACCGAACTTGAGCCGCCGGGTGGCCCCGGCGATGGCGGCGAGCGCCGTCATGCACTCCAGGAAGGGCTCTTCCGATACCAGGCGGTCGGTCTGCCACAGGGAGTCCACCCCGCCCGCTTCGCAGAGCTCGACCCAGCGCCAGAAGTTGTCGGTGTCCCGGAACGGAAACCGCGCCATGCCCAGGCCGACGCCGATGCCCACGGCCTAGAATCCGAAGCGGTCGGCGGTGAAGGCCGCCAGGGTGGCCTCGACCGCCTCGGGAGAGGCGCCGGGCAGGGGCGCGATGATCTGGGTGTGGATGCCGGCTTCGGCGTCGGCGGCGATCCGCTCCCGGCACTGGTCGGCGCTGCCGATCACCGCGATCTGGTCGACCAGGGCGTCGTCCAGGGCGCCCGCGGTGCGCCGGCGGTCGCGGGCCGCCCAGCCGGCGGCGATCCCGGCGGCCGCCCCGGGATGGCCGGCCCAGTCCAGGAAATGGTTGTAGACCGGGTTGGCGTAGTAGGGCGCGAAGGCGGCGCGGAACAGATCGCGGGCGGCGGCCCGGTCGTCGGTGACCAGCACCATGGCGCGGTTGACGACTTCCACCCCGCGCCAGTCCTTGCCGGCCCGCTCCGCGCCGGTGCGCACATGGTCGAGGATGCGCGGCAGCGCCGAACGCGGCCACAGATTGATGATCACGCCGTCGCCGACCTCGGCGGCCATCTCGATCATTTTCGGGCGCAGGGCGGCGAGATGGATGGGCGGCGGATCGTCCAGGGGCTCCTGCCGGTAGTTGCGGCTGCGCAGGCCGTCGCGGTCGAAATCGGATTTTTCGCCGCGCAGCATCGAGCGCACCAGCAGGGCGGTGTTCTTCACCCGGGTGAGGGGCTTCTCGAAGGCCACCCCGTGCCAGTCGATCATCATGGTCTGGCTGGAGGCCCCGAGCCCCAGCACGAAGCGCCCGGGCAGGAGCTGGCCGAGGGCGTTGGCGGTGGCCGCGAGCACCGCCGGGGTGCGGGTGAACACCGGGGTGACCGCCACCCCGATGCGCAACCGCTCGGTGATGCCGGCCAGTGCCGCCGCCGTGGTCAGCGCATCCGGCGCGCCGGCATCGGCGAACCAGGCGTCGTCATAGCCGGCCGCTTCGGCCCAGCGCACCCGCTCCAGGGTGTCGGCGACCCTGGGTCCGGCGGGCAGGGTGACGGCGATGCGCTGGCGCAGGTTCATGGGCGGCATTCCGGGAAAACCCGAGTCTGGCATTTTGCCGGCCCCGGGCTCAACCGGTAAGCTTGACCGATTGCATGGGGGGACTATCGATGGCGGAGTTGACACCGGTCCGCAGCGGCCACGAATTCGACGAGGCGGCGCTGGCGCGCTTTCTGGAGCGCGAGGTCGCGGGCTTTGCCGGGCCCCTGCGGGTGCGCCAGTTCGAGGGCGGGCAGAGCAATCCCACCTTCATGCTCGAATCCCCTTCCGGGCGCTATGTGCTGCGCAAGCAGCCGCCGGGTACTCTGCTGCCCTCGGCGCACCAGGTGGACCGCGAATACCGCGTCATGAAGGCGCTTGCCGACACCCGGGTGCCCGTGCCCCGGATGCTCGCGCTCGGTGAAGACCCGGCGGTGATCGGCACCAAGTTCTATGTGATGGAAGCGGTGGACGGGCGGATCTTCGAGCACCCGACGCTGGAGGAGGCGCCCCGCGAGCAGCGCCGCGCGCTGTGGCGCGACCTGGTGCGGGTGCTGGCGGCCCTGCACGCGGTGGACTGGCAGGCGGTGGGTCTGGGCGACTTCGGGCGCCCGGGGAACTACTACGAACGCCAGGTGGCGCGCTGGAGCAAGCAGTACCGGGCGGCCCAGACCGCCGAGATCGAGAGCATGGAGCGGCTGCTGGAATGGGTGCCGGCCCACATCCCGCCGGCCGGGCCGACCAGCATCGCCCACGGCGACTACCGGGTGCAGAACATCATGTTCCACCCCACCGAGCCGCGGGTGGTGGCGGTGCTCGACTGGGAGCTGTGCACCCTGGGCGATCCTCTCGCCGACCTGGGCTACCTGTGCATGGAGTACAACGCCGATTTCGCCGGCGAGGTCACCCTGCGGCGCCCGGCTGCGGAGCTCGCCGGGATGGGCCTGCCCACCCAGGAGGAAGTGGTCGCCTGGTACTGCGCCGAGTCCGGCCGCGAGCGCATCGACGACTGGGAGTTCTACGTCGCCTACAACCTGTTCCGCTCCGCGGCCATCGTCCAGGGCGTCTACAAGCGCGGCCTGGATGGCAACGCCAGCTCCCGCAAGGCGCTCGACTACAAGGACGAGTGCCGCAATCGCGCCGACCGCGCCTGGGCCATCGCCCAGCGCCTGGGAGCGCGCTAGCGGCGCGGCGATGCCCGAATCCCGGTCGTTGCTGCGCCTCTACCCGGAGCCGGGTGCCGCGCCCCTGCGGGGGCTGTACCTCGACCCGGGCTGGCGCGCGGCGGTGGCCCCGGGCCCGGAGGGCTGCTTCGTCTACGCCAACTTCGTCGCCAGTCTCGACGGCCGCATCGCCATCGCGCCGGACGGCGGCCGGCTGCAGGTGCCGGATGCCATCGCCAACCCGCGCGACTGGCGGCTCTACCTGGAGCTCGCCGCGCAGTCCGATGTGCTGCTGGTCAGCGGCCGCTATGTGCGCGAACTGGCCGCCGGCACCGCCCAGGCCGGGTTTGCGCTGGGCGGGGACGCGCCCGCCGACCTGCTCGAATTCCGCGCAGCGCTGGGTCTTGCGCCGCGCCCGGCGATCGCGGTGCTGAGCGCGGCCCTGGACCTGCCGCCCGCACCGCTCGCCGCGGCGCGGGCGCAGCGCCGGGTGCGGGTGATCACCGGCGCCCGCGCGCCGGCCGCCCGGCGGCGGGCGCTCGAAGCCGCCGGTTGCGAACTGCTGGTCGCGGGGATACAGCGGGTCGAGGCGCCGCGGGCCCTGGCCGCGCTGGCCGAGCTGGGGCTGCGCCACGCCTACGCCAGCGCCGGGCCCGAGGTGCTGCGCACCCTGGTGGCCGCCGGGCGGCTCGACCGGCTCTATCTGACCACGGTGCTGCGCCTGCTCGGCGGCGCGCGGATCGCCACCCTGCTGGGCGGCGAGGCGCTGCAATCGCCTCCCGAATTCCGCCTGCGCGAGGCCTATCTGGACCAGGCCGGGGAGGGCGCCGGACCGCCGCAGTTGATGCAGGTCTTCGACGCGCTGCACGGGCGATGAGGCTCGCGCGTTCGCTCCAAGTCGAATTGCCGGTCGTTCACCGGCGCGGCGGCGGCAATGCCCGGCGACCGCCGGACAGCCGCCGGCCGAGCACCGGGCGCCGCGGCGCGCAGTAGACCCAGGCGGCGGCCGCGCCGGCCGCGGTGGACACCCAGGTCAGGACGCGCCGGTAGGGGCCCGGGCGCCGGGGATCGAAATCTTCGTAGCGGTCGATGGCGGGCAGGGCGCGCCCGGGGTCCGGGAGCAGCAGCAGTTCGCCGCAAATCCACTGCCAGTCGCCCGGCGGGCGGCGGATCTGCGGCGCAATCTCCAGGGCGCGGGCGCGCTCGGCGTCGCGCTGCGGGTCGCCGGTGGCGGTGCCGAGCACGGCGCGCGGGGGGATCTCCAGGGCGGGATAGCCGGTGGGCAGCAGGTACAGCCGCCCCCAGAGTCCGGCGGCCTGCACCCAGCGCACGGCGCCGCAGTAGCGGCGGTGGGCGGGTTGCCCGCGCCGCAGGGAGCCGTAGACGAACAGCGGCAGCGCCGGACTCCGGCCGGGGACGGCGGGGCCCACGGCCGCGGCCGGTTGCGGTGGAGCGGACCCGTGCGTGACAGGCGGCGTACTGTTCGACATGGCGTTCAGCATAGCGATGGCGATGGTCTCGGCCCAGGCTGCCGGCGGCCCCCGGGCCGCTGATTTCCCGCGCCGGCGCCGGCCTCGCGCCGGTCGACTGCCCGGATCAGGGCGCCGGGGCGCGGGCGGATGCGAGCAGTTGCAGCAGCCCGCGGATCAGGGCGAGCGGGCTCGGCGGGCAGCCGGGGATGCGCAGGTCGACCGGGAGCACGTTTTCCACCGCCCCGCAGCTCGCGTAGGAGACGCCGAATTCCCCGCCGTCGCAGGCGCAACTGCCGGCCGCGATCACCCATTTGGGGGCCGGTGTGGCCTGCCAGGTGCGGCGCAGGGCGGTTTCCATGTGCCGCGACACCGGGCCGGTGACCAGCAGCGCATCGGCATGGCGGGGCGAGGCGACGAAGTGCACGCCGAAGCGCTCGATGTCGTAGTAGGGGTTGGTCAGGGCGCGGAGCTCCAGCTCGCAGCCGTTGCAGGAGCCGGCATCGACCTGGCGGATCGCCAGGCTGCGGCCGAACCGCGCATCCAGGCCGCGGCGCAGTTGTGCGCCCAGGGCGGCGAGTTCGGCATCGGCGGGCACCGGCTCGGTGACCGTGCCGATGCGCAGGGACTGCCTGAGAATCCGCAGCATTCCGACTCCTCCGTCAGAGATCCACGCCCGAATAGGACCCGTTGACCGACTTGTTGCACACCGGGAAGTCGGGAACGATGTTGCCCGCGATCAGCCGTTCCAGGGCCGGCCAGTGGAACCAGCTCGGATCGCGGGGGAAGAACCGGGCGATCCGCCCGGCGCCATCGAAGCGCACGAAGGTCAGGATTTCGCCGCGCCAGCCCTCCACCAGGCCGAGCCCGGCGGCGCCCGCCGGGGCCGTGAAGGGCGCGCTGGCCGGGCCCTCGGGAAGCGGGTCGAGCAGGCGGTCGAAGAGTTCCAGGGTGAGTTCGATCTCGCGCATGCGCACCCCCACCCGGGCGGCCACGTCGCCCGCGTCGCGCACCGCGAGCTCCGGGGTGTGCCGGTCGTAGGGCGGGTAGGGGCTGTCGCGGCGCAGGTCGAAGCCGAGCCCGCTGGCCCTGGCCACCGGCCCGGTGCAGCCCAGCGCGCGGGCATCCGCGGCGCGCAGCACGCCGGCGCCGATCAGGCGGTCGTCGAGCGAGGGGTGATCGGCGATCACGGCGAACACCGGGGCGATCGCGCGGCGCAGTTCGGTGTGGTCGGCGCGCAGCGCGGCGAGGTCATCCGGGCCCGGGTCGCAGCGCACGCCGCCGGGCACGATCAGATCCATCAGCAGCCGGTGGCCGAACCGCTCGGCGTTGCGGCGCAGCCAGAGTTCGCGCAGCCGCGCGCACTGGCTGTGGGCAAAGGCGAAGGCCACGTCGTTGCAGATCTCGCCGATGTCGCCCAGGTGGGCGGCGATGCGTTCGCGCTCGGCGAGCAGCGCGCGCAGCGCGTGCGCGCGCGGCGGCACCGGGCAGCCGGCGGCGCGCTCCATGGCCTGGCAGGCGGCCCAGGCGTGGGCCACGGTGCTGTCTCCGGAGACCCGCCCGGCCAGGCGCGCGAGCGCGGCGGCGTCGCGGCCGCGGGCGAGGCGTTCAATGCCCTTGTGGGTGTAGCCCAGGCGCTGTTCGAGGCGCAGGATTTCCTCGCCCAGGATCTGGAAACGGAAGTGGCCGGGCTCGATGATGCCGGCGTGCACCGGGCCCACCGGGATCTCGCACGGCTCGCGGCCCTGGATGGCCGCGAACGGGTACTGGCTGTCGGGGCGGGCCCGCGGCGGGCGGCAGGCCGGCTCGGCAAAGGCCTGCCGCAGCGGGAAGCAGTCCGCCCGCCAGGCCTGGTGGCGGGTCCAGCGCCGGGGGTCGGGGTGGGCGAAGAAGTTCAGGCCGAGAAGGTCCCGCGCGTGGCGTTCGAGGCGGTCGACGCCGGGGAACCAGGGCGCGTGGGAGGCGGCCTCGGGGCGCTCCGCCGGCAGCCGGATGGTCGCCACCAGGTGGTCGCCGTCGAGCTCCAGGGCGGCGTAGAGCCGAAATCCGCCGTCCTCCTCCTCCTCGTCGCCCCAGAGGCCGGCATGGCGAGCGCCGGCGGCGGCGCCCGCCGCCGCGACATCCGCCCAGTCCGGCGCCTCCAGCACGATGCGATGCGCGGGCGCCAGGCCGCCGCGCTCGACCGACAGCGGCGTCGCCCCGCACTCGCGCAGGGCGTCCAGATAGCGGTCGAGGCCGGTGCCGTTCACAGCAGTCGCACCCCGGTGATGAGTTCGGTGGCCCGGTCCAGCCAGTGCGCCAGGAAGGGCGGAATCGACAGCCCCAGCCAGAGCACCAGCCCCAGGTGCAGGGCCACCGGCAGCAGGTTGGCGGCCACCGGCCGCTGGCCTTCGGGGGGCACGCCCCAGACCATGGGTTGCAGGTGCCGGAACAGGCCGGCGAAGGCGACCGCCAGCCCCGTCAACAGGGCCGGGGTGAGCCAGGGCTGGGCCTCCATGGTGGCGGTGAGCAGCAGGAATTCGCTGGTGAACACACCGAACGGCGGGAATCCGGCGATCGCCACCACGCCCAGGATCAGCGACCAGCCCACCGCCGGCTGGGTGCGGACCAGGCCGCGGATATGGTCGATGGCCTGGGTCCCGGCCAGGTGGGTGGCGTGGCCCACGGTGACGAAGATCGCCGACTTGGTGAGCGAATGGACCAGCATGTGGAGCAGGGCGCCGAAGGTCGCCAGGGCGCCGCCGAGGCCGAAGGCGAAGGTCATCAGGCCCATGTGCTCGATCGACGAATAGCTGAACATTCGCTTGATGTCCCGCTGGCGGTGCAGAAACAGCGCCGCGACCAGAAAGGATACCAGCCCGAACCCCATCAGCAGTTGGCCGGCGAGCTGCGGCGACTCGGTGGCGGCCAGCGAGCCGTCGACCAGCATCTTGACCCGGACCAGGGCGTAGAGGGCGACGTTGAGCAGCAGTCCCGACAGCACCGCCGAGATCGGCGTGGGGCCCTCGGAGTGGGCATCGGGCAGCCACTGGTGCATGGGCACCAGGCCGACCTTGGTGCCGTAACCGACCAGCAGAAAGACGAAGGCCAGCCGCATCACCGCCGGCTCCAGGCCGGCGGCCCGGCCGTAGAGCAGGCTCCAGGTCAGACCCTCGGCGGGCGCGGCCACCTGGCGGGCGGCGAAGTACAGCAGCACGGTGCCAAACAGCGCCAGGGCGATGCCGACCCCGCACAGGATGAAGTACTTCCAGGCCGCCTCCACGGCCTCCGGGGTGCGGTACAGGGACACCAGCAGCACCGTCGCCAGGGTCGCGCCTTCCACCGCCACCCAGAGCATGCCCAGGCTGTCGGTGGTCAGCGCCAGCAGCATGGTGAACATGAAGGCCTGGTACATGGCGTGGTAGAGCCGCAGGCTTCCCGCGCCGACCCGACCCTCGCGCACCACGTGCTGCATGTAGGGGCGGGAGAAGATCGCGGTGGTGAAGCCGACCAGAGTGGTCAGGGCCACCAGGTAGACATTGAGGTCGTCGACCCGCAGGCCGAGCCCGGCCAGGGGCCCGCGCGCCGCGATCTGCCGGGCCAGGTCCAGCGCCGCCGCCAGCGAGACCGCCGAGATGCCGAGGTTGATCCAGCCGGCGACGGCCGGGGGGCGCAGCAGCGCCAGCATCAGCGCGCCGATGCCCGGCGCCAGCAGGGTCAGGAGCAGGGCGGTCATCGCGGCTCCTCGCGCAGCTCGGAGAGCCGGTTGAGCCGGTCCACGTCCAGCGAATCGATGCTCTCGCGCAACTGGAAGAAGAACACCCCGAACAGCACCATGGCCACCAGCACGTCGAAGGCGATGCCCAGCTCGACCACCAGCGGCATGCCCCCGGTGGCCGAGACCGCGGCCAGGAACAGGCCGTTTTCCATCGACATGAAGCCCAGCACCTGGGCCACCGCCTGCTGGCGGAACACCATCATCAACAGCCCGATCAGGACCACCGCCAGGCTGGTGGCGACGATGTTGCGGGTGAACACCCATTCACCGGCCACGATCGGCAACACCAGCCAGTAGCTGAACAGCACCAGCGCCACGGCCGCGATCACGGTGAGGGCGGGGCGTTCCAGGGTCTCCACATGGCGGTCGAGATCCAGGCGGCGGATCAGGCGGTGCAGCATCCAGGGAATCAGCAGCGCCTTGAGCGCCAGGGTCAGGGCCGCGGAGAAATACAGGTGCAGGCCGCCGCCGGTGGCCGCCACCACCGCGGTAACGGTGGCGATCAGGGTGCCCTGGGCGGCGAAGGCGTGGACCGCCGCCACCAGCCGCGCCTGGGACAGCAGCGCGAAGGAGGTGAACAGCACGATGGCGGCCAGCGCCAGCACCAGTTGCTGCAGCGGCGGGAGCGCGGCCAGGTTCATCGGCCGACCTCCAGCATCACATGGCTGAGCAGCCCGAGCAGGCCAAACAGCAGCGCCAGGTTGAGAAACGAGGGCGCCCGGAACAGCCGCATCTTGGCCAGCACCGTCTCCGCCACCGCGAGTGCAGTACCCAGCGCCAGCAGCTTGACCGCCAGGCTGGCGGCGGCGAGCGCCAGATCCAGCGGGGCGAGCCGGGCGGCGATGCCCCAGGGCAGAAAGATGTTGAGGATCAGCGCGGCATAGAGCGCCAGCTTGACGTGCGCGGCCCACTCCATCAACGCCAGGTGGCGCCCGGAGTACTCCAGCAGCATGGCCTCGTGGATCATGGTCAGTTCGAGGTGGGTGGTCGGGTTGTCGATCGGGATGCGGCCGGTCTCGGCGATCGCCACCAGGCACAGGGCGCCCAGGGCGAACAGGAACGACGGCCGCAGCACCAAGTCGCTGTGCAACTGGTGGGCGACGATGTCGGCCAGGCTGGTGCTGTGGGCGATCATCGCCAGGGTGAACACCGCCAGCAGCACCGCCGGCTCGGCCAGCGCGGCGATCAGCATTTCCCGGGAGGCGCCCATGCCGCCGAAGGCGGTGCCGGCGTCCATGGCGGCGAGCGCCAGAAAGAAGCGCGCCAGGGCGAGCAGCCCGGTGATCACCAGGATATCGGCCAGGGCCGCGGTGGGCAGGGCCACCCCGAGCAGGGGCACGCTGGCGGCGGCGAGCAGGGTGGCGGCGAACACCACATAGGGGGCGGCGCGCAACAGCGGCGACGCGGTATGGGCGATGCGGACCTCCTTGGCGAGCAGCTTGCGCAGGTCGCGCAGCGGCTGGGTGAGGGGCGCGCCGCGGCGGTTCTGCAGGCGCGCCCGGACCTTGGCGATCCAGCCCGCCAGCAGCGGGCCGAGCAGCAGGTAGCCCAGGGCCTGGGCGGCGGCCAGGCCCCAGCCGCCGAGCGCGCTCAGGAAATGATCCACAGCAGTATCACCAGGGTGCCCAGGGTCCAGCCCAGATAGGTCCGCACGCTGCCCGACTGCAGCAGCGCCACGCGCCGCGCGCTGCCGTTCACGGCGCGGGCCAGGGGACCGTAACCCAGCCTCCAGAAGCGATCGGCGATCCGCAGCCGATAGCGCGCCTGGCCGGGTTCACCGGTCTCCAGCGTCTCTTCGATCTCGAACAGCAGGGCGAACACCCGCCGCATCGGTTGGGCGAAGGCCGCGGCGCTGTACTGGGTACGCGGCGTCAGGGCGCCGAAACCGCAGTCCCAGGCATCGCCGCGCCGGGTCCGGCCCGGGGTCCCGCGGCGCAGCGCCCAGACCGTGGCGGCGATCGTCACGGCGAGCAGCAGGGCCACCCCGGGCGCGCTGTAGCTGGCGGCCGCCGCCGGGACTGGCGCCAGCCACAGCCAACTCCCGCCGCCGTCGCCGGGCAGGCCGCTGCCGAGCAATTGGGCCGGCACCGCGGCCAGCGCCTCGATCATGGCGCCGGGCAGCAGGCCGGCGGCCAGACAGCAGATCGCGAGCAGTCCCTGGCCCAGGCACAGGCTGCGGGGCCCGGGGCGGGCGCGGCGCACGTGGCGGCTGCGCGCCTGGCCCAGGAAGGCGATCCCGTAGACCTTGACGAAACAGGCCACCGCCAATGCGCCGGTAAGGGCGAGCACCGCGGCGCTGATCGGGATCAGGCTGCGCAGCACGCCGCCCTCCAGGTGCCAGGCCTGGAGCGCCGCCTGAAAACTGAGCCATTCCGAAGCGAAGCCGTTGAACGGGGGCAGCCCGGCGATCGACAGGCAGCCGATCAGAAACAGCGTCCCGGTCCAGGGCAGGCGCCGCAGCAGGCCGCCCATCTGTTCCAGATCCTGTTCGTGGGTGCTGTGGTGGATGGCGCCGGCGCCCAGGAACAGCAGGCCCTTGAACAGCCCGTGATTGATCGCGTGCAGCAGCGCCGCCACCAGCGCCAGCGCCGCCAGGTCGGGATGGCCGCGGCCGGCGAACACCAGGGCGAGGCCCAGGCCGATGAACACGATGCCGAGATTTTCCACCGACGACCAGGCGAGCAGTCGTTTGAGGTCGCTCTGCAGCAGCGCCATCAGCACCCCGTAGAGCGCCGAGACGCTGCCCAGCGCCAGCGCCGCGACGCCCCACTGCCATTGGGGCGGGCCGAGCAGATCGAAGGCGAAGCGGATGAAGCCGTATACCGCGACCTTGAGCATCACCCCGGACATCAGCGCCGAGATGTGCGCCGGGGCGGCCGGGTGGGCCTCCGGCAGCCAGATGTGCAGGGGCACCAGGCCGGCCTTCATGCCGAAGCCGAACAGCGCCAGCCCGAAGGCCACCGTGGCCCAGGCCGGCGTCAGCCCGGCGCCGCGCAGCGCGGCAAATTCGAAGCCCTGCCCGAAGGCCGCCAGCACACCGAACCCGAGCAGGATGGCCAGGCCGCCGACCTGGGCCATCAGCAGATACAGGAAACCCGCGCGGCGGCTGGCCGGCTGGTCGTGGTGGAAGACCACCAGGAAATAGGACGCCAGCGACATCACCTCCCAGGCGACCATGAACAGCAGGGCGTCGTCGGCCAGCACCAGGGTCTGCATGGCGGCGAGAAACAGGCCCGAGCAGGCGCCCAGCGCCGGCAGCGAGTCGCGGCCCTGTTCGAACCCGCGCACATAGCCGGTGGCGAACACCGCCACCGCCGCGGCGAGCACCCCGATCAGGCA
>JBMOPO010000007.1:0-1480 GCA_049325095.1 Pseudomonadota bacterium | reverse complement strand
GGGAGACGTACACCGGCACGCCCAGGACGCGCAGCTTGTCCACCTGGGCCATGGCATTGCCGCTCTCCCAGGCGAGCACGAGATCCGGCTTGAGGGCCGCCACGGCTTCCAGGTCGATGCGCGAGTAGCCGCCGACGCGCGGGATCTTCCGGGCGGCCTCCGGATAGTCGCTGTAGTCCACGGTGCCCGCGACGCGCTCGCCGGCGCCGATGGCGAACAGGTTCTCGGTGATGTGCGGCGCCAGGCTGACGATGCGCCGCGCCGGCTGGGCCAGGCGCACTGTGCGGCCGGTGTCGTCGGTGACAGTGATGGCGGCGTGGGCCGAAGTGGCGCAGCAGGCGGCGAGCAGAGCCGCCGCCAGGCTGCGGCGAGTTCTAGCTTTCATGGACGATTTCTTCCAGGGCGGTTTGCAGGCGCCGCCACTCGGCTTCGGCTCTGTGCTCAAGCACCGAGCCACCCGATCAGCAGGAAAACCGCCAGCCAGGCCCAGGTGCCCCGGCGCACCAGGCGCACGGCGCGGCGGATGTCGGCCGGTCCCGGCGCGGCACCCCAGCCCAGCGCCGGACGCTCCTCGCGGCAACCGTGGTAGTGGGCGGCGCCGCCCAGGGCCACTTGCAGCGCGCCGGCGCCGGCGGCCATGACGGGGCCGGCGTTGGGGCTGTCCCAGGCGGCGGCCTGGGTGCGCCAGCAGGCCACGGCCGTGGCGGTGCGGCCGAGCAGGGCGTAGGTGAGGGCGGTGAGGCGGGCGGGCAGGTAATTGAGGACATCGTCCAGGCGCGCCGCGGCCCAGCCGAAGTAGCGCAGCCGCGCGCTGCGATAGCCCCACATGGCATCCAGGGTGTTGGCCAGGCGGTAGAGCAGGGCGCCGGGTCCGCCCAGCAGGGCGAACCAGAACAGGGCGCCGAACACGGCGTCGTTGCCGTTTTCCAGCACGGACTCGACGGCGGCACGGGACACGCCTTCGGCATCGAGGGCGGCCGTGTCGCGGCTGACCATGCGGCCGACGCTGGCGCGCGCGGCGGCGAGGTCGCCCCGTTCCAGAGGCGCGGCCACCCCCAGGCCATGCTCGGCCAGGCTGCGGCCGCCCAGGGCGAAGTAGAGCAGCGCCATGTCGACCACGGGGGCCGCGGCGGGCACGCTGCGTGCCCAGAAGGCCAACGCCACCCAGGGCAGCACCGCAGCCGCCCAGGCCAGCAGCCCCGCCGCGCGCATCAGGACGGGATGACCGGGGGCGGCGTTGCGGCGCATGAGGCGTTCCAGGCGTGCCGCCAGCGCGCCGAAGCCCACCAGCGGATGCCAGCGGCGCGGCTCGCCCAGCAGCCGGTCCAGCAGCACGGCCGCGCAGGCCGCCAGCGCGAGAGACGAAAGGGATGCGATCACCTCAGGCCGTCCAGCCAGTCGGACAGCAAGCGCGTCCCCGCGGCACGCAGCCCCTCGCCCTGGGTCCGGCTCGCCCGGCGCAGGGCGGCGACGTCGATGC
>JBMOPO010000006.1:0-1521 GCA_049325095.1 Pseudomonadota bacterium | reverse complement strand
GGGTCTTCCGGCATGAGTGTGGGTGAGCACCGGGGATGAGGGGGCGAGTTCTGCTTGTAGGGCAGCGGGGTGTGGGTCACCCGGCTGGGGCCGTGGGTCGCACCCGTGTTGTGGCGCCGCCCGGCAGGCGGCGTCCAGGGGCATTTACATGATCAGGAGGTGACCCGCACGGGTCGGCTTCTAGGTTCGGAGGTTGCGAAGCCAAACCGAGCCGAGGAGCGCGAACCCCGTGCGGGTCACTACTGCATTCAACCGCTTGCTGGACCTGCCCGGGGTGGTCGTGTCCGGGGTCGACTTCCAGCCCGCCCGGGTGGTGGTCAGCGTCCGGCTGCGTGCCCGGCGGCTTGCCTGCCCGGACTGCGCGTTCACTACCCGGGCCCGCTACGACCTGCGCCCGGCGGTGTCCTCGTGGCGGCACCTGGACCTGGGCCGCTGGCGGCTGGTGGTGCGCGCGCAGCTGCGTCGGCTGGTCTGCCCGGCGCACGGGGTGCGCACCGAGGCGGTGCCGTTCGCCCGGGCCGGGTCCCGGTTCACCCGTGACTTCGAGGACCTGGTCGGCTGGCTGGCGACCACGATGGACAAGACCGCGCTGTGCCGGCTGGTACGCATCGACTGGGACACCGTCGGACGGGTCATCGAACGGGTGATGGTCAGCGGGTTGGATCCGGGGCGGCTGGACAAGTTGTTCGTCGCCGGGGTCGACGAGGTGTCGTGGCGCAAAGGCCACTCCTACCTGACGCTGGTGTCCAACCAGCAGACCGGCACGTTCGTCTGGGGCAGCGAAGGCAAGGACACCGCGACGCTGGACCGTTTCTTCGCCGACCTCGGTGAGGACCGCGCCGGGCGGATCACCGCACTGTCGATGGACATGGGCGCCGCGTTCGACGCCTCCGCCCGCAAGCCCGGCCACGCGGTCAACGCGGTCATCTGCTACGACCCGTTCCACGTGGTCGCCCTCGTCACCGCCGCGCTGGACACCGTCCGTCGCGGCGTCTGGCAGCAGCTGCGCCAGCTGCCCGACCAGCAGGCGGCGCGGCAGTTCAAGGGCGCCCGCTGGGCGCTGCTGAAGAACCCGACCGACCTGACCGACACCCAAGCCGCGACGCTGCGCAAGCTGCGCCGCCGCGGCGGGCAGCTGTGGCGCGCCTACACGCTCAAAGAGGCGCTGCGAGCAATCTTCGCCGGCGACCTCACCGAGGACGAGGTGAGCGTGCTGCTCGACCGGTTCTGCGCCAAAGCGCAGCGCAGCGGCCTCAAACCCTTCGTCACCGCCGCCCAGACCATCCGCAAGCGCAAGGCGGGCATCCTCGCCGCCATCCGTCTGAAGATCAACAATGCCCGTCATGAAGGCCTGAACCGCCGCGTCCGGCTCATCGTCAACCGGGCTTACGGGTTCCACTCCGCGAACGCCGCCCTCGGCCTGGTCATGCTCACCCTCGGCCCGATCGACCACGTGCTGCCACACGAGCGCCACCCCGCCCCAGATCCATGATCAGACCCACATCTATGCCGGGAGCCCCC
>JBMOPO010000005.1:0-1531 GCA_049325095.1 Pseudomonadota bacterium | reverse complement strand
ACGGGGAACGGGGAACGGGGAACGGGGAGCGGGGAGCGGGGAGCGGGGAGCGGGGGAGCGGGGGAGCAGCCCGCCTTTCGCTCCCTCTCCCCCGCTCGCGGGGGAGAGGGCCGGGGTGAGGGGGAAACGAAGCGACGCAGCTTCAAGACCGTCGCGACGGCAAAAGTTCGCGGTCCCCGTCGCCCCGGCGAAAGCCGGGGCCCATTTGCTACCGGCGACTCGACAATGGGTCCCGGCCTTCGCCGGGACGACGAAAACCAGGTGGCGCCGCGACGGGAGGACCTCCAGCTGTGACGGTTCAAGAAGGTGCCCCCCATCTGACGGGAGGGCGCGAACACCAGCAAACCCCGTCGCCCCGGCGAAAGCCGGGGCCCATTTGCTATCGGCGACTCGACAATGGGTCCCGGCCTTCGCCGGGACGACGAAAACCAGGGTGGCGCCGCGACTGGAGGACTCCTGGCTGTGACGTTTCGGGAGCCTCCAGGCGTGCCAGCACGCCCCGCTAATGCGCCCCCAACGCCTCCAATCGCGCCATCACCCGCTGGGCCAGCTCGTCCGGGCTGTACTTGGCGACGAAGCAGTTGGCGCCCACGCGCTCGACCATCGCATTGTTGAAGATGCCCGACAGCGAGGTGTGCAGCAGCACGTACAGGCCCGCCAGGCGCGGATCGCGCCGGATTTCCGTCGTCAGCGAGTAGCCGTCCATCGCCGGCATCTCGATGTCGGAGATCACCATCCGGTAGCGCGCGCAGACGTCCTCGCCCTGCGCCGCGAGCGACTGCAGGTGCTCCAGCGCCTGCCGGCCGTCGGCCAGCAGCACCGCCTCCAGCCCGAGCTGCTCCAGCACGCGCTGAATCTGCCCGCGCGCCACCCGCGAGTCGTCCACCACCAGCACCCGGCCGCGGCTGCCGGGCGCCACCGCCGGCAGCTCCAGCGCCAGCGCCGGCGGCCCCGCGGGGCCGGCCACCTCGGCCAGCACGCGCTCCACGTCGACGATCTGGATCAGCTCGCCGTGATGGCGGGTGACCGCGGTGAGGTGGCTGGACTCGCCCTCGTGCCCCGGCGGTGGCTGCACGTTGACCACGTCGATGTCGACGATGCGGTCCACCGCGCTGACCAGGAACCCCTGCACGCTGCGGTTGAACTCGGTGACGATCAGGTAGTCGGGGTTCGGATCGGGCTCGGGAAAGCCGACCGCCTGTGCCAGGTCGATCACCGGCACGCTGCGGCCGCGCAGATCGGCGGCGCCGAGCACCTGCGCCGGACTGTGCGGCATCGGGAACAGCCGCGGCTTGCGCAGCACTTCCTGCACCTTGAACACGTTGACGCCAAAAAGCTGGCGTCCGCCCAGACGGAACAGCAGCAGCGCGAGCCGGTTGTGGCCGGCCAGACGCGTGCGCTGGTCGATACGTTCGAGAAGATCGAGCGGCATGACGGCGTGATCGGCCGCGCGCCGGGAGTCTTGAGCGGGGAGCGGGAATCGGGAATCGGGAATCGGGAATGGGAAGCGGGAGGTGGAACGGGGAGCGGG
>JBMOPO010000004.1:0-18562 GCA_049325095.1 Pseudomonadota bacterium | reverse complement strand
CCTTGCGGTACTTCTCAAAGCCTTCACCGGCAAACGTCTTCTGGCGCATCGCGGACCGCTCCATGCAGTGGGATCGACAAGCATTATTATCGCCGATGTGGCGGATTAATCAGAGGTTCCATAACGGCATACTTTGGAAAGACGTTCTGGCCGCCAACCTGGCGACCCTGGCTTTCCTCTTGGTGATTCCCCGCAGGGCCTCTCCAGGAACGGGTGCGCTGGCAGCCAGTGCGATAGGAATAGCCGCCACGGCGCTGATACGGCAACAGATGGCGCTGGTCATTCCCATTCTCGGCGTCGCGGTGGGCCTCAGCCGGCGCAGCGAGGGCACTATCCCGCGCACCGCAGCAATTTGGTTGGGAAGCACCCTCGCAATCATGCTCACCGCAGAGAGGGCACTCGTTCGCGACGCGAAGTCGGTCAGCGGCCTGGATACCGAAGGCGCCGTATATCAGCTCACCACATTCGATCTGGCCGGTATCCGCGCTCACGGTGGCCAGATCAAGACGCCGACGCTCAGTGCTGCCGGGGTCGACGCGCAACATTTATCCACTTTATTCGAGCTCTACCATCCCGACCGGGTGGACCATCTGGGGGCTCATCCCCGCAATCCGCTCATGGCAATTGCCGACCCCGTTGCTGCCCTGCTACCGGATTGGCGTCGCAGTGTGTCAGCCAATCCGCGAGCCTATGTCCTACACCGGTGGGAGCATTTCCTCTGGTTACTGGGCCTGCGGGAACCCGAGCTCTGTCTGCCCTATCAGCTCGGGATTCCGGCCCTGCCCGACGGGTTTCCCGATCTCCCGTTGCCCTCCTCCAGACCGGAGCGAATCGCCCAACTCAACGCAGTTGCCCAGTACACATTGCCGCTTTTCCGGCCCGTGATCTATACCGCTGTGGCCGCACTTGCTCTGGCGATACTGTGGGTGCGCCGCCCCCACGGATGGCAGGGTCTGGTCATGCTGCAATTCGCTGGTCTCGCCTACACCGGCAGTTATCTGCTCATCGGTATCGCTTGTGACTTTCGTTACGCCTATTTTGTGGTGCCAGTAGCGCTGATTGGCATCTTCTCCTGCTGGATGACCCCGGCTCAACCGAGAACTGTCCACTCATGACATCGAACCCCGCCATCGCCGTAATCATCCCCTGCCACAACGAAGCGGAAGCGATCGCCGAGGTGGTACGTGACTTCCACACCGCATTGCCAACGGCCCGGATCCTGGTGTTCGACAATAACTCCACTGACGCGACCGCCAACATCGCCCGATCCGCTGGTGCCGAGGTGCTGCCTGCCCCCATTCGAGGCAAAGGCAACGTCGTGCGCCAGGCGTTCGCCGCCATCGACGCAGATCTCTACGTTCTGGTAGACGGCGATGCCACTTATGACGCTGCCGCGGCGCCCCGCCTGGTCGAACTGCTGCAAAGCGGCGGGTTCGACATGGTCATCGGCGCCCGCCGCGCCGCCGTGGACACCGCGTACCGCTCCGGCCACAGGATAGGCAACCGCTTGCTCACCGGACTTGTCAACTGGCTTTTCGGGGGTCAGGTCGGCGATCTGCTATCGGGTTACCGAGTCTTTTCCCGCCGTTTTGTGAAGTCCTTTCCCGCCCTCGCCGAGGGCTTCGAGACCGAAACCGAACTCACCGTGCATGCGCTCGCGTTGGGCATACCCTTCGCGGAGCTGCCCACCGACTACGGCGCCCGCCCCGAGGATTCCCACAGCAAGCTCAATACCTGGCGCGATGGTTTCCGCATCTTGGTCACCGCCATCAAGCTGTTCGAAAAGGAACGGCCGCTGCTGTTCTTCGGGGCGCTGGCACTGGGGTTTGCGCTGCTGGCGGTCGGCTTGATGGCACCGATCTTCGCCGAATTTCTCGCCACTGGACTGGTACCCAGGTTTCCCACCGCCATCCTGGCGACCGGGCTGATGATTCTCGCCGCGCTGAGCCTGGCGGCGGGCGTGATCATCGACGCCATCACGCACGCCCGCCGCGAACTGCGTCGCCTCGCTTACCTGGCCATCCCGGCATCCCGCCCATGATGGGGCAGTTGCTGCGCTTCGCCGCGGTCGGCTGCGTCGGTTTCGCGGTCGATGTGGCGGTGCTCCAGCTGCTGCTCACCGCCGGCGCCGGCCTGCTTTGGGGCCGTGCCGGCTCTTTTCTGACGGCCGCCTCCACCACCTGGGCGCTGAACCGCCGCTATACCTTCAGCGACTGCGCCGCGACCGCCGGACCAACCGCCACCGGACGTCAATGGCTGCGGTTTCTCGCCGCCAACGGCGTGGGGGGAGCGATCAACTTCGGTGTGTACAGTGCCCTGGTACTCGGCAGTGGGCTCTGCCGCGAACAACCCGCGCTCGCAGTGGCCGCAGGCTCTCTGGGCGGCTTGGCAGTCAACTACAGCGCATCAAGGCACTGGGTGTTTCGTAGCGCCTCTTGAAAACCTGTGTCTTCACCACCGTTCGCACCCCCGGGCGAGCGGCCGTTATAATGCCGCGCTATCCTTCACCTTCGAACCTCTCCCATGCCGCGCTTCACCACCCTCGCCCGCACTCTGCTGCCGCTGGCCCTCCTGGCCGGCATGGCGACCGGCTGCGGCAACAAGGGCCCGCTGTTTCTGCCACCGCCCGCGGTCCAGAAGCCCGAGGGCGCCGCGCCGCCGGCCGCGCCACCGCCCGCCAGCGAAGATGCCGGCAGCGGCGCGGCCGGACCCCAGGGGCCGGCCGACGGGAACTGACCCCGGGCCATGGACCATTTTCACCCCGCGCACGGCGAACTGTGCTGTGAGAACGTCGCCCTGACCGCCGTCGCGGCGACGGTGGGCACGCCCACCTATGTCTACAGCAGCGCGGCGCTGACCGCCAATTACCTGGCCTACGCCGAGGCCCTGGCAGGCACGGATCATCTGATCTGCTATGCGGTCAAGGCCAATTCCAATATCGCGGTGCTGAACCTGCTGGCGCGCCTCGGTGCCGGCTTCGACATCGTCTCCGGCGGCGAACTGGCGCGGGTACTGGCGGCCGGCGGCGACCCGGCCAAGGTGGTGTTTTCCGGCGTCGGCAAAAGTGCCGCGGAGATGGCCGAGGCGCTGCGCGCCGGCATCCACTGTTTCAACGTCGAATCCAGCGCCGAACTCGAACGCCTCGACCGGATCGCGGGCGAACTGGGCCTGCGCGCCCCGGTCTCCCTGCGGGTGAACCCGGACATCGATGCCGGCACCCATCCCTACATCGCCACCGGCCTGGCGGAGAACAAGTTTGGCCTGCCGATCGGCGAGGCCCGCGCCTGTTATGCGCGCGCGCGGTCGCTGCGCCACATCGAACTGCTGGGGGTCGACTGCCACATCGGCTCCCAGCTCACCGCGCTCGCCCCCTTCGAGGCCGCGCTGGAGCGGCTGCTGGTGCTGGTGGCGGAACTGCGCGCCGACGGCATCGCGCTGCGCCACCTGGACGTGGGCGGCGGCCTGGGCGTGCGCTACCGGGACGAGCAGCCGCCGCCACCGGCCGACTATGTGGCCGCGCTGCGCCGCCACACGGATGGCCTCGGCCTGCTGCTGATGCTCGAACCCGGGCGCTCGATCGCCGCCAACGCCGGCGTGCTGCTCACCCGGGTCGAATACCTCAAGGAAAACCAGGGACGGCATTTCGCGATCGTCGACGCCGCCATGAACGATCTGGTCCGGCCGGCGCTCTACCAGGCCTGGATGGCGATCGAGCCGGTGGTGCCGCGCACCGATGCGCCCCGGCGGCGCTACGACATCGTCGGCCCGGTGTGTGAAACCGGCGACTTTCTCGGCCGCGACCGGCCGCTGCGGCTGGCGCCGGGCGATCTGCTGTGCGTGCGCGGCGCCGGCGCCTACGGCTTCACCATGAGCTCCAACTACAACAGCCGGCCGCGCGCCGCCGAAGTCCTGGTCTGCGGCGATCGCTTTCACGTCGTCCGCGAGCGCGAAACCATCGCCGACCTGATGCGCGGCGAGCGCCTGCCGCCGGAGGACTGATGCTGCTGCGCTTCACCAAGATGCACGGCCTGGGCAACGACTTCGTGGTGCTCGACGGCGTCACCCAGGAACTCGCCGTGACCCCGGAGATGGCCCGCCACCTCGGCGATCGCCACTTCGGCATCGGCTGCGACCAGCTCCTGGTGGTGGAGCCCCCGGCGCGGCCGGACGTGGATTTCCGCTACCGGATCTTCAACGCCGACGGCAGCGAAGTGGCCCAGTGCGGCAACGGCGCCCGCTGTCTGGCCAAGTTCGTCCGCGACCAGAAACTCTCCACCAAGGACCGCATTCGCGTGCAGACCGGCGCGGGCATCCTGGAACTGATCGTCAAGGGCGGCAACCAGTACCAGGTCGACATGGGCGTGCCGCGGCTGGAGCCGGCGGAGATTCCGCTCGCCGCGCCGGCGCGATCGGCCACCTACCGGCTGGCGGTCGACGGCCGCGAACTGGAGTTCCGCGCCCTGTCCATCGGCAACCCCCACGCGGTGCTGGTGGTCCCCGAGGTAAAGGGCGCGCCGGTCGCCGAGCTCGGCGCGCGCATCGGCGCCGATCCCCTCTTCCCCGAGGGCGTCAATGTCGGCTTCATGGCCGTGCTCGATCGCCACCGGATCGACCTGCGGGTGTACGAGCGCGGCGCCGGGGAAACCCTGGCCTGCGGCAGCGGCGCCTGCGCCGCCGCGGTGGCGGGTATCCTCGGCGACCTGCTAGACTCGCCGGTGCGCGTGCATCTGCCCGGTGGCGCGCTGACCGTCGACTGGGCCGGCGAAGGCCAGCCGGTGTTCATGACCGGACCCGCGGTTACCGTGTTTCAGGGACGCATTCGCTATGAGCCCCAAAAGTTCCGACAAAGCCTCCCGCATGGCTGACGAATCCGGCGTCATCGACTACCTGCAGCACCACCCCGACTTCTTCGAGCGCCATCCCGAAGTCCTCGAAACGCTGCAGCTTCCGCACCCCAGCGGCGCCGCGGTTTCGCTGATCGAGCGCCAGGTCGGCGTGCTGCGCGACCGCAACCTGGAAATGCGCCAGCGCCTGAGTTCCCTGCTCGCCACCGCCCGCGAAAACGACCAACTGTTCGAGAAAACCAAGCGCCTGGTACTGGCCCTGCTGGAGGCTCGCCAGCTCTCCGAGGTAGTGGATGCGCTCTATCACAGCCTTGCCTCCGATTACGACGTCCCCTTCTACAACTTGGTATTGCTCGGCGAGGCGGCGGCCCTGCCCGCCAGCAACGCCCGAGTGGTGGGGCTCGATCAGGCGCACCAGAGCATCGGCGCGCTGCTGCGCGGCAACCGCGCCATCTGCGGCGTGTTGCGCCGCGAGGAGTTGCAGTTCCTGTTCGGCGACCAGGTGGACCAGGTGGGCTCGGTGGCGGCGGTGCCGCTCTACCACGGCCGCGTGTTCGGCGTGCTCGCCATCGGCCATCCGGATCCCAACCACTACCGCAGCAGCATGGGCACGCTGTTTCTGAGCTACATCGCGGAAGTCCTCAACCGCATCTGCCCGCGGCTGCTGGACTGAATCACCCCGAGCCGACCGCGGCCATGACCGGAGTCCCCGCGCCGGACCAACTCGAAGCGTTCGCCCGCCACCTGCGCAGCGAACGGCGCTGTTCGCCCCACACCTGTGCGGCCTACCTGCGCGACCTGGGCGCCCTGCGCGACTGGTCGGCAGCCCAGGGCCTCGGCTCCCTGGCCGAGATCCGCCAGCATCACGTCCGCCAATGTCTGGCCCGGCTGCACGCCGAGGGGCGGGCCAGTTCCAGCCTGAAGCGCTGGCTGGCCTCGGTGCGGGCGCTGTTTCGCTTCGCCCGTGCCCAGGGCTGGGTACCGGGAGATCCCTGCAGCGGCATCCGCGCCCCGCGGGGCCCGCGCAAACTGCCGGCGACCCTGGATGTCGATCAGTTGCAACAACTGCTCGACGCGCCGGCCGGAGACGAACCCCTGGCGATCCGCGACCAGGCCATGGCGGAGCTGTTCTACTCCTCCGGCTTGCGGCTGGCCGAACTGGCCGCGCTCGACCGGACCGCGCTGGACCTCGACGCCGGCATGGTCCGCGTCACCGGCAAGGGCGGCAAGACCCGGCTGCTGCCGGTCGGCGGCCAGGCCCGCAGCGCCCTGCGCCGCTGGCTGCAGGTGCTCGCAGCCTGGTGCGGCGCCGAGCAGCCGGCGCTGTTCGTCGGGGCCGGCGGCAGGCGCCTCGGCCATCGCGCCATCCAGGCGCGCCTGGCCCGATTGGGAAGCCGGCGGGGCGCCGCCGCCCGCCTGCACCCGCACCTGCTGCGCCACTCCTTCGCCAGCCATCTGCTGGAATCCAGCGGCGATCTGCGCGCGGTGCAGGAACTGCTCGGCCACGCCAACCTGTCCACCACCCAGATCTACACCCACCTCGATTTCCAGCATCTCGCCCAGGTCTACGACCGCGCCCACCCGCGCGCGACGCGGCGGCCGCGGGACAATAACAACCGATGAGCGCCACGGCCGGTCCCGCCGGCGCGCCGTGAAATGGCCTTCGGTCACCGTATCGCCGCCGCGGCAGGCCGCCGGCCGGCGCCGGCGCAAACCCGGGTAGCGGGCGGCCCTGCGCAGCGCATCCGGCGACCATCCGGTCGCGGGCGGGAGCCGCTCCTCCCGGGTCGGCGATGGCCAGCGGCCCGATCCCGTTCACCGCCGGATTGCTATCATGTCGGCGGCCCGCAACCGGCCGCGGGCGAATGGAGAATCCCCTTGCTGCGTTTTCTGGTGTCGTTCCTGGTCCTGCTGATCGCGCTGTTCACCCTGGAGATGCTGGCCCCGGTGCAGCGCACGGTGATCCTGCCCTGGACGGCGACGCTCGCCGATCTGAGCGGCTGGCTGATGCAGTGGTTCGACAGCCGGGTCGCGGTCAGCGGCAAGGTGATCCGCAGCACCCTGAGCGACTTTGGGGTGTCCATCGAGCCCGGCTGCAACGGCGTCGAGGCGATGATCGTGCTGCTGGCCGCGGTGGTCGCCTTTCCCGCGCCCTGGATCCACAAGCTCAAGGGGCTGGTCGCCGGCTTCATCGCCATCCAGGCGCTCAACCTGGTGCGTATCGTCAGCCTTTATTACCTGGGTCTGTGGAACCCTGCGCTGTTCGAGTGGGCGCACCTCTACGTCTGGCAGGCGCTGATCATGCTCGACGCCCTGATCGTGTTTCTGATCTGGGTGCGCTTCATCCCCGCCGCTGGAGAAACAGCGAATGCCGGCTAGCCCGCTCAACGCCCTGCTCGGCCGCACCCTGCTGTGGCTGCCGGTCACCTTCGCGGTCTGGTACCTGACCGCACCCTGGCACCTGGCCCCGGTCGCCTGGGCCGCGGAGCACCTGCTCCGGTTGTGGCTGCCGGAAGCGGTGGCCGACCTGCGCCTGCACGGCGCCCAACTGCTGCTCATCTCCCGCTTCGGCGAGGTGGGCGGCCAGATCATCGCCAATCCGCCGCCGGACGAACACCTCGGGTTCCTCACCAATCCGCTGAGCTACGGCTACTCGCTGCCATTGTTTGCCGCGCTGGCACTCGCCACGCCGCTGCCCGGCCGCGGGCGCCGGCTGGCCGTCGGTCTCGCCGTGCTGCTGGCGGTGGAACTGTGCTCGATGACCGCCGTGCAGCTCAAGCAACTGGTGTTCGGCACCGGCGGCGCCTTCGTCGCCCAGCAGGGCTGGGGTCCGCTGGCCCGCGACGCCGCGGCACTCGGCTACCAGCTCGGCTCGCTGCTGCTGCCCATGGTGACGCCGCTGGTGGTCTGGCTGGCAGGGGCCCGGGAACTGCTGTGGCGACTGCCCACCCATGGCCTGCCGGAGTGATGCAGTGGAAAAAGATCCGGAAATCCGGATTCCCTTTCGCCCCATTCTGATTGATTGGCCTATTGACCAAAACCGTGAACCAGTTAACATCATCGCGTTCTGGATCCAGGGTCAAGGAATGAGCACGGTTATCGCAACGCTTTTCGGCCCCACTGCTGCGCTGCCATGGACTCGCCCGCGGAGGAATCAGGACCCGTTGACTCGTTACCAACCGGTGAGCAGACATAGCGGGTTCTGCTCCCTTGATTCGGACCCATCAGGGCCGCTCGACGGCTTGATTTCCCGCCAACACCGACACCAGGACTTTTCAAAAACAACCGAGAGGGAATGTTCCATGAAATTTGCATCCTGCTTGCGACCGCTGGGCGGCTTGTTCTTCGCCGCCCTGTTGCCACTGATGGCGACAGCCGCGCTCCCGCCCGGCAATGGCGCCGCCACCTACGACATCATGCAGCATTCCTCCTGCTGCTACACCGGAGACCCCATCGCAGCGACCGAAAGCCTGTGGCACGCATTCTTCGAGGCACCGGCCACGCCGGCGGTTGCCCCCGGCGTGACGCTGACCGAGACCACCGCGCTCGGGTCCCTGGGCAGCTTCGACATGCTGTACATTGCGCAGGACCAGTTGGATGCCCTGAGCGGCGCCGACATGACCACCATCCTCAACTGGGTCAACGCGGGCGGCACGCTGGTCATCAACAATCACAATGGTGCCGTGGGAGCCAGCGCGTTCGGGACATTCGCCGGGCCGGGCTATGTGTTTACCGGCATCAGTGATGTCGACGGCAACGACATCGTGGTCACCGACGCCAGCCATCCCCTGTTGACCACACCCAATGTCCTCGACGCCACCGACCTCAGCAACTGGGGGTCTTCAGTGCACGGCGCCTTCAGCGGCCTGGGCCCAGCCTACAGTTGCGCCGCAGACGACACCAACGGGGTGACCTCGGTGACCGTGCTCTGCTCGGCAACCTATGGGGCCGGCGGGATCATTCTCACTGGATTTGATCCGGAATGTGGCAGCGGCTGCCACGATGATCACCTCACCGGCGGCACCAACAGCGGTTCCGAGATGTGGGAGAACTTCGTGCTGTTCGTGGCCGGTGGGTTTGCCGGCCCCACCGCGATCCCCACCCTGTCCCCCTGGGCGCTGGCGGTACTGGCGGGCCTGATCGGCATCCTGGCCGTGGCAGGACTGCGTCGCCGCGCCGGCTGACCACGACCTTCGGTAGTTCGCGAGGCCCGGGATTTCCGGGCCTCGTCGTTTTTGGGGCCGTTGGATCCACCCACTCCCACAGGTCGGATGCGCCGCGCAGCGGCGCATCCGACACCGTGCCCACCGACCGGCTACCTTGTGCTGGCAAACGCCGAACGCCGGATGCACCGGCCTCACGGCCGGTTTATCCGGCCTACACCGGAAGGCTCCGGCAGGAGGCCTGCGCGTAGATGGGTCCGCGGCGGCGCCAACCCCATCGCAGCAGGGGCGCCGCTCCTGCCGGCGGCGGTCGGGGAGCGCAATGCCGCGCACTCAACCGGTTGGCGTGCGGCCGCTGGACCAAGGCTGCAGCAGCAGCCGGTGCAGCCAGAGATCGCCTTCGTCCCGAAACTCGTCCAACCCCGGCGCCAATGCCCGGCAATAGGCAGCATCGCGCGGCTGCGCGGTGCCGAACACATGGTCCCACCAGGGCAGCACGGAGCCGTAGTTGCTGTCGGTCTCGATCCGCTCCGGCGAGTGATGGACGAGGTGGAAATCCGGCGTCACCAGGATCCACCGCAGGCGCCTTTCGACCGCCGCCGGCAACTGCCAGTTGACGTGGCTGAACAGATGCACGGCCAGCGAGACCGGTTGATAGATCAGCACCGCCAGCGGCGGGATGCCCAGCGCCGTCCAGAGCAGCAGGCGCACGGGTACGTCCACCAGCACCACCAGGGGATGCTGGCGCAGCGTGGTGCTGAGATCGACGCGGGGATCGCTGTGGTGCAGCCGGTGCAGGCGCCAGAGCAGTGGATGGTGGTGATAGGCCCGGTGGATGGCGTATTCCACGAGGTCGATCAGCAGCAGGGCGGCGGGCAGGGAGATGAACGCCGGCAGGGGCGCGAGGCTCAGCAGACCGGGCGGCTCCGGGCTCAGCCACAGGGCGGTCGCCGCGGCGCCGAGCAGCATGGCCTCGCGGCTCAGCCACCAGAACCCCGCGGACAGGGCCAGGTTCCCGCTCCAACGGCGCCAGGCGAGCGGGTGCCGCTCCTGCCTCGGCGCCGCATTCTCGGCCAGCAACAGGGAAGGAATGACCGCCAGCAGCAGCACGGACCAAGCGGCGGCCAGCCAGTCGGGCGCTGCGTTCATCGGCGATCGACAGCGCGGGGGCGGGCCCACCCCCGCGCCGGACTCCACGGCTCGTGGAGCTTCGGCCTCAACCCCTGCGCCGGTACAGGGCGCGCCCGGCGGCGATCGCCAGCAGCGCCGCGATTCCCGCCAAACCCCATTCGCCCAGGGTCGGCACCGCCGTCGCCGGCGGGGGAGCCGCGACGCCGGCCAGCACATCACCGCTCACTGCGGCCGCAATCACCAACCCGAGAACTCCGCTCCTGCCGATCTGCATCATGACCCGCTGCTCCTTCCCATAGCCCTCATGGTTCATCCCATGCCCCGCCTGGCGCGGCGGGCCTGTTGAGCTTAGGCCAGCCCCGGTGACGCTGTAAATCCCCGCCCGGATGGGACCACCGCATTCCGATGGTGCGGGGCGAGCCGGGACAGTGAGCGGACCGGCGCAGCACCTTCGCCACCGGCAGGGAAGCCCGCGCTCGCCTCGGAGAGGAAGGGCATTCGCCGGGTGCGCCGCGCCTACCCGCCCTACCCGGCGACCGCATGTTCCCGCAGCCGCATCCCGCGCCTGCTCTGCCGCAATAGTTCGACGGCGGGCGTGCCCATGCCTCGCGGCGGGTGCGCCTGCCCGCCCCGCGACCATGGCCACGCCGCTCCCGCAGCGCCTCGATCTCGAAGCCGAAGAGTCCCCGGCGGCGCATGGACGGCCCGCCGCGGGCATAAAAAACCCCGCGCCGCAGCGCGGGGTTCTGGACACAGGGAGCGCCCTGGGCCGGCTTACATCATGCCGCCCATGCCGCCCATGCCACCCATGTCGGGCATGCCGCCGCCGGAGGATTTTTCTTCCGGGATCTCCGAGACCATGGCCTCGGTGGTGATCATCAACCCGGCGATGGAGGCCGCGCCCTGCAGTGCGGTGCGGGTCACCTTGGCGGGGTCGAGAATGCCCATGGCCACCATGTCGCCGTACTCGCCGGTGGCGGCATTGAAGCCATAGTTGCCCTTGCCCTGCTTGACCTTGTCGACCACCACGGAGGCCTCGGCGCCGGCATTGGCGACGATCTGACGCAGCGGCATTTCCATCGCGCGGATGGCGATGCCGATACCCACGGTCTGGTCTTCGTTGTCGCCCTTGAGGTCGGCGATGGCCTGCACCGCACGCACCAGGGCGACCCCGCCGCCGGCCACCACGCCTTCCTCGACCGCTGCGCGGGTGGAGTGCAACGCATCCTCGACGCGCGCCTTTTTCTCCTTCATCTCGACTTCGGTCGCGGCGCCGACCTTGATCACGGCGACGCCGCCGGCCAGCTTGGCCAGCCGCTCCTGCAGCTTCTCGCGGTCGTAATCGGAGGTGGTGTCCTCGATCTCGGCGCGGATCTGCTTGATGCGGCCCTTGATGTCCTCCTGGGAGCCGGCGCCGTCGACGATGGTGGTGTTTTCCTTGGTCATGCTGATCCGCTTGGCCTGCCCCAGGTGCTCCAGGGTGGCGCTGTCGAGGCTCAGACCGACCTCCTCGGAGATCACGGTGCCGCCGGTCAGGATGGCGATGTCCTGCAGCATGGCCTTGCGGCGGTCGCCGAAGCCCGGCGCCTTGCAGGCCGCCACCTTGACCACGCCGCGGATGGTGTTGACCACCAGGGTCGCCAGGGCTTCGCCCTCGACATCCTCGGCCACCACCACCAGCGGCTTGCCGGCCTTGGCGACGCTCTCCAGCAGCGGCAGCATGTCGCGGATGTTGGAGATCTTGGCGTCGGCGAGCAGGATGTAGGGAGAGTCCAGCTCGACGCTCATGCTCTCCTGATTGTTGATGAAGTAGGGCGAGAGGTAGCCGCGGTCGAACTGCATGCCCTCGACGATTTCGAGCTGGTTTTCCAGGCCGGAACCTTCCTCCACGGTGATCACGCCTTCCTTGCCGACCTTGTCCATGGCCTCGGCGATGATCTGGCCGATCTGCTCGTCGGCGTTGGCGGAGATGGTGCCGACCTGGGCGATCTCCTTGGAGTCGGAGCAGGGCCGGGCCAGTTTGCCGATCTCGGCCACCGCGGCCGCCACCGCCTTGTCGATGCCGCGCTTGAGGTCCATCGGGTTCATGCCCGCGGCGACGGCCTTGTAGCCCTCGTTGAGAATCGCCTGCGCGAGCACGGTCGCGGTGGTGGTGCCGTCGCCGGCCTCATCGGACGACTTGCTGGCGACCTCCTTGACCATCTGCGCGCCCATGTTCTCGAACTTGTCCTTGAGTTCGATTTCCTTGGCCACCGAGACCCCGTCCTTGGTGATGGTGGGTGCGCCGAACGCCTTGTCGAGCACCACGTTGCGGCCCTTCGGGCCCAGGGTCACGCGTACCGCGTCGGCCAGCACATTGACACCGGCCAACATTTTCCTGCGGGCGGTATCGCCGAACTTCACATCTTTTGCTGCCATGATCGTTTCCTTCTCCAGTAGTCTGTGATGAATCGGTACGGAGGCAGGGTCAGCCGGTGATGATTCCGAAAATGTCGCTTTCGCGCATCACGATCAGCTCGCTGCCGTCGGAATCCTCGACCGTGTTGCCGGCATAGCTGCCAAACAGCACCTTGTCGCCGACCTTCACCTCCAGTGGGCGGATTTCGCCTTTGTCGTTCACATGTCCGGTACCGACGGCGATCACTTCACCCTGATTGGGTTTTTCCTTGGCCGAGCCCGGCAGCAGAATGCCACCAGCGGTTTTCTCTTCCTCTGCCTTGCGACGTACGACCACCCGGTCGTAAAGGGGACGGATCTTCATGCGGCTTCTTCTCCACTTGTCGTGACTTATGGACCAAATGTATTCGGGCCTGCCCGAAAACTCTGCCTTATGTGGTGCTGGCCGGCGGAATTACAAGGCCCCGGGGCGGCAAAATTTTCGCCGTGCCCCGGCCGGCGGTTGCGGGCAACCGAGCAAATTGGGGAGTCGGCGACCGAATTCAAGGGCGCCCGGACGGGCTCCGGGCTCAGTCCTCGCGCTCGTAGTCGCCCTCGATCAGATCGCCGCGCCCGGCGCCGGGTTGCCCCAGCCGCCCCGACGCCAGCAGCCGCCGCGCCAGCCAGCGGCGCAGGCCCGGAATCAGCCCGAGCAGGCCGGCGGTGTCGGTGAGCGGACCCGGCAGCACCAGCAGCAGGCCGGCGAGCGCCCGGAGCAGGCCCTCGATCATCTCGGCGGCGGGCGGCGCGCCGCGCGCCAGGCCGGCCCGGGCCCGGGTCAGGGTTCGCAACCCCTGGCGGTTGATCACCCCGATACCCAGCGCTGCGGTGGCCAGCACCAGCGCCACGGTGAGGGTGGCGCCGATCGCGGCGCCCACCCGGATCAGCAGCCAGAGCTCGACGATGGGCAGAATGAAGAACACCAGAAAAGGCACCGGCGGCTCCCGGATCGGCGGCTACCGAACAGGAGGTTGGGCCGCCGGCCCCCCTTTGCAACCCCGCTGGCTGCGGGGCGGGCGATTCCGGTAAGGTGGCGGCTTTCCGGCCGCCGCCATGCCCGGCCTCTCCAGGTTCGCGATCCTCGACCGGCGCCCGCCGATCCGGCTGTTCCCCGGCTTGCCGGCCCGCCTCCTTTGTAGCATCAAGGCCCATGGCATCGATGACCAGACCTTCCGCCCCCGCACCGCCGCCTGTGGCCCGCCGCACCTGGCGGGAGGCCTGGCTGGTCTACGCCCACCCCCGTATCGCCACCATGCTGTGCCTGGGATTCTCCGCCGGGCTGCCGTTTCTGCTGGTATTTTCCACCCTGTCGGCCTGGCTTACCGAGGCCGGCGTGTCCCGCACCATGATCGGCCTGTTCAGCTGGGTGGGCATCACCTACTCCATCAAGGTGCTGTGGTCGCCGGTGGTCGACCGGTTGCGGTTGCCCCTGCTGCACCCGCTGCTCGGCCGGCGGCGCAGCTGGATTCTGCTGGGGCAGCTCAGCATTGCCGGCGGCCTGATCGGCATGGCCTTTACCGACCCCGCAGCCGAACTCGGCCGGCTGGCCGCCTGCGCGGTGCTGGTGGCCCTTGGCTCGGCCACTCAGGACATTGCGATCGACGCCTGGCGCGTCGAGGCCGCCCCCCCCGACCGGCAGGCCGCAATGGCGGCAACCTATGTGTTCGGCTATCGCATGGCGCTGCTCGCGGCCGGGGCGGGCGCCCTGCACATCGCCGCGCGGCTCAGTTGGAGCGCGGTGTATCTCGCCATGGCCGGGCTGATGGCGACCGGCGTGCTGGCGGTGCTCGCAAGCCGAGAACCGGTCGCCCGGCAGCCGCGCGAGACCCTGTTCCTCGAAACCCGGGTGCAGGATTTCATGATGCGCAATGCGCACCTGCCACAGCGGTTGCGCCAGGTCAGCGGCTGGCTCATCGGCGCCGTGGTCTGCCCGTTCGCGGACTTTTTTTCGCGCAACGGCCGGCTGGCCCTGGTGATCCTGGCGTTCATCGGCCTGTACCGGGTGACCGACATCACCATGGGCGTGATGGCCAATCCGTTCTATCTGGATCTGGGCTTCACCCTGGCGCAGATCGCCAATGTCAGCGGCCTCTACGGTGTGGCAATGACCATCGCCGGCGGCGTGCTCGGCGGCGTGCTGGTACCGCGTTACGGCGTGATGCGGGTGCTGCTCACCGGCGCGATCCTCGCCGCGCTGACCAACCTGCTGTTTGCCGCGCTGGCGCTGCTCGGGGCGAAACTCTGGATGCTGGTGGTCACCATCAGCGCCGACAACCTGTCCGGGGGACTGGCCCTTTCCGCCTTCATCGCCTACCTGTCGGGACTCACCAATGTCTCCTACACGGCGACCCAGTACGCCCTGTTCAGCTCGCTGATGACGCTGCCGGGCAAGTTCATCGGCGGGGCCGCCGGCTGGGTGGTGGACGCCGTCGGCTACCCGCTGTTCTTCGTCTATTCCTGTCTGATCGGCGTGCCGGCCATGCTGCTGGTGACCTACCTGATGCGCCACCTGCCGGTGGCGGCCGCGGGTGCGCCGCCGGAGGAACCCTGACATGACCCGCCTCTACACCCGCGGCGGCGATCGCGGCGAGACCGGCCTGGCCGACGGCACCCGGGTGCGCAAGGACGACGCCCGCATCCAGGCCCTGGGCAGCCTCGACGAGTGCAACGCCCAGCTCGGTCTGCTGCTCGCCCAACTGGACTGCGGCGACCCACTGCACCCGATGCTGGCGCCCGCCCAGCACTGCCTGTTCGAGCTGGGCGCGGCGCTCGCCGGGGCCGGCGATACCCTGGACGCCGCCGATGTCGAGCTGCTGGAACGGCACATCGACCAACTCTGCGCGGCGCTGCCGGCGCTGGAGCGGTTCGTACTGCCCGGCGGGAACCCCCTGGCCGCCCAGGCCCAGGTGGCGCGTGCGGTATGCCGCCGCGCCGAGCGCGACCTGGTCGCCGCCGCCGCGGCAGGTGCCCTGCCGGCAGCCGGCCTGCGCTATCTCAACCGGCTGTCCGACCTGCTGTTCGCGGTCGCCCGCGCGCTCGCCGCGCGCAGCGGCGGCGAGCTGTTCTGGGAGCCGCGCCCGCGGCGCTGAGCTTGCGGCAAGCCCGGCCGGCGCCTAGGCGAGAATCCAGGCCAGCGCCACCAGCGCCAGCCAGACGAGCACCGCGCGGCCGAACAGATCCCGCACCCCGCGCACCCGGGCCGCCAGCGCCAATCCGGGCTCCAGGTCCGCCGGCTGCGGGTCGAGCGCCCCGGCCAGGTAGCGCCCGCCGAGCGCCGTCGAATCCTCCAGCGACCCGAGGCTCGCCGCCCAGGGCCCGAGCGCCTGCCCCGGCCGACCGGCGAGTGCCACCGCCAGGCCGAAGGCGCGCAGCGCCGGCCATTCCAGGACGGCGAGCGGGAACCGACCACTGCCGGTAGCGGCCGCCACCCGCTCCAGACAGCGGTAGAGCAGCGCGCCCGGTGCGCCCAGCAGCGCGAACCAGAACAGCACCGCAAACCATTCGCGCACGAAGCGCAGCGCCAGCACCCGGTCGGTCGCGGCATGGAGTCCGGCGAAATCCGCCACCTCATCGGTCGCACCGGGCATACCCAACTCATCGAGGACATGCAGCACCGCCTGCTGGTCGCCGCGACTGCCGTCGGCGATCAGGGTATCGAACAGGGTTCGCCAGGGGCTGCCGCCCAGGCAGCCGATCAATACCAGCAACTGGATCAGGAACCCCAGGAGCCCCCACAGCCAGCCGCCCAGCAACCACAGCGCCAGCCAGGCGGCCGCGGCCGGCAGCGCCACCGCGACCGGCAGGCGGGACCAGCCCGCGGCCGTGGTGGCCGCCGGGTCCCAGCGCGCCGGCCAGGCGCACGGCGGCGGGCGGTCGCGCCAGTGGATCAGGATCGCAAACAGCATGGCCAGAAACTTCATGGCGTCTCTTCCAGCAGGGTCCGCAGGCGGGACCAGTCGAAACCCGGGCCCGGGTCGGTCTTGCGCCCCGGGGCGATATCGCAGTGGCCGCGGATGCGCTGCGCAGTCAACGCCGGGTAGCGCGCCAGCAAGGCCCGGGCCGCGGTCGCCAGCGCCCGCATCTGCGCCTCCTCGTAACCCGAGGTGTCCGTACCCTCCAGTTCGATGCCGACCGCGAAATCGTTGCAGTTCGGACGCCCCGCGTAGCGCGAGCGCCCGGCATGCCAGGCGCGCCGCCCGAACGGCACGAACTGGATCATGCGGCCGCCGCGGTCGATGAACAGGTGGGCCGAGACCCGCAGCCCGGCCAGCTCGGCGAAGGCCGGGTGGGCCGCCGGGTCCAGTTGGTTGAGGAACAGCCGCACCACCGCATCGCCGCCGAAACATCCGGGCGGCAGGGATATACCGTGGATGACCAGCAGCGAGACCTCGCCGTGGGGGCGGTCGTCACAATTGGGAGAGGGCAGGCGCTGCACCGGGTGGAGCCAGCCGTCGGAATCGATCTCCAGCATGACCACGGCTCGGACCAAGACTCGCAACCGCCAGCCTAACCCAGGGCCGGCCGCCGTGGATACCGCGGGCGGCCGCCCGGCACCGGGCGCCGGCTCAGCGGCGATCGCCCCGGGCGCTGTGCACCGGGTCCGGCCACGCCGGTTCGGCCGCTGCCGCGGCCAGTTCGCCCAGCGCCCGCTCCAGCGCCTGCTCGAACAGCCGGGAGTTGTCGAGCGCGATCAGCCGCCCCTCCTTCAGCGCCAGGGCCAGCCGGCGTTTCGGCACCAGGCGGACCGCACCGCCCTCGCCGCTCCCCAGCAGGTGGGTGCCCGAGGGCTGCACCACGCCGAGCAGGCGCGCGCGGATCCGCTCGCCGCCGCCGTCGTCGAATTCGATCCAACTGCCGACCCGCAGCGAATCGGCGCGGCTGAGGTCCACATCGTCCAGCGCCGGCTCCGGCTCGGCGCCGTCCGCCTCCGGCGCGCCCGGCAGCGCCAGCCGCAGGGTGTCGACCAGCACCGGGAGCCGCGGGTCGCCCAGTTCGCGGGCCTCATCCGGGGTCAGGATCGTGGCCGGGGGAAACCGGGCGGGAGGCGGTGCGCGATCGAGACAGGCGCGCAGATCCGCCAGCAAAGCGCGGGCCTCGAAACTGTCGAAGGCGATGTCCTCCAGGCGTTCGGCCAGCGCCGCCCAGAGCCGCTCGGCGAGTTCCGCATCGGGCTGTTCGTCGCCGAGCAGCCCCAGCAACTGATCCAGCAGGTGCAGCGCTGTACGCCACTGCGCCGATCCCTCACCGCCGCGGAACCAGGCCAGAAACAGCACCCGGCACCAGGCGCGTTCGAGCAAATTCACCAGGGCCAGCGGGCAGTCGCGGTCCGCCAGCCGCACATTGAGCACCTCGGCGACCCTGCGATGGGCCAGTTCGGTCCGCTCGCGGGCCGCGGCCTCGCGGAGCGCGCGCTCGGCGAGTTTGGCGGTGCGCTCCTGCTCGCGCTCGACCAGGGCGATGAACTCCGCCAGCAACTGGGCCAGCCGCCCCGGCTCGGCGCTGAGTCGGCCCAGGCTTTCGAGCGCCGCCGCCGCGCGCCGGAACAGCTCCTGGTCGGCGTAGCCCTGCTGGTCCAGATAGTCGGTGGCGGCGCCGATGATCTCGTTGAGCAGGCGCCGCCCCGGATGCCAGGGCTTGTCCAGGAACGCGGGATCGGCGCCGGCCAGCTCCGCCACCGGGACTTCCGCCACGCCCAGCAACTCGTCCAGTTGCGGGGGCACCCAGGCGCCCTCCGCCATGGCCGCGAACAGGGTATCGACCAGGGTCAGCAGTTGCCGGTCGAGGGGGTGCAGGTCGGTGAGATCGAGCCCCCTTTGCGCCAGGCCGGCGCGCGCCCGCGCCAACAGGCCGGGGCGCTGGCCGGGCGGCGGTCGGGACACTTGGACGAGGCCGGTGAGCAGTTCGGCGAGACTCTCCCAGGCGCCGTCATCCTGCTGGAGCCCCGCGTCATCCGGCGGCAGGGTCGCCAGCAGCCGGCGGCTGGCGGCC
>JBMOPO010000003.1:0-1613 GCA_049325095.1 Pseudomonadota bacterium | reverse complement strand
GCCAGCCGATACGCCAACCCTCCACGCGCGAATTCTGGCCCCCCGGAAGGGGCAAGCTCGCGCAAGGCATGCAAAATGCGCTGACGGAAGGCGTAAACAAGGCAGATTTGCCCCGAAATCCTGGTCGTATGTTCCCCGAACCAGCGATGGTGGTGGCAAAACCAAAGGGAGAACGTTCGGAATTCATGCGCTCAGACCCGGAGGGAAGCTGTGAGACGAGGGGAACACGGATTCAGGTTTTAGATCGTCAAAAATTGAGGCTGCATAGTGGCGCTCAGGTCGCCGCGACCCGGTCCAGCCGGCGGTACTGGATGGCCTCGGCCACGTGAGCGCCGCGGACGGTATCGGCCTCGGCCAGGTCGGCGATGGTGCGGGCCAGCTTGAGGATGCGATGGTAGGCGCGGGCGGAGAGCCCGAGGCGGGCGAGGGCGGCCTCCAGGAGCTTTTGCCCGGCGGCGTCGGGCTGGCAGTAGGCGCTGATCTCCTCCGGGCCGAGCAGGGCGTTGGCCTTGCCCTGGCGAGCCAGTTGCCGTGCCCTGCTACGCATCACGCGCTCGCGCACGGTAGCGCTGTTTTCCACGCTGTCGGGTGCCTGGCCGTGTAGGGCCTCCACCGGTAGCGCCGGCACTTCCATCTGGATGTCGATGCGATCCAGCAGCGGCCCGGACAGGCGGGCGCGGTACTGGGCCACCTGCGCCGGGGTGCAGCGGCAGTGGTGGCGCGGGTCGCCCAGATGCCCGCAGGGACACGGATTCATGGCCGCCACCAGTTGGAAGCGGGCCGGGAACTGTGCCTGGCGGCCGGCGCGGGAGATGTGGATCTCCCCGGTTTCCAGAGGCTCGCGCAGCACTTCGAGCACCTGGCGCGGGAATTCGGGCAGCTCATCGAGAAAGAGCACGCCGTGATGGGCCAGGGAAATCTCGCCGGGTTTCGGCTGCGAACCGCCGCCCACCAGGGCCACGCTGCTGGCGCTGTGATGCGGCGAGCGAAACGGGCGTCGGCCCCAGCTGGTGGGGTCGAAGCCGTGCTCGCGGGTGCTGTGGATGGCGGCGATTTCCAGGCTCTCCTCGCGCGCCGGCGGCGGCAGGATGCCCGGTAGGCGGCTGGCGAGCATGGTCTTACCGGTGCCGGGTGGACCGAGGAAAAGAATGTGGTGGCCGCCGGCCGCGGCCACTTCCAGGGCGCGCTTGGCGCCCTCCTGGCCGCGCACTTCGGCCAGATCGGGATAGCCGGCCGCCAGCGTCTCCGCTGCGTAGGGCGGGCAGGGATCCAGCCGCTCCAAGTCGCGCAGGTGGGCCGTGACCTGGGCCAGGCTGGTCGCCGCGAAGACCGGGGTACAGCCGGCTAGGGTGGCTTCGGGGGCGCTGGCGGCGGGCAGCAGCAGGGCATGGCCGGCCTGGCCCGCCGCCAAGGCGGCGGCCAGCGCGCCGCGAACGGGCCGCAGGGTACCGTCCAGCGCCAGCTCGCCCAGGAACTCGCAATCGCCCAGGTGCGTGGCCGGGACCTGGCCATTGGCGGCCAGGATGCCCAGCGCGATGGGCAGGTCGAAGCGCCCGCCTTCCTTGGGCAGATCGGCGGGGGCCAGGTTGACGGTGATGCGCTTGGCCGGGAAC
>JBMOPO010000002.1:0-1614 GCA_049325095.1 Pseudomonadota bacterium | reverse complement strand
TTCTCCGCCAACTCAAACGCCTCCGCAAGAACTACCGTCGCATCCAGTCCGATCTGCAGCCGCTGCTGGATGAACTCCAGCGCGGGGCTACGCCGGGCGATCGGGTGCAGGGCACTGGCCATACCGTCCACAAGGTCCGCCTTCCCAACAGCGATGCGCAGCGCGGCACCAGCGGCGGCTATCGCGTGATCTACTACGTCCAGACCGCAGGCGGTCGCTTGCTCGTGACCATCTACTCAAAAGCCGAGCAGTCTGACATCTCGGCCGACGACATCCGTCGCATCGTCGAAGAAGAAATCGGCGGCTGACACCCCGGCTGCACGGGCTATGACGCGGCCGGATGCCCGCGGGCGGGCCTCGTTACAGACGCCCGTTGTAGGAGCGGCGCCCCCGCGGCGATCAACGCCGGCGCCACACCTCACCGCCCAAACAAAAAATCCGCCTGCACCGCCCGGCCGAGATCGTCATAGGCCATGTGGTAGACGCCCGCCAGGCGCAGGCCGCGCTCGCGCAGCCAGGCGATCACCTCGTCGGCGAAGGACTGCCCCGTGTACAGCTCCTGGAAGGAGCACTCCGCATACACCCAGTCGAAATGCTCCAGCACGTCCTCGCAACCGGCCAGCGCCTGCAGCTCGAAGCCCTGCACGTCCAGCTTGAGCAGTGCCGGCGCGGCGATGTCCCCGGCGGGCAGGGCATCGGCCAGGCGCAGCACGCGGATGGCCGCTGTGCCCGTCTCGGCGGTGCCGGGGAACAACTCGCTCTGCCGCGCCGTGATCGGCAGCAGGGAAGAAGAATCATCCCGCGCCGAGACGTGAATTTGCGCCTCGCCGGCCTGAGGCCCCACCGCTGCCTCCACCAGCGTGGCGCGGGTATCGCCCGCGAAGACCGCCCGCCACTGTGCCGCCGGCCCGGCCAGCGGCTCGAAGGAAACGATGCGCGCATCGGGAAAACAGTGCCGCGCCGCCAGCGCGAACTGACCCCGGTTGGCGCCGATATCCACCACCGTCTGCACCGGCCCCAGGTTGCGCAGCACGCCGGCATGCTCAACCCCGGCCGCCACGCGATGGCGACGCAGCGCCGCGCGCCAAGCGGGTACGGCAAGGATGCCGGCGAGCTTGCGGGCCTTGGCGGCGAATCCTGTCATTCCGCGCCGCCGCCAGCCGCGGGTGCCGACTCTGGCGCCGCCGCGGTACCGGTCAAGTCAGCCAACAGCGCCCGCCAGCGCGCCTGGTTTTCCTCATAAGTGCGGACAAAGCGAGCCGCCGCCGCCCGCGAAGCGGCCTCGAAGGCCGCCGAGTCGGCCAGCCAGCTTTCGAGCTTCGCCAGCGCCGCCGGGACGAAGGGCTCGGCCGGATCGATCACCAGCCCGCAGTCGGCGCCAACGATCTCCGGAATGCAGCCGCGCCCGTAGGCGATCACCGGAATGCCGCGGGACATGGCTTCGTGATTGACGATCCCCTCGGTTTCATTCTCGTAGCGCGTCGGAAAGACCAAGGCATCAATGCCTGCGTAGAAGGCATCCTTGGCTGCCCCGTATTGCGGACCGACATATTCCACTTGCGGCAACGACTCCAGCCGCGCGCGCACGGCCCGTTCGGTGGCGGCGTCCTGAAA
>JBMOPO010000001.1:0-19671 GCA_049325095.1 Pseudomonadota bacterium | reverse complement strand
GCGACTGTGAGGTGCTGGTGGCCGGCGCCGGCCCGGTCGGCGCCGCCTTCGCCCTGGCGCTCGCCCGGGCCCCGGCCGCGGCGCAGTTGCGCATCGCCCTGGTGGAGCCCCAGCCGCCGCCGGCGCTCGCCGACACGCCGTTGCTCGAGCCCCGCGCCCTGGCGCTCAACGCGCGCAGCCGCCGGCTGCTGGAGCGGCTCGGTGCCTGGACGGCGGAGCTCGCGGCGCGCGCCTGCCCCTACGAGACCATGACCGTCTGGGATCGCAGCACCTCGGGCCGGGTCCATTTCGACGGTGCCGCGATCCACCAGCCCCAGCTCGGCCACATTCTCGGCCAGCCGGCCCTGGTGGCCGCCCTGCACGCCGCGCTGCGCGGGCAGCCCAACCTCGAGCTGCGCTGTCCGGCGCGGGTCACCGCCATCGAGCGGCTGGCGGCGGGCGGGTGCGGGGTCCGGCTGGGCGATGTGCTGGTACGGACCGCGCTGCTGGTCGCCGCCGACGGCCCCGACTCCCGGGTCCGCGAACACTTCGGCATCGCCACCCGGCGCTGGGATCCGGGCCACCTGGCGCTGGTCGCGGTGCTGAACACCGAGCGCGGGCACGGCTGGTGCGCCCGGCAGTGGTTTGCGCCCAGCGGCCCGCTGGCCTTCCTGCCCCTGGCCGGAGACGGCCACCAGGTCGCCATCGTCTGGTCGCAGGACCGGGCCGAGGCCGAGCGGCTCCAGGCGCTGGACGCGCGGGCGCTGGCCCGGGAGCTGGAAATCGCCAGCGAAGGCGCGCTGGGCGGCGTCGCCCTGGCCGGCGAGCACCGGCTGATCCCGCTGCACCAGCACCATGCCGACCGCTATGTGTTGCCGGGCGTCGCCCTGCTTGGCGATGCCGCGCACGTGGTGCACCCCCTGGCCGGCCAGGGGGTCAACCTGGGCCTCGCCGATGCCGAGGTGCTGGCCGCCGAGCTGGCGGCCGGCCTGGCGCGGGGCCTGGAGGTCGCCGATCCCGAGCCGCTGGCGCGTTACCAGCGCCGCCGCCGGCCGGAGAATCTGGCCATGCTCGCCGCCATGCGCGGCTTCAAGATGCTGTTCGCCGACACCCGCCTGCCGGCGGCCCTGCTGCGCGCCGCCGGGATGGCCGTTTTCGATCGGGCCGATCCCCTCAAGCGCCTGGCGATGGCCGCGGCGGCGGGCGAGGCGGAGCCATGACCCGGTATCCGTAACCACGGCCGGCGCGCGGTTTACCGGCCCCGGGGCCATCCTCTATAGTGCCTTGCCTCGGTTTTTTCCCGCCATGCCGGGCCGCCGGTGCGGCCCCGGGATGCGGATCACCCGCTGACAAGGTGCATCGCCATGTCCGATCTGGAGAGCTTCAGGCGCGAGACCCGCGCCTGGCTGGAGGCCAACTGCCCGCCGTCGATGCGCGAGCCGGTGGTCGAATTCGAGGACCGCTGCTGGGGCGGCACCAAGTGGAAATTCACCAGCGCGGATCAGCGGCGCTGGCTGGAGGTGATGGCGGAGCGCGGCTGGACCGCGCCCGACTGGCCGGCGGAATACGGCGGCGGCGGGCTCGGCAAGGAGGAGACCCGCATCCTGCGCGAGGAGATGCAGCGCATCAATGCGCGCGTGCCGCTGTTCAGCATGGGCCTGTCGATGATCGGCCCGGCGCTGCTCAAGTACGGCTCCGAGGCCCTCAAGCGCCAGCACATCCCCGATATCGTGCACGGCAGGATCTGGTGGTGCCAGGGTTACAGCGAGCCCAACTACGGCTCGGATCTGGCCGGCCTGCAGACCCGCTGCGAGGACCGCGGCGACCACTTCATCGTCAACGGCCAGAAGGTGTGGACCTCCTACGCCGACCGCGCCGACTGGATGTTCTGCCTGGTGCGCACCGATCCGGCGGCACCCAAGCACGCCGGCATCAGCCTGGTGCTGTTCGACATGAACACGCCCGGGGTGACGGTGAAGCCGATCCGGCTGATCTCCGGCAAATCGCCGTTCTGCGAGACCTTCCTCGACAATGTCCGGGTCGAGAAGGACCAGCTGGTGGGCGAGCTCAACCGCGGCTGGGAGCTGGCCACCTACCTGCTCACCCACGAGCGCGAGATGATCGGCAGCATCGGCCAGAGCAATGTCGACGCCCGGCTGCACCCGCGGGCCATCGAGCAACTCGGCCTCGACCGGGGGCGACTCGCCGACAGCGCCCTGCGCACCGACATCGCCCGCTGGGAGATGGACCAGCGCGCCTTCGAGCTCACCGCCCAGCGCATCACCGACGAGACCGCCGCCGGTCAGGGCGTGGGTGCCGCCTCCTCGATGCTCAAGTACGCCGGTACCGAGATCAACAAGCGCCGCCACGAGCTGCTGGTCGCCATCCACGGCCAGCGCGGCCTGGCCTGGGAGGGCGCGGCCTACGATGACGGCCTGATGGCCAGCCAGTGGCTGCGCACCAAGGGCAACTCCATCGAGGGCGGTACCTCGGAGATCCAGTTGAACATCATCGCCAAGCGCATCCTGGGCTTGGGCCGGGAATGACGGGGCGGCACATGGCACTGGTACTCGACCAAGAACAACGCATGCTCAAGGACGCGGCGCGGGAGTTTCTCGCCGCGCACGCGCCCGTGGCCCAGTTGCGGAGGCTGCGCGATGAGCGCGATCCGCTCGGCTACTGTCTGGACACCTGGCGGGCGATGGCCGAGCTGGGCTGGGCCGGCGTGCTGGTGCCCGAGGCCCAGGGCGGGCTCGCCTTCGGCCATGTGGGCATGGGCCAGATCAGCGAGGAGTGCGGCCGCACCCTGACCGCCTCGCCGCTGTTCGCCACCGCGGTGCTGGGCGCCTCGGCGCTGGTGCTGGCCGGTTCCGAGGCGCAGCGCAATGCCCTGCTGCCGGCGGTGGTCGCCGGCGAGCTGACCCTGGCGCCGGCCTTCGACGAGGGCCCCCGGCACGACCCGGCGGCGATCGCCACCCGGCTGCGGCCGAGCGGCGCGGGCTGCGTGCTCGACGGCGCCAAGGCGTTCGTCCCCGACGGCCACAGCGCCGACCGCCTGCTGGTCTCGGCGCGCATCGAGGGCAGCGGCCGGATCGCCCTGGCGCTGGTCGAGCGCGAGGCGCCCGGCGTCACCGTGGAGCGGGTGATCATGGCCGACAGCCGCAACGCCGCCCAGGTCCGCTTCGCGGGCGTGCAGTTGACCGCCGACGCCCTGCTCGGCGGGGTGGAGGACGCCGCGCCGGTGCTGGAGCGGCTGTTCGACATCGGCAACGCCCACCTGGCGGCCGAACTGCTCGGACTGTCCCTGGAAGTCTTTCAGCGCACTCTCGAGTACCTCAATACCCGCAAGCAGTTCGGGGTGCTGATCGGCTCCTACCAGGGCCTCCAGCATCGCGCCGCCCATCTCTACAGCGAGCTCGAACTGCTCAAGTCCCTGGTGCTCGGCACCCTGCAGGCACTGGATGCCGACAGTCCCGAGGTGCCGGTGCTGGCCAGCCTGGCCAAGGCCAAGGCCGGTGAGGTCTCCGCCCTGGCCACCAACGAGGCGGTGCAGATGCACGGCGGGGTGGGCATGACCGACGAACTGGATATCGGCTTCTTTCTGAAGCGCGCGCGGGTCGCGGAGCAGCGCTACGGCGATCACCGCTACCACCTGCAGCGCTACGCCGCCCGGTGCGGTTTCTGAGCCGCGAAGTTCAACCCTGTGAGGAGTTTCCCATGACCATCCGCATCGATCCCGCCAACCTGGCCGCCTGCATCGGCCAGGACGCCGGCACCTCCGACTGGTTCACCATCGACCAGCAGCGCATCAATGATTTCGCCGACGTCACCCTCGACCACCAGTTCATCCATGTGGATCCGGAGCGCGCCCGACAGACACCGTTCGGCACCACCATCGCCCACGGCTTTCTGACCCTGTCGATGCTCGCCTACTTTCTGCAGAATGGGGTGGGCATCGAGGTGCCCAACCGCACCATGGGCGTCAACTACGGCTTCGACAAGGTGCGCTTCCTGCAGCCGGTGAAGGTGGGCAGCCGCATCCGCGCCAACGCCAGGGTGCTGGACGCCACCGAGAAGAACCCCGGCCAGTACCTGTTCAAGCTCGACATCACGGTGGAGATCGAGGGCGAAGAGAAACCCGCGCTCAAGGCCGAGTGGCTCAACATGGTGTTCGCCGGCCGCGCCTGAGCATCCCATTCACGACGGAGGAATTTCCCATGACAATCCGATTCGACGGCCGGGTGGCCATCGTCACCGGTGCCGGCAACGGCCTCGGCCGCTCCCATGCCCTGGCGCTGGCCGCGCGCGGCGCCAAGGTGGTGGTCAATGATCTGGGCGGCGCCCGTGACGGCACCGGCGCCTCCAGCGAGGCCGCGCGCAAAGTGGTCGAGGAAATCAAGGCGGCTGGCGGAGAGGCCATCGCCAACGGCGCCAATGTGGCGGATTTCGGGCAGGTGCAGGCGATGGTCAGGGACGCCATGGACGCCTGGGGCCGGGTCGACATCCTCATCAACAACGCCGGGATCCTGCGCGACAAGTCCTTCTCCAAGATGGACATGGCCGACTTCAGGCTGGTGGTGGACGTGCACCTGATGGGCGCGGCCTACTGCTCCAAGGCGGTCTGGGACATCATGAAGGAGCAGAACTACGGCCGCATCGTGATGACCTCCTCGTCGAGCGGCCTGTACGGCAACTTCGGCCAGTCCAACTACAGCGCCGCCAAGCTCGCCGTGGTCGGCCTGATGAACACCCTGGCCCAGGAGGGCGAAAAGTACAATGTCCGGGTCAACTCCCTGGCGCCCGCCGCGCTGACCCGGATGACCGAGGACATCATTCCCGATCCGCGCGCCGCGGCGGTGATGCAGCCGGAGCCGGTCAGCGCCGGGGTGCTGGTGCTGTGCTCCGAGGACGCGCCCAACAAGTTTATCCTCTGCGCCGGCGCCGGCGGCTACGCCAGCGCGCACCTCTACGAAACCCGCGGCATCTACCTGCCCGAAGGCCAGCAGACCCCGGAGGCGGTGCAGGAGCACTGGGCGCGGATCGACGATCCGACCGGCGAGGAGCGGCTGTCCGGCGCCCTCAAGCAGACCGAGAAATTCATCGGCTACGCGCTCGCCGCGCAGAAATCATCCTGATTCCACGCATCGAGGAGCACTGACATGAGAGAAGCCGTCATCGTTTCGTCCGCGCGCACCCCCATCGGCCGCGCCTACCGCGGCCTGTTCAACGACACCCCCGGCCCGACCCTGGGGGCCATCGCCATCCGCGAAGCGGTGGCCCGCGCCAAGGTCGACCCCGCCGAGGTCGACGACGTGATCATGGGCTGTGCGCTCAGCCAGGGCACCACCGGCTACAACATCGGCCGGCTGAGCGCCCTGGCCGCCGGGTTGCCGGTCACCGTGAGCGGCATGACCATGGACCGCCAGTGCTCGTCCGGCCTGATGGCCGTCGCCACCGCCGCCAAGCAGATCGTGCACGACGGCATGACCATCGCGGTGGGCGCCGGCATCGAGTCGATCAGCCTGGTCCAGAACGAGCATCAGAACCGCTACCGGGCCCAGGATCCCGACCTGATCGCCCTGCACAAGCACATCTACATGCCCATGCTGGAGACCGCCGAGGTGGTCGCCAAGCGCTACGGCATCGGCCGCGAGGCCCAGGACGCCTACGGCCTGCAATCGCAGCAGCGCACCGCCGCCGCCCAGCGGGCCGGGATCTTCGCCGACGAGATCGTCGAGGTGACCGCCCATGTCCGCTTGGTGGACAAGGCCACCGGCAAGGAGGCGATCGAGACCCGCACCCTGGCGCTCGACGAGGGCAACCGGCCCGATACCACCGCCGCGGGGCTCGCGGCGCTCAAGCCGGTGTTCGAGGGCGGGGTGATCACCGCCGGCAACGCCAGCCAGCTCTCCGACGGCGCCGCGGCCTGCGTGCTCATGGAGCGCAAGACCGCCGAGCAGCGCGGCCTGGAGCCGCTCGGCATCTACCGCGGCATCGCGGTGGCCGGCTGCGAGCCCGACGAGATGGGTATCGGCCCGGTGTTCGCCATTCCCAAGCTGCTCAAGCAGCATGGCCTGAAAATGGACGACATCGGCATCTGGGAGCTCAATGAGGCCTTTGCGGTGCAGGTGATCTACTGCCGCGACCGGCTCGGCATCCCCGACGAGCGCCTCAACGTCAATGGCGGCGCCATCGCCATCGGCCACCCCTACGGCATGAGCGGCGCGCGCATGGTCGGCCACGCCCTGCGCGAGGGCAAGCGCCGCGGCGAGAAATATGTCGTGGTCACCATGTGCGTGGGCGGCGGCATGGGCGCCGCCGGGCTGTTCGAGGTGGCCTGATCCGGCCCGCGCCGAAGGAGGCAAGAACCAGGGGGCCTGCGGGCCCCTTGTCGTGTGTGTCGCCGGCGGTCTGATGTCGATCCTCCCCCGCGGCCCGAAGTCCAGCCCCGCCCGGAAGCCCCCGGGCGCCCGGCACCTGGCGATCAGGCGGCGAAGCGCTCGGCGAAGCGCCGCGCCCGCCGGTAGGGGAAGACATCGACGATCTTGCCGGCGCGGATCTCCTCCTGGATGCCCCACCAGAACTCCGGGGTGTAGATCTCGCCGTGCAGCTCCTCGAACGCCGCGCGGGCCTCCGGGTTGCCGGAAAAGAACAGCCGGAATTCCTGCGGAAACACGTCGTTGGGGCCCACCGTGTACCAGGGCGTGGCGGCCAGCGCCTGCTCCTCGGTGCGCGGCTCGGGCAGGCGGCGGAAGTTGCAGTCGGTGAGATAGCAGATCTCGTCGTAGTCGTAGAACACCACCCGCCCGTGGCGGGTGACGCCGAAATTCTTGAGCAGCATGTCGCCGGGGAAGATGTTGGCCGCCGCCAACTGGCGGATGGCGTTGCCGTACTCGTCGATGGCGCTGCGCGTCTCCGCGGCGCTGGCGGTCTTCAGATAGAGGTTGAGCGGAGTCATGCGCCGCTCGGTGTAGAGATGGCGGATGATCAGCCGGTCGCCCTCGAGGTGCAGTTGCGAGGGCACCAGCGCCTGGAGCTCCGCGAGCAGGTCCGGGGCGAAGCGGCGCAGCGGGAAGATCAGGTTGTGAAACTCCTGGGTGTCGGCCATGCGGCCGATGCGGTCGTGGCGCGACACCAGCCGGTACTTCTCGCGCACGATCTCCCGGGTGACCTCCTTGGGATAGTCGAAGCGGTCGCGGATCACCTTGAACACGATGTCGTAGGACGGCAGGGTGAACACCGCCATCACCATGCCCTTGATGCCCGGCGCGGCCACGAACTGGTCGTCGGAGCGCTCCAGGTGGCGGACGAACTCGCGGTAGAACTCGGTCTTGGCGTGCTTGGTCAGGCCCAGGCTGGTGTAGATCTCGTAGTCGCCCTTGTGGGGCAGCAGTTGCTTGAGAAACTGGAGGTACTGGTGGGGCACCGCGGCGTCGACCATGAAATGGGCGCGGGTGAAGCTGAAGATCACGCTCAGTTCCGCGCGGTTGAAGAGCGCGGTGTCGATCAGCAGGCCGCCGGACTCGTTGTTGAGCACCGCCAGCACCAGCGGCAGCGAGCGGTAGCCGTCGAGGATGCGGCCCACCAGATAGGCCGCCTTGCCGCGGTAGAAGACCGCTTCCAGCAGGTCGAATTTCAACTCGTGAAAGCGGCTGCCGATCTCCGGCTGGGCCTCCTCGGCAAAGGCGGCCGCGATGCGCCGGGCGTCGCGCTCCGGGTCCTCCCAGGGCACCGAGAACTCGGCGTCGAGCAGCAGCCGGCGAAACAGCTCGAGGGGCGAGGTCTGGTTCTCGTAGCGGGTGTAGATGGGGTATTCGCCGCCCGCCGGCTGGCCCTGTGAGGAGAACACATAGATCAGGGCGTCGTCGATCTTGTCGTGATCGTTGATCAGCCCGAACACCGAGTTGAAGAAGGTCTCGGCGATCTCGAAGTTGGGCGCCCCGGCCACCAGCTGGGTGTAGACGCCCTTGGCCTGCTGCCAGAGGTCGAGGTCGGTGATGTCGCGGTTGGTGACCGTGGCCAGGAGTTCCGCGGTCATCCGCACCTTGTCCTTGTACAGCTCGATGCGATCCTGGTTGGCGCGCTGCACCGCATGCCAGTGCGCCTTTTCGAAGCGCGCCTTGGCGCCCAGGGTGAGGTTCTGGAAGTCGGCGAAGTAGCTGTGGAAGCCGTTGTAGATGGTCTTGGCCATGCGCCGTGCGGTGCTGCTGCGCAGCGCGCCGGGCGCGGCGATGGCGGCCCGCTGGTTCAAGCCCCGAGCTCCCGGCGCAATTCGCGCAGTTGGCGGCGGCCCGCCTCCCGGTCGGCCGGCGCGGCGGGTTGCTCCGGCGGCGGTTCGGGCAGCGCCAGGGGCTCTCCGCTCAGGGCGCGGCGGCAGTACTCCCGGTAGAGGCGCTGGAACTCCGGCCAGGTCTCGCGCTCGGTGCCGGTGCGCAGCCGGTACCAGCCCAGCGCGCGGCCGGCGTGGTACACCGCCGCATGCGACCAGCGCTGGGCTTCCTTGGGGCTCGCGGCATTGCACGCCTCGCGGTAGGCGGCGCGCGGCGCGGGCAGCCCCAGGGTCACGAGCTGTTCGTCGCAGGCGGCGAGCATCCGGCCCAGGGTGGGCAGGTACTCCTCGCGCTCGATCAGCGCCCGCGCCGCGCACAGCAGCACCCCGGGCGGCAGGTGGCGCAGGCTCTCCAGCCACAGCCGCTTGGCCTGGTCGAGCAGGCTGGTGTCGGCGAAGGCGCTGTAGAACTGGTTGTGAAAGTTGATCCGAAACAGCGCGAAGATCTGATTGATGGCGTCGATCAGTTCCGGCGCCGGCGGCGGCCGCTCAGCCGGCCCAGCTGCGGTCGCCGAGTTCTTCGAGGAGGTCGCGAGCGCGCGTGCCGCCTCGGTGGCCAGATGTTCGCCGGTTTTCATGCAGCGTTCCCGTCACTTGATTCGAGTAGGCCCACTGGCGTTTGACGTATTGCAGAAACTTGGTGTTCCAGGTGCTGAGTGCCGCGCCGTTCTCCTGCCAGTAGAGCACGAATTCGGGCACCAGGGATTCGCCGAACGCGCGGTCGATGCCGGCCAGGGCGAGCACATCGTAGACCTCGGCGTCGGGCCGCCAGTCCGGCGCCATCGGCCGGGGCGTGCTGTCCTTGGCCAGAGTCGCGGTGTAGCGCGCCCATTGGCGGCGCACGTGCTGGACGAACTGCGAGTTCCAGGTGTTCGACAGGGCGCCGCGGTCGCGCCAGTAGAGGATGAACTCGGGCACCGCATCGTCGATGAAATGCCGGTTGATGCCGGCGCGGGCGAGGATCTCCACCGCGTCGGGGCTGGGCCGCCAGTCCGGGGTCATGGGCTGCTGTTCGCCGCGCGCCTGGCGCACCTCCTGCTCGCGCCAGCAGCGCAGCACCTGCTTGAGGAACTTGGCCCCCCAACTGTGGCGGGGTTCGCCGCGCTCGCTCCAGTAGGTGACGAACTCGGGCACCTGGTCCAGGGCGAATGCGGCGGGGATGCCGTACTGGGCGAGCTGGGCGAGCAGATCCCGCTCCGGCTGCCAGTCCGGGCGCATCGGCTGCACGCCGGGAGCCGGCGCCGCCCGCCCGCTCGCCGGCCGCCGCTCGTTGAAGGCGAACCGCCAGCGGCCGGTGGCGCTCAGCGGCCCGCTGCCGATCAGCAGCACCCCTTGGTCGCGCAGCCTGCCGGCCAGGGAGCGCAGGTCCGCCTCGCTCCAGAACGGCAGCAGCTCCAGCAGCTCGGCGCCGGCGACCTCGTGCCAGACGAAGCCGTTGCGCTCCTCGCCCGGCCGGTGGGCGGCGATCTCCTTGAGGGACTGGAGCAGGATCGCCTCGTGCAGGCCCAGGGCGACCGCCACATGGGGGAAGAACAGCAGGGGTTTTTCGGGGATCAGCGACATGGGGCCACTGTAGCAGATCGCCGCCCGGCTTCCCGGCGCCGAACGCGGCCGCGGGCGCGCCCGCGGCCGCGATTTCCCGCCCAAATGGCCGGTGGATTGCTAGGATGCACCCAGCAACCGCGGGAGGACGAGGTGGCCAGGAAACCGGCGAGCGCCTATGTGTGCGGCGACTGCGGCGCCGAGCACGGCAAGTGGCAGGGCCAGTGCGCCGACTGCGGGGCCTGGAACACGCTCAGCGAATTTCGCCTCCCGGCCGCCCCGGCGGGGGGCGCCCAGCGCGGCTTCGCCGGCGCCGCCGACGGCCGGGTGACCCGCCTCGCCGAGGTCGAGGTCGCCGCCGAGCCGCGCCTGGCCACCGGCTTCGGCGAGCTCGATCTGGTGCTCGGCGGCGGCCTGGTGGCCGGTTCCTGCGTGCTCATCGGCGGCGAGCCCGGGGCCGGCAAGAGCACTCTGCTGCTACAGGTGCTCTGCCGGCTCGGCGCCGGCGTCCCGGTGCTCTACGTCACCGGCGAGGAGTCCCCCCAGCAGGTCGCGCTGCGCGCCCGCCGCCTCGAACTGCCCCTCGGCGGGCTGGAGATCATGGCCGAGACCTCGGCCGAGACCATCTGCGCCACCGCCTTGCGCCGCGCGCCCCGGGTAATGGTGGTGGACTCGGTGCAGGTGCTCCATTGCGACGACATCGGCGCCGCCCCGGGCACCGTGTCCCAGGTGCGCGAGAGCGCCGCGCGCCTGGTGCGACTTGCCAAGCAGACCGGCATGGCGCTGTTGCTGGTCGGCCATGTCACCAAGGAGGGCGCGCTCGCCGGGCCCAAGGTGCTCGAACACATGATCGACTGCTCGCTGATGCTCGAAGCCTCCCACGACAACCGCTTCCGCACCCTGCGCAGCCACAAGAACCGCTTCGGCGCGGTCAACGAGCTGGGCGTGTTCGCGATGACCGACCGCGGCCTGCGCGAGGTCGCCAACCCCTCGGCGATCTTCCTCCAGCGCGGCGAGGAAACCGCCGCCGGCAGTTTGGTGATGGTGGTCTGGGAGGGCACCCGGCCGCTGCTGGTCGAGGTGCAGGCGCTGGTCGACGCCAGTCCACTGGGCAATCCGCGGCGGGTCGCGGTGGGCCTGGAGGGCAACCGGCTGGCCATGCTGCTCGCCGTGCTGCACCGCCACGGCGGCCTCATGGTGGGCGATCAGGACGTGTTCGCCAATGTCGTCGGCGGCGTGCGCGTGGTCGAGACCGGCGCCGACCTGCCGGTGCTGCTCGCCGTGGTGTCCAGCTTTCGCGACCGGCCGCTGTCGCGCGAACTGGTGGTCTTCGGCGAGGTCGGCCTGGCCGGCGAGATCCGCCCCGTGCCCGGCGGCCAGGAGCGCCTGCGCGAGGCCGCCAAGCACGGCTTCACCCGCGCCATCGTGCCCGCCGCCAACGCCCCCCGCCAGGCGCCCCGGGGCATGGAAGTGGTGGCCGTGCGCCACCTCGCCGAGGCGCTGGCCGCGCTCGACGGCTGATTGCCGGCGGGTGCGCCGGGTGGCCCCCCGTGACTTGTTCCGGTCATGGGGAAGGGATACGCTGGTCTGGCACCGGCGGCGGGTGCAGGGAAGCAAGAGCGCGGTGGCGCCCCTCTCCCGAAACCCGGTTCCCTTGGCCTGGGTGGTACCCGGGTCCGGGATCGGCCGGCGGCGGTTTTGACCGGTATCGACACGACAAAAGGAGAGGTCCCATGTCATTACGCAATCCGCAATCCGCAATCCGCAATCCGCAATCCGCAATCCGCAATCCGCAATCCATTCTGCATTGCTATCGGGTCTGCTGCTGTTTTCGATAGCCGTCCACGCCCAGGAACAGGAGCTCCCCAACGACGAAGGCCCCTATCTGGAGGGGGTGTTCGCCCGCGAGGCCGGCCCACCGCTGATCCTGCCGGCCAGGCCGCCGGAGCACGAACCGGCGCCCCTGTTCGATGAAGAAGGCAACAGCAACAGCGTCATCGTGCTGCTCGATTTCGACGCCCCGGCCTTCGACCCGGTACTGTCCGGCAAGGCCCAACCGGGCGACCAGCCCGCCGCCGAGCAGGCCATGCTCGAGGCCCTCAATGCCAAGGAGCCGGCAGCAGAAATACTGTTCTCTCAGCCCGATGAGGCCCACTTTCTGATCCGCCCGGAAAATCGCCTGGATCCGCAAGCAAGGGAGGCATTGGGAGCCGACAATCCCCGCGAGCGTCTCGAACGCTATCTGGTGCTGCGTTATCCGTCAGTCAAGGCCGCCAAGGCTGCGGAGGCATATCTCAAGGAGCGCCCCGGCGTTCTGTTCGCCGGTGTCGATCAAAGGTTCAACTATCTCTGGTCACCGAACGACCCCTACTTTCCGATCAACGCTGTCGGCGCCGGCCGCTACCAGTGGGGCATGCATGCCATGAACTTCCCCTCGGCCTGGGATCGAACCAAGGGGCATGGCTATCTTGGTGCGGTTGAGGGGGGCATGCCGAGCCAGATTCACGCCGACCTGCTGGCCAATTACCGCTCTCACTTCTCGTTCGTAGCCTTCAACGTTGCTGGGCGAGAGTTTCACGGAACCCATGTGATGGGCATTCTGGGTGCCACCACCAACAACGGGATCGGGGTTGCTGGGGGCTGCCCTGGATGCAGCCTGGCTATGGCCACCTCCAATGTGACCAACCAGTATCTCGCCAACAGCATCACCGGGCTGGTAGAGAGGGGTATGCAGATCATCAATATGAGTCTTGGATTCCAAACAGGAACCTGTACAGAGCTACAGGCAGTATGCGACAGCATCGTGTATGCCGACACCAAGGACGTCTTGCTGGTGGCCGCCGCAGGTAACTATGGCACACAAATTCCCGAGTTCCCCGCAAGCCACGGGTCGGTATTGTCAGTTGGCGGCGCCAAAAATACCAATCCGGCCGTTCCTGGCCAGTGGGCTCGGTGGAACCCCGAGTATGACCCCCTCTATCAACGAGATATCGGTTCTGCTTATCCAGGGGTTGCAGGTGTTATGGCACCAGCGCGATCGATTGTCTCCACGGTTCCCGCAAGTTCAAACTACATTTCGACCCCGACAATCAAGTGTGGGGACGTTGCAGGATCCGATGAGTCAGGAATATATGGCGACGGCTACGGCAGTTGTACCGGAACCTCCATGGCCACACCCCATGTCTCGGCTTTGGCGGGAATCCTGCGCTCCATCAACCCGCGCCTGTCGCGTACCGCCATTCAGGATCGCATCCGCGCCAGCGGCAGCCACTATCCCCCCCAGACGGCGGAGCTGGGATCCGGTCTACCCAACGCCCGCACCGCCGTGGACCAGACCATCGCCCAGACCCCCAACAAATTGACGCCGCTGTTTTCGATGTACAGTTCCGGGCGGCTGGATTACTTCTACACCACGGTGCCGCAGATGGCTGCCGTGGCTTCCTGGGGCAGTCTGCCGCCGCTGGCCTATTCGTTCGCCACCCGCTATGCCTCTGCTAATGGCGTTGGCATCAACGGCTACACGGCATATCCTGGTGGTTACGGATCGACGGTTCCCAAGGCCCAAGTCTGGCTGTTCACCACGCCGGAAAACCCCAAGAGTGCGTCGATTCCCCTGGTGCCCCTGTACCGGTTGAGCTGGAAGTGCGGAGATCCCACTTCGGCGCCGCCCACGATCTGTTCCAGCAATTCGAACCATATGGACGTCACCTATACGGCGGATACTGCCGGAGTGTCCGCATTTCAGAATGTGGGCTACAAGCTGGACGGCATCGAGGGCTATCTCTATCCCAAGACCATGACCCAGCCGGCGGGCACGGTGCGGCTGATGCGCAAGTACAACCCCGCGCGCGACGACCACGCCATTTTTCCCGAGAGCCAGCTCAGTGCCATGGCCGCCCAGGGCTATACCCAGAACTCGGGCAGCGACTGGATCGGTTACGTCTACCCCAACACCAACGGCAATGTGCCGGTAATCAACTGACTCGAATTGCCGGCGGCGGCTTGCGCCGTTGCCGGCATCCATTGGAGGAAATTCACCATGAATACAGTACAGCGCACCCTGCGAGGTTTGTTGTTCTTTGTTATCTCCGGCGGATTGCCCAGTGTGTCGACATCAAGCCATGCGCAGGAATTGACCATCACACCTGCTGCGCCCCAAGCCTATCAACCATTTACCCTAGGCCACGATTTTGACTGTCTGGTCATTGACGATCTCGACGTCATTCGTGTTGATGTATCCCCGGGAACACATACCATCCACCTCGATGCAGATGTGCCTGACGCATGTTTCGCAACTCCTCCTTCATTTCGTAAAGTGGCTAATATCTCTGGGCTTCCGGGCGGCACCTACAGCATCCGGGCACGTGTCCACTATTGGGATCCCGTAGAGCCTCCCGAGATAGGCAGCGTCGTCGTCAGCCCGGCTCCCCCTGCCCAACCCGTCTTCGCGTTCTACAACGGCGGCATCGGCCACTACTTCATCACCGCCGGCACTGCCGAGCGGGATTCACTGCTGAGCGGAGGAAGCGGCGGTGGCTGGGGGATTGTGGACGAAGGCTTCAATGCCTGGCCGGCGGCGGGCCCGGCGCCCGCGGCCGCCAAACCCGTGTGCCGGTTCTATTCGGCGGCGGTGAATTCGCACTTCTACACCGCCGGCCCCAACGAGTGTGAATCGCTCAAGCAGCCAAGCTCGGGCTGGACCTACGAGGGCATCGCCTTCCGCGCCCTGGTACCGACCAAGGGTTCCTGCTACCCCGGCACCACCCCGGTGTGGCGGCTCTACAACGACCGCTTCGCCCAGGCCGACAGCAACCACCGGTTCGTGGCCAGCGCCGACACCTACCGGCACATGATGGCCAACGGCTGGGTCGGCGAGGGCGTGGCCTTCTGTTCGCCGGAGTCCTGACGGGGGCGCTGGCCGCGCTGACTTGCGCCGGTCATGGAAACAGGGGTAGGCTGAGCCCGCGCCAGTGGTGAGGCAGGGAAGCGAAGCGAGTGCCGGGCGCCATCCCCCTCCCCCAGCCCGACTCCCCCGATCGTCCGGATCCCGTCCGGGTGGGAGGGTGCCGGTGGCGGTGGGTGATCGACATCGATGCGACAGACAAAAGGAGAGGTCCCATGTCATTACGCAATCCGCAATCCGCAATCCGCAATCCGCAATCCGCAATCCGCAATCCGCAATCCGCAATCCGCAATCCGCAATCCGCAATCCATTCTGCATTGCTATCGGGTCTGCTGCTGTTTTCGATAGCCGTCCACGCCCAGGAACAGGAGCTCCCCAACGACGAAGGCCCCTATCTGGAGGGGGTGTTCGCCCGCGAGGCCGGCCCGCCGCTGATCCTGCCGGCCAAGCCGCCGGAGCACGAACCGGCACCCCTGTTCGATGAAGAAGGCAACAGCAACAGCGTCATCGTGCTGCTCGATTTCGACGCCCCGGCCTTCGACCCGGTGCTGTCGGGCAAGGCCGAACCGGGCGACCAGCTCACTGCCGAGCAGGCCATGCTCGAGGCCATCAATGCCAGGGAGCCGGCAACCGAGACACTGTTCTCCCAGCCTGAGCGAGCACGTTTTTTGATCTCCAGCGATCGGCTCGATCCGAAATTCCGTGCGCTGCTGAAAGCCGATGATCCCACCGAACGCCTGCACCGCTATCTGGTGCTGCGTTACCCCTCGGTGGACGCGGCCAAAGCTGCCGTCGACTACCTTGAAAAACAACCCGGTGTAGTGTGGGTTGGCACTGGTAGGAAAACAGACTTTCTGTGGGCGCCGAACGACCCCTACTTCCCGATCAACGCCGTCAGCGCCGGCCGTTACCAGTGGGGCATGCACGCGATGAATTTCCCCTCGGCCTGGGATCGCACCAAGGGGCACGGCTATGTAGCCGCGGCCGATGGCGGGCTTATCAACGATCAGCCCCCGGCGGACTTGGCGGCCAATTACCGCACCCAGTTTTCAGGTAAAAGCAATAGCCTCTTTGCAGGCGATGAACCAGAATTTCACGGTACTCATGTGCTCGGCATTATGGGCGCCACCGCCAATAACGGGGTTGGTGTGGCCGGTGGCTGTCCTACCTGTAGTGTGGCAATGTTCAATTTTAAAGTAGTTGTCGAAAACAGTCCGGAGGCCCTCAATAACCTGGTCGCAAATGGGATGCAAGTGATCAACCTGAGTTTTGGGAATGCTGCTGCCAATTGCACCAATCAACTCCCAGTCTGCGATGCAATCGCGGACGCCGTCAGTAAAGATGTTTTGTTGGTGGCATCGGCAGGTAACAGCAACGCTACAGTTCCTCAATTCCCGGCCAGTCATCCTTCGGTATTTTCGGTCGGTGGAGCGCAAAACAGCAATCCGTCTGTTCCGGGTGCCTGGGTACGCTGGTGGTACGATCTTGCAAATGGCTCCAACTCCGCAGGGTCGTTTGGTGTGGTGGCTCCGGCCAAGTCTATCGTCTCCACGGTGCCTACCAATGGCGAACTGAGTTCCGCTCCTTGGGTTTTGTGCTCGGATAAAGCCGTCGTAGATGAATCAGGTGTCGCCGCCGACGGCTACGGCAGTTGCACAGGCACCTCCATGGCCGCGCCCCATGTCTCGGCCCTGGCGGGCATCCTGCGTTCCATCAACCCGCGCCTGTCGTGGACCGCGATCCGGGATCGCATCCGCGCCAGCGGCAGCCACTTTGCCGCCCAGACGGAGGCGCTGGGATCGGGTCTACCCAACGCCCGCACCGCCGTGGACCAGACCATCGCCCAGACCCCCAACAAATTGACGCCACTGTTTTCGATGTACAGTTCCGGGCGGCTGGATTATTTCTACACCACGGTGCCGCAGATGGCCAGAGCGGCGGCTCTGGGTACATTGAAGCCAAAAAATTTTAGTACCATCTCATATACGTCGGTGGGTACCGGGATCACGGGGTACGGGAGCTTCCCGGGCGCACTCCAGACAACCGTTCCCAAGGCCCAAGTCTGGCTGTTCACCACCCCGGAAAATCCCAAGAGCGCGTCGATTCCCCTGGTGCCCCTCTACCGGTTGAGCTGGAAGTGCGGAGATCCCACTTCGGCGCCGCCCACGATCTGTTCCAGCAACCCGGACCATATCGACGTCACCTATACGGCGGACACCGCCGGGGTGTCCGCCTTCAAGAGCGTGGGCTACAAGCTGGATGGCATCGAGGGCTATCTCTATCCCAAGGCTATGAACCAGCCGGCGGGCACGGTGCGCCTGATGCGCAAGTACAACCCGGCGCGCGACGACCACGCCATTTTTCCCGAGAGCCAGCTCAGTGCCATGGCCGCCCAGGGCTATACCCAGAACTCGGGCAGCGACTGGATCGGCTACGTCTACCCCAACACCAACGGCAATGTGCCGGCGATCCAGTGAACTGAAATGCCGGCGGCGGCTGGTGCCGCTTTGCGACCCTACATTCTGCGGAGAGCGTCTCATGAAATTGGCGAGCAAGATCAAAAAAATCTTGGTGCTGGTAGCGTCCTGTTGTCCGTTGATCGGGGCTGAGCGGCTGCTCGCCCAGGATCTGGAAATCTCACCGCCAGCTCCGGAGGCCTATCAACCCTTTGTCCTGACATTTTCAGTTTGCCATGTACCACAGGATCCCGCCCATGTGGATATCTATACGTCTGCGGATTCAATTACGGTAAAGGCCACCGAATTCGACATAACGTGCTCGCTAGTGGAAAAAGTAGCAAAGATTGAGGGGTTGCCAGGCGGCTCATACAGCATCAAGCGCGGTTCCTATTTGGTCGAGAACATGGATTACGCTGAGGATCCGGATCCTGAAATCCTTGGCAGTGTTGCGGTTGCGCCCGCCCCACCGATCATTAGGGTCTATGCGTTCTATCACCCCGACATCAACCATTATTTCGTGACGGGGAGCACTGCCGAGCGGGATTCACTGCTGAGCGGCGGGGGCGGCGGAGGCTGGGGAATTGTCGATGAAGGCTTCGATGCCTGGCCGGCGGCGGGCCCGGCGCCGGATGCGGCCAAACCCGTGTGCCGGTTCTATTCGGCGGCGGTGAATTCGCACTTCTACACCGCCGGCCCCAACGAGTGCGAGCTGCTCAAGCAGCCGAGCTCGGGCTGGACCTACGAGGGCATCGCCTTTCGCGCCCTGGTGCCGACCAAGGGTTCCTGCTACCCCGGCACCACCCCGGTGTGGCGGCTCTACAACGACCGCTTCGCCCAGGCCGACAGCAACCACAGGTTTGTGGCCAGCGCCGACACCTACCGGCACATGATGGCCAACGGCTGGATCGGCGAGGGTGTGGCCTTCTGTTCGCCGGAGTCCTGACCGGCGCTGTCGATCCCAACACCAACGGCAATGTGCCAGTGATCCAGTGAATTGAAACGCCGGCGGCGGCTGGCGCTTTCGAGTGGAGGAAATTTGTGATGAACCTGGTACCAAGATCCCTGCGCGGTTTTCTTTCCCAGGTCGCTTCGGGTGGTTTGCTCGGTCTGCTCGGTCTGGCGATGGCAGCGCAGGCCCAGCAGGTTACGGTCACGCCAGAGATGCCGGCGGCTTACCAACCCTTTGTCGTGGCGCTCTCGATCCATTGTCAAGTTACGGTCAACGTCGATGCTCATGTCGATTCCGGCGCTATTACCATCGAGGCGAAGACCCACACCATTGATCTCCTCTGCCCGGGAGATTCCATCGAAGCGCCTCCGCTGACCATTGCCGGCTTGCCCGGTGGGACCTATAGCCTTGCGGCGAGGCTGAGAACGAATACCGATCCGCCGGAAACCCATGTTCTGAGAGAAGTTGCGGTGGCTCCTGCACCGCCCACCCAACCCGTGTTCGCGTTCTACAACGAAGGCATCGGCCACTACTTCATCACTGCGGGCACCGCCGAACGGGACTCACTGCTCGGCGGCGGAGGCGGCGGAGGGTGGGGGATCGTCGACGAAGGCTTCAACGCCTGGCCGGCGGCGGGCCCGGCGCCCGCGGCCGCCAAACCCGTGTGCCGGTTCTATTCCGCGGCGGTCAACTCCCACTTCTACACCGCCGGCCCCAACGAGTGCGAACTGCTCAAGCAGCCAAGCTCGGGCTGGACCTACGAGGGCATCGCCTTCCGCGCCCTGGTGCCCACCAAGGGCTCCTGCTACCCCGGCACCACCCCGGTGTGGCGGCTCTACAACGACCGCTTCGCCCAGGCCGACAGCAACCACCGCTTCGTGGCAAGCCCGGACACCTACCGGCACATGATGGCCAACGGCTGGATCGGCGAGGGTGTGGCCTTCTGCTCGCCGGAGTCCTGACCGGCGCTGTCGATCCCAACACCAAAGGCAATGTGCCAGTGATCCAGTGAACGGAAATGCCGGCGGCGGCTGGCGCTGCTGCCGGCATTCTTGATGACGAGGAAATTCCCCATGATGATTCTGCGACGTGTTTCGCGGGCTTTCTTTTTCCTGGCCCTTTCCGGTTGTCTGCTCGGTTTGTCGATATCGAGTGATGCACAGGATTTGACGATAAGGAAGGTCTGAACAATCCGCGCCGCGAGCTGGTCGGGAGCTTGGAAACATGAACGACCTCCGGAATCAGTTCAGTGGTTGAGCAATCTTCTCATGGTCGGTCGCCGAGGCGCCCGGGAGCCCTCAATCTCCGCCGGACGGCGGTGTTTCGCGAACTCCGGACGCACCTCTCCTATGTGGTTCGCAACAACTGTCTTCGGACCCTGTGCAGATTCGCCAGAGCGCAGGCCACAAACAACCTCGTGGCGTTCTTGTGAATGCCTCGGTAGCGAACCTTGGCGAATCCGAAAACCCGTTTGATGACGTGAAACGGATGCTCCACCTTCGCCCGTACT